>JAADHV010000123.1 GCA_013151635.1 Deltaproteobacteria bacterium | reverse complement strand
TCACCCTTGACTTCCAGAATGTGCCTGCAAAAAAGGTGTTAAAAGAGCTGACAGAGCAGTTTGACCTTGATTATAAAATTGATGGAAATATTATCAGGATCAGACCCTGGGCCGAGCAGTTTTTTTCCTTAAATTTTCTTGATACCAATGTTGAGATGGGCTTTGATGTCGGGGGGGATGTCCTTGGCAGCGGTGGAACTAAAGCTGCATCCGGGTTGTCCGGCAGTGTGACCATGACCGGCAAGGGCGCGCAAAAGGCAAATCCCTATATTATTCTTGAAGAAATGATCAAGAAAGTTAAATCTGAAAAAGGTATTTTATCCATAAACAAATTATCAGGCAGCCTTTATATAAAGGACAAACCCTCCATTGTAAAAACCGTTGCAAAACTGTTGAACCATTTTAAAGAAATGCTGTCCCGCCAAATTTTAATTGAGGCAAGAATTATTGAAGTCACTCTGTCCAAAGGGTTTGAATATGGAATAGACTGGGACCTTATCAAGGCAAGTTCGTCAGCATCCTCCATAAAATTATCCAAGGTGGCGTGGGACTTAACCAACGGCCTTGTGTTTAACGGCTATAACGGCTCGTTTACCTTCAATTCCGTGATTTCAGCGCTGGAAACCTTTGGCAAGGTGAAAATCGTATCCAACCCAACCATCCGGGTAAAACATGGATGCCCTGCCGTTATCAGCGTCGGAAATTCAATCACCTATAAAAAGAGCGTGGAAACCACAATAGAAAAAACCGACCTCGGGCAGACGGAAAAAACCCAGGTTGAAGTCTCCACTGTGTTTGACGGACTGATTCTGGGCGTTATCCCCTTTATTGAACCTTCAGGGAAAATTAATCTTCTGATCAATCCTGTTAAAAGTGATGTTGATACTGAATCCATCAGCCATCCTGAAAGTGTAGGGGGCGGTGTAACCATTTCTCTGCCAAAGGTCGGCATAAAGGAAATCAGCACCACAATTTCCGTCAATGACGGGGATATTGTTATCCTGGGAGGGCTGATCAGCAGCGAGGATGTCAAAAGGGACAAAGGTGTTCCCTTGTTATCTAAAATACCGGTATTGGGGTATTTGTTTCAAAATGATTATGTTAGCAAAGAGCGCAAAGAACTTGTAATTGTTTTAAATGTGAGAATCATTTAAAGGTCGGCATGAGCATTATATTCCAGAAACTTAAAGATTTGAAACAGAAATCTTCAGGCCGGGAAGACCTGCCGGGGGCAGGATTTCAACATCCGAAAAATATTCTTACCTTTAAAAAGTTTATTTTTTCGACAAAGGGAGTCTTGCTTGCTGTTACAATCATTGCAGGATTCGGGCTTTTAAGCTTTTATTCTTTATCTTTTTTAAAAAACCGCCTTGATTCTGCGAGCGATAAAGCCGTTGTTGTCCAGCATTCCCACGAGGAACCCATGCCGGGAAATGATATTTTGCCCGATACAGGCGGCATGCCGGTCCCCCCTCCTGGAAGTGAACTCCCCAAAGGGCCTGAAATCATCCAAAGCCGTGATACCGTGCCAGGTCAGGGCCTGTCATCCAAAAAGCCTGAAAAATTTAAAGTGCCTGAATATTTTATAAATAAAACAAAGGGAAAAACCGGTATTGAACCTTTAAAAACTTTTTTCCTGCCTTCTTTGAAAAACTTTAATAAGCCTTCTTTGGTATCTTTGCCCCAAAAAGCCCTTAAGCCCTTAAACCCGGAAAAAGACACCCGCCCTGAAGCCGTGGTAAAAAAAGTCTCCCGGGAGAAAAAAAACCAGGCCCGAAAAGAGGTTCTAAGGCTTGCAAAAAAGAAGAGAACACGGAAAGTTTCTGATATTGCAATGCTTGCAACTGATATTGAACAGGCTTTTGAAGAAAATGACAATGCCGGTGCATACAGGCTTCTTGCAAAACTTGAAAAGGAAAAAGGAAATAACAGCCCTTATTATTTAAAGTTAAAAGCCTTCATGGAAATAAGGCAAAATAATTATAGTCTTGCAAGAAAGCTTTTAAATAAAGTGCTTGCAAAAGAAAAAAACGACTTTGATGCAGGTATTAATATGGCAATCATTGAAATCAGGGAGAAAAAATTTGCAAGGGCCAGGCAAAGGCTGATAAAGCTAAAGGAACTCTATCCTTCCCGGAGCATGATAGATGATCTTATCAACAGGCTGTAGACACAAATTGGATCAAGCGGAGATTTTATGCCCGGTTTTGCAAAGAAAACTAATCGTTTGACTTCTTTTTTTATTTATGTGGTTTTTATAATCATTGCAGCAGGGGCAGGCATAAAAGCTGTCCGTTATTCAAAAGATCTGAACTTTTACTATAATTATCTTCTCAAATGGGAAACCGCTTTAACAATACTTTCTTCAAAAGACCTTGCACTGCCCCGTTTCACAGGCATAAACCGTATGGAGTACATGGACAACCTGGTCAAGCTCATGGGAAAGCTTTCCATTAAAGTGCCCCGATCAAATACCCGCCACGCCTATATATACCAGATGTTTGACAAAGAATTTTCAAAACACCGGGATGTTTTTTTAATGTGCTTTGAAAAAAAGATCATTCTTTACGGGCTTTCCAAAACAACATTTAACATGTTAGATAAAAACATAGACGGAAAATTAGGCAGGAACAAGGGTAAATTTAGAGGGAAATTCCAAAAGGACAAGGACTGCTATGCAGGTATCTGGGAATTATAATTTCCGAAAACACCTGGAGTTTTTAGGGCTTTCACACAATCCTTTCCCCGTGGCCCCGGACAACACTGATTTTTACATTTCACAGCATAATGACATCGTCATTACAAAACTTATCCAGGCAGTTCTTTCAAGAAAAGGCTTTATGCTTTTAACAGGAGAAGTCGGACTTGGCAAAACAACTTTGAGCCGTAGAATTATCCAGGTGTTAGAAGAGCAGGATGTTGAAACGTCGCTCATCCTCCAATCTTTTTTCCAGGGAGAAAACCTGCTTAAGGAAATTATCAGGGATTTTGGCATGCCCACAAAAGATACCGGGGATGACCTTTCAACACTCATGACAGGCCTTAATGATTTTTTACTGGAAAAAAACAAAGCCGGTATCAACTGCGCCATAGTCATAGATGATGCACAGAACCTCAGCATTGAAAGCCTGGAGCTGATCAGGATGATATCCAATCTTGAGGCGGACCGTGAAAAACTTGTCCAGATTCTTCTGGTAGGCCAGCCTGAACTTTTAGACAAACTCAATTGCCATGAGCTTCGACAGCTTAAAAGCCGGGTGGCAATACGGCAGAATCCCATCCCGTTAAAAAAGACTGAAATTGAAAAGTATATTCAATTTAAATTGAATATGGCAGGGGATCAAGGTAAGATCACAGTAAGGCCAGACACTCTTAAAAACCTTTATAAATTAACATCGGGCAACCTTCGCAAACTTAATATTCTCATGGACCAGGCGCTGCACCAGGCGTTTTTGAATAATACGCATACAATTAAACCCGGATTTATTTCAAAAGCCGACAAAGAGCTTGATTTTGATATCCCGGCAGGAAAAAATACGGGTTTATTTTTTAAGTTCACTCTTTTTTTGCTTGTTCTCATTATTATCGGAACAGGGGCGGGAACAGCCTTTTTTTATTATCATTCAAGCAATAAAAAAAAGAAAGCAACAAAAAAAAGCAATATTGCAATAGTCCAAAACCCTGTTTCCAATACTCTTTTAAAGAATAATAAAGACAATAAAAAAAAAATAAAAACTTTTGTAGCAGACTCAGTTGCATCTTTTCTTTCAGCCTATGGCCTGGAATCTTTTTCCATTCAATTCCAGCAGGCATTAAACCGGAAAAAGCTGAAAGATATAGGGGAACTTATTTTTGACAGGACAGGGTTACAACTCATCAGGCTTAATGCCGTATCAACTCATGTAAGACAAAAATATGATATCCTGTCAAGCATTGATCCTGATACCGGGAAAACAGGATTCTACCTTTTCTGGAAACCCGGGCTTAAAATAGTAAAATTCTATACCGGGTACAGGGCGGAAGAAATAAAAGACCTTCAACGCCTGTTAGTCCGGGTTCATTTGTATGATTATAATATTGACGGTATTGTTGGACAAATAATAATGAAGAGTGTAAAAGAGTTTCAAAGGCTGAGCAGCCTGCCTGTTACAGGTTTTCCTGACCCGGAAACAATTTTTGCCCTGGCAGATATGGAAAAATGACAGACTTGCCTTATAAATAATCAAGGATATTGACCATGGATGAGCCTAAAAAAACCAAACCGATTGGAATGCTTTTGCAGGAAAAAGGGATTATTAACGAAGCGCATATTCAATTTGCCTTAAAAGAGCAGAAAATAACAAAGGAAATGCTTGGAGAGGTATTGGAAAGATTGAGCTTTGCCACTGAAATGGATGTTGTTTCAGTATTGTCAAAGCAGGAAAATGTGCCTTATGTTGATGTGGACGAACTGCTCCCCGATGAAAGGCTTTTAAAGCTTTTTAATAAGAAACTGTGCCTGAATAATATTTTTCTGCCCTATAACGTGGATGAAAAATATACCGACATTGCTGTCAGCAATTTAAATAATCTCAAAATCGGCCAGCTTGTCAGTAGGAATACCGGGCTTACCCCAAGATTTTATATTGCTGAGAAAAGCAAAATTATCAATGCAATTAATAAATTTTACTATTTTCTTGAAAACCCTGTTGAGCAGGCGATTGAGTCGGAAGTAAAGCTTTTGTCCCATGACGCTGAGATGGCAAGAAGCATGGATAATCTTACCCGGCACATCCTTCATCTTGCCATAAAAATGCGTGCCACTGATATTCATCTGCGTCCCATGGAACAGACCCTTAATATCGGGTTCAGGATTGACGGAGTCATGCAGTCCGTGCTGGCATTGCCTTCTTCCATTGGAAGGCTTGTATCAAGTTTGAAAATGAAAGCGGACATGGATATAGCAGAGCAAAGGGTTCCCCAGGACGGCCGGTTTTCAGAATCAGTCCTGAGCAATAGATACGAATTCAGGGTGTCAACGGAAATATCTCCCTATGGGGAAAATATGGTCTTAAGGGTGCTTCCTGTGAGCCGATCCTTTATGGGCCTGAAAGAACTGGGATTTTTTGACCAGGATATCGAGTGTATAAAGAAAATGTTTAACGAGCCCTTTGGAATTATTCTATTAACCGGTCCCACAGGTTCCGGTAAGTCTACAACCCTTTATTCCGGTATCAGGTGCCTTAACCTGCTTGAAAAAAATGTTCTTACGGTTGAAGACCCGATTGAGGTCAATATGTCCCTTTTAAGGCAGACCCAGGTTAATGAAAAAGCAGGATATACTTTTTCTTCTGCCATCCGCCACTTTTTAAGACATGATCCTGATGTTATTCTCGTGGGTGAAATAAGGGATGCTGAAACAGCCGGCACTGCAATTTCAGCTTCCAGCACAGGTCACCTGGTGCTGTCCACCCTTCACACGAACAGTGCAATTGGTGCGATTCCGCGCCTCCGGGATCTTGGGATAAAACCATATATGATTTCCGATTCCCTTATCGGCGTTGTAAGCCAGAGGCTCATCAGGCGCATATGCCGGTCCTGCAAGGAAGAATATACCCCTGAACAATGGGAGCTTGAATACTTGAAAGACCCAACCATTGACAAGCTGTACCGGGGGAAAGGCTGCGACCTTTGCAATAACTCAGGGTATTTCGGCCGAACCCTTGTTTATGAATTTTTAAGCCTTGATTCTGAATTGTCCTTAATGATTGAAGCAGAAGAGGGGCTCAACGAGGTTACCAGAGCAGCAAAGGATAAAGGGTTCCGGGATATTTTCGACGTCACGGCCCAGAAAACCAAAATGGGTATCACAAGCATAGAAGAAGCTGTCCGCGTGATCGGCAATTTAAAACAGGTATAAAAAAGCCTTATGAATTATTTCAGATACAAGATGATGAAGCCTTCAGGAGAGGTCGTCTCAGGTATTGTATCCCTTCCGTACGAAGACATTCTTTCTGTTATCTCGTACCTGGAAGGCGGTGAAAATACTACAATTTTTGTAAAGAAAATGGGTGTTTTCTCTTCATTTATTTTCAGGTTTTTAAAAACAGGCATTCATAGAAAAATTGAAAGAAAATTTCTTGCAGAATGGTTTAATAACCTTTCTATGATGATCAAAGCGGGAATGCCCCTTGCAACAGCACTTGAAGAGTCGGCTGCGGGCTCGGACCGGTCTGATTTCAAAAGTAATGTCAACGACATGATATTAAATATCCGGCAGGGCAGCAGTTTTTCCGCTGCTGTTGAACGTCAAAGCCACATTTTTCCAAAAACAGCCATGTATCTCATCAGGATCGGTGAGGAATCAGGAACCCTGGATGACCGGCTGAAAGATGCAGCAGACCATTTAACAAGGATCCAGGCAATTATCAGTGACACCAGACAGGCATTGTTGTACCCGTTCTTTGTATTTGTAACCATGGGAGGCGGAATGATCTTCTGGTTTTATTATGTTGTCCCGAAAATTGTAGGTCTTTTTAAAGATATGGATGTAACCCTGCCGCCCCTGACGCTTTTTATTATCGCCATTTCAAAATTTGTCCAGACGTATTTTTTTGAAATAATAGTCTTTTCCTTCCTTTTGGGTGTTTTAACCGTGATGCTGTACAAAAACTTTAAACCCTTTAAAAAAATCCTGGATGGTGTTTTTTTAAAGATTCCCGTTGCAGGCACCCTGATTCAAGCCTCATCCCTGGCTTTTATCACAGAATATTTTTCGCTCCTTTTAAATGCCGGGATTGATATTATCCAATCAGTAAAAATTCTTGAGGAATCAGTGGGAAACGAAATCTATCGCATTAAACTTGGAGAAATTAAAACTAACCTAGGAGCCGGGGCAAGTATCTGCGATTCATTCACAAGGGCCCGTGTTTTTCCGGGGTTCATATGCAGGATGATCAATATAGGAGAAATAAGCGGAACCCTTCCTCACCAGTTAAGCTATATTGCCCGGGATTATAAGCAAAAACTTACAACCCTTGTGGCAGGTCTTGGAAAAATGATTGAACCCCTGGTTCTTGTCGTGGCAGGCATCATGTTCGCTGTTATTATGGCCGGGCTGTTTCTGCCGATTTACGACCTTGTGGGAAACCTTGGCGCCATGTAATTTTTAAGGGCCGCAATTTTTCTGGGCAAGTTCCACAAGGGAAAAAGATCTTACAAGGTCATCATAATCAAGTGCCTGGATTTTATTGTCTGCATTAAACCCGGCACCTGACGTTCCCGTGCAGAGGTCAAAAAAACCATTATTCCCGTCAAGGTCCTTTGGACCGCCGCTTGAAACGGCATAGGCCTGGTTTGCCGAATTACCGGCATTGGCACCTGCGCAATTATTAGAAGATGTGGTATAAACTATATTTGAATCAAACCCGGAGATGGCCGAAAGCGCGGCACAAAGTGTTGCTTTATCTGATGTGTCCGTAAGGTTGTAAGGATTGCCTGTCCTGCCATACACCGCATATTTGATCCTGTTTCCCCAGACATCATTCCCGTTGGATAATCCCAGGGTTAAATAAGGCAAATCCCCGATAAAAACATTATTGTTTTCAAGGCCGTCCCCGCTTGAATCTGCAAACGGCAGCCTGAAATTGGTTATGGCATAGCCCTGAAGTGCATAATCATATTTTGCAAGCATGGCACGGGCCTGTTTTATTTTTCCAGCTTTGATAATAGCCGGCATCACTGTCATAATGGTTGAAATAATAATTCCTGCAATCACCATGACCATGGCCATTTCAATCAATGTGAATCCCTTGTCACAGCCTTTTTTAAATTTAATTTTAGATTGTAAAACATACACCATGAAATTTTTTATCCTTTTAATCGTCTTTGTCTTTATACCTATGATTTGTATGAACTTCTGTCAAGAAAATCAAACCTGAAAATAATGATTGATTAATATAGGTTTTTAAAGATATACAGATACAAAAATAAAAATTTTTGAAACAAAGATTATGATATGATTTTATACCTTGCTTATCTGAAGGAGGCATTAAATGGCCAGGGATGTTAAAGAAAAACTTTTCGAAATTGACAGCAAAAAGATTGAACTTGATTTTTTACAACAGCAATTCCTGGTTGAATGCAAACGATTTGCTGCAAGGAGCATTGAGGGCAAAGTCCGCTTTGCTATTTCATCAAACCCTGAAAAGACAATGGCTCTTGGGAAAGCAGGACTTACGCCTATAAAGAGCCATGTAAACAAAATGATCGACAATGTCTCGGATCTTGTTGAAAAGATTATCAATCGACCGGAACTCTGGCGCCATACGGAACAAAGCCTTAGTGCAGAAAATTTTCCAATAGACCAATACCTTGCAAAAAAAAACAAAGGCCCCGGTATTTTTGAAAAACCTGTAAAAAAAATATTATCTCCGGTTGGTGAACTTCTAATAAGCCACGGACTTGATACAGATAAAAACTGGGAAAAAAATGAAGGAACCGTTATGTATCGTCTTCCCCTTGCCTGGAGCCCGGAAATGAAAGATTGTATGGATCAATATAATGAGCGGTTCAATGAGCTTTCAAAACTTGTATATGAATATGAATCCCTTTTAACACAAAGTTCAGGCATTGATGCACTGGATCTTTGGGACAGTATCTGATCTGAATAACCAAGAGCCCCTGGGAAAGGGGACAAACAGAGACAGGGGTTGCGGTACCGAGTACAGGAGAAACCTTCAGTTATAACAAGCTTTGCGCACAGTTGGTCTGTTAAATCCATCTGACCTATTGAATATTCCCTTAGATGGAAAATAAAAAAGGCTGGGTCACATGATCAAGGAAAAATTCAAGCATATATTGTATCGGTACGTTTTACCCTATGCCGGGCTTTTCATGGTTAAACTTATTTTTTTTACCTACCGGGTCAGGATCCTGGATCAAAAAAAAGAAACAGATGTTTTACTCAGCAAAAAAGGTCTTATTTACGCTTCATGGCACCAGCGATTTTTCCCCGGGATTACGTTTTTCTCAACGCGTAAACCCATTGCCATTATGATCAGTAAGAGCCTGGACGGCGAACTTATTGCCAGGGCCGTGGATGCCTTAGGGTGGTATCCTGTCAGGGGGTCATCTTCCCGGGGTGGGAAAAAAGCCTTGCAGAAAGTCAAGGAACTTGCGTTTTTAAATTATAAAATAGGTCATATTGTGGACGGTCCGAGAGGACCTTTTGGCATTGTCAAACCAGGGTTGCTTAAAATTGCCCAGGCAGCTGACCTTCCCATTGTCCCGACAATTACATCCTCCCAGAACAAATGGGTGTTCAAAAGCTGGGACAGGTTTATGGTTCCAAAGCCTTTTTCCCGCGTTATTATAAGGTTCGGAGATGCCATCAGTGTTCTGCCGGAACTTGGCAGGGGAGAATTTGAGGAGAAACGACTGCTTATTGAAAAACAAATGAGAAACTTGTATGAGGATACGGACAGAATCTGGTTCTACCCTGAAAAGGTCAGGGAAATATTTAAATAAGACAAAAAAACACCCCCATTTGAACCTGGTCCAAATGGGGGCGTGAAATTTTTTCAATCCTGGTCAATACATGAGGTTGGGCAGATAGAGTATGATTTCCGGGAAGATGATCAGGATGATCACACCCACAATAACAGCAAGGAGGAAAGGAAAAATTCCCTTGAATATTTTTTCCAGAGGGATTTCTTGTTCCAATACATTTTTTGCAACCCCATAGACGACATACACGTTAATGCCGACCGGCGGTGTAATAACCCCCATTTCAGTTACCATAACGATGATAATACCAAACCAGATGGGGTCATAGCCAAGTCCCATGACAACCGGGAAAAAGATAGGAACGGTCAAGGTGACAAAAGCCAGGGCGTCCATAAAGCACCCGCCAAAGAAGTATATCATGATGATAACCGCCATGACCAGGTAGGGTGCCATTTGAAGTCTGCTGACCCACCCTGCTATTTCAAAGGGTATTCTTGTGACGGCTAAAAATTTTCCAAAAATAACAGCACCGGCAATGAGCATCATCACCATGCACGATGTTCTTAATGTCTCCTTTAAGGATTTGTAAAATCCGGCCCAGGTGATCTGCTTTCTGACGACCGCAATGATAAGAATACCGAAAGCACCGATTGCAGCCGCCTCTGTCGGCGTAAAAAGACCGATGAAGATACCACCGATTACAAGGGTAAATACTGCCAGGGTTTCACCTAAGCCCAGTAAAGCCTTGAATTTTTCCGCCCAGGTGAATTTTTCACCGCAGGGTCCCTGTTCAGGGTTAATGCGGCACTTAATATAAATGGAAATTATGAAAAGAATGGTGACAAGCAGGGCAGGAAAAATCCCGGCAACAAATAATGCTCCTATGGATTGCTCAGTAAGGATACCATATATAATCAGGACTACACTTGGGGGCATGATCATGCCGATTCCGCCGCCGGATGCAACACAGCCCGTAGCAAGTTCATCAGCATAATTGTAGCGTTTCATCTCTGGAAGACCAACTGTAGCCATGGTAGCTGCTGTGGCAGGGCTGGAACCGCATACAGCACCAAAGGCCGTACATGCTGAGACTGTTGCCATGGCAAGTCCACCCCTGGTGCTTCCCAGGAATTTGTAACCGACATCATAAAGACGCTTGCTGATTCCCGAGTTAAACCCGAGTTGCCCCATGAGGATAAATAAGGGGATTGTTGTCAAATCGTATGATCCGAAAACTTCATACACATTTCTGGATAAAAGAACCAGGCCTGCATTAGAGGTGATCATTATACTGAATCCAACAAAGCCTACTATGGCCATGACAAATGCAACAGGCATTCTTGTCAGAAACAAAAGGATCATGATTACAACACCGATTATGCCAATAATAGTTGGACTCATTTTGTTTTTAATTCTTTCAATTGCTTAATGTTTTTAAAAATAGACTCAAGTATGGTAATAGAAAAGATAAATAACCCGAAAGACAGCAGATATATAATGTAATAAATGGGAAACTCAAGGTTCATTGAGACTTCTCCTGTCTTGTGTATGTCCCTGGCATAAAGAAACATCTGCCAGGTCACAATACTGAAAAGGGCAAAGCTTAATGTGCGGGTAAAAATATCAATGATCAATTGTGTTTTTTCAGACAGCAGGCGTACCAGGATTTCCACGCCAACGTGACCATCAACCTTATAGGTATAAGGTAAGGCCGCGGCAACCACAATTGTGGCCAGGAAACCGACAAGTTCAACAGAGCCGAAGATAGGATGCTTGAAAAAACGGCCGATAACATCAACAACAGTCAGCAGCATCATGCCGGTCAGGGCAACACCGCCAATTACTTTTAACAGACCGGAAAATTTGTCCAGTCCTTTGGAAAAAATGCTCATAAAATATCCTGATTATAAACTAAATCCATATCAATAAATGACCGGCTTTAATACAAAAAGGCCGGTCATTTATTGATGAGTTAATGCTTATTATTACATGTTGGCTTTGATGAAATCCACAACAGCTTTTCCGTCAATGCCTTTTGCATCTGCTTTTTTGATGTATCCATCGATTACAGGAGCAACAGCAGCTTTCCATTTTTTGGATTCAGCGTCAGAAAGGGTGATCACTTTTCCGCCTTTGGATTTAAAGAACGCAAGACCTGCTTTGTCAGCAGCATCCCAGGCTTCGCCATGTTTTACAGACCATTCTGCATTGATATCTTTTATGGTTTTCTGCTGGGCCGGGGTCAATTTGTTCCATTTGTCTTTGTTCATGAAAACAGCAAATGTGGTGGTATAGGCTGTTGAATAATTCAAAGTCAGGTAATGAACAACTTCGCCCAGTTTCCATCCTTTATTTGATTCCATTGGATGGAGTGATCCGTCAACAACGCCTTTTTGAAGCATCTGGTAGCATTCTCTCATGGATTTACCAACAGGAGAGGCACCAAGGGCGGCGGCGACGAGGCCACTTGTTCCGGTTCCTCTGAGTTTAAGGCCTTTCAGGTCTGCCATGGTGTAAACAGGTTTGTTGCGGGTATGGATCAGTCCTGGGCCATGAGCATGGAGAAACATAATTTTTGAATCATTAAATTCCTTGGGGTGGAATTTGTTTAAAACAGCATTGGCGACCCTTGTTGCCTGTACGCCGCTTTTGTAGCCCAGCGGAAGGTCAATGGCGGATGCCACCGGGAAACGTCCCCTTGAATAAGCAAGAACAGTCATACCGATATCTGCAATCCCCTGAACAACGCCGTCATAAGTTTGAGGGGCTTTTAACAAGGTGCCTGCAGGAAAATATTTAATACTGATTTCGCCGTTGGTTCTTTTTTCTACTTCTCTGCACCAGCTTTCTGCAAGTTTACTTTGAATATGTGTCGGGGGAAAAAAGTTGGCGTAGGTGAGTTGGGTTTTTGCACTTGCGTTGAAAACAAAAAATGCACTGAAACAAAAAAACAAAAAAGTCAGAAAGGTGATTCTTTTCATTTTGTTGACCTCCTAAAAGTGTTTGTAACGGAGCCAAAAATTAACTTGAGACCCTGTGATTTGAAAAATGCAACTATTCGTTTTAGCCGGGGTTTCACCTCCTTTCACAGAAAATTAAGTAATAGTGTTACAATGTAACTATAAATCAGCTATAATAAGTAACTATATTTAAAAGAAAGAAACCATGTCAAGGAAAAAATTGGATTTGGAAAATAAAAAAAGAAACTATGCCGTTGATATATCAACTATTCTTTAAAGGCAAAAAAGAGGCAGTGTCTGGCTAAGTTCAAACCTAATAGGACATATAGCTATAATATGGTTATTTATTAATCACATGGCAAAAGCGTCAAGGCAGTATTGCCTCAACGGGTACCAGATTTTTTACCCTGACATGGTAAAATTACAATAAAGTTGATATATCAACTAATATATAAATATCAGTTCAAGTTAACTATCTTAATTTTTTTCTTGTTTTCCAAATATATGACACCCTGCCCTTATTTATTAGATGATGACCTATACTAAATAAATTAAATAAATTCTTGACATATAGCTGCAATATAACTATTTAGTACTTAAATAATAGCTTGAGCTATGTCTTATTCTTAAAGTTTGCAACAGGAGTTTGAGCGTCATGCCGGTTGACAATGAAAAAAATGATGGATATGAAGATGATTATTCCCGCCGCAAGGTGAAATTTGAAATCTATGGTGAAGAAATGATTGAAAAAACTGTTAATTCCAGTGGGAACAGTGGAAGGGTTTACCTGCCGCCTGAATGGATAGGGACAAAAGTTAAAGTGGTGAAATGTTAAAATAAATCCACGGTTTTTGGACATGACAGATTTTATATGATAAACTTTGCATGTTTCCTGGTGAATAATTTTATTAAAAATTGATTCTATAAATAAATGAGGAGGGTAATATGAGTAATGGATCTTCTGGCTCACCTGTTATTCGAACAATGGCTCCCTCGGATCTGGACCGGATAGTTGAAATAGACATCAAGGTTCTGGGAAAACCAAGGCCCCAATATTGGGAAATGAAGCTTGAGTCACTGGAAAAACGCTCGCAGTTTTCCTGTCTTGTCGCCCAATTGGACGGCAAGGTCGCAGGTTTTATTATAGGTGGTGCAAGCAGGTGGGAGTATGGTGTTCCTGAAAACATTGGATGGGTTGATACCATTGGTGTAGACCCTGACTACCAAAGGAAAGGCATTGCAAGGAGCCTGTTCGCTGAAATGACTGATAACTTGAAGAAACTGGGTGTGGATACAATAACCACGTTTGTAACGCGGCGGGACTGGGTTCTCTTGAAATTTTTTAACAACTTGGGTTTCCAGAAAGGTGATATGATAAATCTTGAGCTGGATATTTGATTTTTATTAACCCTCTCACCTCCCCCTGCCTGCCTGCCGCCTGGCTTGCGCATGATCATGAGCGTCCTGTTTAACAAGTGAAATGAGAGCCATAGCGGTTTTAAAAAAAATAAAACAGGTTCTGAAAAAGCTTAGATTTTTTCTTGACACGTAGTTATGATATAGCTTATATATAGTCACATTGTACCGAGTGATAAAGATAATTTTTTCATCCGGTATTAAAGGCTTGCTGGCCCTGAACTTATGGCATGGATATATAGAAGGGGAAAAAAATGAGGTACGCAGAGACAGGGTTTAATTTAGAAATTGATCTGTCCCGGGGAAACATCGAAAAGGTAGCGACTGACCCAAGAGAAACCGGGCTTTACCTGGGAGGCCTGGGCACTAACGCCAAAATACTGTGGGACAGGGTTCCCCCTGAAGTTGAACCCTTTTCTCCTGACAATCTGCTGATATTCGGCGCCGGGCTTTTATGCGGCACACCTGCTACCGGCTGCAACCGTACTATTGTTTCCACTATTTCTCCCCAGACCAGGTTGATGGCATTTTCAATGATGGGGGGGTTCTGGGCACCTGAATTAAAATATGCGGGTTTCGATAAAGTGATCCTTCGCGGCAAGTCCCCTGACCTGGTTTATTTGTGGATAAATAATGACAATGTAGAAATACGCGATGCCTCTCATTTAAAAGGTAAAGGTTCTATTGAAACAGCAGAAATCCTCAAAAAGGAACTGAATCAGCCAAAAGCACAGGTGGCCGCCATTGGCATGGCTGGTGAAAACAGGGTTTATTATGCCTCCATTGAGCAGGGCAGATCCAGTGCCAGCCGGGGCGGGATAGGGGCTGTCATGGGCGACAAAGGGGTTAAAGCCATTGTTGTTCGCGGAACAAAGGACATCAATGTTGCCCGGCCAGAGGAATACATGGGGCTTTGCAACGAAGTTCTGGAATATATAAAATTCCGGGAAGAAAACCCAATTCCGGGTGTAATGGCCATCCTGTCAGGACTTGGTTCGCCCCAGGAGATGAAAGTTCATGATGAAAAGTGGCATACCGAGAATTTCATGTGGGGAAATTCACGCACGCGGCGAAAAGGTTTCTGGACCGAAGATGTCAAAAAACAGTGGAAAAAGACAATGGAAAATGCCAGGACAAGGCTGATCAGTTGCTTTAACTGTCCCATGAAATGCGGGGCAACGATTTCCATGCCCGGGTTTCCTACATACATGATGAAATGTTTTACCAAACTTACCTATACAATGGGAGCATTTTCAGACCTGGATTTTGGTTTAAAAATAGCCCAGCGTGCAACAGAGTATGGGGTGGACGGGTTTTCAGCCCCGCAGGTTATGGCATTTGCACTTGAGCTTCTGGAAAACGGTATTTTAACCAAAAAAGATTTCCCCGGAATGCCAGAGGACAACGAAGGCAGGTTCTACTATTTGCTTGATAAAATTGTAAGGCGGGAAGGGATAGGAGACGTCCTGGCCAATGGCACGTATTGGGCGGCCAAAGAGATTGGTAACGGAGCAGAAAATTACGCCCATAATAATATTAAGAAACATGAGCAGCTGCCTCTAAAACTTTCCATGCTGAATCCCATCTATTTTTTGATGTATTCCACCGGCGAAAAGATGAATATTACCCAGATTGAAGGGCAGTTTCCCCAGGCACCTTTTCCGACAAGAGAGCAGAGGGAAGAATTTGTAAAGGATTGGATACAGGTCCCTGATGAAAAATTCAAGCAATATTTCCTGGACTGGGAACTGCGCGGAGAAAATTCGATTCCATATTACCCGACGGTTGAAATGACTTGTGAGATTGTTGACTGGCAGGAGAGGATGCACTACATTGATGACGCTCTTGGCCAGTGCGCCGGGTTATCATCATTCCCATTAAAACCCCCGTATCATATCCACAATTACCCGAAATTTATCTCATCAGGGGCAGGGATTGATATGGATGAAGAAAAATTGACAAAAGCAGCCAAAAGATACAGGACTCTTGTCAGGGCGATCAATATAAGAAGGGGCATGAGAAGAAAAGATGAGAAGCCGCCTGAAAATCATTGGAAAAAAAGATTTCCCGAACTTGAAAACGATCTCCTGGATGGGTATTACAAACTCAAGGGGTGGAATAATGACGGTATCCCGACCAAAGAAGCCCTGCATGAACTGGATTTGGATTATGTGAGTGAAGATTTTTTAAAGAGGGGTATCTTGACGGACGGCAAAGATATGCCTTCCAAAGATGCCTCTTCCAAAAAGGCTTTGGCCGGAAAAGAGACAAATTAGACTGGAGGGGGGGGGTAAGTCTTGGGTGATAAAAAAAAGAAAATAATTAAAACAATAAATATTGATGTTAACCAATGCAATGGCTGCCGGGCATGCGAGGTTATCTGCTCTTGTTTTCACGCTGCACCGAAATACAGCAGCAATAACCCTGCAAGATCCCGTATCCGCGTGGTCCGTGATCCGTTAAGAGATGTCTATGTCCCTGTATATGCGGGCGAATATGCTGTGGCCGAATGTGCAGGCAGGGACAAGTACACCATTGACGGAAAAGAATATGACGAGTGTTCCTTTTGCAGGGCTTCCTGCCCTTCCAGGGACGAGTTCAAAGAACCTGACTCCGGCCTTCCCCTGAAATGCGATATGTGTGAAGGAGAAGAAGAACCCCTTTGTGTAAAGTGGTGCCTGGTTGATGCCCTGACATACAAGGAAAGGGAAGAGGAAATAGAAGAAGATGATGAAAAAGAAGACCGGGAAGAATTGGAGATCGGGTTGGAATCACTGGCCAGCAAATACGGCCTTGAGAAATTAATGGATAGTGTTGCCCGGTTGTCAAAGAAGGACTAGAATTTTAAGGTAAAAAAGGATAGATAAATAAAGTGGAGACCATAGCCCCCTTCATAGAAGTCATAGATGAGATAAAACAGGCAGGTGGAGAAGTCTTTAAGTTATGCTTCCAATGCGGGCTGTGCGATACTGTCTGCCCATGGAATAAGGTCAGGCCCTTTAGCATGCGCAGGATTATCCGGGAGGCTGCCTTTGGCTTAACTGAGATTGAAGGTGAAGATATCTGGCGTTGCACTACCTGCGGGAATTGCCCTTCCCATTGCCCCAGGGGAGTAAAACAGATAGACATAAGCGTAGCACTTCGCAGGGTGGCGACCGAGTATGAAGTTTTTCCAGCCTCTGTCCGGTCGGCCCGAACTGCAAGGGCAAGCCTTATTTCCGAGGGCAACCCTTTGCAGGGAGAGAGAAAAAAACGCTCTGACTGGGCAAAGGAACTTCCTGTGAAACTTTATGAAGAAGGGATGGAAGCCTTATATTTTGTCGGTTGTTACTTAAGTTATGATCCAAGGATGAAAAAGGTTGCTGCTGCCACGGCAAATATCCTTAACAGCGCAGGCATTGATTTCGGAATACTGGGTTCAAAGGAGAACTGCTGCGGGGAAAGTATCCGGAAGACAGGCAGCGAGGAATTATTTAAGCGCCTGGCCAGGGAGAATATCAAAACGTTTATCGATAATGGCATAAAAAAAATTATTGTTTCTTCCCCGCATTGCTTTCATACCTTTAAAAATGAATATCCTGATTTTATGGTGAATTTTGAGGTGGTTCATATGTCCCAATACCTGCTTGATCTTATCAATGAGGGAAGGCTTGAACTTAAAGGTGATCTTGAAAAAAAAGTGACCTATCATGACCCGTGCTACCTGGGAAGGCACAATGGCATATATGACGAACCAAGGGAAGTATTAAAGAAGATTTCAGGATTGGAACTTGTGGAGATGTCAGATTCTGACAAAAACAGTCTTTGCTGCGGCGGCGGCGGCGGCAGGATCTGGATGGACACCCCAAAAGAAGAAAGGTTTTCCGATCTCAGGCTCAAACAGGCAAGACAGACCGGGGCTGAAATCCTGGTAACCGCCTGCCCGTACTGCATCACCAATTTTGAAGAAAGCCGGCTTAACCTTGAGTATGAAGATGCCATGGAAATTAAAGACATTACAGAAATAATCAATGATATGCTTTAGGGAAGAGATCAGACTAAGCAGCCGTCCCGGATGCTGCAGGCCCAAAAAACATGATAGGAGATAGAAAGTGGAAAACAAATTATTGTCAAAAGAAGAAAATCAACAATTTATTCAAAGTCTTGGAAATAAAAATTTCGGGGACGTAATGGTTGTTGGTGGAGGGGTAAGCGGTATCCAGGCCTCTCTTGATCTTGCCACTGCCGGGTTTAAGGTTTACCTGGTTGAGAAAGGACCGAGCATTGGCGGGCATATGGCCCAGCTTGACAAGACTTTTCCCACAAATGACTGCTCCATGTGAATTCTTTCACCTAAACTGGTCGAGGTCGGCCGGCATCCGAATATAGAGATTCTGACATTTACTGAAGTTGAGGGGTTAGAAGGGGAACAAGGAGACTTTAAGGTTAGTCTTAAAATCAAGCCCAGATACATTATAGAGGAAAAATGCACGGGTTGTACAACCTGTGTGGAATACTGCCCTGTGGAATATCCTGATCAATTTAACCAGGAAATGTCCAAGAATAAAGCTGTGCATGTATATTTTTCCCAGGCAATTCCCCTTGTGTCTTATATTGATGAAAGCTGTCTTTTCCTTAAAGAAAAAAAATGCGATATTTGCAGGGGCGTCTGCCAGGCAGATGCCATAGATTTCACACAGACAAAGCGTAAGCTTGATATAAATGTAGGGGCTGTTATCCTGGCTTCAGGCATTAAGCCGTTTGATCCCGGGGTAAATGATAAATATGGCTACAAGAAGTTTAAGAATGTGATCACCAGCATGGACTATGAAAGGCTTTTATCTTCCACAGGACCATACGAAGGTGAGGTGCTGCGTCCTTCTGATAAAAAACACCCCAAAAAGATAGCCTGGATTCAGTGTGTGGGGTCAAGACGGGTTATAGAAGGAGAAAACAGCTATTGTTCCGGCGTATGCTGCACCTATACCCAGAAACAGGTTATTTTGACAAAAGATCATGATGAAAAGGCGGAATGTACGGTATTCCATAATGATATCCGCTCCTTTGGCAAAGATTTTGAACGATACTTTAAGAGAGCGGAAAAACTTCCACAAGTCCGGTTTATAAGAAGCTATGCATCCATAGCAAAAGAGGTTGGCAAGACTGAAAATGTGCTTGTCCGATATGCAACTCCCAGCGATGGAGTAAAAGAGGAAGAGTTCGATATGGTGGTATTATCCATTGGATTGAACCCGCCTGCTGATTATGAGGGACTGAAAGATAAATTTGGCATTAAGCTTAATTCACACGGATTCTGCAAGGTGGATTCTTCCAACCCCATTGAGACCACAAGGCCCGGGATTTTTGTCAGCGGGGCTTTCCAGGGACCCGCTGATATCCCGGAATCGGTTTTTACTGCGAGCGGTGCCAGCGCCCAGTGTGGTGAACTTCTTGATTACAGGCGGGACAAGCTTGCCAAAGAAAGAATATATCCACAAGAAAGAGATGTTTCCGGAGAAGAGGCGAGAATAGGCGTATTTGTCTGTCATTGCGGAGCTAATATTTCAAGCGTAGTCAATATCCCTTCTACAGTTGAGTATGCTTCAACCCTGCCCAATGTTGTCTATGCCCGGGAACAGCTTTTTTCATGTGCGACCAATTCTGCCCAGGAAATAACCGACCTTGCAAAGGAAAAAGGACTAAATCGAGTGGTAATAGCCGCCTGCTCCCCCAGAACGCTTGAACCCTTATTCCGTGACACCCTAAGGGAGGCGGGACTGAATCAATATTATTGTGATATGGCAAATATCAGGGAACATTGCTCCTGGGTCCATTCCAGGCAAAAGGAAGAGGCTACTTTAAAAGCACAGGATATCATCAGGATGTCGGTGGCAAGGGCCTGCTATCTTGAGCCCTTACAGGAGTTTGACCTGCCTGTAAACAAAACGGCCCTGGTAGTTGGCGGTGGCATAGCCGGTATGACATGTGCGCTTTCCATAGCAGAACAGGGGCATGAGGTGCATTTACTGGAAAAAAATAAAGACCTGGGCGGAATGGCAAGGCGGCTTCACACCACCCTGGAAGGACTGGATGTTCAATCCTTTCTGGATGATTTGACAGGCAGGGTCTATAAAAATCCCTTAATTCATGTATCCCATGAAGCCACCATAAAGGATGTTTCAGGTTATGTGGGCAATTTTGAAACCTTGGTTAAAACAGAAGGCCGGGTTAAAAAGATAAAATATGGGGCATCCGTACTTGCAACAGGTGCGGATGAGTATAAACCTGTTGAATATCTTTATGGGGAAAACCATAATGTGTTTACCCATCTCGAGCTGGGGGAAAAGATTGCAAACAGGGACGAAACTATTGTTAATGCCGAGAGCCTGGTTATGATCCAATGTGTCGGGTGCAGAAATAAAGACAGAGATTATTGCTCCAGGGTTTGTTGCAGCCATGCCGTGAAGAACGCCTTGAAATTAAAAGAGATAAACCCCCAAATGCATATCTATATCCTTTTCAGGGATATGAGGACCTATGGGTTCAGGGAAGATGCGTATCGGGAAGCCTCTGATAAAGAAGTAAGGTTCATCCGTTATGACCCTGATGACAAGCCACAGGTTGAAGCCGTTGAAGAAGGGGGCAAGTCTGTACTAAGGGTCACGGTTCCAGATTCCATCCTTGGCCAGAGGCTTGAGCTGGATGCTGATGTCCTGTCCCTGGCTGCTGCTGTTATTCCATCTGCATCAACCATGGAAATTGCAGGACAGTTCAAAGTAAGCCTGAGTCCGGATGGTTTTTTCAAAGAAGCCCATGTGAAATTAAGGCCTGTTGAGTTTGCAGCAGATGGTGTATACCTTTGTGGGATGGCCCACTATCCCAAGCATATACCTGAAACGATCAACCAGGCTTATGGTGCTGCCGGCAGGGTTTTAACACTTCTTTCAAAAGATACTGTCATAGCCTCGGGTTCTGTTTGCGAGGTAGATGATAAAAAGTGCATTGCCTGCGGTGCATGTATTCAGGCCTGTACCTATGGCGCCATAGAGTTTCATGGTAAAAAGCAAAACCAAAAAGCCCTTGTTAATCCTGTCCTTTGTAAAGGGGACGGCCTTTGTAATGCTAAATGTCCGACAGGTGCCATTGTGCTGAAACATTTTACCGACGAAGAACTCTTGAGCCAGATTGATGCTGCTGTTGAAAAAGATAAGATTATGCAATAAATTGACGCAAACCTTGAAGATGTGTAGAAGTATACAAATGAATAAAGCCATAGATGATTAATAAAGGAGATCAGAACGGATGAGTACAGGTCTTGAATTTAAACCAAGCATATTAGGTTTTGTATGCCATTGGTGAGCATACGGTGCTGCTGACCTGGCTGGAGTTTCCAGACTGCAATATGCAAGTGAAATCAGGCTTATTCGAGTCATGTGTTCCGGCAGAGTCGACCTGAAATTTATACTCAGGGCCTTCTTGAACGGGCAGGACGGGGTGTTTGTCGGTGGTTGCCGCCTTGGTGAATGCAACTATACAACTCATGGAAATTACGATGCATTAAACATGACGCATCTTTGCAAAAAAATAATGGAATATATAGGCCTGGACCCGGAAAGGCTGAGAATCGAATTTATGTCCGGCGCTGACGGAATCCTTATGGCTAAAATTACTGATAGTTTTACAAGTCAGGTAAAGGAGCTGGGACCGCTTGGTAAAAAAGAAGGAATACAAAGAAAAAAATTAAAGTCAAAGCTTGAAAAAGTTATCAAGCTTATCCCCTATATCAAGCTTTCAAAAAATGAAAAGCTTGGAAAGCATTTTGATAATAAAGAAGAATATAATGAGCTTTATACCATAGAAGAGATAGAAAATTTATTTAATGAAATCCCCTCGTATTATATTGACCGGGAAAAATGCCAGGCCTGTGGAATTTGCAAGAGGAAATGCCCTGTGGATGCGATTGACGGCAAAAAGGACCTGGTTCATATAATTGACCAGGAAAAATGCATAAGATGCGGGACCTGTTTTGAAGCCTGCCCTTCCCGCTTTGCTGCGGTAACAAAGATTTTGGGCAGGCCTGTCCCTTCTCCTGTTCCTGAAGAAGAAAGAATTATAGTAAGAAAGAGCAAAGAAAAAGGAGCAAAAACTATTGAGTGCAGCAAGGAATACTGAATTTTACCAGGCACTTCGGTGTAAGAAAGGAACCTGTGAGACCCGTTCTCTTGAACTGATCGGGGAGGAACCTCTTTTGATTCGAGTCGAGGACAAGCCTTATTCAGTGGTGATGAGAACCCCTGGCGAAGAGGTATCCCATGCGGCAGGTCTATGTCTTGGGGAGGGAATTGCAAACTCCCCTGATGATTTTTTGACCATAGGATATGATAAAAACCTGGACCCGAATGTCGTAGATATCTGGCTCAAACCTGAAAGGCGAAAAAAGGTTGATAATATTCTCAACAGGAGAAGCTATGTCAGCCAGACAAGTTGCGGCATATGCGGGAAAGAAATGATCAAGGATCTCCATCAGATATTAATACCGGCCAAAAACGGGTTTGAGATTGAAATTAACCGTATTTTTGACTGCATCAAACAACTTTCCGAAAACCAGAACTATTACCCCAGGACCCGGGGCTCACACGCTGCATTAATCTTTGACAATCAATTGGAAATGATTTCTTTTGCCGAGGATGTAGGCCGTCATAATGCGCTTGATAAGGCAATAGGCAAAGCTTTTATGAACAAAAAACTATCTTTTGCCCGCGTTCTTGTCCTGTCTTCAAGGATAAGTTATGAACTGGTTCAAAAAGCTGCAAGGGCGCATCTTCCTGTGATGATCAGTAAATCAAGGCCCACCGCCCTTGCCGTTAAAATGGGCAAGGCCCTTAACATGACACTGGCCTGCGCTTTTGCACAATCTGAATTAATAGTAGTTTGCGGAGAAGACAGGATCGTAAAACAATAAAGCTTTGAAAAGGATATCACAAATTTAAGCGACCCAACAAATAATCAGGAGGACAAATTGAAAATTCTCGCAACAGTCAAAAAAGTAGTTGATGTGGAATTAAACATCCACGTAAAAGACGGCGCCATTGTCGAAGACGGGCTGCAATATGTTATAAACGCCTGGGATGAAAATGCAGTGGAAGCTTGTATCCGGTTAAAGGAAAATAATAATGCCGAGACGACCCTTGTCAGCATCGGCGTGGAAGACAACACCGATATAATCCGTAAATGTTATGCCATGGGAATTGATAACGCGATTCATATTAATGATCCTGCACTGGCTGATGCTGATTCATCTGTTTTTGCCAAAGTGCTGCAAAAGGTTTGCGAGAATGGAAACTATGATCTTGTAATCACCGGCAAACAGGCCCAGGATACGGACAGCGGCCAGACCGGGATCATGCTGGCAGAGGCTTTGCAGGTGCCCTGCGTAAGTAATGTAATTGCCCTTGAGGTGACGGACGATCAGCACGTTAAAGTATCCAGGCTCGGGGATGCGGGAACTGAAATTGTTGAACTTGAACTGCCCGCAGTGGTCACGGTGAGTGACAGCATTAATGAGCCCCGGCTGCCTGCCATGCGCGGTATTATGATGGCAAAGAAAAAGAAAATCAATGTAATGGATTTGCAGGCTCTTGGAACTTCAATTGATGAAATCAGGGGAGATAGTCCAAAATCGGAAATTATTGAATTTATGAAATCAGAAACTCGCAAGGCCGGGCAAAAATTTGAAGGCGACGCTGCTGAAATCACAGCCAAGGTTGTTGATCTCCTGGCCAATGAAGCAAAGGTTTTATAATACAAATTCATACAAGGAAAATAATATTATGGCTAAAGTACTCGTAATCGCAGACATCAAACTGGGTGTACTCAAAAGCAGCACTGCAGAACTTTTATCAAAGGCCCGTGCCATTGGCGCTGAAACCGCAGTTTTGGCCATTGGGTCTGATATCGAATCTCTTATCCCCGATCTTGTGAACGCAGGTTCCGACACACAATATATTGCAGACGATCCAGGGCTTGAATTATTTTCAGCCGGACCTTATGCCTCCTGTGTTGTTGATGCCGCAAACCAGTTTAATGCAAATCTTATCTGGTTCGGGTTTTCAGAAAGCGGCAAAGCTGCCGCACCAAGGGTGGCAGCTCAACTTTCGGCTGCCTGTGCCACTGAAATTACCGATGTGGAGATTGAAGGCGGCAAGATAAAAGTCACAAGGCCTGCCATTGCAAATAAAGTGATGCAGAAAATTCTGGTCAATACCGAACAATTGGTGGCGGTTGTCAGAGCAGGCGCTTTTGAGGCAAAAGAAGGCATCAAAGGAACACAAAACATAGTAAAACTAGCTGCCCCGGAGCCTGATTTAAAGGCCGTGATCAAGGAACTTGTATCAGATGCAAGCGGTGAAATTGATCTTGCCGATGCCGATGTTGTTATCTCTGTCGGGCGTGGCGCCAGGGACCAGGCCGGTGTTGATCTTGTAAAAGAACTGGCCAGTGATTTAAAAGCGGGTTTCGGTTCTTCCCGCGCCATGGTCGACGGCGGTTTCATGGCACATAACAAGCAAGTCGGGCAAACCGGTAAGATTGTGGCGCCAACCCTTTATATTGCAATCGGTATTTCAGGCGCCATCCAGCACCTTGCCGGGATGAACGGCTCAAAAGTGATCCTGGCTGTTAATAAAGATCCTGAGGCCCCCATATTCAATGTGGCTGACTATGGTATTGTAGGAGACCTTTTTGAGGTAGTTCCTATTTTAAGAGAACAAATTAAAAAAATCAAAAGTTAGGCCGAGGTAGCACATGAACCCCCTTTTAATGTCAATACTTCTTATTGCAGGACTGGCAGTTTTCGGCCGCACAATGTATTATAAAATCCTTTTGCTGAGGGCACTTGAGCCTGCTGACCGGGCCAGTCATGTCAAAGAACGGCTTAAAAACATGGTGGTAATAGCACTGGGACAAAAACGCCTGGTAGGAAGAAAAAAAGAGCGGGTTCCGGGTATCATGCACGCTTTGATCTTCTGGGGATTCTGCATTCTTTTAATTAGAAGCCTGAGTATATATGGAGAAGCGTTTGTAAAAGGATTTCATCTTCCCTTTCTGGGCGATGAGTTTTTACTGGGGTATATTTATATCGCTGTAAAAGACATCATGGAACCTATTGTGTTATTAATGGTCCTTTATGCTGTTTTTCGCAGGAAGGTTTTAAAGCCTGAACGTTTGCACAATACGTGGGAAGCCTATTTTGTTCTTGGCATGATCGGTGTTTTGATGATATCGGACCTCCTATATGACGGGGCCAGGTATAATTTGATCACCTTGTTTAATAACCCGGGCAACCTTGATTTTTTTAACAATCCCCAATATGGTCCCGAATTTGCCTGGACACCTTTTTCCGTGGGAGCTTCCGCCCTTATTTCCGGGATGGGTGCAGGTGCCAGCAAGATTGTCCTGGTATGCATGTTCTGGCTGCATATCATTACCCAGTTGACTTTTCTTAATTTTTTACCCCTGGGAAAACATTTCCATGTCATAACAGCGTTACCCAACGTATTTTTAAAATCGCTTGGCTATCCCCATGAAAAAACCAGGCTTTTAGACCTGGAAGATGAATCTGTCTGGGAAGATGAATCCCTTGGCATCAATCACATCCACCAGCTTAACTGGAAACAGGGACTTGATCTTTATACCTGCACCGAATGCGGCCGGTGCAAAGAGGTCTGTCCTGCCTATGTCACTGATAAACCGCTCAGCCTGCATGAGTTTAATGACAAACTCAAATTTGAACTATTGGATAATGCAGACAATATTATTCAAAGGGCAAAGCTTGCTGCCACCCTTAAACCGGAGGACGGCAGCGGGCAGAATGATGAAATTAAGACTAAGATGGCCGGACTTAACAGCAAAAAACAATTGATCGGGGATGTGATCTCAGAAGATACGCTCTGGGCCTGTACTACCTGCCGGGCCTGTGAACAAGTCTGCCCTGTGACCATTGAACAGGTTCCCCGCGTCATAGCCATGAGGCAGGGGCAGACCCTGATGGCCGGAGTCTACCCCCAGGAATTGAACACCGCCTTAAAAGGCCTTGAGCGCAACGGAAATCCCTGGGGTATTGGCTATGACAAACGTGCTGACTGGGCTAAGGGGCTTGATGTAAAAACAATGGCTGATGACCCTGATGTTGAATACCTGCTGTGGATAGGCTGTGCCGGGTCATTTGATGACCGGACCAAAAAAGTATCTGTAAGCCTTGTCAAGATCCTGCAAAAAGCGGGTGTCAGCTTTGCCATCCTTGGTACTCAGGAAAAATGCACCGGCGATTTTGCAAGACGTGTCGGAAATGAAATGATGTACCAGATGATGGCCCTGGACAATATTGAAACCCTGAACAATTACAAGGTAAAAAAGATTATTACTGCCTGCCCGCATTGTCTCAACACGCTCAAGCATGACTACCCGCAGATGGGTGGCAATTATGAAGTGATTCATCATACCGTGTTTATCAAACAGCTTATAAGTTCCGGAAAAATCACCCTTGGTAAATCAATAAATGGCTCTTTGACTTATCATGACCCCTGCTTTCTCGGGCGGTACAATTCGATTTATGATCAACCAAGATCAATTTTAAAAGCCTTATCACAAGACGGGGCAAAAGAGCTTGACCGCCATGGCCCTGAAAGTTTCTGCTGCGGAGCAGGCGGGGGAAGAATGTGGATGGAAGAAACCATTGGCACAAGGATCAACCTGGAACGTGCAGGAGAAATTGCAGGCAAAGATGTGGAAAATGTGGCTGTGGCCTGCCCTTTTTGCCTGACCATGATTGAAGACGGCATGAAAGAACTGGGGAAAGAAGAGGAGATAAAAACACAGGATATCTGTGAACTTGTGGCCAAGGCAATGATTTAGATAATATTTTAATAGTACAGCGGGCCGGCATACGGAACAATAAGCCAAGTTTTTCCGGTTTTGCTGAAAAGGGTTAAAACCTGTTGATAATTAAAAGGAGAAAAAAATGACGAATGTACCAGATAAAATTCAAACCTGGCAAATGGCAACCCCATTTAGAAAAGACAGGGAAACAGGCGAAGTTACTCCTGGCAAACTTGAAAAAGCCGAGATTGCGGTTCCTGAACTTAAGCCTGGCGAGGTGCTGGTTGAAGTTGCAGGGTGCGGTGTCTGCCATACCGATCTTGGGTATTTTTACGACGGCGTTCCCACGGTGAGCAAACCTCCTTTGACCCTGGGACATGAGATTTCAGGAACGGTTGTGGCAGGGGATGCAAAATGGGTTGGAAAAGAAGTCATTATCCCGGCTGTCATGCCGTGCAGACAATGTATCCTCTGCAAGACCGGAAAAGGAAACCGTTGCCTTGGACAGAAAATGCCAGGGAACAGCATGGGAATTTATGGTGGGTTTTCAAGCCATATCCCTGTCCCCTCTATTGACCTTTGCGAAGTAAAGGACCGGGGTGACATCCCTCTTGAACACCTGGCCGTTGTTGCAGATGCAGCAACTTCACCCTACCAGGCCATTTTAAGGTCAGGCTTTAAGATGGGTGACAACGCCATTGTAATGGGTATCGGCGGTATCGGCCAATACATTGTACAGGAACTTAAAGCCATGGGTGCAAATACAGTTATTGCCCTTGCCCGCCGCCAGGAACCTTTAGATAAAATGCTTCTCAACGGCGCTGATTTTGCTGTAAATATCAAGGATAAATCTTCAAGGGATGTTGCAGGGGAAATCAAGGCCATCAGAAAGGAAAAGGGCCTTGCCTCAACAGACTGGAAAATTTTTGAGGCAACCGGTTCCAAACCCGGTGCCGAGCTTGCACTTTCACTGTTAAGTTTTACAGGAACCATGGTTGTTGTGGGCTACGGCGCTTATAAGATTGATTATGCCTTAAGCCGCCTCATGGCCTTTGACGCGGAAATCAAAGGAACCTGGGGATGCCTTCCTGAGTACTATCCAACCGTACTTGGCATGGTGACAGGTAAAAAAATCAATATTAGCGATTATGTCCAGACAAGACCCATGAGTACCATTAATGAGGTTTTTGAAGAAGCACATGCACAATCCCCGGAGAAGAGAATCGTTCTTGTCCCTGATTTTTAATTAAGCATGAGGTAAATATGAAACTTGAAGGAAAAAAAGCCATAGTTACAGGCGGAAGCCGAGGAATCGGGAGAGCCATTGCCCTGCTGTTTGCAAAAGAGGGTGCTGATATCCTTGTGAATTACCATTCTAATGATGCTGCGGCAAAAGAGACTGTGGAAGAAATTGAAAAACTTGGTCGCAAAGGCGTTGCTGTTGCCGCTGATGTTGCAGATTACAAAAGCGCACAGAACATGGTTGATGAGTGTGTAAAAAAACTGGGCAGCGTTGATATTGTTGTAAATAACGCCGGGGTTTCCAAGCCTTCCATGCTTCTTAAAATGAAAGAGGAAGACTGGGATGCCATTATTGATATTCATCTTAAAGCAGCCTTTAACACCACCCAGGCCGCAGGCCGCCATATGAAAGAAAAAAAATACGGTAAAATTATTAACGTGATTTCAACTGCCGGTATTTTCGGCACCATCGGCCAGATCAACTATGCATCTGCAAAAGCCGGGATCATCGGATTTACAAAATCTGCCTCTCGTGAACTTGGCAGGTACGGTATTAACGTAAACGTGATATGCCCCGGAATTACCAAAACAGAAATGACAGGAAAGCTTCAGTCCGATGAAAAGCTAAGAAAAATTTACGAAAGCAGGATCCAGCTTGGCAGGTTTGCAGAACCTGAAGAAGTTGCTCCTGCCTTTGTATTCCTGGCATCTGATGATGCAAGTTATATCACAGGCCAGGTGCTTGGTGTGGACGGCGGGTATATCGGTTGATTAACCTTTTTTAAATAGACCGGATGAAATGGCAAATGAGAAGTAATATAATAACAATTCAATATTAAAGGAGAATAAAATGAGCCTTGAGTGGATGCCAAGAGAAAACGAAGTTAAGGACCATGCATTGCATAGAAACCCCCATTGGGGCACAGAAGCCCCATGCGTCGTGTATGAGAAAAGACCGTTAACAGACCCGAAAGGCAATGTTACGGACAAATTGTTTGTTGCATGGATTACCTTGAACAATCCAAAACAGTTTAACTCTTATACAACAGACATGGTAAAAGGCGTTATTGCCGGATTTGAAAACGCATCGCTTGACAGAAGCGTTGTTGCCGTGGTCTTTACCGGGACCGGCCCCTATGCATTTTGTACAGGCGGCAATACAAAAGAATATTCTGAATTCTATTCAAAAAGATGTGATGAATATGGCCAGTACATGGAGCTTTTTAACCACATGGTTGATTCGATCCTTGCCTGTAAAAAACCGGTTATCTGCCGTGTGAACGGCATGAGGGTCGCAGGCGGCCAGGAAATCGGCCTTGCATGTGATATTGCCATATCTTCCGACCTTGCCATTTTCGGCCAGGCAGGTCCAAGGCATGGTTCAGCACCTGCCGGCGGGTCTTCGGATTTCCTCCCCTGGTTTCTAAGTGCTGAAGATGCCATGTGGAACTGCGTATCATGCGAGATGTGGTCTGCCTATAAAATGAAACAAAAAGGCATGCTTTCCAAGGTTGTCCCGGTCCTTAAAATTGACGGTGAATGGGTAAGAAACCCAACCATTATCACGGATAAATATATTGATGACGGTGAGATCGTTTACGGTGAATACAAATCCGGTCAGGATTTTAAAGACGGCCGTGCCATTCTTAAACAGTACCAGGCAACTGCTGATTTTGAACTTCTTGACAAGGAAGTAAATAATGTTATCTGGAAATTTGCCAACCTTTTCCCCGGATGCCTTATCAAATCCATTGACGGCATCCGCCAGAAAAAGAAATTCTTCTGGGATACAATGAAAAATGACCACAGACATTGGCTTGCTGCAAATATGTCCGGTGAAGCATTCCTGGGATTTGGCGCCTTCAATACAAAGAAGATCACGGGCCAGGATACCATAGATTTTATTAAATTCCGTCAGAACGTTGCTGATTCCAAGCTCTGGAGTGATGAAATGTTTGCTGATGTAATGGGCAAACCACAGGAATAATTAAAATTAAGGTTTAAACAATTTATGGTTCAAGCCAGGGTTCCTGGCTTTGAACCATAAATTGTTTTTGGAGGAGAGATAAGATCATGGAAAGAGCAATGCTCTGGTTTAAATGCGCGGCCGTGCATGATCCTGTACGGCCGGTGATAAAAAGGCAGGCTGAGGTCGGCTGGGAAGCCAAAAACCGCAAGGTTGACCTTACGATAGAAGGCCCTTTAAAAGGGGATGAGCTGCTGAAAAAGATGAATGGCTGGTTTACCGCTGATGTCTATAAAGCAATTGAAATATTCACGCAATATGGCAGGTTAAAGATCCTGGATGATGTTGATCTGGTGGTGGAAACAAGGGATCCGGAACAATTGGACCTGCTTTCCAAAGAACTTATCAGGGTTTTTAAAAAGGAAGTATGGATCGAGGTAATGCCCCGTGACAGGCTTGCATGACAGCCTCCATCCATCTAACTGAGCCAAAGGAGCGCCCCATGGACGTGCAAAAATTAATGAAACAAAGAAAAAGCGCAAGGAATTACCTTGATAAACCAGTTTCACGCGCTGATATTGAAAAGCTTATTAAGAGTGCCGGCATGGCGCCTTCCGCCATTAATCTGCAACCCTGGGAATATGTTGTGACATATGGCGAGGAAAAGGATCGCCTGGTCCGCCGCCTTAAAAAAGTCCATGCAATTAAAAACACCTCCTGCGGGCCCGGAACTTCAGCCCCATTGCCGGAAAAATTTGCAAATCGAAGCCGTGGAGCCCTGAAGGTCATGAAACCTAAGATTGAAAAACCCGGCATGCCTTTTAACCGATTCATTGAGGAGGGCAGTTGTTCTTTTTATGGCGCACCTGTGGCCATTATTGTCGTAATGGATAAAATTTTCCCGGAACTGCGATATCTGGACGTGGGCCTGTCCGTGTCTTATCTTTTTCTTGCTGCCGAGGAAATGGGCCTTTCCACCTGCCCCATCGGACTTGTTACTGAATATGGCGATGATATCCTGGATGCTTTAAATATTTCCAGGGATAAAAAAGTCCTGCTTGCCATTGCTCTTGGATATGCAGATGAAACCGCACTCGAGAATAATTTTAAACCGGACCGGGCACCTTTGAACGAAATCTTAACATGGTATGAATAAGTGAACCAGGAGAAAATCGAGTGATTGTCAGAAATATCAATGATGAAAAAGTGCTTGAAACCACCTACCGCGCCCATGGCGGCGCTATCGCCCAGATGATTCTTGACCGGAGAACCTTGCAGGAACTTGGATTTCTTGCCATAGCAAGGCTTGAACCGGGTAATGAAATAAAATCCCATATCGACCCCATGGAAGAGATTTATTTCGTGGTAAGCGGGACAGGAATGATGCGCGTTGATGATGATGAACAGCAGGTCAAACCCGGAGATGCCACCTGGATTCCTGCGGGCTCCGCCCATAGTCTTCTGAACAATGGACCTGATATCTTAGTTATCCTGGTGGTGGCTGGAAGCAATTTTTAGACGGGTCCTTGCAGAGTGCTTGCAGATATTGATTGTAAGCAGTCCTGCTGAAATTGTCTGAATAAAAATTCATAAACCCGTGTCCGAATCCGGACTGGTGGATTGTTACGTTTTGTTTTGGTTTAAGCTTTTTTGATCTGAAACAATGATTCTATTCATGATTTTGTTTTGCGCATTCCCGGATTTCAAGGTGCAATAAGTACCTGGTCGTCAAAATTTGCCGCCAGATCCAGGGAAAGTGCCTTAATTTCATCCTCGGTTTCAAATTCAACCATGAGTTCGCCTTTGTCCCCTGTTACAAGCTTTCCGTGCCGTTCAACCACATTGGCCACAATTGATGGTTCAACAGTCCACCAGCCCCGGGTGCGCATGAGAAGCTCCTGCCCTTTTAATTTCCGGGGAGTCACAAGATCAATGTCCCTGAAAAAGGAGGCCCATCCAATCTGTGGTAGTTCCTTTAAAACAGGGCTGACAGGATCGTGATAAATGCGGCATCTTCCAAACAGTCTTAATCTAAGCATTTTAAAGCGCCTCCTTTACCAGGGACAAAAGTTCTGGATTATTTGTCTGAATCAAAGATGAAACCTTGAACCCGCATTTTTTGAATGCCGTGTCCTGGCATATATTAAAAAGCATTATTCCTGTTTCTTCATCCAGAAAAATTCCTTTTCTCGCAGCCCCGGTACAGGCGCGGCCAAAAAGCCGCAATCTCATATCCCGTGCCTGGCGCAGCTTTGGATCAAAAAAAGATATGCCTGAACCTTTTATTAACTCCAGGTCCATGGCCTCCATCCGGGCAAAATATTTTCTGGTTCTTTGAATATTCGGATCATGGCCAAACTCATCTTTTGTGTTCATATCATTGTCCTTAAGCAGTCAGAAGGGTTATTCCAGCAAGGCAAGCCATATTTTTTGAAAATACAAATTCCATGTCCATGCTTGAGAACCCGGCTTTTTCAAGCATGGATTTTTGTAAATTTATCTCGGGCAAATGGGTAAACCATGGCCAGTCGGTTCCAAAAATAATATGCTCCGGCCCATGGGTTTTCAAAAGATAAACAAACTCTTTTTCACTTAATACATGGGCTGCATTGGAAGTATCAAGAAACAGGTTGTCCATGGGTGTAAGATTCTTGCAGATTTCACTGAAAGGGGCTGCAAGCCCGCCCATGTGTGCGGCAATAAAATTAATTTCCGGAAAATTTCTGATTAACTTTGCCAGAAGCCCTGGTGTTGTGTTATGTTTAGAGTTGCTTCCAAAGAATTTGTCTGCCCCGTAGAGGGTGTCTAAAATCACAAAAAAACCGGAGTTTTCCTTTTTATTGAATTTTCTTATTAAATTAAAAAGTTGATAAGTCGCAGGATCATCCAAAGCAAACTTTTGTGAAAAGGAACAAAACTTGATCCCTTTTATATCTCTTGATTTGAATTTAATAAGTTCTTCTTTATTTGCGTCATAACCCGGGTGCAGCGTTCCCGCAGTATATAAAAGCTTAGAGCCTTTAACCATCCTGTAAAAGGATTCGTTTGTTCTTCCCACCTCTTTTGCCCCGGCAGTGGGAAGGACAAGACATCCCCTGACACCATTGGACTTCAGTGCGTTTTCAAGGGATGAAACCCCGGTTCTTTCTTTGGCCCCATTTGTCTGCAAATCCAATATTTCAACCATGTTTTTTCTTTTTTTAACATTTGATATGACTTTCGGGTGAAACAAGTGGGCGTGACCATCAATTATCATTTTTCCTGACTGCTCCATAATCTAAAGCTTTTATTTTCAACTCCATACAAATATTCAAATTCATATGAGAAATCAAGAAATATCAGATAAATTACAAATTGTGGCTTAATGGGTCAGGATTTTGCCGATAAAATCTGCGGCCCGGTCTGTTTTGGGATTATCAAAAAAATCATCAGGTGTGCCGGTTTCAATAATCTTTCCTTCATCCATGAACAATACCCGGTCGGCAACTTTTTTGGCAAATCCCATTTCATGGGTGACCACGCACATGGTCATGCCTTCGGACACAAGATTGACCATGACATCAAGAACCTCGCCTATCATCTCCGGATCCAGGGCAGAGGTGGGTTCATCAAAGAGCATGATTTCAGGAGACATGGCAAGCCCCCTGGCTATGGCCACCCGCTGCTGCTGACCACCGGACAGCTGGGCCGGGAAGGAACCCGATTTCCCCGTGAGTCCCACCTGGTCCAATTTTTTCATGGCGATTTTCTCAGCTTTTTCTCTGGCTATCTTTTTTACATTCACCGGTGCCAGCATGACATTCTGCAATACTGTCATGTGAGGATACAGATGAAACTGCTGGAACACAAACCCGATCTGGCCCCTCAGTTTTGTGAGATTTATGGATTTATCGTGTACCAGGGTGTTGTTGACAATGATTTCACCTTTCTGGATCTTTTCAAGCCGGTTAATGCACCGGATCAGGGTGGATTTACCAGAGCCGCTGGGACCACAGATCACCAGCACTTCGCCCTTTGGAATTTTTAAATTAATATGGTTCAACACATGGAGCTTGCCAAACCATTTGTTCACATTTTTAAATTCTATCATGTTTTCCTTGAATCCTTCCCTTGCCTTTGCTTTAAACCGCCATTTTCTGCTCCAGGTAATTGGAAATCAGTATAAGGGGATATGAGATTATAAAATAGAGAGCCCCGACCAGTGAAAAAACCATCAAGCCTTCGGGAATCCTGACAACGGTAACCCATCCCACCCTTGTTAATTCCATGACCCCGATCACCGACACAACAGAGGTGTCTTTAATTAAAAGAACATATTGACCCACCAGAGGGGGTAAAATTACTTTCATGGCCTGGGGCACTATGATAAGGCGGAGCTGCTGGACCAGGGTAAGCCCGGAAGAGGCAGCAGCCTCCCACTGGCCCCTGGAGATGGAATCAATCCCGCCGGCCACAATTTCACAGATAAAAGCCGAACCCATGATGGCCATAGCCAGAAGGGCAGCAGGAAAAGCCTCCAATTGAATCCCCCATTCCGGCAGGATAAAAAAAACGATGAAAATCTGGACAACAAAGGGAGTGCCTCTGACAAATGCTACATAGATTCCAACGATGCGTTTTAAAATAATATTGTTACCAGACCGGATCATTCCCAGGGCAAACCCGATCAAAGTACAGGTTACAAGGCTGATAAAGGCGATTTTACTGGTCATCCACAAGCCTTTTAGGAAAAAAGGAAAAATTTCCACAAGCCGGGCAAAATAAAATGCCATCATGTTAATATGCCTCCCTGAAGATCAATTTTCGCTGGGACCAGTCTGCAACAGCCTTGAGAACAAAATAGATACACATGTAGAAAAATGCCACGGTAAAAAAAGCTTCTGCAGGCATGAACCGTTCGGATGTCATGGTCTGACCGCACCTGGTCAGTTCCATGACCGATATCAAGGAGAGTAATGCCGAGTCCTTGACCAGGACAATGGCTTGTCCCAGCAGCGGGGGAATCGTCACTCCCAGGGCCTGGGGCAGAATGATAAACCGCATCCTCTGAATATAATTAAGGCCTGAAGAAATTCCTGCCTCAAGCTGGCCTTCATCTACCGAGTTAATCCCTGCCCGGATAATTTCTGCAATATAGGCCCCTGAATTCAGCATTAATGCCAGTATCCCGGTCTGGATTTCAGGAATCATCAGCCCCAGGGTGGGAAGACCGAAATAAAGGAAATAGATCTGGACGAGAAGAGGCGTGGACCGGATGACCTCAATATAGGCAATCGCAGGGTACTTGATTATCCGGACACCTGAAATCCGGCATGCACAGGCAATGATTCCGGTTGTAAGGGCAAGGGCAATAGATACAATGGAAATAAAAAATGTGGATCGCAGCCCGGTTAAAAACAGGGGCAGGTACTCCAATATGATTCTGAAATTGAAATCAATGAGCATTGACGCCATCCGTTCGGGTTTATGGGTGCACGCCCATAGGAAAGGGTGTGCACCATTATTTAATTTTGCTTAAACCTTATGAAATCAAGCGGTTAATGATCCTTTTTCCACTCAACACCTTTCATCCAATAGGAAATATTCTTATCATAGGTGCCATTGGCCCGGATGGTTTTGAAATAGAGGTTGATCCACTGCCATAGGTTTACAGACTCCTGGCGGACTGCAAAGGCAAGCGGGTCTTTACCCTGCCCCAGGCGTTTGTCCAGAAGGCGAATGGAATTGGGCGGAAAATCCGGCAGTACGGTAAGAACCGCGAGGTCATCATTGACACCCGCATCCACATGACCGGCAAGCAGCGCCTGGACAATCATCCTGCCACCGCCTTTATAAGATTTTATCTTTGCGTTGGGCAGGTATTTTTTAGCAATAGTTTCACCGGTGGAACCTAAGAGGACCCCAACTGTGACACCGGATTTGTTAACATCTTCAAGGGTCTTATAACTAGCTCCTGCCTTGGTAAAAACACAGGGCTGGACATAGATCCAGGGATCAGTAAAAGAGATTTTGAGTGCCCGTTTAAGGGTTGGTGTCATGTCTGCTGCCAGCACGTCAGCTTTACCGGACAGGAGGGCTGGAATAAGGCCGTCCCAGTCAAAATCCAGGACTTTGAGTTTTACCCCCATGGCATCTGCCATTCCTTTTGTAAAATCGATCATGGATCCTGCCTGTTCTCCTTTCTTGTCAAAAAAGGCATAGGGAGCGGAACCGGACTGAACTGCCACGCGCAGTTCCCCCCGTTTCACAATCTCGCTCAAGGTTCCGGCAAAACAAATCCCGGTAAAAAATAACGCCAATGACATGACAAGGATGATTGATACCAATTTTTTCAATTTCATTTTTTTCTCCTTTTTTTGATTTACGTTTTATCAGACAACTCCTTTTTTTCAATAAAATTATTCTTCCAGGATCAGGGTTTCCTCATTGATCTGTATGCCTCTTTTCTTCAGGCTGGCCATAAATTTTTTGGCAGGAATATGCCTTATCGGTGAAAGCAGTCCTTTTTCTTTGATCTCACCTTTAGCAATCATTCTGGCCACAATGGCGGCGGTGTATCCCACGCCTTTGCTCATGGCCATTATTCCCGTGTCAAGGTCCCTTTTAATGAGCATGGTGCTGGTGAATCTTTTCTTTTTTTTGTCCTTGATGCCCTCAAATACATTGATCATGACGGTCAGGTCTTTTTCATCATCCTTGTATTCCAGCTGAGGCCCTAAAAGCTTATCAAGGAACTCAAGAGGTGTGACTTTGCCGGCAAGCCCCGCCACCGGGGCTTCATTTAAAAAGCCCAGGTATTTTAAGGGTCTCCAGAAAGCACTCCAGCCAGGCCACCTGAGAGAATAGCGGCCCGTCTGTATGATGGTGCCGGTCAGGCCCAACAGGTCTGTAAAATATACGGCATCGCCGTTGGGAATGGCTTCCAACTCTCCTAACCCCGGAAAATTGATGGTGGCAAGATACTCTTCATCGTGCTGGTTCATGGCCGGAATCTCAATAATTTTCTTGTCCCTGATGATCCTGGCCTCTCTCACAAGGGAACTTAACACCCCTTTCCATGTCCATGACAATTTGTAGTTCATGGGATTTGTGCAGGCTTTTTTCTCGGGAAATCCGCCACAATACGAATTTATTACCTGAACTTCATCAAACCTGTTTATTGCATCGCCGTAAATCACAAGGTCAATTCCGGGATCCAGGCCACATTCGGGCATGATGGCAATTCCGGCCTTTTTTGCCTGTACATCAAGATTTCCCGAATTAAAGGCGTAATTGGTATTAACCACACTGACTTTTGCTTCCAGGGCAGCCTGATTGACAAACCGCTTAAAATCTTTTGGAAGAAGATCCATGACCACATCGACCTTCCGGTAAAGGTCTATAAGAGCATCCTTATTTCTGACATCTAATGTTACAGCTGAAATTTTGCTCATATCAGTGAATTTTTTTATTTTTTCCAGGCCATCCAACCTGATATCCGCACATATGATATGGGTGACGTCAGGATCAGATGACAGGTCATAAAGAGCTGTTCTTCCCTGAAGCCCGCACCCGCCAAGAATAAGTATTTTCATTTTTCCCTTTTCAGTATTCTTTAATGTATACATAAATGGCCGGAGTTCTGCCTGAACCAGGCCTGCTGTTTTTTTATATGGTTAAAAACAATTTTTCAAAGGTGGTTCTCACATGCTGTCTCATTAGATTGCCCGCCTTTTCTTCGTTCCTGTTTTCAATGGCCTCTGCAATTTCAATATGTTGCCTTGGCCCGGTTTTCTGCCCGCCTGAATCCAGTCCGGTATAGTAGTTGTCGAAAAAGAAGATATAGGTATTCGACCGCCAGAAACTGTGCCGGCAATACTGTTCCAGGTATTTGTTGAGACTGATCCTTGCAATGCCGAGATGAAAGCTTTCGTTAATAGAGACATAGGTCATTTTTGCGTCCTGAGTCCCCGGGCATTCGACATTTTTTTCTTTTTCGATCAGGCCATAGAGATACTTAATATCCCTGTCTGTGGCATGGCACGCGGCTGACGCCGCTGTCAGACCTTCAATATGTTCCCTTGCATAGAATACATTCCTGGCATCCTCAGGACTTGGTGAGGGAATAAAGCAGCCTTTCTTTTTTTTCTTGTCCAGAAACCCTTCGGCTACAAGCCGGCCCAGGGCATGCCTGACCGGGGTCCTGCTAAGTTTAAGAAATTCAGCAAGTTCTGTTTCCAGAAGGAAATCACCAGGCTTGAAGTAATTTTCAAGAATTAATTTTATGATTGATTTGTATGCAAATTCTTCCAGGTTCTTTTTTGCCATCAGGCTCTCCTTAAAGACATTAATGTATACATAACTTGATGTTTTTCTATTTGTCAACATTTTTTTCAAATATTTTTTTTATAATACGCCGGCAACAATGCTATTTTTATTGAATTCTTTGGAAAACAATTTTATTGTGCCCCTGTTTTTTGTATTTGTTAACAAAAGGAAAATTCATCATGGGATCGAAAAAAGAAGTCATTATTATCGGTGGCGGGGTCATCGGACTTGCCTGCGCACACTATTTAATAGAAAATGGGGCCAGTGTCAGAATAATTGAAAAAGAGGCCATAGGAGACGGGGCTTCACATGGGAACTGCGGCCTGCTTTATTTCAGCGATGTCATCCCTTTGTGTTCTCCAGGAACGGTCAGCCATGAAATTATAAGAACTTTGAAAAGGACGTCTCCTCTTTATATTAAACCCGCCTGGGATATAAAACGTTTGATCTGGCTGTTGAAATTTGCTTTTAAGTGTAACAGCTCCCATATGACACGGGCAGCAGGCGAAAAATATGAACTCCTGCACTACTCTATCAGCCTTTTTGATACACTGATGGCATTGGAGGAGATAAACTGCGATTTTGAAAAAAAAGGACTGCTAACCGTTTTCAAGAAAAGTAAAAATTTTAAAAACTATGGAAAAACAAGTGCTTTTCTGGGCACCTATGGCATGGGGGCAAAAAAAATTGATAAAAAAGAGCTGCAGGAACTTGAGCCTGCCATTTCCGATGATGTCGAAGGTGCCTGGCTCAATGAAACAGACTGGCATCTCAGGCCGGACATGCTCATGGCTTCCTGGCGGAAATATTTGAGCCAAAAAGGGGTAATCATAGAAGAATACTGCAAAGTGTCGGACTTTGAAATTAACGGCAATGCAGTGACCGGGGTAAACACTGCCAAGGGAAATTTTAAGGCCGATGCCTTTGTACTGGCAACCGGTGCATGGACCTGTCAGACCTTAAAACAATTGAAGCTGGACCTGCCGGTACAGCCGGGAAAGGGCTATAGCATCACCATGGAAAGGCCCGGCATATGCCCTTTGTTTCCCTTGATCCTTTATGAAAGCAATATGGTGGCCACCCCCTGGAAAAGCGCCTATCGCCTGGGCGGAACAATGGAATTTTCAGGACACAATGACTATTTAAACCCTGACCGGCTGTCAAAGCTTATTTCGGGTGCAACCGCCTTTTTAAGGGAACCTGCGGGGTATCCTGTTATTGAAGAATGGACGGGTCTCCGGCCCATGACCTATGATGATATGCCCATAATAGACCGGGCACCTGCCTGGGAAAACATGATTATTGCCACTGGTCACGGCATGCTGGGGTTGACCCTGGCAACCGGAACCGGGAAAATAGTCTGCGACATGGTCTGCGGCAAGAAGCCGGAGATCAATATTGCCCCCTTTGGCATTCACCGGTTTAGTTAAAAAAGGCTTAAATCCGTTGCTGTTGAGCCTGATTTGGATTATAAAAGAAGATATTGATCTCCATACAGGTTATTAAGCAATGATTTAAAAGGGGAGATATGAAGCTTTCACATCTTTTTTCACCTGGGAAAATAGGGGATTGTACTCTGAAAAACAGGATCATCATGCCCCTTTTTCCAACAAAATATGCCACCCAAAGCAAAGTAAACAAAAAAATCCTGACAGTGGGAAATGCGGCATCACCCGGTAATCTTGGCTCTGCTTTCAGAAGCGCTGCAAAGGCTGTCATGACGATATGATTCTTTAAAAACAAACCATGATTTTAAAACCAGGGCCACAAAATATTCTTCCCCTTGATTTTGAGACTGTTCCCAATGGAAATACCTACCACATAGGGGCGGTTTTCAAGAACAGAACTTTTGAAAGAAAGGATATCAAGGATTTAAAAACAGCACTTGGTGATCTGTCTGAATTTTCAAAAGGCGCAGATTATGTCCTGGGCCACAATATTGTCAATCATGACCTGCCCATTGCCAGGGAAGCTTTCCCGGAAGCCTTTTTTTTGAATCTTCCTGTTATTGACACCCTTTTTTTATCCCCCCTTGCCTTTCCTGAAAACCCCTACCATAAACTGGTGAAAGACTATAAGCTTGTTAAAAATTATAAAAATGATCCCATTGCTGATGCCAGGCTTGCCCTGGCTGTTTTTGAAGACCAGTTGGCGGCTTTCCTGGAGCTGAATAAGAAAGAACCGGGTATGAATGAGTTTTTTGCCTTTGCCTTTGAGCAAGGTTGTTTTGGCGATGAAAAAATCAGGTTAAAGGGAATTTTTGATTTGTTTTTTCTTTTCACAAAAAATGTCCCTACGGCAAAGGAGGCAAAAACAATATTCCAGGATTTTGCCAAAGAGAAAGTATGCAGGACAGGTTTTGGGAAAACCTGGGAAGATTTTTCCGGGCATGGAGATAAAAGGCCTTTGCTAGCTTATGTGCTTTCCTGGATAAAGGTCGCAGGGGGTAATTCCATCATACCGCCCTGGGTAAAGCATGAATTTCCGGAAATCAGGGGGGTTGTAAGAAAACTTCGATATTCATGCGGCAGTGAATCCTGCGGGTTTTGCCGTAAATACAATAACCCGGGAAAATTATTAAAAACATATTTCGGATTTGAAAAGTACAGAACCCTGCCGGATGGAAGACCACTTCAAAAACAAATCATTGAGTCAAACCTGAAAGGAAAGTCCCTGCTTGGCATCCTGCCCACGGGCGGGGGGAAATCCATCTGCTACCAGATTCCGGCCCTTCACAGGCATGACAGGCTGGGCGAGTTGACAATTGTTATTTCACCTCTCAAGGCATTAATGAAAGACCAGGTGGATAATTTAAACAGGGCCACCGGAAAAGAAACAGCCGCAGCCATCAATGGCAGTCTGACCCTTCCTGAGCGGGGACTTATGATAGAGAAAGTAAGGCTGGGTGACATTGGTATTTTATATATTTCCCCGGAACAATTGCGTAATTTCAGTGTTGCAAAGCTTATCAAATCAAGGGATATAGGCTATTGGGTGTTTGACGAGGCCCATTGTCTTTCCAAGTGGGGACATGATTTCAGGCCTGATTATCTCCATGTTTCCGAGTTTATCGCAAATTACACCAGGGCCTGCGGAAGGCCGGCTCTTGTGGGGGCTTTTACAGCCACTGCCAAAAAGGATGTCATAGAAGAGATTGTAAGCCATTTTACAGAAAAACTGTCCATTGACCTTGAGTGTTTTACCGGTGGTGTGCAAAGGGATAATCTTAATTTCCATGTGTGGCCGGTCACAAAAAATGAAAAAGGTATTATTTCAGAGGCATTCCATGCAGGAAGAAGTGAACCTGATAAAAGAAATATCCAGGATGATTTTGTAGAGGGAAAAATTTTTGTGATCTGTGCCACAAACGCCTTTGGCATGGGAATAGACAAAAAGGATATAAGGCTTGTCATCCACGCTGATATTCCGGGTTCCCTTGAAAATTACCTCCAGGAGGCAGGCCGTGCAGGAAGGGATATGGAACCTTCGGACTGCATCCTCCTATATGAAAAAGAGGATATAGAAAATCAGTTCTCTTTAAATGCCTATTCAAAGCTTTCCATAAAGGACATAAAAAAAATCCTTGGGATATTGAAAAAAAGAGGGGCTAAAACACCTGAAATTGTCATCACCCCGGGCGAGATCATGCGCCTGCTCGGGTACACTGATTCAGGCGGCAATGACGCCAGGGCCAGGATCGGCATAAGCTGGCTCGAAAGAAAAGGTTTTTTGGAACGTTCATTTAACCGGACACTCTTTTTTAAGGGCGCACCTGCTGTGAAAAACATGGAAGAAGCTGCAGAAAAAATAAAGAAGCTGAACCTTTCCATTGTCATGAAAGCTGTTTTTATAACTATTTTAAATTTTTTATTCAATGCCGACCCCAATACGCTTATATCGGCGGACGAGATATGCCAGGCTCTTGGAAGCATAAGGAACCTGCCGGAAAAATACCTGGATTCGCGTCATGTCATAAGCCTGCTTTCTGACATGGCAAATGCTGGCCTGATAAGGCAGGGGGCTGTCATGTCAGCCTTTGTAAAACCAAAGGGGAAACAAAGTTCCCCAAAGTCTTTTGAATACCTTGCAGATGTTGAAAAGCAAATGGTTCTGCTAATGGAAGAAATGGCCCCTGATTCATGGACCGCCCCTGACATGCCTGACATTTTTAACCTTCGTCTCATGTCACAGCGCCTGAAAGACAGAGGGTTGGAAAATGTCAATTCCAATATTGTGGAAAGAATCTTAAGGTCTATTGCTGATGATAAGGGGAAAAATCTTGGAAAAAGCATAAAAATTACCGGTAGGAGGGGGACTGACCAGCTCCAGGTATATGTGAAGTTTTCCTGGCAGGAGATTAAAAAAAGGGTGGAGCTGCGGCACCAGGCGGCAAGGATTATCCTTAAGACAATCATTTTAAATCTTCCCGCTGACCAGAGGAAAGGCAAGGCCGAGGTCCTGGCACAGTTTTTCATTACAGACATTTTTGAGGCCATGGTGTCAGATATTTTTCTTTCAGGTTTTTTGGGGGATAAAAGATTATTAGTGGAACAAAGCCTTTTATACCTGCATGACTTGAAAATCATTACCCTGCAGAACGGGCTTGGCGTGTTCAGGCAGGCCATGACACTTACTATGCTGGAGGAAAGTAAAAAAAGGCAGTATACCAGCGGGGATTATGAGCCCTTGTCACACCATTACGCACAAAAGAACATACAGGTCCATGTCATGGAAAAATTTGCAAGGCTGGGTCTGGAAAAGATAAAGACAGCTTTGAATTTTGTAAATGATTATTTTTCATCTTCCTGCGATTCTTTTATCACCCGCTATTTTCCCGGCCAGAAAAAAATCATAACAACCGCCATGACCCAGGAAGCCTATAAAAATATCATCCAGTCCCTTGAAAATAATATCCAGGAAACCATTGTGGCCTCATCGCCCTGGAAAAACATGCTGGTGCTTGCGGGCCCGGGTTCAGGCAAGACAAAAACCATTGTACACAGGTGTGCCTGGCTGATAAAGGCCAAGTCGGTCGATCCGTCTTCAATTCTGGTCCTGTGCTTTAACCACCAGGCCATGCTGGAGCTTAGAAAAAGGATCAAAAAGCTTGCGGGAAAAGCTGCAGATTCCGTGACTGCCATGACCTACCATGGTTTTGCCATGAGACTTACCGGCAGGTCATTGATGGAAAAAGCCTTTCATGACACACCAGATAACAAACTTAAAAATTTTGATGACATCATTGATGAGGCCATTGATATATTAAACGGGACCAGGGAAGTAGCAGGCATTGACCCTTCCGAGGCAAGGGAATATTTCCTTGCAGGATACAGGCATATTCTCGTGGACGAATACCAGGATATTGATCAAAGGCAGTACCTTTTTATTTCTGCACTGACAGGAAGGCTTGAAAAGGATCGCGACTCCAGGATTTCCATTATGGCGGTCGGGGATGATGACCAGAGCATATACGGGTTTCGAAATGCAAATCTTTTATTTATCAAAAAGTTTAAACATGACTATGATGCCAAAACTTTTTACCTGGTTGAAAACTACAGGTCATCATATCCAATAATAAAGGTGTCGGCCTCATTTATAGCCTTGAATAAAACCAGGATGAAAAATGACCGGCCCTGCCGCATAAACAGGAAAAGAAAATCCCTGGAACTTGATCCCTGTAATATCCCGCAAAAGACCCTTGTGAAAATCGTTCATGCAGAAGATACAGCTTCACAGGCTGTTTTTGTGGCAAAAAAGATAAAGCAGATCATGCACGATGACAAGAAAGCCATGCCGGGTGATTTCGCAATTGTTTCCCGGCAGGGGATTTCATACCCTTTTCTTGTTTCTGTCAGAATGGCTCTGGCAAAGGCAGGTATTGATTTTTGCCATACTATTAAAAATAATTCAGGTTTTCCCATATTCCGGGTCAGGGAGATACAGGAATTCATATCTTTTCTTAATACACACAAAAAAAAAGCGCATGAGGCCTTCTGACCTGCAGCAGGAGGTTCTTGAAAAATTTAAAAAGAAAAATACATGGACACATCAGGTTGAAGTGATTCTTGATTCATGGTGCCGGATCAACCGGGATATGGAAATTTCAATTTTACGGGCAAGGGATTTCGCCCTTGAAATCCTTCTGGAAGAAAGGCGGGAACACAAAACAGGAAACGGTGTATTCATGGGAACCGTTCACAGCGTGAAAGGAATGCAGTTCCCTTATGTTTTCATCCTGGACGGAGGATGGGAATCAAACAATATTGAAGAAGAGCGAAGGCTTTTTTATGTCGGGATGACAAGGGCAGAAGAACGTCTCTGCCTATGTCACATAAAAAATTCTTTAAACCCGCATATAATGTCCTTAAAGGAAAATAGTTTTATATATGAAACAGCGGCAAAAACTTCAGGGATCAAAGGATTTTCCAAAGATCTGACAGTTTCAATCCTTGGCATGGAAGACCTTTATATCAGTTATCCCGGACTTTTCCCGGAAGGCCATGCAATCCACAGGAACCTTAAGGAACTTGAAACAGGTGACAAAGTCAGGTTAAAGGAAAAAAAGACAGGGCTTTATATCGTAAATGATAAGAACCAGGTTGTTGCAGCACTTTCGAAAAAAGGGTCGGCAAAATGGAGGCACAATACCCACAATATTTTAAACGCCAGGGTGCTTGGCATTATAAGACGAAGGCCACCGGATGATGAAAAAGAAACAAAATATCAAAATCTTAAGATGGAATCATGGGAGCTGCCCATAGTGGAAGTGCTCCATAAAAAGCATTTGAGACAGCATGCCGGGGGACAAGCTTGAATCTCATAAATAAATACGAGAGTTTTCCCTTTGCCCCCCTCTTGATTTTTTGTGCCGGATTATTCTAAAATCGGCTATTTTGCATGCTTTAATATATTGGTTTCATTGCCCCCATGTATGCCCGCAGTTTTTTCCCGATACGTTCAACGCCGGTATTAGTGATTGCCTTGTTGACATTGATCAGCTTGATATTGTCAACGCCGTTGTTTTCAGTATCAAGCCCTTTGCCTATGACATCGGCATCAAGTTTTTCCATGAAATCATGAAGCATGGGGACAGCTTTGTGGTTGAAAAGATAGCACCCGTATTCGGCTGTGTCGGAGATAACCACGTTCATTTCATAAAGTTTTTTCCTTGCAATAAGATTGGCGATCAACGGAAGCTCGTGAAGGGATTCATAATATGCGGATTCTTCGCCGATACCGGTTGAAACCATTGTATCAAAGGCAAGTTCCACACCTGCTTTAACAAATGCAACCATAAGAATACCATTGTCAAAATATTCCTGCTCAGGGATATCAAGGCCTGTTGCACTTGATTGTTCAAAAGCGGTGTGGGCGGTTTCCTCTCTCCATTTGAGCAGTTTTGCATCATTATTTGCCCAGTCTTCCATCATGGTTTTAGAAAAATTTCCAGACATGATGTCATCCATGTGCTGGTGGAACATGGGTTTAAGAACGGTTTTTAATTTTTCGCAAAGTTCATGGGCAATCAGCTTTGAAGGGTTGTCAAGCCTGTCCATCATGTTTTTCACCCCACCGTGTTTTAATGCTTCGGTAATGGTTTCCCACCCGTATTGAACAAGTTTTGATGCATAAAGAGGATCAACACCTTTTTCAATCATTTTATCATAGCACAGCAGTGAACCTGTCTGGAGAACGCCGCAGAGAATGGTCTGTTCTCCCATGAGATCGGATTTTACTTCTGCTGTAAAAGAAGAGTGAAGGACACCTGCACGGTTGCCGCCAGTACCGCAGGCATAGGCTTTGGCAAGTTCCATTCCTTCGCCCCTCGGATCATTTTCCTTATGAACGGCAATCAATGTCGGAACTCCGAACCCGCGTTTGTATTCTTCCCTGACCTCTGTCCCGGGGGACTTTGGTGCCACCATGATGACAGTGATGTCTTTTCTGATCCGGATGCCTTCTTCCACAATGTTAAACCCGTGGGAATAGGACAGGCACGCATCCTGTTTCATAAGAGGCATGACAGATTCAATTACACTGGTGTGCTGCTTGTCGGGGGTCAGGTTTATCAAAAGGTCTGCTTTGGGAATCAATTCTTCATAAGTTCCCACATAAAAATTGTTTTCCGTAGCATTTTTCCAGGACTGCCGTTTTTCTTTAATTGCTGAATCCCTGAGGGCATATGAGACCAAAAGACCGCTGTCGCGAAGGTTCAACCCCTGGTTCAACCCCTGTGAACCGCATCCTATAATGACGATCTCTTTGCCTTTTAAAGCATCAACGCCGTTGAATTCGGAAGCATCCATAAAGCGGCATCGGGACAGCTCTTCCAACTGCCTTCTCAATGGCAGGGTATTAAAATAATTTTGGCTCATGGTTTTCTCCTTGCTGAAAAATTTTATATTTTTTTGTTTAATATCTTGTATTAATGGACTCTATTTATCGTTGCGTCAAATGAATTAATTGCAATTATATATTTCAAGTTTTGAAATATGGTGTTAAACTTATAAAGCATTTATGAATTTAAGATTCAGGTAAGTTATGGATATTCGAAACTTAAAGCTTTTCAGGCACCTTGCCGGGACCTTGCATTTTGCAAGGACGAGCCAGGCCTGTTATATCACACCTTCAGCATTGACAAGGGTGATCCAGCGGCTTGAGGCGGAGCTTGGTGAGAAGCTTTTTATCCGCGACAACAGGTCTGTGGAACTGACCCTGGCCGGGGCCGCATTTAAAAAATATGCAGATGATGTGGTTCAAAGGTGGGAAAGGCTGCAAGATGAATTGTCTTCTGATGATATCCTTATAGGGGAATTGTCCTTGTATTGTTCTGTGACCGCAGCCTACGGCATCCTCCCTGGTATAATGGAAAAGTATCGAAAGGCCCATCCCGGTGTCAGGATACACCTTGAAACGGGCGATGCCGCCAAAGCACTTATCAAGCTGTCAAACAGGGATGCGGATATGGCCATTGCAGCCCTGCCTGATACCTTGCCTAAAGGCCTTATTTTTAAAGCTATCTCCCGGACGCCGCTTGTTTTTATTTCTCCTCTTAAATATCCTGGTACTGTCATACATACACCCTTTGGCAAAGGGATTGACTGGGAAAAAACCCCTTTGATCATCCCTGACCACGGCTTGAGCCGGGACCGCATTGACAAATGGTTTGCAAAGGAAAATTTTATCCCGAAAATTTACTCCCAGGTGGCTGGAAATGAAGCCATTATTGTAATGGTCAGCCTTGGCTGCGGCATTGGGCTTGTTCCAAGGCTGGTGCTTGAAAAAAGTCCTTTTTTCAACCAGGTAAGGATTCTGGATAAAGCGCCGGGGCTGCCGCCTTTTATCATCGGGCTCTGCACCCGCAAAAAAAATTTTGCAAATCCCAGGGTCGAGGCTTTATGGAGTATTTCAGGTGAAGGAAAATAAAAGAAAAAACCCGCCCACCATATGAAAATTTGAGGATGCAATTTTAAAATAATGGCAGCAAAAACTAAAAAAGACCCTGGATTAATTTTCCAAGGCCCTTGTTATTTCTGGTAGGCACGAGCAGACTTGAACTGCTGACTTCTACCGTGTCGAGGTAGCACTCTACCAACTGAGTTACGCGCCTGAATCGTTTGTCTTATTAACAAAAGACTTGTTTTATGTCAAGAAAAAGTAAAACTTATTGCGTTATATCCTGATTTCCCTCCACAGGATTTGTCATGATTCGGGAATTCTCATCAGATAAAGGATTTTCTTTTTTTTCTATAAACTTAATGGTGACAAGTTTATCTGTGACACTTGAAATTTCCAGGCCAAAAGAATCAAAGGTTTTCAGCATGACAGCATCGGCAAACTGAGAGGATTTGCCTTTATAAAAAATTTCCATGACAGCATAGTTTGAACCCATTTCCTTTGGCTGCATGTTCTCAATGCCGGGCATTTGTTTGAATCTTTGTTTTAAAGCGATAAATCTTGGCAGGAACATCTCCCCTTCCAGCTTGACATCAAATACATGCTCTTTTCTCAGGTTCTGCGCCCAGTAGGTATCAATTTTACTGCTCAAATCCAGGGCGGACAATCTGGCCGCCTTGATAATTGCTTTTGTATTTCCTTCCCGGTCCATGTTGCTTTTGGCCACGGCCCTGACCTTTGATGTAACAACAGTTTCTCCTGTCTCAAGGTCATAGCCTTTCAGGTTTATTTCGGCATTAAAAGTTTTTTCTTCACCCATGCGATTGATGGCTTCTGATGAACTTGCTTTCCCAAACACGATCATATCGGCTTTCATTGCCCTGCCAAGATCCATGGCTGCCGCAGTGTCATAAATGGAATCAAAGGTAATATTATAAAAAGACGGATCAGGACGTTCAGGGCCGTTACCCGTAACAAGAAATTTGTCCTGGACCATTTTTTCAATTATAACCTGTTCGGCAAGAGACTTGTAAGGGATCAGGTTATTTCCCCACCAGTATTTTGGCAGAAGATCCGACGGGGTCTTTTCTGCAATAAAAAACAGGATCACGGGCTTGTTCTTATCGGCATTTAATATCCTTGCATCGGTCAAAGTCTTTTCAAGCAGTTTGATATCCACTTTTGATTCAACGCCCACAAGATAATAACCTTTATTTTCAATTCCGCCAAGGACACGATAAGTAATGATATAGTCTGATGTATGGGAGATCACCTGATCGTAAAAAAAATCAAGGCTGGATGCAAAGACCTGCCTTGATAAAAGCCCGGCAACTGCATTCTGGACTGCCAGGCCAAGAGCGTCAGATACGGCTTGCAGCTTTGCCTGCTGGATATCGTGGTTAACAATCCTTCTTTTACCGGCGGTCACACCGGTTAATACCTCAGAATTCCCGGCTGCCAATGCAGGGCCGGGCGTGAATAAGGCACTTATGAATAAAACAAAAAAGCCTATGGCTGTCGCTTTCTTAAACATTTTTCTTACACCTTTCTTTCAACGGAATAATCTGCTATCAGGCACAAAAGCTGTTTGGACTGGTTGTCTTTGAAGCCATCCAGGCATGCCTTTGCTTTGTTTACATGATATTCTGCTTTATCCATCGTATATTCGATTCCCTTATACGAATATAATTTTTCTTTTAATTTTTCAAACTGGTTTGAATTAAAATAAGCAGCTTTTATAACACCCTTTATCCACTCCTTATCCTCCGGGGATGCATTGGCAAGGGTGTGAATCAAAGGCAGGGTGAGCTTTCCCTCACGCATATCAGCACCGGGGTTTTTCCCAAGCTCCCCTGCAGTTGCAGTATAATCCAGCAGATCATCAGCCATCTGGAAAGCAATCCCCAGGTGAAACCCATATTGGCTCAATGCCTCTTCTTGTTCTTTTCCGGCCTTTGCAAGTATGGCGCCACTCTTACATGCGCCCTGGATCAAAACAGCGGTCTTTCTTTCAATGACCTCAAGATATTCTTCTTCGGAAAGATCAAGCTTTCCTTTTTTCGCAAGCTGATCTATTTCCCCCTGGGACATGTCCCTTGTGATCTTTGCAATTATGGAAATGATATCAGGTTCTCTTGTTTTGGCCGCGATATCAAGGGCGCGGGCTAAAAGGAAATCTCCTGTCAGTACAACTTCGGGAGCAGGCCATTTTGTGTGGGCCGCTTTTCTGCCTCGCCTGATATCTGCTTCATCCACAACATCATCATGCAAAAGCGTGGCTGCATGGAGATATTCAAAAATAATGGAAAATTTTATTTCAAAGCCGTTATTGTAACCGCAAAGCCTTGCACTGTGGATCATTAAAAGAGGTCTCAGCCTTTTCCCGCCGCTGAAAAGAAGGTGGGAAGCGATTTTTTTCACCAGCTCCAGGTTTGGTTCTAAATGGTGTTCAAGGGCAATTTCAACCTTTTCAAGATCAGGTGACACCTTTTCAATAATTCTTTGTTTCAGGCCTTTTGTCATGCAATCACTCCTGCAATATCATATTCAAAGCACTGGGTAATTCTTACATTAACAAAGGTACCTATTTCAAGCCCGTCAGCATAAATAAATGTGACCCCGTCCACCTCAGGGGCCTGGAACATGGTTCTGCCAACGAACACACCCGGTTCCGGATTTTCTTCAACAAGGACTTTTAAGGTTTTGTCCACATGGTTTTCATTTATTGCCAGCGAAATTTCAGCCTGGGCCGCCATTATCATGTCATGCCTTTTTTCTGCAATTTTGGAAGGGACATGGTCTTTTAAAGAATGCGATTTAAGGTCACTGGAGTCTGAATATATGAATACACCCAGATGGTCGAACCTGATATCTTTTATAAAATTTGTCAAGATGTCAAAATCCTCTTCAGACTCGCCGGGAAATCCCACAATAACAGTTGTCCTTAAAGCGGCATCCGGGTCGATTTCCCTTATGGTCTTAAAAAGCCCATAAAGATCTTCATTGGTATAGGGCCTCCCCATTTTTTTCAGTATTTTTGGAGAAGCGTGCTGTATTGGCACATCATAATATGAGCAAACAGTTTTATGCTTTTTTACAGCCAGGATCACATCTCTGGTCAATGTCACGGGGTGGGTATATAAAAAACGTATCCGGACAGGATCATTTTCCAGGGTCAGGGCAAGAGAATTGAGAACTTTTTCAAACCCTGTATCATCCTTGAAATCTTGACCATAATCCGTTGTATTTTCCGCGGTCAGGATGATCTCTTGAACGCCTTTGGAAACAAGTCTCCGGGCTTCCCGGCAGATATCATCCTCCGGCCTTGATCGCTGGGTGCCGCGAAGCTTTGGAATTATGCAATATGTACACTTTCGATTACACCCTTCCGACACCTTTATATAGGCAAAATTTTGGGTAATAAGTTCTCTTTTGTCGGAAAGGTTCTGGAATGGTCTTTTGGCGGGATCAGGGAAAATGGTCAAGGTTTTGATTTCTTTATTTTCCACAGCATCAACGATATAATCACATGCACCAGTGCCTAAAAACGCATCCACTTCCGGCAGTGTGGATATAAGATCCTTATCATCCTTATATCTCTGGGCAAGGCATCCTGTGACGATAAGTTTTTCCAGAATTCCTTTTTCCCTGAATTCTGCCATTTCCAAAATAACATCAACAGCCTCATCAGAGGCTGTTGATATAAATCCGCATGTATTGACAATGATCACCCGGGCCTGTGAAGGATCATCCGTGAGGGTGTGGCCTTTTGCCACAAGTTTTCCCAGCATGATTTCACTGTCAACCTGGTTCCTTGAGCATCCAAGGGTTTCAAGGAAAATGATCATATGGAACTTGCCATGAGGTCTCCCAGTTGTTTGGAAAATCTTGAAGGATTATCCAGTTTGCCGCCTTCACTTATAACAGCAATATCAAACAGAAGATCGCTATAGTCTTTTAAAACCGGATTAGTGGTGTCGGTCTCAAAAATTTCTTTCATCTTGCCCATGACAGGATGGTTTACATTGACTTCCATCACCCTTTTCTGGTCTGGTGTTTTCTGGCCCGATGCCTTCATGATTTTTTCCATGTAGGCGCTCATGCCGTAATCGTCGCCGGACAGGCATGAGACAGAATCCTTAAGCCTGCTGGACACAACCACGTCCTTGACCTTTTTTTCAAGTTTTCCTTTAAGAAAGGACAAAAGGGCTGAATATTCGTTTTTCTTTTCATCATCCACTTTTTCAAGATCAAGATCACCTTTTTCCGCGCTTTTGAGTTTCTTTTCCTTGTACTCCGGAAGGGACTGGGTAACCCATTCATCAATGGGATCTACCATCAGGAGGACTTCGTAATCCTTTGCCTTCAAAGACTCAAGCAAAGGAGAATTCATTAAAGAGGTAAGGCTCTCCCCGGTCAGGTAATATATGTCTTTCTGGTCTTCTTTCATATTTTCAATATATTCATCCAGGGTGACATATTTGCCGTCAGACTTGGTGGTCTTGTACCTTAAAAGGGCGGCCAGCCTTTCCTTGTTTTCAAAATCAGTGGGGATACCGGCTTTCAGGGCCTGGCCAAACTCATTATAGAATTCTTCATATTTTTCTTTTTCCATGCCTTCCAGCACGCTGAAAATCTGTTTAACAAGATTTTTCCTGATATTTCTGACAAGGCGGTCTTCCTGGAGAATCTCGCGGCTTACGTTAAGGTTCAGATCAGGGGCATCCACAACACCCTGGACAAAACCAAAATATTCCGGCAAAAGTTCTTTGCAGTCATCCATGATAAATACGCGCTTGCAATAAAGCTGCATCCCGTGCTTTCTTTCCGGCCTGAACAAATCAAAGGGTGCTTTGGACGGCAGGTACATCAGGACATCATATTCGGTTACCCCTTCAAATTTTTTATGGATGATCTCCATTGGTTCATCCCAGTTGTGGCTGATGTGCTTATAGAACTCTTCATGCTCTTTTTTTGTCACATCATCCTTGGGCTTTGACCAGATTGCTTTTCTGGAGTTTAAGGTTTCGTCTTTCCTGACTTTTCTGAAGGTATCGCCAATTGGTTTGCCTTCTGAATCCTTAATGATCTCATTTTCAGGAATGGGCTCGCTTTTCTCAACATTCATAATAACAGGATAGGTCACAAAATCGGAATGTTTTTTTACAATATTCTGTATTGTGTATTCTTCTGTAAAATCCTGCTCACCTTCTCCAGGATCTTTTAAATAAAGTGTAATGGTTGTGCCGCGTTTTTCTTTTTCAATCTCCTGAACCGTGTAGGCCCCTTTCCCGTCAGATTCCCATCTGACTCCCATGGCTTCGCCCGGTGCCTTTGTATCGAGCCTTACCTTGTCTGCCACAATAAATGTCGAATAAAATCCCACACCGAACTGGCCTATCAATTCGTTTGCAAGAGTGTTTTCCTTTTTGGAATTTTCAAGGGCTTTCATGAATGCAGCCGTTCCGGACTGGGCGATTGTTCCGATATTATCATTGACCTCATCAAAGGTCATTCCAATACCATTATCGGAAATCCGGAAGGTCTTGTTTTCGGAATCAAGGGATATGCGGATATGATAATCATTATCCCCGGCAAAAAGATCCGGTTCTGTCTGTTCTTTAAACCTTGCCTTGTCAATGGCATCGGAAGCATTTGAAATCAGTTCTCTTACAAATATTTCCCTGTTGGAATACAAAGAATTAATGATAAGGTGCAAGAGCTGCTGCACCTCGGTTTTAAACTTACGCGTTTTTTTTGTTCCCATTTTTACTCCTGTTTTTCTTAAATTATTA
>JAADHV010000025.1 GCA_013151635.1 Deltaproteobacteria bacterium | reverse complement strand
GTCATTGATTTATATGTTTGCCATGCAAAACCATGTCAATTTTCATCGGGAGGACGGGAAGGGATATGAATTTATTGCAGACCAGGTTATTTTATTGGATAAACTCAATCACCAGGTTGCGGCAAGACTTTCTTCATGCTTTAATCAATGGAAAAAATATGATGATAAAAGAAAATCTTTAATGAAAAAAGAACTGGAACGAATTCTCTCCATTAAAACTCTTTCTAAAAATGTTTATGAAATTGTCTCAAGGGCTCTTGAATAAATCAAATTTATTTTCCAGTTTGTTTACAGACGCCAGAAATTTATTTTTAATTCTTCTATCTCTTTTGGATCAAACACTGATTTCACATCAATCAGGCAGCCACCGGGAAGGAGCATTTCTTTAAATTCCATAAGATTTTTTTCCAGGTACTCTTTGTGGGGTACAGCAAGAATAAGAGCTGAAAGGTCTCTTAGATCATCCCATTGGAACAGCTTTATATCATAATAATTCAAGGCATCTTCGGGGTCTGAAATCGCATCATGTACAAGTACATTTGTTCCATAGGAATTTAATTCTTCAATAATATCAACCACTCTTGTATTCCTTAAATCAGGGCAGTCTTCTTTAAAGGTAAGGCCTAAGACCCCGACCTTTGAATCCTTTATGGAAAGCCCCTGGTTAATCATCATTTTTATGGTTTTTTCAACAATAAACCGTCCCATGTTATCATTGATTCTCCGGCCGGATAAAATGATCTGGGGATGATAGCCTTCTGATTCTGCCTTAAAGGTCAAATAGTAGGGATCAACGCCAATACAATGGCCGCCCACAAGCCCTGGTTTAAAGGGAAGAAAATTCCATTTGGAACCGGCAGCTTCAAGCACGTTTTTAGTATCAATTCCGAGTTTATCAAAAATAAGGGCAAGCTCGTTCATCAAGGCGATATTTAAATCTCTTTGAGTGTTTTCTATTACCTTGGCAGCTTCTGCTTCCTTTATGGTTTTTGTTCTGTGAACCCCGGCTTTGATAATTGTTTCATAAAGCCCGGCCACTTTATTAAGGGTCTCTTCATCATCGCCTGAAACAACCTTTACGATCTTTGGCAGGGTATGTTCCTTATCTCCGGGGTTTATCCTTTCAGGAGAATATCCAACATGGAAATCTTTTTTCCACTTATACCCTGATTCCTTTTCCAGGATCGGAACACAGATATCTTCTGTAACCCCGGGGTAGACTGTTGATTCAAATATAACCACAGCCCCTTTTTTCATATGTTGACCCACAGTTTCAGATGAGCTTTCCATGTAGTTTAAATCAGGACGTCTGGCATGGTCTATAGGGGTCGGAACAGCAACAACGATATAATCCGCATCTGAAATCCTGCTTGGATCAGAGGTTGGAAAAAACAGCTTTGCAGTTTCAAATTCCTGTCTTGAAACTTCGCCCGTGGGATCTTCATATTTTTTACAATTTTCAATAATAGTCTCTTTTAAATCAAGACCTGTTGTATGAAATTTTTCGCCGAAATGAACTGCCAGGGGCAAACCGACATAACCAAGCCCGATCACTGCAATTTTTGTATCAGTATGCATAAGAGCCACGCTCCAATATATTTCCTATTGATAATATTCTTTATACCATTTAATAAAATTGTTAATCCCCTCTTCTATGGGGGTCGCAGGTTTAAAACCCATATCCTTTATTAAATCATTTACATCGGCATAGGTTGCCGGCACATCGCCTGCCTGCAACGGCAGGTAGTTTTTAACAGCTTTCTTGCCAATGGCCTTTTCAATGGCTCTAACAAATGACATCAGGGCGACGGGGTTGTTGTTGCCTATATTATATAATTTATAGGGCACACAACTGCTTGAAGGATTGGGGTTATCAGATGTCCAGCCGGGATCTGCCTTTGGAACCTTGTTCATTACTCTTACAACACCTTCTACAATATCATCTATATAGGTAAAATCCCTTTGCATATCCCCGTTATTAAATACTTTTATCGGGTCATCGTTCAAGATGGCTTTGGTAAAAAGAAAAAGAGCCATGTCAGGCCTTCCCCAGGGGCCGTACACAGTGAAAAATCTTAAGCCTGTTGTGGGAAGTTTATATAAATAACTATAGGTGTGCGCCATTAACTCATTGGCTTTTTTGGATGCGGCATAAAGGCTGACAGGGTGATCCACATTATGCCGGACGGAAAACGGCATGTTTGTATTAAGGCCATACACAGAACTGCTCGAAGCATAAACCAGGTGTTTAACGCCAGAATGCCTGCAACCCTCAAGGATGTTACCGAAACCAACAAGATTGCTGTCAATATAAGATTCCGGATTTTCAATGCTGTATCTGACCCCTGCCTGGGCTGCAAGGTTGACAACATAATCGAAAGAAGTTGTTTTAAAAAGAATTTTTATTTTTTCCCTGTCGGCAAGATCTCCTAAAACAAATTTAAATTTTGTATCTTTTTCAATGATGGACAGTCTTTTCTTTTTAAGATTAACATCATAATAATCGTTTAAATTATCAATACCATAAACTTCATGACCGTCTTTCAGCAGACGGGCTGCTAAATTAAATCCAATGAATCCTGCCACACCGGTTACAAGAATTTTCATAATATTCCTTACATAGTCTTTATTCTGGTTTTTAAAGCGGATAAAATATTTTTGAATTCTTTAACATGAATGACGTGCAAAAAACAATGAAAATTCTTATATTTTCAATTTCGAAAATAACAATTATGGTAAATCAGAGTAAACAGGGGAACTGCTCCACTTGCTGATTCTTTCCCAGCCGTATCTGTCTTCCCACCCTCTTCTGCGGTCGTTTTTATTTTCTCTTTTTTGTCTGCCGGGATAACCTGGACCCATATCAAGTACTCTCCTGTCAACCGGGGATCTTCGATCAATCAGGGATCTTTTTGCATAAACGCTTTTTACAAGAGCCATTATTATATTCTCCTTAAAAAAGTTATTAATAATAATTATAAATGCCGCAGGACAAATAAGATAAGAACGAAAAAGAATGAACATCAGGTCAACGATAAATTTTAAGATACTTTATATTATATAAAAATTTTGAAAATTGTCAAAAGTTTTTTATGGAAAAATTAAATTTTCAAGTATGAGCCCGTAAAATCTTTCAGAATCTGACGAGAAAATCCATCCCAGATGATTTAAACATAAGCTGCAGATGCAGGTTTGCCAGGAAAAACCGGGAAACCATGAAAATTCAAATGACGATATTGAACTTGACCTGCAACCTAGCGCCTGTGAAAAACAGCCTATCTCAAAGACATTTCCATGAGGGTTGGCAAATATATGGCTGAAAGACTGGTTTACGATAATTTGCTTTGAAGGCCTGGTTATATAATTGTTACAATATGCACAGACAATGATATTTTCTTCCTGTGTTGAGGTCATTGTCTCTTCCAGGGTAAAATTTTGAGATGATTTCTTGCAGATCAATTCCATACGCAACATCTCTTTTTCTTTAGCGATTAATCTAAATCATTGTCCCTCTTTATCAAGATAATAGAGAGTTGCACCAACCGGTGCAAAAGATAAAAACACAATATTCAACCATGGAATAAGAAAAAGGAGCCCGAATCCAACATGAAACATTAAATTATTTTTTAAAAATTCA
>JAADHV010000020.1 GCA_013151635.1 Deltaproteobacteria bacterium | reverse complement strand
AATAAAATATTAATTAATATTTTATAAAAAAAAATCATCGGCCCAGGTCTTTTATACACCAAAATTGTTATTCCGAATTAATAAGGTAAAGTATTACCAGGCATAAAAAAAATACATTGGCTGCCCAGGCACTGATGACCGGCGGCAAAATACCGCCATATCCAAGAGACAGGCAGAACCCGTACATTATCCAGTACATGAAAGCTATCACAACACCAATGGCAATGGCCACAGGGATGTTATTTTTTACAAAGGATTTCATGCCTGTGGCAGCCCCTGATAAAACCATGATAATACAGATAAAGGGAAAAGCTATTTTCCCGTTCAAATCCACTTTATAAATTGTGGCATCATATCCTTCCTGCTCAATCTTTTTAACGTATTTTCTCAATTCGGAATAGCTCATCTCTTCAGATTTTTTTGAAACTTCCCCAAGATCTTCCGGCTTAAATGACAATGGAATATTTTTTTTATCATATAATTTTATATCATAGTCCGTGGAATTTTTTACGCGGGTCTGCTCTATAATATTTTCAAATACCCATTGACCATTCTTATAAAACCCTTTTTTAGCATCAATTCTTGACTCAAGACTGAACTTTTTTCCTAAAGCTGTAATGGATACACCCGCAACCGAACGATGAACAGGATCAAAAAAATTGATATGGATAAGTTTATTCTCAGATTTTATCCATATGTCTTTTCTGGCTGAAGAATAGTTATGCCTTTTTCTTATGACATTATATTGAATATAATTAGCCCTGGCTTGAAAAACCGGAATAATGGTTTCACCAAGGAAAAACATAAGCACGGCAAGAAGAACCCCTGCAACAACAGCGGGCCTGACAAGATAATATATGCTGATGCCGCTGGATCTTACGGCCAAAAGCTCATTATTCCTGTTCATCAGGCCGAAAACCGTGATCGTTGCAAGCAAAATACTTGCAGGTGTCAATTGAACAAACATGAAAGGGACTTTTAAAAGGACATATCCAAGCGCACCCAGAAGACTTAAATCAGAGTTTAAGAATTTATCCATTCTTGAAAGGTAATCAATGAATACAAATAATACCAGGATGATCAGCTGGATTATGAAAAAAAACCTGGTAAATTCCTTTAACCAGTATTTATGCAGACTTGACATTTATAATTTTTTTAAACCGTAATTTTATAATTATTGCAGCCTTTTTTACAAATACAGGAGCTTGCACCGGTCTCTCCTTTGCATTCCTTACAAGGAAAAAAATCCCGATTCCCCCCATTATGATGTTTGGCAGCCACATGCCAAGGACAGGCGGATAATTGCCTGCTTCACCAATTGACCACCCGGCAGCCAAAAGGCAATAATAAAAAAGAAAAAAGAAAATCCCAAGACCGAATCCGGAAGAACGCCTGAGAGAAGTTGATTGAACTCCCAGGGGGAAAGCAAGCACACCTAAGGCCAGGCAGGCAAAAGGAATGGAAAACTTTTCATGAAGCTCCATAAGTGCTGCACTTAATTCCGCTTTATTTTCAATACCGGCCCTTATCAAGCCTATAAGGTCGGCTATGTTTCTTTCATCCAGCTCTTTTGAAATTTTCCTGTCCTTTTTATCCATGGTATTTAAATCAATATTAATATCATAATTTCCAAACCTGATATTATTCACGGAATTATCATCCAGATCCACCTGGTTGATCACCCCGTTATAAAGGCGGATTGTATATACCTGTGCATCTTCCGGCCGGATCAATTTTCCTGACGGGGCAATGGAAATACTTACAACTCCCTTTGTTCTCCTGTCTTCTATAAAGACATCTTTTAAGGCTTTTGTTTTCATGTCCACATGGGCGACATAAATCATGACATCTTCCAGTTTGGAATTAAATTGTCTTTCCTGCAGGGCTGCGTCAATACTGGATCTTGCGATTTCAACACTTTTCTTTTTAAGGGACAGCTTACCCCATGGCTCCCCAAAAACCGTAAGCCCCATGCTTAAAATAACCCCGGAGAAACAAAAAAGAAGCACTGGAGGCAAAAGCCTGTAAAGAGAAATGCCGGCCCCTTTTAGAGCAACAATTTCGTTTTCCTGTGACATGCGCATAAATGTAAGAAGAACTGATATCATAACAGACATGGCAATTGTATATTTCAAAAACACAGGAAGTGTATAAACAAGCATCATACCTACTGATGAAATATCAGCGTTATAGTTCACAACCATGTTGGTGATTTGAGGTATCCTTGTCATAAGAAAGACAAATGTCAGGAAAAACAAGCTGATGGCAAAGGGGAACAAGAGTTCCCTGAAAATATACCTGTTTATAATATTAAAATCTTTCATTGCCAGGGAAAATATAAGTTAGTGGACAAATAGTCAAGATTTGAAAAAAGATTACATGTTTTCAAGAGCTTATTTTCATGGTAATGAAACCTTTATGAAATGTGTAATAATTGCCAACGGCGACCTTGAATATACCGGTGATATTCTGCGCCTGATTAAAAATGCCGGCCTTATTATCAGTGCTGATGGTGGTGCCGGGCATTTGAGAGCATTAAGCATCATACCCCATGTAATGATTGGTGATTTTGATTCCATCAATCCTGAAGACAAACTGTTTTTCAAAAAAAAGCGTGTAAAAATGCTCGGGTTTTCTTCCCGGAAAGACCATACGGATACAGAACTTTGCATATCATGGGCTCTTGAAAACAATGCAACAGACATCACATTGTTAGCCGTCACAGGTACAAGACTTGATCATACCATGGCCAATATCTTTCTTTTAAAAAAACTTGCAGTGCAAAACATACCGGCAAGGATCATAAATAAAAACAATGAGATTCATATTGTAACCGGTTTTTTAGAGCTTAAAGGACAGCCCGGAGATATTTTATCCGTTATTCCCGTAACGGAAAAAGTAACCGGAATTACGCTGAAAGGTCTTGAATACCCCCTTGTGAACGCAAGCATGGAAATGGGCTCCGGCCTTGGTATCAGCAATTCTTTCAAAGGAACTTATGCCTGTGTTTCTCTTGAAAAAGGTATTTTGATCGTAACAAAATCAAAAGACTGACCACTAAAATTCGCAAGACAGATTATTTCCCCTTGGCTTTTTCGCCATCCTTAGTGGCAGGTTCTTGAGCCAGGGTATGTTCTATTATAAATTCTTCCACCTTATCAATCTCAGTCGCTATAATGACATGGTCTATTGAAATCTCTTTAATAAAACCTTCCATATAAGGATTTAAGACATCAACAAGTTTTTTAGCCTGGTCTTTTAGAGAGTCAAAATCCTTTACATCATTGAATACAAGGGAGCTTAAAAAAATAATGGCTGCCTCACGGGCTTTAGGATGAATTGGAGGGATTTCCTGGCCCGGCATAAGTTCCTTTAACACAAGACTCATGCTTAGACATAAATACCGGTCTTTCTCATTTGACCTGTTCTTATTTAAATTAACGACAACAGGTGCCATGGGAATAACAGGTGCAAGATCCTCTTCTGATGCCGCAGCTTTTTTCCCACTCGTCTTCTTCCAGACAACAATATTGCCGGATTCACCTTTTAGCCGCATTATGGTGTTGGTCAGCTCAACAATTTCAAAAAAGGTGGTGGCGTTTTTCTCCCAGATCCCTTCAATATCCGATTCTGTAACAGTAAAA
>JAADHV010000042.1 GCA_013151635.1 Deltaproteobacteria bacterium | reverse complement strand
ATGAAAAACAATATCACATCGCCACCTGGTAAAACTAGAATCATCAATACCATGCGAGAACTCCTTGAAGAACGAAATTTTTCAACCATCACCATCTCGGAAATAGCCGGCACAGCCGGGGTGACAGACGGACTTATCTATAAATATTTCAAAGACAAGCGCGAACTTCTCCATCATGTACTCAAGGAGCACTATGAATATTTTTTACTCCAGATTGAAAGAGATCTGAAAGGTATTACAGGTGCCCTGAATAAACTCAGGAAAATCATCTGGTCCAGTATTGACCGATATGCCAACCACCGGGTTTTTGCCAGAATCATACTTCTTGAAGTTAGAAATTCAGAGAAATATTTTAAAAGCGAGGCTTACCAACTGGTTCGAAAATTTAACAGAATCATACTTGATATTATTAAAGAAGGCGTGGCATCCGGAGAAATCACGAGTGTCGTACCTCCCTCCTGCATACGGCATGCCATTTTTGGTGCCATTGAACATGCATGTCTGAACCGGGCAATTTTCAATGAAAAAGTTTCCACCGATGAAACCGCGGAAAATATCACCCAGTTAATTTTCAACGGAATTAAAATGTGATTATTTTAAATTCAGACACGTTCAACAGTCTGGATAAAAATAAGGACAAGCCCTGTTAATTATGAATATTTTTTAAATTAACAAATTATACCACAACAAGGAGGCAAGACCATGACAAGTTCAGCATCACCTCTTTCCCAACAGGACAAAGAGAGATACAACATTATCAACAAGGAAAACATTGAGTTCATAATGGAACGTAACAACTCCATCAATCGATGGGTCATAGCAGATATGATCCGCAGAACAAGTTACCATTTTCCAGACAAGGATGCCCTTGTTTTCAATGATATCATCCGTACCTACTCTAAACTTGAAAATGAATGTAACCAGGTGGCCAACGCCCTTGCAGATCTGGGTGTGAAAAAATATGACAGGGTGGCCATTCTGGCCCACAACACCCATCACCATGTACTCACCTGGATGGGCAGTGCCAAAACAGGTGCCATTTATCTTGCAGTGAATTACCTGCTTGGCGGTGATGATATCGCCTATTGCATCAACCACTCTGAAAGCAAAGTCTTTATTATTGAAGATTCCCTGTATCCCCAGGTCAAGGACGTACTGGATAAGATGCCTTCGGTGCAAACCCTGATCTGGTCCAGCCAGGGGGAAGGCAAAGACCCTGCACAGAATTTTCTTGATTTTGATGACTGGTACACCTCCTATCCCACCACAGCTCCTGATGTGAAATTGAGAATCGAAGATCCGGTTCAGATGACCTACACCAGTGGCACTGAATCCCTTCCCAAGGGTGTTATCATCAGTAACCAGTCCCTAATTGCCGAATACATGGGATGCCTCATTGACGGCAGGTATGACAGCAGTGACATCAACATCAATGCCCTTCCTATCTACCATTGTGCCCAGCGGGATGTATTCATGAACCCCATTTTCTGGATAGGCGGCACTAATATTTTCATGGGGCCGGACATCGGCCTGATTCTCAAGAATATTGCCACATACAAAGCCACAATGTTTTTTGCGCCGCCCACAGTATGGATCGGCATGCTGCGCCATCCTGATTTGGATAAATATGACCTGTCAAGTCTTGTTAAATGTTACTATGGCGCCTCCATCATGCCCAAGGAGATTTTAAGGGAACTGCTGGAAAAATTTCCCAATGCCGGAGTATACAATTATTATGGACAAACCGAACTTGCTCCTTATCACACTATCCTGAAGGCCGAAGACGCAATGGAAAAAATCGGATCCGCCGGCATGGGAGGCTTGCACATGGAATCCAGGATTGAAGATAATGACAGCCAGGCCATAACAGACATTGATGTGCCGGGGGAAATCTGCGGCAGGGGCCCCCACGTCATGACCATGTACTTTAAGGACCCTGATAAAACAGAAGAGGCCATGAAGGGCGGCTGGTTCCATTCAGGGGATCTGGGTGTTCTTGACAATGATCGCTACATTACCGTGGTGGATCGCAAGAAGGACATGATCAAAACCGGTGGAGAAAATGTGGCCTCAAGGGAAGTGGAAGAAGCCATATACCTGCATCCGGATGTGGAGGAAGTTGCAGTTGTGGGGATCAGCCATCCCAAATGGGTAGAGGCGGTGGCTGCGGTGATCAAGCTTAAGGCAGGAAAAGCCGTTGCAGAAGAAGAGATGATAGCCCATTGCAAGGCCAATCTTTCTTCATTCAAGATTCCTAAAAAAATTATCTTTGTTGACGAGCTTCCCAAAACTCCCACCGGGAAAATATTGAAACGGGACATCAGGGAGACCTATAAAGAAATTTTTTAACCAAATGATGTCAAAACACCCCATAGGCATATTTGACTCCGGTGTCGGGGGAATTTGTGTTTTAAAGGAAATAAAAAAGCTTCTTCCTTGTGAATCCATTAATTATTTTGCAGACAGCAGAAATTGTCCATATGGTTCAAAAGCAAAAGAAAAGGCTCTTTTCCTTGCCCGGAAAAACATAGAATTTCTTCTTGAACAAAATTGCAAAATGATTGTGATTGCCTGTAATACCGTGACTGCTGTGGCCATAGACAGATTCAGGTCAGATTACAATATTCCTTTTATCGGCATGGAGCCTGCTTTAAAGCCTGCCGTACTACGGACGAAAACTAGAAAGATAGGCATCCTTGCCACGGAAAACACTTTTAATGGAAGACTTTTTAAACAGACCTTTGAAAGATACGCCAATGGAATGGAAGTGTTTGTACAACCGGGGTATGGGCTTGTGGAGCTTGTTGAAAAGGGTGCCCAGAACAGTGGAAAAGCCCGATGCCTTTTGGAGGAATATCTTTTGCCCATGCTGGCAAAAGGAGTGGATACAATAGTGCTTGGCTGCACCCACTACCCGTTTTTAAAAGACATGATTAAAAGGGTTACAAAAAACAGTGTGACTATTATTGACCCTGCCGATGCCGTTGCCGTACAGGCAAAAAGAATACTCGTTGAATTTAATCTTATTTCAAATAATAGTGCTGATCCTGAATTCCATTTTTATACAACAGGGGAAAAGACAATTGCTGAAAAATTTTTTTGTCATATAATGAGTGAGCCGTACGGGCTTGAGCAGGTTAAAATTTAAGTATTTTGAATTCTTCAGCCCAGGTTGAAAATTTTTTTGCATGGTCCGGATGTATTTTTTTAAGTTCTTCAATGATTTGAGCCGTGCTTATTTTTTTATCTGCCTGTCCAGGATTTTTAGAGTGGTATTTGTCTGCAACACAGATGATTTTTTCTTCAAGGCTTAAAGGCACCATATCCCTTTTTGGCAAAGGAAGCTTATTTGATATGATATTTTCTTTTGTAATTCCGGCACCTGTATGCCGTTCACTGACAAGGCCGTATTCAGGGGGCAGTCCTATTTTATCCAAAATTTTTCTGCCAAGGTACCCGTGACAGATATATGGCAGGCTGCCTTTACATCCAATAGATTCCGCCTGGGTCAGGTAAATGCCGATATCATGCAGCATGGCAGCCTTTTCAATGAATTTCAGATCAGGGTTGAGGTTAATCAGGCTGCGGGCTATTTCAAGGCTTTTTTTTGTGACAATAAAACTGTGGTTAACAAGCACCTGGTATGGTTTTGTACCAGGTGTGTAAAATTTTTCAATAATGGTAATAGGATTCATTTTTTTTATGAGAGTAAAACCCTTTCAATAAATGGGTCCAGGTCACCATTTAAAACCCTGTCAACATCGCCTATTTCAAAATCCGTTCTATGGTCTTTCACCATCCTGTAGGGGTGGAGAACATAGGATCTGATCTGGCTTCCCCAGGCAATATCGTCTTTCCCGTCATGGAGGGTTTGCATTTTTTTATCCTGTTTGTCTTTTTCAAGCTGGTAAAGCCTTGATTTTAAAACTTTAAAGGCAATTTCCTTGTTGCGGTGCTGGGATGGCTCCTGCTGGCACTGGACAACCACGCCTGTGGGAAGATGGGTGATCCTCACAGCACTGCTTGTCTTGTTTACATGCTGTCCGCCGGCACCACTTGCCCTGTATACATCAATTCTGAGTTCTGATTCATCAATGTCGATTTTAATTTCATCTTTTATTTCAGGATAGACAAATACGGATGCAAATGAGGTATGGCGTTTCCCGCTTGCGTTAAATGGTGAAATTCTGACAAGGCGGTGAACCCCTGATTCAACCTTCATGAATCCATAACAGAAAAGTCCTGAAACACGAAGGGTTGCCCCTTTAATCCCGGCTTCATCCCCTGGCTGGTAATCAATGATCTGGCATTTATATCCTTTTTTATCAATCCACCTGGTATACATTCGAAACAGCATTTCAGCCCAGTCCTGGGAGTCTGTTCCGCCGGCCCCTGCATTAATTGAAACAAGAGCGTCCCTTGCATCGTCTTCACTGTCAAGGGTAATTTCCACAGAGAATTTTTTTATTTTTTTTGCAAGAGAAGATAAAAGGGTGGCGACTTCCTTTTCACTGTCTTTGTCTGATTCTTCATGGGCAAGCTCAAGAAGGGTGTCTGCATCTTCAATGCCTTTATAAATACTTTCCCATGTCTCAAGAAGATGTGAAATACAGGTTCTTTCTTTTAAAAGAGCGGTTGCTTTGTCTGAATCGTTCCAGAAGTCTTGTCTTGAAATAATATGTTCAAGTTCCCGGAGGCGTTTTTGTTTTACAGACAGGTCAAAGATACTCCTTGAGTTTTTCTGCTTTGGTGTAGACGGATTGAATTGTTTGTTTTAATTCTGTGCTCATTTTGATTTCTCCTAAACTTTTTTCCTGATGCCTTTTAACATAAAAGCAAGGCCAATTGCAACTATTGAGCTTATGGCAAAAATGTCCCCGTATTCTGTATAGAAGCTGGTTTGTTTAAGGGCAGGAACCTGCATTGTCAGGGCCTTGTCTTTGAATAATGCCGTTTTCGCAAGTATTTTACCTTTGGGGTCAATAAAGCCTGAAATCCCTGTATTTGCAGCCCTTGCCACCGTTCTCCTGTTTTCAACAGCCCTGAATACAGCAATGGAAAAATGCTGATACGCAGCCGAAGTGTCTCCAAACCATGCATCATTGGTAATGGTAGTAAGAATATCAGCCCCGTTTTTCACAAATTCAGATGCAATGGACGGGAAAAGGATTTCAAAGCAGATTAGTACGCCTGTTTTGTGGCCATTAAAGGCAAGGGGGATAAATTTTTTATCTCCAGCGGAAAAATCCCCTGCCTGGGCCGTAATTTTTCCTAAAAATTTAAGATAGCCTCCCAGGGGAACGTATTCCCCGAACGGTACCAGGTGGTGCTTGTCATAGGTTCCTGTAACAATGGAAAACCGGTTTAGCATGTATGCCCTGTTATAAAAAAGGGTCTTTTCCCCTTTAGACTCAAATGCCGGGCTTCCAAATAGAAAATTGGTTTTAAATGACCTTGCACATTGATCCACCCTGTTTGATAACAGCCTGTCAGACCCGTAATAAAAGGGCAGTGCAGTTTCCGGCCATATCACAAGGTCGGGTTTTTTTGCTGATTCTGTAAGGGAAAGATTGATATATTTTTCTATAGTCCCGGTCTTAAATGCATCACTCCATTTTAAATCCTGCTTGATATTGCCCTGAACAATGGTAAGGGTCGTCTTTTGTGCAGTTTTGATTTGAGAATCAACAGCCTTTATTTTCTTCTGGCCGTAAAACAAGGCGCAAGAGACAATGATGATTGTATAAATAAAGGGAACGAAAAGTTTTTTTTTATGATTTTTTTTGAGCGACTTCAAGGTTAATGCCAGAAGATAATTTACAAGAACAATAATGAATGATACCCCATACACCCCGGAAAAATCAGCAACCTGGATTAATAACAGGTTCTTATACTGGCTGTAACCCAGAGCGCCCCATGGAAAGCCTGTAAATGCATATGTCCTTATATACTCAAGGCCTGTCCAGAGGCAGGCTGCAAATATCGGCGCAAATAATGGTTCAGGATCTGTTTTTTTTAAAATCAAGACAAAAACCGCAGGGTACAGTGCAAGATAAAAACATAAGAGAGTGAGTGTGGAAACGGCAAGGACAGGATTCAGGGCGCCATATACATGAATTGTTGGAACGATCCAGTAAATAAGGGTGAAAAAATGGAAAAGCCCTGCTGTAAAACCACTGTAAAAAGCTTGTTTTAATGTCATGGCAGGAATGGACAAAAGCAAAGGGACAAGAGCAAAAAAAGCAAGGTAAAACAAGTCCTGCCTGGGAAAAGAAAGAGTCAGGATAAGCCCGGTTACCATTGCCGGAAAGTATTTGACCGGAAACTCAATTTTTTTTTGAATCATCATTATTTTCTTGTCTTATAATATTTATGAAAGTCTGCTATACTTAACAACAAGTCAGCAGACAGTCAAATTACAAAACCATCTAATGGTGATTTTTATGGAAAGCAAGTATCATAAAAACAGCTTTAAAAAATATTCCGGAGGCAATTCAATTTACCAGGAACCATTTGATTTGAATGAGCCGGAGTTGAGCCGCAGGGAAATGAAAGCCATACTGGAATCTTCTCCTGCCGGTATTGGAATTGTAAAAAGCAGGGTTCTTGGCTGGAGCAATGATCTTTTATATTCCATGCTTGGATATAAGCCTGGCTTTTTGAAGGGAAAGAATACAAGAATCCTTTATGCCGCTCAAAAAGAGTATGACAGGGTCGGCATGGATCTGTATCCCCATGTGGATAAATATGGCACTGGCATTGTTGAAACCAAGCTTGTTAGAAAAGACGGTACATCATTTGACTGCAGGATAAGGGCGTCAAGACTTGACAGGAAAGATCCATCCAAAGGGACTATAGTTGTTATTACAGATATTACAGAGATCAAACTGCTTCAGATCCAGCTTCAGCAGGCCCAGAAAATGGAAGCCATCGGCGTTTTGGCCGGCGGGATTTCCCATGATTTTAATAATATTTTAATGGGGATTCAAGGGCATTTATCACTGATGCAGATTGATATGTCCGCCACTGAAAAAGTTGAGGCCCATTCAAGACATATCAGCCGGCTTGTTAAAACCGCAGCAGAACTTACAAGCCGGTTGCTCGGGTTTGCAAGAGGAGGAAAATACCGGATTTCAGCCTTGAACGTAAATGAACTGGTTGCACTTGCACTGAAAATTTTTAAGCCCACAAGGAAAGATATTGCCGTTCATGAAACTTATGAAGAAAAACTCCACATGGTTGATGCGGATCAATCCCAGCTTGAGCAGGTATTTATAAACCTTTTTATCAATGCATCCCAGGCCATACCTGATCAGGGCGATATTTTCGTTAAAACCCGAAATATCTTTATCAAAGAAGATCATAAATATCCTTTTGAGATTCGTCCTGGGCGATACATTAAGGTGACTGTAAAAGACACTGGTATCGGCATGGATCTTGAAACCCAGAAAAAAATCTTTGATCCTTTTTTCTCAACAAAAGAGGTTGGGGATAAAAAAGGACGGGGTCTAGGCCTTTCAACTGTTTTTGGTATCATAAAAAACCATGGCGGTTTTATATTAGTAGACAGCGATAAAGGGAAAGGGGCAAGTTTTCATATTTGCCTGCCGGCATCCAATAACATTGAGATAGCAAAGTTAAAAGAAGAACCGCAAACCTTTGAGCACATGCAAAAAGGATCGGAAACCGTTCTTCTGGTGGATGACGAGGAAGAAATTGTCAATGTTGGCAAGAATTTTTTAGAAAAGCTTGGATATAAGCCGCTTATTGCAAGAAACGGGCTTGAGGCGGTGGAGATATTCAGGCTCTATAAAGATGAAATTTCCCTGGTTGTCCTTGACCTGATCATGCCGAAAATGGATGGGAAACAGGCATTTTCCGAGATAAAAAATATACAGGCGGATGCAAAAATCCTGATATCCACAGGCTATGCTGTTGATGATAAGATAGAAGGATTTTTAAACAGGGGATGCCACGGTTTTATTCAAAAGCCTTTTTCTTTGAATGAGTTTGCAAAAGCCGTGCGAAATATCCTGGATAAATAATACATTTAAATTATTCCGCCGTTTATTCCAATAACCTGGCCATTAACATAGGCGGCTTTTTCAGAACATAAAAATAAAACTGCATGGGCAACCTCTTCCGGCCTGCCAAGCCTTTTTGCCGGTATGGTATCAATTATACTGTCTATATCCATCCCTTCTAACATTCTGGTTTCAATAAATCCGGGTGCCACGGCATTTACCGTGATATTCCTGTTTCCGACCTCCCTTGCCAGGGCTTTTGTCGCCCCGATAAGGCCTGCTTTTGATGCGGAATAATTAACCTGGCCCGGGTTCCCTGTCTGCCCTGCTGCTGATGCCACATTCACAATTCTGCCAAACCTGTTTTTCAACATATTTTTCAGCACAGGTTTTGTTACATTATAAAAACTTGTAAGGTTGGCATCAATTACGTTTTGCCAGGCATCTTTTTTCATCATGGCCAGGAGTTTATCTTCCCTGATACCCGCATTATTGACCAGGATATCGATTTTTCCTTTTTCCTGAATAATGGTTTTTACAGCTTTTTGTGATTCTTCAGGGCTTCTAACGTCGAACTGGAGCAGGCCTCCCTGCCCGGTTAGTGCATTTATATCACCGAGAGTTTTTTTAGCAGATATTTTGTCGGACAGGTAATTGATATAGACAAAAATTCGGCTGTTTGCCAACTCAAGAGCAATGGCCCTGCCAATGCCTTTTCCTGCCCCGGTTACAAGAGCAACCTTTTTTAAGTCTTTTGTCATGAACTCTCCAAAATAGTTTTGTTTTCATTAAATTTTAAAAATAACCCAGTATAAAAAATGCAAATAGCATTTAGACAAATTCATTTCAATAAATTTTATTATTTGAATGGTCAAAATGGTTTTATAAATAAAGGTATTTTTGAATACAGCTTTACAATATCCTGCTCAAATGTTATTTTGACAGGATCATCAGATGATCGATTTAACAGTATCATCAGGAGTTTTATATGAAACATATAGAAATTCGGTTCGGAAATAATATTGAAACACATGCAACTGAAGAAAAATCTTTTGAAGAGATGTTTCAATCTGTCAATCCCATGTTCTGTTTTTCAAAAAGAATCTGGAAACCCCAGATGGATATATTTGAAACAAGAAATGAGATTGTTATCCAGGCTGAGATCGCAGGCGTAAGGAAAGAGGATATTGTCATTGAAGTGAGCAACAAAGCTGTCAAGCTGTCAGGAAACAGAAAAAGCAACCATCCTGACAGGACAGCGACGTACAGGCTTGCTGAAATTCAGTTCGGGCAGTTTGAACGGGTATTGTACCTGCCAAGCGTTATTGATGTTGAAAAAGTGTCTGCCCGGTTTTCCAATGGGTTTCTTGAACTTATTCTGGGAAAACTGCTAAGGAAAAATATTAAAAATAAACAAAATATTTCCATGGATTTCATTTAAGCCATAGATTCCAAAAGGAACCAGACTATAATGGATGATCTTAAGACTCCTTCACGCAAGATAACATCAGAAAATATTCCTGACATCATTCCTATTCTTCCCATCGTTGATACCAATCTTTTCCCGAAAATGGTGCTGCCCCTGGTATTGATTCAACACGAAGCTGTTGAACTCATAGATGAGGCCATGGCCGGAAACAGGATGCTGGGACTGCTTTTATCCAAGCGGTCTGATATTGATTCCAGGCATACGGCAGAAGACCTCTACAGGATAGGTACCGTGGCCATTATTTTAAAAATGTCTAAAATGGAAGACGACAAAGCCCAGCTTTTAATACAGGGCCTGGACCGTTTCAGGGTCAGGAAGTTTCTCCAGGATAAAAAATACATGCAGGCCAGGATTGAGGTCAAAAAGAGCCGGAATGCCAACAGGAACAAGGAAAACAGGGCATTGATGGCCAATATTGTTGAACAATATGAAAAAATTGTAGCCTTGTCTCCAGGGCTTCCTTCGGAAATGGGTCATATGATTAAATCCCTGCAGGAGCCCAATGTACTTGCTGATATGGTGGCATCCACCATTAATGCGCCTGTCCTGGAAAAACAGAAGGTTATCGAGCTTCTGGATGTCAATAAACGTCTTAAAAAAGTAACCCGGCTGGTAAATGACCAGCTGGATATCCTTGAGATGGGTTCCAAGATTCAGAACCAGGTAAAAGAAGATATGGATAAGCGGCAGAGGGAATACTATCTTCGCCAGCAGCTTAAGGCCATAAAAGAAGAACTGGGAGAAACTGAAGACGAAAGCGTTGAGATAAAGGAATACAGGGCCAAGATAGAAGAAAGGGGCCTGCCGGCAGAGGCTGGAAAAGAAGGGGAAAGAGAGCTGCAGCGTCTATCAAAAATGCATCCTTCTTCTTCAGAATATATTGTTGCTTCAACCTATCTTGACTGGCTGACTTCATTGCCCTGGAATGTGAGTTCCAATGACAAGCTTGATATCAAGGAGGCAAGAAGGATACTGAATAACGACCATTATGGTCTTGAAAAGCCAAAGAAAAGAATCCTTGAATACCTGGCCGTTCGAAAATTAAAAAATGATTCCAAAGGCCCGATCCTCTGTTTTGCAGGCCCTCCAGGGACTGGAAAAACATCCCTTGGCAGATCTATTGCAAGAGCCCTTGGCCGTGAGTTTGTAAGAATCGCCCTTGGCGGGGTCCGCGATGAGGCTGAAATAAGGGGGCACAGGAGAACCTATGTGGGCGCCCTTCCGGGAAGAATTATCCAGTGCCTTAGAAAAGCCGGTACAAAAAATCCCGTGTTCATGTTAGACGAGATAGACAAGGTGAGTTCCTCCTATCATGGTGATCCTTCTTCTGCCCTTTTGGAAGTCCTGGACCCTGAGCAGAATTTTTCATTTTCAGATCATTACCTGGACGTGCCTTTTGACCTTTCCGACGTGATGTTTTTAACCACGGCAAATGTACTTCATACGATCCCGGCACCTCTCCGGGACAGGATGGAAGTTCTGGAACTCAACGGTTATACAGAAGAGGAAAAATTAAAAATAGCCACAAGATACCTGATCCCGAGGCAAAGGCGAGCCAATGGCCTTAAATCAACCCAGATTAAAATTACGAATGGTGCAGTTAAAAAGATTATTTCAGGATATACGCGGGAATCCGGCTTGAGAAATCTTGAAAGGCATATCGGATCAGTTTGCAGGGGGGTTGCAAGCAAGGTTGCAGAGGGGAAAACCAGGAATCTTGTTGTAGGGCAAAAAGACCTGCATGAATATCTGGGCCCTGCACCCAATATGCCGGATATGGCCCTGAGAATAGAAAATCCCGGTGTTGTTGTCGGGCTTGCCTGGACACCCTATGGAGGGGAAATCCTTTTTATTGAGGCTGTTGCCATGAAAGGCGGCAAAGGCCTTGCCCTGACAGGGCAGCTTGGGGATGTCATGAAGGAATCTGCCAGCACTGCCTTAAGTTTTATCCGGGCCAACGCAAAAAAATTAAAAGTGGATGATTCATTTTTCAGCAACCACGACCTCCATATCCATGTGCCCGAAGGCTCCATCCCCAAGGACGGCCCTTCTGCCGGAGTGGCCATGTTGACCTGCCTGACTTCGCTTATGACCCGGCGGCGTGTGAAAAAGCGCCTGGCCATGAGCGGGGAGATTACACTGCGGGGCGAGGTCCTGCCCGTGGGCGGGATAAAAGAAAAGGTGATTGCGGCACACAGGGCAGGAATTAAAACCATTATCCTTCCCTTGTGGAACCGGAAGGACATGGAAGATGTGCCGGATTATATAAGGAATTCCATTAAATTTTATTTTATTGATAAAATGGAAAATGTATTAGAAATAGCACTTGACTGATAATGTTAGATATTGCGGAGTATTTTTTTTGAAGCCTATAATTCAGATCCTAACTCTGATATTGTTGACACTTATTTTTTCCGGATGTTCAGCCACCCTTGACACTGCTTATGGGCCCATTCATATTCCTCCGCCAAAACCATCAACCTATAAATCAATCCCGCGTTCAACCACAGGTCAAAAGAATCGCGCCACCCAGAAGCCCTATAGAGTAAAAGGTGTCAGGTACACTCCTATTGCCAGCGCAAGCGGCTTTGTGCAGACCGGTATTGCATCCTGGTACGGCCAAAAGTTTCATGGCAGAAAAACTTCTAATGGTGAAACTTACAATATGTATGCCATGACAGCAGCTCACAAAACACTGCCCCTTGGCACCTGGGTCAGTGTTCATAATCTTGAGAATAACAGGAAGATAGTCGTAAGGATAAATGACCGCGGCCCTTTTGTATATGGAAGGATAATAGATCTTTCCTATACCGGGGCAAAGCGTATAGGCATAGAAGGAACAGGAACAGCCAGGGTTCGAATAACCGCCCTTGGAAGGGCCACATCGTATTCCAGGAAAACAAGGGCTCCCATTACCTTTAGGCCCATTGACTATTGGAGGGGAAATTTTACGGTCCAGGTTGGGGCATTCAAGGTCAAATCCAATGCAAATAAATACAGGTATAAATTATCAAAAAATTTTCAAAATGCCCACCTTGTGGCTTTTACAGATGACAGGGGAACCTTTTACCGGGTGAGAATCGGCAGGTTTACCAATTTAAAAGATGCCATAAGGTTCAGTGAAAAAATTATTGCGCAAGGTTTTGGTAAAGCCTTTGCAGTTGCGGAATAAAGAATCAGAATCATGGGATATATAGTTTTTCTGGATCGTGACGGGGTCATAAATATTGATTCTTCCAGCTATATCAAAAACGAATCAGAGTTTGAATTTATCCCGAAAAGCCCTGAAGCTGTCGCACTTCTTTGTCAAAATGGTTTTCAGGTTATTGTTATCACCAACCAGTCCTTGATCGGCAGGAAAATGGCAAGCCCGCAACAACTGGATGCTGTTTTTGAAAAAATGAAAAAAGGCATTGAAAAGGCCGGCGGCCGGATAAAGGATATTTTCTTTTGCCCCCATACCCCGGAAGACAATTGCTTTTGCAGAAAGCCAAAACCAGGTCTTATCCTTAATGCACGGGATAAATATCATCTTGACCTTGATCAGTCCTGCATGGTGGGGGACAGTGCCAAAGATATTGAATGTGCACAAAATGCAGGTTGCTCAAAAGTATTGCTGGTTAAAACAGGAAATGGATCAAAGGCACAAAAAGAGCTTTCCTTAAAAGGTATCACCCCTGATCACATAGCTTGCGACCTTTATGAAGCCGCTCTCTGGATCATTTTAAATGTGAAGATTTAAATGATCACCATCAAAGGCATTTTAGAACGGCTGACCTATCGGAACCCGGACAACCATTATACGATTGCGAAACTTCGGATCGCTAAAATAAGTGATCCTGTCACCATTGTGGGTTACCTTGCCGGGGTGTTTGAAGGTGAAAGCCTTGAAGTCTCGGGAAAATGGACATCCCACCCAAAGTATGGAGACCAGTTAAAGGTGGAGGTTTATAAGGTTGTTTTGCCTGCCACGGTTTCAGGCATCCGTAAATACCTGGGGTCGGGTATGATCAAAGGTGTTGGGAAGTCCCTTGCCGATAAGATAGTGGATCATTTTAAAGAAAGAACTTTGGATATCATTGAAAATGAGCCTGAAAAATTAAAAGAGATCCACGGGATCGGCAATGCTAAAAAAAAATTTATTGAGCAGGCCTGGAACAAACACCATGCGGTAAGAAGGGTCATGCAGTTCCTCCAGGACAATGATGTGGGCGTGTATCATGCCTCTGCCATTCTCCGGATTTATGGCTCCCAAACCCTGGATATTCTACAACAGAACCCTTATGCCATTGCAAAGGATCTGCCAGGAGTCGGGTTTACCATCGCTGACATGATAGCCATGAAAGCCGGTGTACGGAAAGATGATGAAAACCGCCTTCAGGCCTGCCTGATCTATACTCTTTTATCTTTTGAGCAAGAGGGGCATGTTTACGCATTACAAAAACAATTGTTCAGATCGGGTTCAAAAATATCCGGCGTGGATCCGGATAAGTTTGAGCCGGCCATTGAGCTTTTAATCGATTCCGGTGAGGTAAAGATCGAACAGGGGAAAGAGAATACAAAAGTTTACCTTTCAAGGCTTTACCGGGCTGAATCCGGTATTGCATCAAGGATGAAAGCTATTTTATCCGTGCCTGTCAACCCCCGTCAAGTCGGCAAAGACCAGATCCTTGAAGAAGTATTGATAAAGCTTGCCATAAAATTATCTCCAGAGCAATTAAGTGTTGTCAACAATGTGCTGCATGAAAAAATTGTGGTGATCACAGGGGGACCCGGAACCGGGAAAACAACCCTGATACGGGCATTGTGTGCCGTCTACAGATGGCAGGATCTAAAGGTCGTGTTGAGTGCCCCCACAGGAAGAGCTGCCAGGCGCCTTTCAGAAGTAACCGGACAAAAGGCCTTTACCCTGCACAAGCTTTTGGGGTTTGACCATGAAAGCGGGACTTTTGAAAGAAATTTTACCAATCCCCTTGATCTGGATATATTTATTGTGGATGAAGCCTCAATGGTGGATACGCAGCTGATGTACCAGCTCATTGAAGCCATGCCGGCAAGTGCGGGTTTAATTATTGTAGGGGACACATTTCAGCTTCCGTCTGTGGGCCCTGGCAATGTATTATCTGATATTATTGAATCTGCCCGTGTAAAGGTTTTTTCTTTGACGACCATATTCAGGCAGGCCAGACAAAGTCCTATTATCCGGTATGCCCACAAAATCCGGAACGGAGAGATGCCGGATTTTCAAAAAACCGGATCTGGTGAGTTGTCAGAGTTTTATTTTATTGAAAATCAGAGATCTGAAAAAGTGGTGGAAACAATCCTTGAGCTTTGTTCGAAAAGAATACCCAAAGCGTTTCCCCACATTGACGAAATACAGGTTTTAACGCCCATGCATCGGGGAGAGGCCGGTACCATAAATTTGAACCAGCAGCTTCAAAAAGCCCTGAATCCTTCTAAGGGCGGCATAGCGGCCGGCGGTATCAAGTTTAAGCTTGATGACAAGGTCATGCACCTGAAAAATAATTATGAAAAAGATGTGTTCAATGGGGATATCGGTATCGTTCATGAAATTATTCAATCTGAAAACAGGGCCATTGTGGAATATGACGGGCGTAATGTTGAATATGACATCCTGGAACTTGATGAGCTTACCCTGGCATATGCCATATCAGTCCACAAATCCCAGGGAAGCGAGTATGCCGCTGTCATTATCGCACTGACCACCGCCCACTTTCCCTTACTGCAAAGAAATCTCTTATATACGGCCATGACCCGGGGGAAAAATCTGGTGATCATTGTCGGGTCTTCAAAGGCCCTGAAGATGGCGCTGAACAACAATAAAACCGCTTTGCGTCTCTCTGGCCTCAAGCAAAAATTAATGTCCCCGTGATATTGTTGATAAAACTGTGCTATACTGATCCGTTAATGGGAAATGCCTGACATAATTTTAAAACCCCATCTTTAACCTCTGTTAGCATGTCCTTTTTTGCCGGGCTCATCAATGCTATGTCAATGAGATCAACAATCTGCCGCATGTGTGATTTTCCCATTCCTCTTGCTGATACAGCCCCGTTTCCTATTCTGATACCGCTTACTTTCCCGGTTTTTTTTGCATCTTCAGGCACCATGTTCCGATTCAGGATAATCCCAACCGATTCAAGGCAATTCTCTGCTGATTTGCCTGTGATATCCTTAGACGTGAGGTCGATCACGATTAGATGATTGTCAGTACCATTGGAAATAATACGGTATCCTTTTTTCATAAAGGCCATGGCCATGGCCCTTGCGTTTTCTATAGTCTTTTTTTGAATAGAAATAAACTTTTCTTCGACAGCAAGTTTGAAAATTAAGGCCTTTGCCGCCATAAGGCTGACTGCGCTGGTTCCCTGGCAACCCGGAAACACAGCTTTATCAATTTTCCGGCCATGGATTTTTTTGCATAATATTACTCCACCCCGGCCTCCCATCATGGTTTTATAGCATGTAAATGTGACAAAATCGCAATGCGGGATCGGGCTTGGGATCACTTTTGCTGCAACGAGACCTGCCAAATGGGCCATATCTGCTAAGAGAAAAGCAGACACTTCTTTAGCAATCCCGGCTATTCTTCTATAATCAATAAGCCTTGGATACGAGCTGGCACCAGCAACAATCATCTTAGGCTTCACAGAGTGAGCAAGATCCCGGATTTTATCATAGTCAATCAATCCCGTTTCCGGGTTCACCTCGTAATGGCTGAAATCAAAACATTTACTGGTAATAGAGGCAGGATGTCCGTGGGAAAGATGGCCGCCATGGGGTAAACTCATTGCGAGAACACGATCTCCGATATGAAGGGCGCTGAAATAGACGGCTAAGTTGGCTGAGGTGCCGCTGTGAGGCTGAACATTGATATATTCCGCTCCAAAAAGAGACTTGCCCCTCTCAATGGCGAGGTTTTCAACTCTATCCACGTATGCACAACCGGCATGAAACCGTTTTCCAGGGTATCCTTCAATAGTTTTGGTATTGAAATCAGATCCCATAATCTCCAAAATAGATTGGGGAGAGTGATTTTCGGCGGCAATAAGGTTTAATGTATTATTAAGTCTGTTTTTTTCATCACTGACAAGCTGTGTCAGTTCAGGATCATCTCTGGATAAATATAACATGTTGGAATTTTCCTTTTCAAAGTTGATAACAAAATGAAGAATATCGACAATGAAGCCATTTATCGGATTGAAAATACTTTACGATAGAATTTATCAGAATCCTCCCGTATATTCCAGATAAGATCCAAAAGTAATGATAATAGATAGAAGACAGGCAACTACAGGTGTGAGAAACCAGGCAAGAAGGATATTTTTTAAAGTATGAATGCTGACCGTACTTGCGCCTTTGATTATTCCAATGCCTAAGACACTCCCTACTACTGCCTGGGAACTTGATACAGGCACTCCAATAAGAGTATAAATATGAATTGTGACACCAACGGCAATGGAGACCATAAGCGCTGAAAAAGGATCAAGCGCTACAAGCTTTTTTCCTATGGTTTCCATGACAGGCCTTGAGAATGTAAGAATTCCAAAGGCAATGCTTAGGCCCCCGATAAGTGCTGCTCCAAAGATGCTTAAGGTTCCGGCACCCACAAAAACTGCTGTTACATTGGCCACATTATTTGCCCCAAGGGCATATGCACCATATGATCCTGAAATAACAAGACATATTTTCAACAATTGATCTGAACCAAACAGACCGATTTTTAAATGATTATAAACAAAAGCCAGTAACCTGTACAAAACCATTGTGATTAATGCCCCGCCGACAGGTGTTGTAAACCAGCAGATAAGGACTTTGCCAAGGCCTGCAACGTTTAGCTGGCTGTTGATTATACTGATGCCGATAATAGCTCCGACAACAGCCTGGGAGGTGGATACAGGCAATCCTAAAAAAGTCATGGCACTAACCGTCAGCGCTGCTGCAATAGAAGATATAACTGCCTGGGAAACATTAAAAGAAGTTAAGCCTTTTAAAGTTTCTATGCCTGCCTGGCCTGATATCAGTGCTCCTAAAATTACAAAGATTGATGCAAGCAAAGCTGCGGTCCAGAATTTAATCATCCTGGAAGAAACAGCAGTCCCGAAAATATTTGATGCATCATTGGCTCCCAGAGACCACCCTAAAAATATACCGCCAAGAAGGGAATACATTAAACCCTCCTTTTCATGCTCAAAATATTAACCATTTTTGATACTCTATCTGCCTGGTCAGAGATATCACCCATACAAATAATCAATTCTTTGAGCTGGAGTTTAACAAAAGGATCAATATTTGAAGTGAAAATTTTTTGTATCAGCCTTTTTTCAATGTAGTCACAATGGCTTTCGTGTTTATCAATGGTATTCATAAAAGCACGTGTGCCTGTTTCCTTTTTGATAAACCCTACCACCTGTTTGGACAGGGTTTCACATGCTTCCAGACTGATTTTAATCAAATCCTGAATATCTTTAAAAAACTTTTCAGGGATGACAAGCTTCTGGTATTTAATCATGAAAAGGACAATTTCAAGGTAACCGGGAATTTTATCCAGGCCATGAAGAAGTTTCATTATATCTTCCCTTGAGTCAGGTATTAAAACCTTACCATACATCAGGTTATTTATCTCATCAATAATATCATCCGCTTTGGATTCGTATTTGTCGGTCTGTTCTTTGAGAAAATTAAATTCCTTGCAATGGGGTTTTTTGATACATGAAAACACAGCCTCCTCAAAATTCTCATATATTAATTGGAAATTCTCAAGATAATTGTATATCAACTCTTCCACTTTGTTCTCTTTTTTAAAAAAAAATTTAAACATACTATCCTCCGCTATTGTCTTTCCATTTGCCAGTACGAGCCATTCACCATCAGGTTGTTACTTAATCTTTGACAATACCAAGGAAATACTCCATCAGCTCATGGCCATCCTTGAAAAATATTGTTGAGGTTCTGGCAATTGATTCTCCCATTTTGTTGATTTTATCAGGTTCAATCCCTGTACCGTACATTAAAAACGGAACAGGATCACATGTGTGGGTTCGCAAAGAAACAGGAGTTGGATGATCCGGCAGTATAAGGATTCTTAAATTATCATTACAATTAATTCCATGGAGAATGGTTCCGATTATATCCTTATCTACCCGCTCAATCGCAGTGATTTTTTCCTGCCAGTCCCCAAGGTGACCTGCCTCATCCGGTGCTTCCACATGAACTATAACAAAATCAGATTGCTTCAGAGCCTTTACGGCTGCTTCTCCTTTTCCTTTGTAATTTGTATCAAGGTATCCGGTTATGCCTTTAACCGGCACAGCTTTGAGCCCAAGAAGGATTCCAAGACTCTTTAAAAGGGGAACAGCACTGATCTCTGCACCATTGATACCAAAAGTCTCTTTAAATGACGGGAGCTGGCAGGGGCTTCCCTGCCCCCAGAACCAGATTCCATTAGCCGGGTTTTTACCCGTTTCTTCTCTCTTCAGGTTTATTTCATGATTTTTTAACAA
>JAADHV010000017.1 GCA_013151635.1 Deltaproteobacteria bacterium | reverse complement strand
GATGTCAAAGAATTTTTAACCTCCTTGGCTGTGGAAAAAAAAGTATCTGCATCATCACAGAATCAGGCTTTCAACGCGCTGTTATTCTTTTTCAGGAATGTGTTAAAAAAAGAGTTCGGTAAAATTGACGGTGTTGTCAGGGCAAAGAGAAAACCTTATATCCCTGTCGTATTATCCAGACCGGAGATTGACCTTATCCTTTCTAATCTCTATTATCCTTATGCTCTTGTGGTGAAGCTTTTATATGGCTGTGGCCTGCGGCTGTCTGAATGTATGAAATTGCGAATCAGCAATTTTAATTTTGATCATGGTGTTTTGACGATTCATGATGGCAAAGGGAAGAAAGACCGAACTGTTCCGCTTCCGGAATCCATAGAGGATGAACTAAAAAAGCATCTTACAGGCGTTATCAGCCTTCACGAAACTCATGTTCAAAAAGCGATTAAGCGGGCAGTCAGAAAATCTCGGATTCTTAAAAGAGCATCGGCTCATACGTTTCGCCACAGCTTTGCAAACCATTTGTTACAGGCAAATTACGATATCAGGACAATTCAGTATTGGGGCACAGCGATGTCAGAACAACAATGATTTACACGCACACTGTTAAATCCAGAACGATCAAAGAATTAAAAAGTCCTTTGGATCTGCAGGCCGTTTTTTCTACATAGCTTCGCCCTTTCGGTTACATTAATCTCACACCGGGACATGGTCTTTTGGTTATTGCATATTCTTTATATATAAGGAAAAATTAAAAATCAATTTGCATATTCTTTATATATAAGGAAAAATTAAAAATCAATCGGGGAAAACCCTTAATTTTAATAATAATTTTGTCATTTTTTTAAATATTTATTGATATTTGGAGTAAAAAAGGAAATTATGTGGAAAATATTATCCATATACTATAAAAAAAATGATTCAATATGTGTAATTGGTCAATTATTTTTCAAACTTTTTGCTTAATGTTCCAATATATTTTGTGGATTTAATCAGCTCAGCTGCCCAGTCTTTTGCTCTTCTGAGAGAAACTGATCAACGATAAAGATCGGGGTAGAGCTTATCGCAGGTATGCAGGCATCTATGATCAAGTCCCCACCAAGGTAACCTTCTCTCATTTCAAGGCCAGGCTTGGTGTCGAACTGTACAATGAAATTTTTCATATTCTTGTTGATACTTTTTACCAGCTTCAAATGATTACATAAGACCTCGAATAATGACAATTTTCAAAATTGGCTTCTAATAAAAACAATGGGTTGAAATGTTGAAATTCATAAAAAGGCGAATTATTAAAAGGCCTCTATTTGTGAACGATTTCATCAAACGATACTCAATGAATTCTACCGTGTGACATTCCGGAAAAAGTTGTATTCAGACCTGGAAACATTGCAGACCGATCTGGAAGGGTATAATACAAATCGGACTCATCAAGGGAAACGTTGCCAGCGTCGGACACCGATAGAAACCTTCATGGAGGGCAAAGAACGGTATAATGAAAAAAATATTGAAAAAATGACAGCATAAGTGTAAACGACAATTCAGCTCCCTAAGCCGGAGCGTGACGTTGAGTTCCCCTCGCCGTCGCTAATTTCTTGCCCAGCATGGGGTGCTGGATGTGTCAAGGATGCGAACGCAGAGAGCACCCGCAGGGCATGTCCTTGATAGATCCTGCTCCCCCGGCAGAGGGATAGGAAGAACAGCCCAGGGAATAGTGACCACTGTCAAGTTAAGTTTCGTTCAGGACAACTTATGCCCCTTCTCCTGTTCTTCGAGTTGAGATACCAAAAACTGATTTAATTAAAGGCAATCACCTTCCTTACGATTCTGAGCAAATCGGATACGCCATATGGTTTTTGCACAAATCGATATCCTCTTTCGCGTATAATGGACCATTGAACTTTTTCATTGGCGTAACCGCTGCTCAATAAAACCCGAAGATCTGGTTTTCGTAAGATTAATGCCTCAACCAATTCAACCCCACTCTTATCTGGTAATATCATATCGATAAAAGCTAAATGCAAATTTTCTTTTTCTTTTTCAAAAATTGACAGTGCGGATTTTGCGTTTGCAGCTTCAAGCACATAATAGCCATTTCTCTCAAAAAGCGTCTTGGCAAATTCACGGACACCTTGTTCATCTTCAACAAGAAGAATTAGTTCTCCTTTGCCCTGAAGCTCTTGTTCGGAAATTATTTTTTCTTTTGTCCTCTCTTCAAATTCTTTAAAAACAGCAGGCAGATAGATCGCGAACGTTGAGCCTTTTTCCGACTCACTGGTCACGTCGATCCACCCTTTGTGCTGCTTGAGAATTCCATAAACAACGGACAGACCAAGCCCTGTACCCTTTCCAAGCCTTTTTGTGGTAAAAAAGGGTTCAAAGATATGTTGTAGCGTCTCTTTATCCATGCCGCAGCCTGTATCCGTGACAGATAAGCAGATGAATTTTCCCGGCCTGGCTTCAGGGGCAGGCGCACTGTACTCTTTGTCTAATATCACATTTTCGGTTTTGATCATAAGCTTTCCTCCTTCGGGCATGGCATCTTTAGCATTGACCGCTAAATTCATAATCACCTGCTCGATACAACCCTCATCGCCTCTGACTTTCCAGAGGTCAGGCGCAAGCTTTGTCTTGATGATAATGTCCTCACCGATGATGCGGTTGAGCATCTTGAATAAAACATCAATCACTCTGTTGATTTTGAGTGTCTCAGACTCAATCTGTTGCTTTCGGCTGAAGAGAAGCAACTGACGGGTCAGCCCGGCCGCGCTCTTGGCAGCAATATATATTTGCTGCATATCAGAATACAAAGGATCCTTCTCATCAATCATTTCTATCGCCAAATCAGTATACCCCTGAATTATTGTCAGCAGGTTGTTGAAATCATGCGCTACACCGCTGGTCAATGTTCCAACGGCTTCCATCTTCTGCGCCTGAGCAAGCTGGGCCTGTAACTTTGATTTTTCCTCCTCTGCCCGCTTACCCGCTAGTTCTGAGAGCTTGCGATCGGTGATGTCCCGCATGATAGTCAATATACCGGTTATATTGCCGTCTTTTTCAATAGTACTGACATTATTATCTATATAAACCGTTTTTCCTGTCTTGCTTAAAATTTTCATCTCATAGTTTCTGGGAACCTCTTCTCCTGCCAGTCTTTTCCTGAAGTATTCACTGCATATGTCTAAACTGTCAGGATGGAACAGCGTATAGAAATGAAGCCCCTTTGCCTCCTCAATAGAGTAGCCCGTTATCTCACAGAATTTAGGGTTAACAAAATTGATATTTCCTTTTTTGTCAAAAAAAATCACGGCGTCATTGGCATTTTCTATCCAGTCTTTGTATTTCTCCTCGGATTCTTTTAATTCTTTATTTACACTCTCCAGGTTGAGCATCTTATCTTCCAGTTTCCAGATCAGCCGCTCATTGTACTCTTTCAGGTAAACGGTTTCATCTTCGATGGGTTGGTTGGGTGCCTTGAGCCTCCCCATCGCGTGGCTTTTGATAATCTTTCTTATGATTTCCATAAAAACATCTGGTTCGGCAGGTTTAACGATGAACCTTTCTGCTCCCAGGTTCAGGGCAAACTTTTTACTGATAGGATCGATGTAGGTAGCGGTATAAAAGACAAAGGGGAGCTTTTTCAGCTTCTTGTTCTTTTTTACTTCGCGACAGAGTTGAAACCCGTCCATCCGCGGCATCAGGACATCGGAAATGATCATATCAAAATCCTCCTGCAAAGCTCTTTCCAGGGCGTCGACACCATCTGTGGCTGATTTCACTTCATGTCCATACCCCTGAAGCAGCACTGCCAGCATGTAGCAGGCCTCTTCGTGATCATCAACGACTAAAATTCTCATCATATGTCTCCTGTGTTCATCAAAGATACTTCTCGATCCTGGACACAAAGTTATCAGGATCAAATGGTTTTTCGATGTAGCCCACGCAGCCGGCGGCAAGTGTTTTTTCTCTATCTCCCACCATGGCATAAGAGGTTACCGCCACAATAGCTATATGGTTAATGTCGGCAATGCTCTTTATCCGTTTTGTCGCCTCGTAACCATTCATCTCCGGAAGCTGCATGTCCATGAGTATCAGGTCCGGGTTTTCCGTCATGGTCTTATCTATTGCCTCAAGCCCGTCATGAGCCGTGACAACCTCATACCCGCTTTGTTCCAGAAGGAAAGTCACCAGATACAGATTCTGTTCGTTATCCTCTACTACCAATATCTTTTTTTTCATATTGCTCCCCTTCCTCAGATTTTGAGTGGCAGAATAAAGGTAAATCTGGAACCTTTAGCATATTCACTTTCTGCCCAAATTTTTCCACCCAGTATGGTTATCAGGTTTTTACATAGATGCAGCCCCAGTCCTGCCCCCTCATATCTACGTTGTGCCGTGCCGTCGATCTGACGGAAGGCTTCGAAAAGATAGTCCATATTCTCTTTTTTTATCCCAATGCCCGTGTCGGAAATACAGACCTTCAGATTGGCACTCTCTATTTCACATTCAATTTTAATTTTTCCTTTGTCAGTGAATTTAACCGCGTTGTTGATCAGATTTAAGAAAATCTGAAAAACCTTTTTCCTGTCACTGTATATTTCCGATACTTCACCGGATATCTTTTTAACGAGTTTCAAATTCTTTTGAGAAATCATTGGGGACAAAGTTCGGGTAGCTTCGGAAATAACCTCCTCAACCTTGAACCTTTCCGCTGATATTTCCATTTTCCCGGATTGAATCCGGGAAAGATCCAGAATATCATTTATCAGGCTCAACAGATGTTTGGCAGAGTTGTAAACCATGGAAAGCTGTTTTCTCTGTTCATTGTTTATCTTTCCGGCAATGCCTTTTAGAATGATACCGGTGAAGCCTATGATGGAGTTGAGCGGGGTTCTGAGTTCATGACTCATGGTTGCAATAAATTCAGACTTGAGTCGGTCCATCTCTTGAAGCTGGATGTTGGCCAGCGCTAATTCCCTCGTCCGTTCCGCTACTTTGTCCTCCAGTTCGTCGTGTGCCTCCTGAAGGGCTCGCTCTGCCCGCTTGCGGTCGGTAATATCAATCGCCGAAGGAATTAAGTAAATGATTCTGTCCGCATCGTCAACCAAGGGTTGCAGGCAAAAATCAATGGTAATGAAACGGTCTTCACCAACGCGCACAACCACGTCGTAACGACTGGATTCACCCCTTACGGCCTTTTGGATTGCATCGCGCAGCTGCTGCTTGACAGGCTTTGAATAGGACCACCAATATGTCTCCTCAAAGGGTTTTCCCAAGATGTCTTCGGGTTTTAATCCTGCTATCTCGAGAGCTGGCCGGTTTGCTTCTATCAATGTTCCATCGGGTGTCATGACACCAACCAGCATATATGGGCCGAGTCCATCAAGGACATTTCGAAGATGCTCTTCGCTCTTTCGTAAGACTTCCACCACCCGCTTACGTTCGGTGATGTCTTTACCCAATCCGGCTACTGCAACCGGATGACTATCTTTGTCTCTCAACAATGTCACCGAATACAGGATATCCGCGACGGTGCCATCTTTCCTTCTGAAAGGCACTTCCAGGTCTGAAAGATTGCCTTTTTCAAAGACTTCCCTGAAAGTATTCATGAATAGTTCCGGATCAACCGCCAACATTATTTGGGATTTTCCAATCAAATCCTCTTCCTCATACCCCAGAAGTTCGGTTACTGCTCTGTTCACGGAAAGAAACTTGCCTTCCAGGTCTACGGTGCAAACCAGATCCGAGGTGTTATCGATGATGCTCTGTAAAAATTCTTTTGTTTCTTTTATCTCTCCTTCTACCTCAATTGTCTTCAAAGCAAACGCGATATCGCGGCCAACCTCAAGAAGCAGATCTATCTCTTCTTCATCAAATGCATCACAGATGCCTGCATACACATTGAGAGCACCAAAGATTCTATCATCACAGATAAGGGGTATGGCTGCCGATGAACCATAGCCGCGCTTTATTGCTTCTTTCTGCCACGGTTTATACAAGGAGTCTTTGACGATGTCATGCGTGACAAAGGTTTTCCTGTCTTTAATGGCTTTCCCGGTGGGTCCTTTACCCGTCTTTGAGTCGTCCCACGTTATCTTTACCGACTTCAGGTAGCCCCCCTCAAACCCTGCCTGTGCAACGGGTAAAACATCCTTGCTTTCATCATTAACCAACCCGATCCATACCATCTTATAATCCCGGGTTTGATTTAAAATCTCACATGCCCTTTGTAATAGTTTTTTCTGATTCTTCTCATGGACAATCAGTTGATTGACGTCTCTAATTGCCTTCAGGATACTCTGAATATATTGGAGGTGATCCTCTGCCTGCTTACGTTCATTCAGCTCCTCCTCCAAAGATAGTGTTTTTTTTCGGATAGCCTGATCCAGAACAACAATCCTCCCTGTAAGGTGGCGAAGTAAAATAACCATGACACAGATGACGAGCAATATCAAAACACCTATACTACTGCTTATAATAACGATCTGGTGTTTAACAGGAGCGTAAAGTTCCTCCTTATTCATCTTAACGACGAGGCCCCAGTCACTGCCCTGGACAGGGCCGTAGGCAATGATCTCACGACTGCCGGATGGTTTCAATATCCCGGCTTCCTGATGAACGGCTTTCCTGAAAGCTGTTCCAAGAGGAGAACTCATTGGAAAACTCTCAGGGGCAGCTCCTTTGCTTCTTCTCAAGGGGAAGAATGACTGCACCCGGTCGTTACGTATTGCCCCCAAAACTGTTTCTCCAGTTTCACCCAGACCTGTGTAATCTTTGACAATCTGTTGCAGACGCGTAAGCTTGAACAAAAGAATGTCCGTCCCGACCCGTCTCGATTGTCTGTTAAGAATAGGGGCGCTCACTATAAAACAGGAATTGCCTCCCAGGGCAATCGGGCCTTGTATGAGTACCTCTCCGGATTCTCCATGGTTTATCTGCCACAACTCCTCCGGTATCGGCAGCCCCACCTGAACCACGAGGATGGATTTATGATCAAGGCGAGTTATCCCTTCCACCTCTTCGGATAGGTTCATGACGTCAACAAGTCTGGGAGCTGTGAAATCCACCAACTCATCCAGGCCAATCTTACCCCGGTTGTATGACTCCAGTCTGTCACGGATTCTGGTTCTACCGGTTACCTGTAAGGCTATATCTTTAGTCCTTGAGAGATATTCCTCAATAGCTAAGGTTCTCGTCTTGACGGCAAACAAAGGATCTTTATCTGCTTTTTTTTTGAGATTGTTAAAAAGTGGCACAATACTCACCAGGGCAATAATGACACCTATGGCAAGAGTTCCAATCACGGAATAAACAACAATGGATTTTTGTAATTTTTCTGAAATGCTCTTGTCTGTCATTGCTAATTTCCCCAGTGGTTCAGAAGGTTTCAAATTTCATGAGTCATATCCGAAGTTATTAATGAATTCATTTCAACAATTTTGAATCGTGGAAGGTATTAAAAAAAATGACAACCGATCGGTTGCCTACTTTCCTGTCGGTTCCTGTATCGCGAGCTCAAAGTATTTGTGACTATATAAAGGCACAATGAAAAAATCAATCAGAGAAAACCCCTATTTTTGAAAATTTTTCATAAAAACTTGGGTTATTTTCAATTTCAAGAATCTGAAAGACGGGCAATTATCAAGAATAAAAATCTTCTATAAAAATTAAGATGTTAATGCCTTTTGGCGCAGCAAATGGTCTGTGAGTACAATTGCCATCATTGCCTCACAGACCTTGTTAATCCTGGGGATGGCACAGATGTCGTGACGGCCCCTGGTGGATATTTCAACCGGGTTGCCGTTTTCGTCAATTGTATTCTGGGTTTTCAATATAGAGGGTATCGGTTTTACATGAACCCTTGCAATAATGTCATCCCCGTTCGAAATACCTGCAAGGATACCGCCTGAATTATTTGTTTGAAATCCATCCTGCAAAATCTGGTCATTGTTTTCAAAGCCTGTCATTTGAGAAGCTCTTGTTCCTGCTCCTATTTCAACAGCTTTAACAGCGCCTATACTCATCAAAGCCTTTGCAATATCAGCATCAAGCTTGTCAAAAACAGGTTCTCCCAAGCCTGCTGGGACATTAGATGCAATGATTTCAACAATACCGCCTAAAGAGTCGCCTTGTTTTTTTACATCTGTAATTTTTTTTTCCATTTTAAGGGCAGCTGCCGGATCAGGGCATTGCAGGCTGTTTTTTTCTTTAAGGGATAAATCGTCAACCTTTTCAATTCTGATTCCGCCAAGTTCAAGTGTATAAGTTTGTATTTTAATATTGTGCGGATCAAGTACCCTTTGAGCTACAGCACCTGCCGCCACCCTGGCTGCTGTTTCCCTTGCAGAGGCCCTTCCCCCTCCTCTGAAATCCCTTATGCCATATTTGGCCTGATAAGTATAATCGCCATGGCCCGGCCTGAACAAGGATTCAATCTCATCATAGGATTTTGACTTTGCATCCTTGTTTTCAATTAAAACCGTTATGGGAGTTCCCGTGGTCCTGCCTTTAAATATACCTGACAAGATAACAGGGTTGTCCGGTTCTTTTCTTTTTGTGCCGGCAGGGCCCTGTCCCGGTTTTCTTTTATCAAGGGCCTTTTGTATGATGGTTTCATCAATGGTAATGCCAGGTGGGCAACCTTGTATCACAACACCTGTTGCTTTACCGTGTGATTCTCCAAAGCTTGTTATATTAAATGCTTTTCCAAAACTGCTGCCTGACATTAAGATAATCTCCTGTGAATGATGTTAACGATTTCTTCGGGCGTCTTAAAACTTGTATCTATTCTTATTTCTGCGGTTTTTTCATACATGGGTCTTCTCTGGCTTACAATTTCACGGGTTTCTTTTAAAAAGTTTTTATTGGTAAGCGCGGGTCTTGATTCTTTTGTTTTACTATCTTGATCAAATCTTTGCATAATTGTTTTTATATCTGCATCAAGCCAGACAACCAGTCCGTTTTTTTTAAGAAACTCCCGGTTTTCAGGGTCGGTAATAATGCCCCCGCCCGTGGCAATGACAGTGTTTGTATTGTTTTTTGTATTGAAAAGCATTTTTTTTTCAATTTGTCGAAATTTTTTCCATCCATGTTCTTCAACAATTTTAAGAATGCTTGACTTTGTATTTTGTTCAATAATGCGATCTGTGTCAATAAAGTCAAAATTAATACGCCGGGCAAGAATCTTTCCTATGCTGGTCTTTCCTGTACACCTGTATCCGATGAAAAATATTTTCATATTTACAAAGCTTCAAAAATGTCCCAAAAATTTGGGAAAGATTTTTTAACACAGGTTTCATTTTCAATTTCCATACCGGGAATCTCAAGGCCGGGCATGGAAAAAGCCATGGCAATTCTGTGATCATTGAATGTTTCTATCCTTGCCCCTTTTGGACTTCCACCTGTGATTTCCATGAAATCTTCTCCGGTTTCTACTTTTATGCCCATTTTTGTCAATTGTGATGAAACAGCATCAATCCTGTCACACTCTTTTCCACGAAGATGCTTGATATTACGTATCCTGGTTTTCCCCTGGGCAAAGCCTGCAACAACAGCAATGGCCGGGACAGCATCAGGTGTATCCGACATATCCGTATCAATTCCCTTAAGAGTGGACCCGCAAACTCCTATCTGGTTATCTTCAATTTTTACCCGGCAACCCATTTGTTCCAGGATTTTGATCTGTTTTAAGTCTCCCTGTAAAGAAGTCTGGCTGATATTTTTTACAGATATCATTTTTTTTGTTATTGCACCAATGGCCCAGAAATAGCCGGCATTGGAAAGGTCTGGTTCAACAGAAAAATCGCCGGGGGTATAAGACTGTCCTCCTCTGACCATGTAATGTGCATGGCTTAACTTTTGGGCTTTAACATTAAATTTTTTCATAATGTCAATGGTCAGATCTATGTAAGGGGATGAGACAGCCGGCCCTTTAAGGCTGATATCAAGACCTTTTTTAAGAAACGGCCCCATCATCAAAAGGGATGATAAATACTGGCTGCTTTTTGAACAGTCTATTTTTACGCCCCCCCCTTTTTCATTGTTGCCCTTTATATGGACAGGGGGAGTACCTTTTTTATTTTCCGATCTTGCATAAATTCCAAGAAGGGTCAATGCATCAAGCAGTTCGACCATTGGACGTTCACACATGCGTTGATCACCTGTGAGTATGAATTCAGTATTCCCCAAGGCGGCTATCCCGGTAAGAAGCCGCATGGAGGTTCCTGAATTGCCAAGATAGATATCTTTATTGCAGGGTTTGGGGGTTCTCCCAAACCCTGCAACCCTGTAGTGACTTTCCTTAACCCGGTCAATCCTTGCACCCATGGCTTTCAGGGCATCAATGGTAAGTTTAATATCTTCACTTTGAAGCAGATTTTCAATATTTGATGTTCCATGGCAGAGAGCTGCACAAATCATCATGCGGTGGGATATGCTTTTTGATCCCGGAATCTCAATTGTCTGGGCTAAAATTTTTTTTGTTATTATCTTTTTCAATTAATTATCTCCATTCAGTAAAACCTTGCGCATAAATCCGATATCAGGCCTGATACCTGTCCATGCCTTAAATTGAGCTGCACCCTGGTGAATAAACATTGATAAACCGTCAATGGTTATGCACCCCCTTTTTTTTGCTTCAGACAACAATTTTGTTTCCAAGGGATTATAAACAATATCCATGACAACCATGTGCGGCTTTAAAAGGGCTGAAGGAAAAGCCAGATTTTCAATATCAGGACTCATGCCAATGGATGTTGTATTGATTATAATATCAGCCCTGATATCACTTGTTTTTTCTATCCGGGCCATGGGTATGAAACCTGCGTTATATTTTAAAGCAAGGCTTTGGCCTCTCTTCTCGTTCCTGTTGATAATGATAAGATCACCTTTGTTTTTGTGTATGCCAAAGGCAACTGCCTGGGCTGCCCCCCCTGCCCCGATTATACAGACTTTTTTATCCTTGATGCCAAATGGTTTTAAAGGAGCAGCCGCTGCCTTATAGTCAGTGTTAATCCCCGTAAGCTTTCCATCATTGTTTATGATGGTGTTCACGGCACCGATATTCATGGCATCCTCATCAACCAGGTTAAGATAGTCCATTATGGATTCTTTAAATGGGATGGTAACAGAAACCCCTTTGATATTTAAAGTCCTGATTGCTTTGATGCCATCTGAAATTTTATTAATTTCAAAGGCAAGATAAGCAGCGTTAATATTGTGCTTACAAAAAAGAGCGTTATGAATTACAGGGCTCTTAGAGTGCCTGACCGGGTTTCCGAAAACGCAATAAATTTGTGTTTTAGAATCAATCATCCTCCATACTCCTCTTTTATGAATACAGGATAGGACCCAAGGATTTTCAATGACAGAGAATAATTTTTAATTTCTTCAATGGTTTTTGCAATAAGTCTGTCCTGCTTGTGACCATCAATATCAAGAAAAAAATAATAACTCCAGTTTTGATGCCTTGTGGGCCTGGATTCAAGTTTCAGCATATTGATCCTGGCCCTGTCAACAGGTTCCAGTGCTTTAAATAAAGCTCCCGGCACATGGGAGGTTGCAAACATAATGGATGTCTTGTCATTTCCTGTGGGCTCGGGCATATCTTTGCCAAGGACAAGGAACCGCGTGATATTACCAGAATAATCCTCTATTTTAGATTCAACGGTCTGTAATTCATAAATATGGGCGGCCTGCCTGCTTGCAACAGCAGCGATATTTCTGTCTCCGGATGCCAGGAGAGCAGCTTTGGATGTGCTTGCGGTTTCAAATATCTTTGCATGCAAAAATTTTTTTTTAATAAAATTTTTGCATTGGGCAAGGGCCTGGGGGTGGGAATAAATTTTTTTAACATCATAAGCCTCCCCTGTAATGGACAATAAATCGAGGGAAACAGGTTCATAATGTTCAGCACAAATCTTAAGATCAAAATCGGCAAACAGGTCAAGCGTATGGTTTACAGCGCCTTCTATTGAATTTTCAACGGGAACTACACCAAAATGGCTTTGATTTTTGTCAACCTCCCTGAAAACTTCATAAAGATTGGGCTGTTCTGCAAATTCACCCGAATGTTTAAAATGGGCAAGTGCTGCAATATGAGAATAGCTTGCTTCAGGCCCTAAAAAAGATATGGTTTTAGGCTTTTGAATTTCCCTTGTGGCAGTAATAATGACATTGAAAATATATCTTAATAACTCTTTATTTGAAGGGCCTTTATTAATTTTTGACAATTTTTCAATCACTTTTCGTTCCCGTGATCTGTCAAGTATCCTGCTGCCGGTTTCCTTTTTAATTATCCCGACCTTTTTACCTATTTCCAGTCTCTGGTTGATCAAGTTTAAAATTTCTAAATCAATGCCGTCAATTTGATGCCTTAAATTTTTTAAATCATGCATAGGTTTTTTTTCATTCATTATTACTCAACCGTTTTGATTAAAATCCACTTTGAAGAATCAGTTTAAGATTTTGTTTTTTTAAGGATAAAACTTTGAATCCTGTTCCCATCCATATCTTTAACAATGGCCATCCACTTGTCTATGATAATGGATTCTCCAGGTTTGGGAATTCTACCGATCTGTTCTAAAAAAAAACCTGAAAAAGTGTCATACGTATTTGAATCAGGGATTTCAATTTCAACTTCTTTATTTAAATTATCAATGTCAATCTTTCCTGCAACCAGCCATTTATCTCCTTTAAGCCTTATAATATCGGGAACCATCCTGTCTGTTTCATCAGTGATTTCACCTATGATTTCTTCGACAACATCTTCTAAGGTTACAATACCTGAAATACCGCCATGCTCATCCACCACAACTGCAATATGATTTTTTTTCTGTTTAAAATCATGCAGCAGGGAATCCAGTTTTTTGGATTCAGGGATAAAATACGGTTTTTTCATGATCTGTTTAACGTCCAGAGGTGTTTTAAAATCAGATGTACTGGCTTTTTGAAAACTTGCAAACAAATTTTTCACATGCAAAATCCCGATAATATTATCAATGCTGTCCTCAATAACAGGGATTCTTGAATAACCGGTTTTAAGGATTTTTTCAATATCCATGTCCTTTGATACGTCTATCACAAACATATCTGCCCTTGGAGTCATGATTTCAGAGCAGGAGGTATCATCAAACTCAAAAATATTGGAAATATATTCTTTTTCTTCTTCTTTGATTTCCCCGTCTTCTTCTACCACTTCAACCATGGTCATAAGCTCATCCTCTGTCACGGTTTCGTGGGAATTATCAACTGTTCCGTGAAGCTTGGGTATGAAATTCAATATATAGATCAAAGGGAAAAATAATTTTGAAAGTAAGGAAAGAGGATAAATCACAAACCTTGCAACCAGGATATTATTGTGGTTGGCAAATGATTTGGGGAAAATTTCACCAAAAATCAGGATAAGCATTGTCATTATGCCTGTTGCAATGCCCACGGCATTGGATTTAAAGGTTGAGATGGCAATGGATGTGGCAATAGCTGAAGCACCGATATTGACAAGGTTATTTCCAATCAGGATAGTGGTTAAAAGGGTATGGGAATCCTCTTTCATCTTTAAAATCAAAAGTCCTGTTTTAGAACCGTCTTTGGCAATATGCAAAGCCTTGATTTTACTGATTGAAAAAAGAGCGGTTTCAGAAGAGGAAAAAAAACCTGATAAAAAAAGGCATATAATAAGTATAGTCAATTCAAAAGTCATCAAAGCGGATAATAATCCTTAATTTATTAACAAAGTATTGTTCCATTGTAAAATTACTCTAATAATATTTAGGTTGATTTGTCAAATTTAATATCCAAAGCCGCGGGGTCACTTAAAGCATGTTAATGGCGATATTGGCGGCCCTTTTTGATGCTCCTTTCTTTCCAAGTAATTTCCTGACCGTTTGCAGGCGGTTTTCAAACTCAACTAAATGATCAAGCATATAAAGGGCTTTTTCACTGATTTTTTCCGGGGTAGCATCATTTTGCAGAAGTTCGGGCATAACTTCCCTGTTAACAATTATATTTGCAAGCCCTGCATACTTTATTTTAACAACAAGTTTTGCGATCCTATAACTTAATCGGGACATTTTATAGATAATAATGGTGGGGACACAACAAAGAGCAGCTTCAAGGGTAACTGTTCCCGAGGCTGCAATAACCAGGTTTGATTGTAAAAAAATCTCTTTAACCTGCCCGGTTTTAATTTGGAATGATTGATTCTGTCTATATTTTTTTATAATAGTTTTGATGCTTTCTTTGTTTATTGAGGAAGCCTTGGAAACAATAAAACTGATCATAGGTTTTTTATTCTGGATAATATTTGCAGCTTTAACCATAATTTCAAGCAAATTATTTATCTCGGCTTTTCTTGAGCCCGGAAGAAGGCCGATTATAAAGTGATTGTTATTCTTTTGTTTTAAAGGCCGGGATCGGAAAAATGGTTTGGATAAATTTTCAGGATATTCATCAATTAAAGGATTGCCGACATAACAAGAATTTATATTGGCTTTTTTAAAAATTTTTTCTTCAAAAGGCAGTATCAATGCGGCATAGTCAATATATTTTTTTATTTTTTTAAGCCTTGATTTTTTCCACGCCCAAACCTTTGGAGTTATATAATATAGAATTTTTATCTTGTAACGGTCTTTTACAAACTTTGCAGCTTTTAAATTAAATCCCGGGTAATCCACAAGAATAATTAAATCAGGCTTATTATCCCTGATTTTTTTTTTAAACAAATCAAAGGCATGTTTTATCTGTCCAAACTGCATCAAGACTTCGGTCAGTCCCATTGCCGAAAGCTTTGCGATATTGTAGAAAAGGTCAACATCCTGGTTCTCAAGATATGTTCCGCCAATACCTGAAAAATAAATATTGCGGTTATATTGCCTGATTTCCCTCACAAGATGCCCTGCATGCAAATCACCGGAGGGTTCCCCGGTAAGGATCATTATGTGGCTTGATTTTACAGGAAGATTCATTTTACATGTGACCTTCAGGTTATGTCATCATCTGTGTAACCAAGAATGGATATATTATATTTATCTGCAAGCGTTATCATTTTTTCCCGGTCAAAACTAAGGGATTTTTCAGCTTCAAGGGCAAGGACTGTGGCTCCGGCCTTGTGCATGCTCTCTATGGTCCTGCAGCCAGAAGAAGGCAAATCAAACCTGAGATCCTGGGACGGCTTTGAAAGTTTTACAACAACAGCACCGCTATTATGCGACAAAAGGCCGCCCCTTTTAATGGTTTCATCTGTCCCGTCAATGGCTTCAACGGCAAGGACCGTACCATTGCTGATTATAATACATTGGCCTATGTCAAGTTTCCCTATTTCCCTTGCTATTTTCCAGCCTTGAAAAATATCTTTTTTTTCAGCCTTATCCGGTTTTCTTTTAGTCCAACACCCTTTTGGGCTTATCAATTCAGGCAGGAGAAATGTGGAAGGCAAAATTTTTATCCCCTCTTTTAAAAGAAGGTCGGCAAATGAAGTCAATACGGAATCGTCGTGGGTTATACCGGTTTTGGCAATAAAGGTAAGAGCTTTGAAATCAGGGCGTATATCTTTGAAAATATTTGTTTTTTGAATACTGCCAAGCATTACGGCTTGACTAATATGGTGTTTTTTAAAATATTTGATCAGTTTTGAAACCTGTCCAAGGTAAATCCATTTTAACTTCTCAACATGGTCACAGAGAATTTGATCGGTTTCAGAATTAAAACCAATGGCAAAGACTTTATATCCCTTTTCTATGGCCCTTTTTGAAAAAAGGACAGGAAATTGTCCGCCACCGGCTATAAGTCCTATTTTCATTTTCCTTATCTTGTAACGCCCCTGTTGGATTTAATAATAAAATTCATAAAATTTTTAACTTCCGGTATTTGCTCAACTTCAGCTTTTACACGTTCAGAGGCTTGTTTAACCGTTAACCCGATTCTAAAAACGATTCTATAGGCTTTTTTAAGTTGTTTTAATGTTGCTTTAGGAAAATTAAACCTTTTCAAACCCACATTGTTCAAACCATGGAGAGTTGCACGGTCTCCTGCTGCAATCACATATGGTGGAATATCCTTTACCACTGCTGACTTTCCCCCGATATAGGCAAAATCCCCTATCCGGACGAATTGATGGATGGCAACAAGGCCACCCACTGTGACATTGTCACCAATCAGGATATGGCCTGCGAGCGTAGAATTATTTGCAAGTATGACCTGTTTTCCGGTTTTACAATCATGGGCTATATGTGTATAGGCCATTAAATAATTTTCTTCTCCAACAAGTGTAACTCCCCCGCCTGCTTCTGTTCCCCTGTTAATTGTAACAAATTCCCGGATAATGGTTCCCCTGCCTATTTTTAAATATGATTTTTCCCCGTGGAATTTAAGATCCTGGGGTGCGCCGCCAATAGATGCATATTGAAAAATCCGACAATCCTTTCCTATGGTAACATATTGTTCAATTGTGGTATAAGGGCCTATTGTTGTGCCGGAACCTATGCATACATCCGGCTTGATAATGACATAAGGGCCTATTTGAACATTGTTGTCAATTTCAGCCAAAGGATCAATAATCGCTGTGGGGTGAATCATTTTTTCTCCATTATCTGTTCTTGTTTTCTAAATTTTCCAATCTTTTTTCAAAAGAAAAAAGTTTTTTTCTCATTTCAGGAAGGCGGGAAACAATGCTGACTACTTTACGCCAGCGGGCATGCGGCATCTGGGGGATGCCCGATACAATTTCATTTTCCCCGACATCACTATGGACACCTGCATAGGGACCTACAATGGAACTGTCACCAATTTTTACATGCCCTGTTATACCGGCTTTTCCTGCAATTATTACATTCTTGCCCACATGGGTACTTCCTGCAATTCCAACCTGTGCAACAATAAGAGTATGATCCCCGATTTTGACGTTGTGTGCTATATGAACAAGATTGTCTGTTTTAACACCGTTTCCTATAATCGTCGTGCCAAGGGTGCCCCTGTCAATGGTATTGCAAGCTCCTATTTCCACATTATCACCTATTAAGACATAACCTGTATGAATTAATTTATGGTGTTTATCAGATCCCTGTGCGAATCCAAATCCGTCAGACCCGATGACAGTGCCGGAATGGATGATAACACGGTTGCCGATCCTGGTCTTTTCCATTATGGTAACATTAGGCTTAATCAAAGTATTGTCACCTATAACGACATTATCCCCGACATAGACACCCGGCATGAGGTGAACATTATCTTTTATCCTTACATTATCACCTATGGATACATTTGATCCAATAACAAGATCTTTTCCAAGCGTCACATTGGAACCAATGTCTGCGTTTGGGTGTATAAAAGGCTTTATTATTTTTGACGGATTAAATATGGATACTAATTTAAAAAAAGACACCTTGGGGTTGTTAACTTTCAAAAAGGCCCTGTTTTTAAAATGATCCTTGTCAAGGGCAAAGGAATCAGGAATAATAACAGCCCCGGCCCTGGTTTTTGTGAGTTTAAGCAAATGCTTTGAGTCGCATGCAAAAGAAATATCATGCAAGTTTGAGTCATCAAAAGAAGAAACCCCCTTGACAATAAAAGAAGGGTCACCAATGACCCTGGCATGAATAATTTTTGCAATCTGTTTTACCGATAATCTCATAAAAGAATTTATTTGGTTTTTGAAACTTTTAAATTATATTTTTTTATTATTTGATCTGTAATATCAAGTTGAGCAGGATTATAGACAACACCGGCGGTCTTTTTTTCAAGAATAAGCAAATATCCTTCATCTTTTCCAATTTCATTCGTGATTTGAAAGACTTCCTTTTGAATTTTCTTTATGAGTTTTACTTCTAATCGTTTGAACTCTTTAGCAAAATCTTCCTGCATTCTTTTGAAATCATTGACCCTGATCCTGAAGTCTCTTTGTTTTTCTTTTTGTTTTTCAGGGCTTAAGACCAATGCTTCCCTGTCAAAGGCTTTTTTAAGCTCATCTATCTGGTTTTTTTCATTCTTTAACTTTTTCTGGAACTCATTGCCTTTGGCACTGATCTGCTTCTGGGTCATTTTCCCCGCACTGGATTCAGTCAGTATTCTCTGGAAATTAAAAACACCGATTTTTGCTACATCTGCACAGAAAGCTCCCGGAATAAGCCCGAAAAAAAATATCATCATACTTAAAACAACAATTGCCCTTTTCATTAAAACCTCCAGTTTTTTAAATTTTTAAAAAGATGCGCCAACAGAAAATTCAAATTGCCCTTCGCCGCTCTTTTTTATATTTTTACCATCAATAACCCAGGCATATTCAACCCTTAGCGGTCCGACAGGAGAATTCCATCTTACACCTGTGCCAAAACTTGAGAATTGATCGCCGATATCAAAACTTTCACTGGTTCTGTAAACATCGCCCCGGTCATAAAAGAAAACACCTGCCATTTTGTATTTTTCCGTTAAGGGGAAAGTGATTTCAGCATTAAACTGAAGAAATTTTTCGCCCCCCCTGTTCTTGGTATCTCCCGCACGCTTCCCACTGATATCAAATTTATCAAACCCTCTTATTGAATTCATTCCACCAAGATAAAATCTTACATAATCAATATCAGTATTATTGTTGCTTCTATCGTCTAGATATCCTGCTTTTGCATGCAATGCACCAGTGAATTTCCAGAAAACAGGAAAGAATACGCCTGTTTCACCAATATACTTTGTATAATCAATGTCTCCACCTAAAAATTCTCCGGCATATTCTATTGAAAACATGTGCTTAGACCCTTCGGTTGGCAAAAAAAGATCATTTCTTGAGTCATAAAGGATATATGGCTTTATGCTGCTTGTCAAAAATGACCCTGCCGTCATATTAGTGCCTGCCGGCTTGACATTGTTTATTTCAAAGTTTTCTATATTGTAGTTGGCTCCGATTCTGGTATAGTCGTAAAGCTTGTAACCAAGCGATAAGGTCAAACCAAGTGCTTGTTTATCATAAAAATCATATTCTTTATCTTCTTTGTAGGCCCTTGCGCCGCCGGAAAGAGCCGTGTCCATTATATAAGGTTCATAAAAGCTGACATCATAAAGAACCGACGACTGAGCTATTTTGGCTTCAAGCTTTATGGTCTGCCCTCTTCCGAAAAGGTTTCTTTCTTTAATAGAACCTTTCAGGAACCCTCCTTCAGAACTGCTGAACCCCCCACCTATTGAAAAACTTCCGGTTTCTTTCTCAACAACCTTTACATCTAAATCCATTTTATTTTTATCAGAAGTTTTAACCGGTTTAACATCAATTTCGTCAAAATAATCCAACCGGTTCAGGTTTTTATAACTTTTCTGGATGTTTTCCTTGCTGTAGAGATCCTGCTCTGCAATTTTAAGCTCTCTTCTGATTACTTTATCCCTGGTTTTTAAATTTCCACTGATATTGATCCTGTTAAAGAAGACAGGCTCTCCCTTTTTGATCGAGTATATGATAGTCATCATTTTTTCTTTATCATTTTTCTTGACCATTGGGGAAACATTGACATTGGCAAATCCCTTTCCAGAATAAATATCAGAAATGGACAGGACATCTTTTCTTATATTTTCCCTATTGTAAAGTTCTCCCTGCTTTGAATGAATACTTTTTAAAAGTTCTTTTTTGGGGAGAATCAGGTCCCCTGCAAGATCAATGCTTTTAACTTTATACTGACCGCCTTCATCAATTTTAAAATGAATTGAAATGAATTTATCGCCAATATCAATTATCGGGTCTGATACTTTTGCATCAATAAACCCGTTGTTCTTATATAAAGATTCAATTCTTATGGCATCATTATTAACTTCGCTTTCCTTAAGATCCCCTGAAGATGTGAAAAAAGAGAAAAATCCTTTTTCCGAAGTTTCCATGACTTTCTTAATTTCTTTATCAGAAAAGATGTC
>JAADHV010000044.1 GCA_013151635.1 Deltaproteobacteria bacterium | reverse complement strand
TGATAATATCCCTTTCTGCACCCTGGAAGCGTTCCACCGTATCCACGACGGGAAGTGCATCATGGTCATTGTCCAACATTTCTTCTAACTTTCGGAGTATGGCATTGTTTTGTGCCCTGTGGGGTGAAATCAATCCCAGTTGACCGGGCCGCACACCATGGACTGTCAGCAGCCGCCAGGCCAGTTCAGCAATTAAAGCAGCCTCGGTTTCCGATTTCTGAGCGCACCCTTCATGACGGGTCAACACCAGGACGAGGGGGACTGCCGGATCAAGGATTTGATCCATCCTGCCGTTCAAGGGTTTGTCCAGGGAAATCCGTGCACAGGCATTGGCAGGCGCAGGCATGAGCCTGCCATTATACCAGGTCTGGCTGGGAAATGCGCAGATACTTTTGTTCATGCGAAAGGTGATATTAAGCTCCTTGTGCCTGGATTCGGGATACCGGTCTAATAAATTTGCAAGAACAGAGCGGTTCAAATCCGGAGTGGCATCTCCTGCAACATCCTTTTTAACGGATTCATAATTTCCCTTCACAATGGGAGGCAGTTGATTGACATCCCCCAGGAATAAAAAATTTCCCCTGCCATAGACAAGGGCCAGCAGGGCCTGGGGCACCGGCACCTGGGAGGCTTCATCAAAGATTACCCAGTCAAGAGCCGGGGGAAATTGTTTGTTCCTGCCTTTAAACAAATGATACAATCCATATCCTGTGGCACCGATAATCACCCGTGACCGGCCAAGGACATCATCGGCATAATCTGAAAATTCAAGTTTAAATGCCCTGTCATCTTTTTCTGATGCCGGACTTTTAGCCCCCCATTTAATGCAATGGCCGGAAAATTGCCCCGGCAGGTATTGGTTCACAAGATCAACCACCTTTTTCAGGGCATTGTCAATGGCTTGATGGGTAAGCGCACTAACCCCGATGCGAATCGGTCTTCGGGCATCATGGGCCTGCATTATAAGGGCGATGAGTATCCAGCCCAGCAAATGGGTTTTACCGGTTCCGGGAGGTCCCTGGATTAAGCTTGCCCGGTATTGGAATGGCAGGCCATTGCCTGCTGCTGGGCTGGATTAAGTCCGGGAGCCATCTGCTGCAACCAATGTTCAAGCCAGCGCACCGAATTACCCGGCTGCAGGTCAAGAACCTGTCCGGCAAGCAGTCTTAAAACCAAATGGGGTTTAGGCCGGGAACATGCAAATTCTGCCGCATGGATAAGTTTGGCCTGGTTCCAGTCGCTGATATCTTCTTCCAGGGAATATAAAAGATTTTTGTTTAAAAATAGTTTCCCGGTCCTGGAAAGAAGGCAGATTTCCCCTTCCTTTATATCATGGCTGTCCAGGATAACATCAAAACCCTCCTGAATGTCTTTAATCCCATGGAGGGCAATCTTGAGAAAATCACCCGTCCGGAATTTTGAAAAAAAGGCTTGGCGAGTGGTTTTAAATATATAAAGAAACCGTCCCTCATGGTCCAGCCTTGTATGACAAAACTTAAGGTAGCCGATGGCCCGGAACTGGTCCATCCTTTCCTGGAGGCTTTGTTCCTGGCAGGCCAGGATGTCATTTTCCTTTAACCGTGCCTCCTCCTGGATAAAATCGAGAAAGGCAGGCAGGATATCGCTATTTTGATCAGGTTCAATTTCCCATTCACGTATCCACTGGCTTTTAAGGTAATGTCCTGCCTTTTCATAAAGGTCTTTCATGATAAGAAGTCTTGCTTTAACCTTTGATGTAAAATCGGCACCATTCACAACTTCTGGTTCGTCTGCATGGAACAGGCTTTCAGGGGAATCAATTTGTGTGTGGCAGCTAAAACCATGGCCCAGGCTGAAAAAAGAAACCGTTCCCGGACAGGGCAAATAAAAATGTGCCTTAAAAATCTGTTTTAAATCCGTCCATGGCGAGGGCTGGGTCTCCCATAAAAATTTCGGTCCAAGGTTTCCATATGCCTTTCCCCATTCCTGAACATCACGGCGGCTCCCGGAACCAAAGTGGAAAAGGTGGGGCCCGGCTTTGCCTGAAATACTCTTTTCCCAGGCATTTGAAATCCGGGTTGAAAATTCCTGCCAGGCCGTTTTGATCTCATTTTCGTTTTCCATGATCCAGACACAGGATTCTATAATGGTATATTTATCATCGATCCCCATCCAGCCAAAGGCCCGGGGCAACCGGGTCAACCTATCTTTTTCAAGGTAGATGAAAAAAGCCTGTGAGATGTTGCATGGGAAAAGTCTTGTATTTTCCCGGTACAGGTAAATGCGGTTTTCAAGTATTGCCCTGCAACGCCCTGACAGGTGTCTTCCCTGTCCGGCAGGAAAATTTACTTTGCCCTCCATGGGGCTATTTTTGGTTGTTTCTTTGGACGTATGCGACAATTTTTCAAGGGCAGTATGGGTCTTTTTCATATCTGTCCATCCCTGCTGCCGGATTTTTAATAATTCTCCAGGGGTCAGCCCCGGCAGGAACTGGATTTCTTCTTTTTTGAGGGCGTTAAAATAGCAGGGGGCAAAAAACTCACAGGAAACGCAGCCTGGCCCGAGTCTGTGATCAGCATCAGACATTGGATGGGACAGGACATGACACATAGTGTTAAAAAGCATTGGAAATGCTGTCATATAGGGCCCAAGGTCAAACTGATGTGTGTCAAAAGTTTGGTTCTGAGAGTCAAGCGACGGCCGGGTCAGTAAGAACCCGGTCTCTGCCACCCTGGCTGCAATGCCTTGTTCTGCAATAATTTTTTCAAGAAGCAGGGCATAAAAGGCCACTTGCCATTTGTGGGAATACCTGGGTAACCTGCCGGCTTTAATATCACCCGCCTCAATGACAATCTGATTTTTTCCTTTTATTATTCGTTTTGATATCTTCAGAAGATCAGGAATGCCAACACCCTTTAAATTAACTCCAGGCCCAAGGCTGTCCACATGAAGCTTGCATTGTGAAAGAAAAACAGGCTTTTCAAGAGCAATATCATATAAGGTGCCGCCCTCTTTAATCACGGATTCCAAGCCACCTGCCATCGGCATAGCAATGACCATGTACCCCTGATTTTTCAAGTGGTCAAGCACTTGTTTTTCATGAATAAGCCCCAGGGTTCTGGCTTTTGCTTTGATGCTATCCTGGTTTGGCTCAATAGCTTTTTTACCGGAAAATGAAAGGCAGAACCTTTGTTTGCATTGTGCATAAAAAAAATACTGACTGACCATGGTGGCGGTAAGAAAGGCTTTAGTTTCAAGGGCGGGCCTTTTATGTGGTATGTCTTTAAAAAATTGCGTATATTGATGTCCTGCGTATTTTCCGGCAGTGTCCCTGGCCGCCTGCAATAAAGAATATTTTGGTATAATATCAATAAGAACAGGATCATTTGACTTTTGGAAACCTGTCCCTGGCAAAAGACCGGACTTATCTCCTGAAACAATATTTGATGAGCTGCCAAGATAAGCTTTAAAGGCATCTGCAATACGCCGGTCAAATAAAAATTCTGTTAATTCTTCAATAACCAGGGATTTTGGCAGGGCTTTGCAAAAAAGGTTCAGCGGTGTCAGGACCGAAAGGATTTTAAAATGTCTTTCCACCCAGATTTGAAACGCATGCCTGTCAACGGGAAGATCGAGTTTTTCAAAACATATCCATTCCGAACATTCAATACTTGTTTCATCAGACAGGATAAAAAAATCATCCGTCATAAAATTTTCCCGGATCATCCACTCAAGCACAAGGTTCCCGGCAGAACCCAGAAAAGTCTGAAACCGGAATGGAGCTGTTTTCCCCTGTACCACCCGGATGCCGTTTTCCAGGATCACCGGATCTTCTCCAAGGTTGAACTGCTGGTTCAAAAGTTTTTTTGCCCGGCGAAACAGGCAGACCTCATCCTTAATTTCACCGGTCTTAAGGATATGGCCCATGGCCTGGCTGACCTCGTAAGAAACATGGGCACCAGGGCCGACCCAGGCCAGTTGTTTTTCATCCGGGTTCGATGAAGGCCTTGCAAGGATTTTTTTTGTCAGATTAGTATCAATCACCATGATTTCAAGTCGAAGGCCTGCTATAAAAACATTGTCCCCAACTTCCATCTGGGCCACAATGGACATTGGAATATCAGCAATTGCTTTTTTACCCACTTCCAGCACACAGGTTTCTTCTGCCTCCGGGAAATTTGCCCATATCTTATACTCCAGCAAATAATTACGGTACTGCCATCCGCCCTGGAACAATCCGTTGACCCTGGAGCGTTTCAACCATCTCTTTTTCTCAAGGGATTTAAATATACCAGGGAGGATCTTTGTATGTCCGGGGAAAAGGGATTGCAAAGATGGCAGGGAAATCAATTTTTTTTCATACAGGCAGGAGATCACCTGCTGGCTTAAAACACTGGGCAGGGTTCTTGGCCAGGGCGCTTCAATAATGCCTTTAGCGGCCAGATCCAGCAGGGCCAGAAAACGGACAACCTGGTTTGCTGCGTTCTCCTTGCAGCAGATACCCCAGAAATGAATCCGGGTTTTACGGCGATTGGCCCGGCCTATGCGCTGGAGAAAGGCTGATACCGACCAGGGCGGTTCATACAGCAAAACGGCATCCACATCCCCGATGTCAATGCCCAGCTCCAGGGTACTTGTAGCAATACACAGGGCATGAGGACTTTTCCGGAATTTTTCTTCTGTTTTCTTTCGTTCTTCAAGTTTGAGGTTGGAATAATGCAGATAACAAACCCCTTGAAATTTCCCTGCCCTGTTGACAATGCCAAACACCCTGTCACAGGTGGTCCGGCTGTTGGCAAAAACCAGTATCTTCCTGTAATGCCAGGCATGGTAAAGGTCATCAAGCAGGGCTGGAATCTCGGATGTTTCCTGTTTGATATGCAGCAGGCGGGCAAGAATTTTTCTTTTAACCGGAGCAACAATATGCTTGGTTTTGCTGCTGAAGCCAAAACACTCAACCACATCATCGACATTGGCAATGGTGGCTGACATGGCAATTTTCTGCAGCGGGCAATGGGTTCTTTGTTCAAGGCGGATGAGAAGGCAGGCAAGGTGACGGCCCCTGTAGTGGTATACCAGGGGCTGGATCTCGTCAATAATTACGATCCTGGCCCTGGACAAAAAACCCTTCAGATGGGCATTGGCACTTCCCAGCATCACGTCCAGGGATTCGGGGGTGGTGAACATGATGTCCGGACGGTCCCCGCCCCGGCGCTTTATATCCCCTGTCCTGATGGCAAGATTAAGGCCGAGACGCTCTGTGATAATAAATTCAAACCGTCGCCTCAGGTCAAAGGCCAGGGCTCGCGTAGGGATAATATATAACACGGCAATGTCCCGGCCGGAACCAATGACCCGCTCCAGAGCCGGGGCCAGGACGGCTTCGCTCTTGCCTGAGCCTGTCGCGGCCTGCAACACCAGATCCAGGCCCTTTAGAATGGGATCAATGGCCTCTTTCTGGGCCCTGTGCAAACAGGGAAAGCCGGAGTAAAACGCACGAAATGTATTGGGAAGCTGTAAAAAAAGGGACGGATGCTGCTGGTTTTCCAAAAGCCTGATCTTTCTTATTCCATTAGATGCTGCTGGGCAAGATCAAGACGGTTGACCAGGAGTTTCAGTTTCAGGCGGGGTTCGGCACCATTATATTTTGATAATTCAAGATTCAATTTCTTAGCCATCACATCAACCGGCGGCTGCCATTGGTAAGCCCTGGCATGCACCTGCACAAGTTTATGAATGAGACTTTTCCATTCTTTTGAAGAAAGATGATTCAAGTTGTGTACATGTATTTCCTGCCATGCAGTGCTGTAGTTTTTATCAAAATAGGGCTTGTCTTTTTTGGGTTTCAGCCGGTCATAGGGTTCATCAGCAACCCTGGTAAAAAAATCATGGGTAAAGGCAAAAACCGGATAAAACCCCTTTAATGGCTCTTCCGGGCAAAAAATCCGGTCCAGCAGCCGGTAGCTTTTGCTGCGGCTGGTAATCCTGGTTTGTACAATGGATTCGCCTTCATCAAACAGCACCACCCACCCTTTAAACCCGATGATCCTGAACAGTTCTGCCATGCCCGTGATAAGGTCAAGGTATTGGTACGGGGTTTTGCAGACCAGGGATTTTTCCTTATAAAAAGGCACCTGCCGATAATGCAGTGCTGCCCGGAGCCGCCACACTGGGATATCTTTTCCCATGAGCGCGTTTTTTAAAATCCAGGGAAATTCCCGTGGTTTGAACCTTCTGTGTTTTTTTAATTTTCTTTTCCCTGGAGTAAGGACAATGGTTTTATGAACCAGGGCCGTTAATATGGCCTTAAACCGGTGGGGAATTTTTTCAGGGATCAGGTCTTGACAGGTTTTCTTACTGTTTTCCGGCAATGCCAGGCATTTTGAGGCTCGTGTTTTCCAGGCATCAATAAATTCCTTGTCCCGGCCCGGAAATACCATGGCCTTCATCAAAGCCCCGTAGACCTCTTTGAAATTATAAAACGGCACCTGCCTTGGATCAAGATTAATATAACTGACCACAAAACCCTGGTCCAGGGCCCGCTGCCTGATATAATTCAGGGTGTGGGATTTCCCCTGGCCATAAGTGCCGAGAATGCACTGGTGAAAGGAACCGGTTTTTTCAAGGACTTTGGCTCCCTTGTCAAATACCTGGTCGAGTGTTGCTTTGCCGCAGGTAAGACTTTTTACCCCAACCGGGTCAAAAAGCCCTTCCCGCAGGCGCTCCATTGCCCTGCGAAGCTTAAAATTATCCCTGGAGTTTAAAAAACTTTGAAAATCCACTGCAATCAACTATCCCAGGACGGCTGCATATGTTCAATTTTTTCAGCCTCCATTTCACGCTGGGTTGCAACAATCTGGTGTTCCATATCCATCGTGTCGGGAGACTCACCCTGTTCAACCATATCCAGGATACGAACCAGCTGTTTAATAAACAGGCGCACTTCGCTTAACACGCCCATCCGTTTCTGGTTAACACATATTTTTTCAATAACTTCATCTTTTACCTTGTTGTTCGCATCCCATCGAAAGGATATTCCATGGATTGTCCTGAGACACCCACCCAGCTCAACCAGTTCCCTGGTTTTCAAAGGCGTCTGGTGGATATCCACAAGAACGCCCCGGTAATTGAGCTTTCCGGTTTGTCCAATGGAGCGGATACGGCTCCACAAGGCATCATAGGATTTAAACCCTTTTTCAGAAATCAGCACATCGGGAATAATGGAAAAAAAGATATGTAAAAACTTAGATGATTCACTGTTATCAATAAAAAGACGGACATTTTCATAAGCCGCATTGCGAATGGAAGCACTTTGCGCCACCACGGTTTCCATTTCATCCATGAGCAGGATAAGTCCCTTATGACCTGTATGACGTAAAAACAGGATCAAAGAGTTCATGAATTGTTTGCTGTTGGTTTTATTAAGGACTTCATAAACCTGGAACGGCTTGATTTCCCGTTTGGTAACCCGGCCGCCCTCGAACCAGTGGAGAAGCACTTCATGAGCGGATTCCCGGTCTTCTATTTCTTCTTTTTCCATGGGTGAAAACCGGTTATTGACAAGGGCAATCAGGGCATTGGCGAAATTAATATCCATACCAGGGATATTCCTGAGTTTTGCGGCAAGGGCTGTCCGGTTCTCGCAGGCCTCATCCTTTTTGCCCTGGATTGGAGTCCGGGCAAGCTTACCAAGCCATGTCTCCAGCATATTGCGGATACCGGTCCCTGCAAAATTGCCTTTCAACTGCCGGACAATGGTCTGGTATACGGTTTCAAATTTGTGTATGGGCACTTCACGGGTCAATACAACAAAGGAAACAGCAAATTTTTTCATCATTGCCAGATGCCGGATCACGGACATGAAATGGGTCTTGCCATCCCCGTAATCTCCACTGATAAACCGGACCTTGGAGCCCCCCTGGCTGATGTAATTGTCCAGATCATCCTCAATGAATTTCAACCAGTTTTTTCTTCCCACTGTAAAAAGGGGGACATTCTCTACAGGCACGCTGCCTTTGCGAAGCGATTCAATAATGGCGCGCGCCTGGAAAGGTTTTAAGTTGTCAACCTTCTGTCCTGATATCATGGCTGCTCATCCTGCATTTGATGAAAAGAAATACCAGTGACCTGTTTGGCCTCACCCAGGCTGTCAATAAGCCACAGCGACTTGTTACGTCCGGGGCTCAACTGGATCTCATATCCATTTGAAGTCCCGCCGATACCGGCCTGAAAAAAACGCCAGACATCAACGGAAAACTGGTCCAGGCTGTACCCCTTGAACTTGCCCTTGTCCATGTTCTGAAAAAAGGCTTTGCTCTGTAATGATATGACATACTCAAGATAAAATTTTTGAATGGGAATGGTATGCCCGTAAGATTGATTGTCTTTTTCAATCATGCCGGCATATATCTTAAAAACAGAATCAATAAATACTTGCGGATCATAGGGCCGGTCATAAAGCTGGCGTTTGAGCTGCTGGACTCTCGTGACAATCCGTCTGGGGTTAATGGATTTTAACACCTTTTTGTTAATCCGGGTGCAGCGGCCTGCAAAATCAATTTCCCCATTAATGCCTTTTAAAACCGTAAACTTGGGGAAATCCACCCGGATGTCAAGACTTGCTTCGCTGCCCAGCCGGACCAAATCCTCAATAAGCTGAATCCTGTACTGCTCAACTTTCTGATTTGCATATTCCTTTAAAGATTTAAAAAGGGCAGCGCATTGATCAATCTTTTCATCCTCCTCGATATCCCGGGCTATTTTTGTTTTCAGCATTTCATCCAGTGTAAGAAAATCATCCCTGCCTGCACACCTGATGCATTGTTTGATAAAATCGGCTTTTTTCTGTTTTTTATTCAGTTCTCTTTGATACGGCTGAACGATCTGTTTTAAATTTTCCTGAATATCCTCAAGAAAAGCTGTGATCTCTGTCATTAAGTGCCCCTTTGTTTTCAATTTTCCGGTATTTTAAATTTATCTTCAGATAATATATTTCAAATCCTTTGACAAGAGGCACAGAGAAAAAAATTTTATGGGCTTGGCAAAACAGATTGGAATCAGAATGATTCTCATCCGTTCTTCCCGTGCGATTCACATATTATTCCAGTTCTCAAGCTGTAGTCCCGGGACCCGTTCAAATTCCTTAACATTGTTTGTTACCAGTATCAGGCCGGATGCTCTGGCCTGTCCTGCAATCATCATATCGTAAGGTCCTATGGGTTGACCAATGCTGTACAGTGCAGCACGCATATGTCCGAAATGATAAGCTGCTTTGTTGTCAAGAGGCAGTACTTCAAGCCGGGCAATCATCGCCTCAATATCTGCCAGATTTCGTTCCACCTGTTGTGAATGTTCTGCACCAAACACCAATTCACCTAAGGTTACGCTGGCAATGCACATCTGACCTTTATGCTGTTCAAATCGTTTTTTAATCTGTTTTGGACGATTTTTCATAATGTATATAATAATATTGGTATCCAGCATATACTTCAGCATTACAAAATTTCCCGAATCTGATCGTCCGGCTGCTGCCGCTCAGACATAAAATCGCTGGAAACTCCTGGTGCACCAAACCATTCATCCCAAGATTGATCCGCCGGTACAATAACACGCCTATTGCCAATTGCAGTGATCTCAACGTTCTTCACTGACTCTGGAAAGGCTATATCTTTGGAAGGACATCCACGGGATATGTCAACGGTATATCCCGTGGATGGCTTTTCACAAGTCGCATTGACCCAAGTGCTTCACGTAGTGAAGGAGGAGATCTTATATTATAGGCTTGTTCAACAACCGGATAAGATCGTGGTTCGTTGAACTATTTTTTAAAAAAGAGAATTAATTCTGTCTCCAATTTTTGAATTAGGATCACTTTTTGTTAAAGCTATTCTTTTTGGCTCTCAATCCTTTCTTTAAGATCTGATGGTGAAATGAAAACAAAGGTACGACCATCCTTTAGTTTTTTTAAGAATGAAAAGACATCCGACATTTGCATCAGGTCTTTCCTCGCAGTTTCGTATGCAATGCCATAGGAATTTTGATATTCATTAATGGAATAAATAAAATTAGGATGCGATAAAGCATGCTTAAGCAACGACACTTGTCTAATATTCAATTTATTCCTTAGTTTCTTGGCACCATACAATAAGTCTTGTGCCGACTTTATTCCTTCCATCTTTTCGCTCAAATATTCATGAAGCTCTGAAATTGCCTTTTTAATGATCTCCAATTGATACAAAATGAAATACGTAAGATCATTATCATCCGTTTCTGTGTACAAAAAAGCTTTTCCATATTTCACAGGAGCCCTTTTAATTACTTGGGAAATTGAGATAAATTCTGCCAACCAATATCCTTCATTGATCATTGCCCAATAAAACAGAGCTCTAGCTGTACGTCCATTTCCATCTACAAAAGGGTGCTCATACGCCAACATAAAGTGTAAAATAATTGCTTTGAGAACTGGGTGTATAAAATTCCCTGACTGGCCGTTATTGGCAAAATCACAGACCTTTTGCATTCTGGCTTCAAGTCCTTTTGCATCTGGCGGTGTGTGTAGAATTTTAACAGTTGTTTCATCCACGACATGGATATCTTTGTCTTCTTCGATTCTGAAAACTCCTGCCTTATTTTCATTATCCAGAGTCTTTTCAGTGAGGATTTTATGCAGTTCAAGGATAATGCCAGGTGTCAATTCTTCATTTTTAAACTCTATGATAAATTGCATTGCATGATAGTTATTAAAAATCATCTGCTCGCTTTTATCTTTTGGAGTCCTGCCTTGACGAATCATATCTTTGGCAACTTTTCGAGTGGTTGTTGCTCCTTCCATCTGGCTTGAACTGATCGCTTCTCGTATCAGCGACTTGATCATGTAAGCTTTCCGCATACTGGTATTTGTAACGGGCATGCTTGATGTTATTGTTCCAGCAGCGTTTTTATCTAACCAGTGTAATTGTTCCTGAATCTCATCCGTCAGATAGAATACGCATTTGGAATCATTTTTACATTTAAAATCAAGATCTTTGAAATTAAATATCCTGTTTAATTTCATCCCAGCCCACCATTGTTCAGAAGTAAAGCCCTCTGGAGGTGTTAAGTGTCTAAGCCTGTCCCAATGTAAGTAGCGCCCTTTAGTATCAGTAGGTCCGATATTTTCAAGATATTGAGTATAATTTTTTCCGCTCTTCTGAATTACTTCTTGATAATCGGGCGGTTTTACTGGTATTTTCATGATTAAAAACCTTTATTTTTGGCTATGTTAGCGCAAATTTTAATTTTTATATACTATTTTTAGAAAATAAGTATATAAAAAATTAGCATATAACATAGAGATTGTAAATACTATTTTTCAGAAAATAGTATTTACAATAATAAGGGTGTTTAGTACTCTGGGAGCAGCATAAATTCAATCGTTTTCAACCCACTATTTTTCATTAATTATCCACTGTATTTGCTGGAGACATTTGTTGAGCAGGACTGATTTAAAAGCACGTGTTACAAGGCTTCTAACTGGATACGTGTTGGAGAAACAAGAGGGACATCCAAAAAAGGGCATAAGCATTTGAAGCATGGCAAAATCAAGGATGTTTACCTCTATCCTCTTGATAAGAATTTTAAAAGGCTGTTATTGATTTTTCTCTTATCCAGAGGGAATGATCACTTTTGTTCGTGATCTATCAGGCCGTAAAGCACCACCTGTTTTGTAATCTTTCCCGTACCACCGAAAAATCGCAGCCATAAAAAAGTCAAAGCTCCATACAAGGGGATATGCAGCAAATTTTGAACATGCGGATCGGGATTCGTTAAAAAAGCGACATTTTCCGGCCACCCGTCCATGGGTATGGAAGATTCAATGAAAATCAGCACCATCATTGAGATTTAATTTGATATATATTACCTTCCCATGGTAAAAAATTATCTTTAAAAACTTTTTCTCTTTGAAACTCTCTTTTGGTCCTTAAATTCTTTAAAACAACCTTTTTTGTAAAAGCCAGCGTTATTTTTACCGGTTTGCCTTTTATCGATTCAAAATTATCAGAAGGATTTTTAACAATCCCCAGATAAGTATTTTCTCCATTTTTCCAGAACAATGATTCCATCATTTTAGAACTGTCTTCTGCAAAAACGCGTACACGGGGTTTCAACCCGGCTGAGTTCAAAATAGAAGAGATAATCGTACGCCAGTTTTCCCCGGCCCTTGAAAATCTGATTTGAGAACTCCAGTATTTTACAGGGGTGAGATTAAGATAATACGAAAAACCTTTTTTAAGCCTGTTTTTAATTATGTGATCAGGAAGACCATTATCATTTGAAATTTTTGAAAGCCTTTTTTGGGTCCCCCGTTCAAAAATCACAATTCCCTTGAAATCAAATGCACCTTTGTAATAAGTAAATCTTTTGTCAAAGGGTTTTTTATATTGTTCTGCATTGATTTCAGTAATACCTTTCCCATTCAGATATCCTGTAATATCATTTCGTTTAACACTAAAAAGATCATCTAATATTCCAGTTTTTCTCCATTTGCCATGTGCATCAAATATGCCGCATAAATAATCCGCAACAAGTACACCCCCGTTTTCCACAAACCGTTTAAACGCATGGGCCTCTTTTTGAGAAAGGCAAATTGTTTTTGGCAGAATTATAACTTTAAACTGTCTGTTCAAATCAATTTTTGATTCCTTTACATCCAGGTAATTGATAAAATCATATTGATATCCCAGATCTTCCAGAGTTTTGCACCAGGCTTTCCGCAATATCCCTGCCGACTGATTTTTGTTATCAATGGAAGTCAATCTTTTGGGCCATGTTTTTCCATGGACAAGTGCATCCATGGCCCATCCTGCCTGGATACTCGGTTGTGAATAATAAATTCCTATGGGATCTGCAAAAAATGTAGAATTTTTATTCACAATGTATTCACTGACTTCTCCCTGAACCGTTTCAAACACTTTTTTAAGAGATTGGATATATGCTGAGGCTTGCTTCTTTCCGTTTATCTTTTCAAACCATCCTTCAGGCCAGGCGATAACGGCCTGATTGCCGTGAAGCATATAATACCATAAAAACCAGGAATCTATTTTCCTGTTACCCGATGAAAAAAAAGTCTGCATCCTGATTTTTTTAGGATTTTTCCAGAACGACCTTAAAATTTCATTTGAGGCATGTACATCATAAGCCTCCATCCACTGTGCAGCCCGGGAAAGCATCCCATAGTCATATCCGCCCCAGACAGAAGGGCCCTGGCCGCCGACAAAGCCAGCAGGCGTATCAGGATCAATAGTATTGGCATAATGCACAAGGTCAGACAGAACACTGGAAAACTGAAAATCCATAAAAGTTCTGAAATCCATCCAGGGTGAAAGATTCCAATTTGATAAATTTTTATTTGATAGATTTATTCGAACCTGTTCAAAACCTTTCGGCATAACATCTGAAAATGATCTGAAACTCTCGCCCCACTGCCGGTTTAATATCCCAATTGTTTTGTACTGCTCCTTAAGCCATCTTCTGAACCATTCAAGGGAAAAAGACGAAATATCAACATCAGATGGATTTACAAACGTACCAAGTGATATTTCATCATCCAGGGCATAAGCGATAACATTTCCTTTTCTCAGATCTGAAATGTTCTTATAAATGTGTGCTTTTATTTTTTTGATAACTTTGGGATCGGAAAGTGAGACCGGCCTTTTAAGAAGGGTGTTCTTCCCTGTAACAGCAGCCCTGTTCTTCCCTTTAAGATACAGATACCCCTTGTCTGCTACGTGCCCGGCATAATATGGAAAATCCTTTTCAATTGACAGATCAATTCGTTGATACTGCCCCGCCCCCCTGTCAATCTGGAATCCGCCGAGTCCAAGCTCCCTGTATAGGTCATAATCCTTTAAGACATCTGTTTGATAAGGCCAGATCAGGATTTTAAACCCGGAGAAATCAAAAGCATAGGATATACTGCAAAATGAAAAAAAAATTAAAAAGAGAACAATCCGGATATTATTGTTTAACGTCATTTGAATAAAATATAGATATAAAAGAAACAAAATAAAAAAGAAACAAAATCCGAGGTGAATCAAAAAGACTGTTAACAAGCCCGACAATAAAAAATCCGCAAAAAGAACAAAACAATATCAATGAAAACATGTCTTTTTTTAAAATGTCCAGGATAAGGTGAATCAAGGTAAACAAGACAAAGATACAAAACACAACCAGACCGGTTATACCCTGTTCAAAAAACTGACTTATCCATAGATTATCAATATGCCAGGGAAGGGGGTTATCCGTGGTGAAAAACCAGAAATCACTGCCATGGCTAAAATCCCCGTTCTTTAGAATATTTTTTCCGGCATTATCTGTCAGGGAAATATTGTCGATATCAATTACAATATCTCTATTCCCATTATATAAAGCAAATTCCACCGGCCTTTTCTGATAAATTCTGCCCTGCCCTATTTTAAACCCGGGATAAATAATCCTGTAATCACCCCAGATATTTTTTTTATTGACAATGTCAATAGTTTTCCAATTGCAGCTAAATGAATGCAATACGGACTTTTCACAGATCGGGAAAGTCAGTCTGCCCTTGTTTTTACTGGATCTGGCTTTAAAGGTTAACTTGTATTTTTTATCCGGTTTCAGTGAAATCCTCTGCCCGAAATATAGGGAATCCCCCGGGAACAGTCTTAAAAAAGGATTGTTGCCCTGGGTTTCAAATTGATAAAATCCCGGTTTTATACTGTCGGTTTTTTTAAAATATGTTTTAGGATAGGTGCCGGGGCCCATTCCAAAAAAAACGGTGCCGGCAGTGGCATCCATTTTCTCTATGGCATCCTCCCAGTGACGGGTCCTGGTATCAATCCCCTGGGACAGCCTGCCAAACCGGTATTTAATGAAACCTCCCTTAAGAACCGGTATGGTCAGGATCACAGCCGTTAAAACAATGATACCTCCAAATACAACAGCTTTCAATTTTTTTTGTGAAATCACGGCAATTCCGGCAATCAAAGGCATCATGGAAATTAAAAATGAAGCGTAACATATTCGGGAAAACGTCATTAACAAAGCATATAACCCGGTCCCGAACAAGCCCAGCCCGATCAGTTTTGAGATAAGGGTTCTCCGGAATAAAAAACATGAAAAAACAAGTGGTAAAAGCATGGATAAATAACCGTCAATAAACGCACCGCCCGTATTCATTTCAAAAAAAGTGGATGTTATCCGATAATCATTGGAAAAATTGAATAATCCTGGGAAAAGCTGGCGTTCCCACAATGCAAAAAAAACAACTCCTGCAAACCCGGTTAAAAAGCCTGGAATCAAATATTTTTTTATGTTTGCAAAATTTCCGATATCAAGCCGGATCATTGGCAGGATCATTAATGCTTCAACATAGCCTTTTACAATTCTTAAACTGATATACCCGCTGTAATAATTGGAAAAACTGTTCATATCAATGGATTCCAAAGGAAAAATCCCCTTTATCGTGCTGACGATATAAGAACATGACAGCAAGACAATACAGAATTTTGCCCCTTTAGGAAAAGGTAAGGCATTTTTAGTTTTAGTCTTTCTCAGCAGGAACACTAAAAAGGTTAATAAAATAATAAGATCAAATTCATTGAGAAACAGCCATCCCGTGACAGGAGAAAAATCCAGCAAAGGCAGGGAAGCCGGGACCACAAACATCCATAAAAAAGGGAAAATCCATAACAGCACACCATATACCGATAAAACCGCCAACAGCACTAAACCGTTCAATGGATAAAAAAAGCAGGCAGCCCCGATAATGACTGCAATGAACAAAGAAAAAAGTTTATTCAGTAAATGCATGATGAAATATATAAAAAATCCTGTCCGACAATTTAAATATCATTACTGCGGAAAACCCGGCAATGATAATATTTGTAAAATCCGGATGAAGTCCTCTCTGGAAAAGTTTTCCTGTTTCAATGAACAAAGATAAGGCTATTGAAATAAAAACAGATCCCATAATATACCGGGCATTATGAGCCTTTTTAGAAAAATATAAAAGCCAGCCTGAAAAACCAACGGGTATATATAAACCAAAATTCAATATTACACTCACAACTGCTCGGGTCTCCGTGGAAAAGTAATGAAAATAAAACGGCAGCAGCATATGAAGATCAAATGTTGATAATCCTTCATTAATATTCAGCCAGCCTGTTTTAGACCACCCGCTCAATTTCAGGGCAAGTGCAAGGTATATGGGAAAAACTAACATAATTATATACTTCATGAAAGGCTTGAGCCGTTCAAAACAGTATGAAAAATTTATTTTAACCATGAATAAACCCGCAAAGGCACCAAGTACCCTTACCAAAACAGAAAAGAATTGAGACACACCGGAAGCTGTAAAAAATTGCAGGAATTCAATTAAAAATCCTATTAAAAAAGAAGATAAAAATACAAAAGACATTCTTTTTTCAAGGCCTGCGCGGCGATATTTTATTCCGATAAATCCACCGACAGGAATAAATAAGGCAGCTTCAGCTATCGTTTTTATGATAAAACCAACGCTGATATCTGCATCAAATAAGAATGACTGCGCTTTCCACATCCCATATTTCCATTTTATCTCCTTAGCGGAAATAAGAAAGTCAAACGGGAAAAGGGTAATCCCTGCAAGAAAAAGCAAATATAAAAAAAGAAAGGCTGATAATGCAGATTCCGGCCGGGGGGTACGTTTTGCAGCAAACCAAAGGCCGATAAGTTTTCGTCCTGAAGCAAGCCATAAAAAAATCCCGGCTGAAGAGCCCAGGGTTTCTGCAATCAGATCATTGAGGGAGACGGTTCTCGGGGAAAAAAATATTTGAAAAAACTCGATGAAAGCAGCAGCCATGATACAGAAAAGAAAAACTGCCAGAAAAACCAGGCAGTTTTTATACAAAGAATCTGTTCTCTTTGACGTCCATCCGCTCAAAAAAAAACCAAGAGGAATATAAAGAAGAATATTAGCGACCCAGTCCGCCCTTGATACGATTCCCAAATCAAGAAACGGAATATGTTTGAACTGGTTTACGGCATCAATTAAAGGAATTGACCTGATATGGAATGGAATAAAGCTGCCGTACAGGACAAATACCAGGCACAAAAAAGGAATATATAACCTGATTTTGAACTCATGCTCTCGTATCATATCTTTTAACACCATAAAACAATTTAAATTCCAGTAGAATTTGCTATTTCACACTATTATATTGTGAACTTTGCCCATTAAACAAACCGGATTTTTAGACCCCGGATTAACAGACATTTGAATAAAAGCAATGGTGAGTATGCCTTATTACCTTCTTTTTATAACCCACCGGATAATATCTTAAAAGAATGGTTTCTATTTTGTCCCAGGCGATGGTCTTATCCATATTCATCAGAGTTTCAAAACTTTTATTTTTTTTATCTTTCAAGGATTTTTCTAAATCAGAAAATGTAAGATTTTTTTGCTTTGATTTTAATGACATTTGGTATCCTCTCATTTATACTTTTTCATTATAATTTTATAGCACAAACGAGATAAATATTCAATAATTTTAATTGGTTATATCAGTTTGGCTTGATGGGTTGCATACTCATCCAGAAGACGACGAATCATTTTCTGATATTGTGTATTGTACTTTTGGGCTTCATTTTTGAAAAAATCAACACTAACTTTACTGAGCGCAATCGTAACCTTTATGGTTTCATCCTTTAATGCGAGTTCTTCAGGAGATGGCAGGAAATCAGAAACAACTCTGACTTCACCCATTGGTTCACCAGTGTATTTTATTTTCTTTTTCATAAAAGAGCATGATGCTATATTTGAATATTGTCAATATATTTATATGGTTTATTATATGGCAAATTTATAATACGGCGCCGCGAACTTCAAAAAAATGCTGATAAAAATCGGTCCTTATGGATTATCCTTCTCCCGATCATTCTACTTTCTCTTGATTTAGAAAGAGACTTTCCAAAGATGCCATGATTCAAGTCACATCACTATCATGCCTATTTTTAAGGGTCTTTTGAAAAAAAGTTTTGCCTTTTAAAATCAAATCCTCAATAGTTTCATCCTGACAACCCTCTTTTGGATAGACTAAAAGAAATTCCTGCATGGTTTCTCCCCCAAAATACAATCAAAAACATCCTTAACTTCCCTGGCCACAACATCCCATGTTCTTTTTGAAACATGTTCCAATATCATATCTTGATCCCAGTCTCGATTTAAAGCATCAATCAGTCCACGGGATATGGCATCAACACTTCGTTCAACCAGTATTCCAACCTTTTCATTTGTGATAATTTCAGGTGCGCCCCATACATTGGTGGCCACAACAGGTGTCCCGCAAGCCATGGATTCCATGATGACATTGGCCCATCCTTCTCTTGAACTGGCAAGGCAGAAGACATCTGCAGCGCTATACCATTGGTTCAATTCTTCATTGGCCACATGGCCTAAAAAGCTGACATGATCAAGCAGGCCATTCTCCAGAACCTGTTTTTTCAGATTTTCCTCTTTTTCTCCCTTGCCGGCAATATATAAATGTGCGGCAGGTATATCCCGGAGAATATCCTGCATTGCTTCTATTGTAAGATGGTGACCTTTCAAAGGGATTAAGGAACCAACGGAAAGAATTATTTTTTTATCCTGATCTAAATTAAGTTTTTCCCGGGCCAAATTTCTTGGCAGCATAAAAAAACGATCAGCATCAATTCCATTTGAAATAACTTTAATTTTTTTTGAATCGCATCCAAGCCTGACCATGGCATCTTTTAAGGCATTGCATACGGATATGACATGGTTTGCCATGGATAACGTGCGTTGAATTAACGGTTTAATTGCTTTGAATCTTGGAAAATCATGAATATCAGACCCTCTGGCTGACACCACAACAGGAATATTGAATTTCCGACCAAGCATCACACCGGCAAACCCGTCCGGATAAATATAATGGGCATCAATTATATCAAAAACAAATTTTTTATAAATTCTCTTTAACAGACCGATAGAAAAAAAATACATGGACAGGCCATGATACCGCATGCTGATTTTCGGAATGAGAAGATACCTCGGATGATATACATCAATTCCCTTAAGTTTCTCATGCTTTTGAATTTTAGAAAACCGATACCATTTCCCCAGAATTTTCCATGGCGGGCAATAAGGCACCGGAGCCACCACTATAATCTCACATCCCTTTAATTGCGCAACACTCAACATCCTGTTTTTAATAAATACTCCAAAATCAGGATCTAAATGATTTGGGAACAGCGATGTAAACACAAGAATTTTCATCATGGTTTTGTTTTATTTTCCTGCAGGGCAGATGGACGTTTCGGTTTGGCCCGGGTTGCTACAGGATGGGCAATCATTTGCATTTCCCTTGAAAAATTATGAGCCATCATGGAAGCAAGTGTGAATACTTGATTTGATAATAACCGCTTGCATGGAATAACACCAAGGGCAGTATCAGTTTTAGCATCGCCAAATATGGATTCCTGAGATCCACGACCATTATGGAACAAAACGACTGATTTTGCAGTTTCTGTTTTATTAGTCACAATCACCTTGTATTCGTAATTCAAATCAAGGGGTTCAAAAAGATCGAGCTGGAGAGGTCCTTTTTGTGGTTTTTTGATTTTTTTTCTGGTAAACACGAACCGAAATTCATTGTTCCAAGATTTGGGTTTCCATTCAAGTTCCTGGTTCTGACGCGGAGCGGCGGAATCCAGGGGCTGACGCCATTTTAGGATTGGGACTATATGCCTGGAATGCTTTTTATACAACAGCCAGCTTACAGCCAAGGGCTTTTGTTACTTTGCTGATTGTGATAAATTTTGGGTTGCCATCTTCAGCGAGTGATTTATATAGGCTTGCTCGCGTGACTCCTGCTCTTTTAGCGACCTCGGTCATGCCCATTGCTCTGGCAGCGGTATTCAATGCGTGAATAAAGTCGGACTCATCACCAGTGGCGGCAACCTCTTGCAAAAAATCACGAATCTCCTCGGAGGTGTTCAGATATTCTGCAATATCAAAAGATTTTGTTTTAAGTGTCATGATTCAATCCTCCAGTTCTTTCAAAAGCCCGGCAACCTTTTCAATATCTTTCTTCTGGCTGGACTTGTCACCACCAGCTAAAAGGAAGACCACCTTGCTGTTTTGAATAGTGTAGTAAATCCTGAGACCTGTACCAAAGAAAAAGCGCAGTTCAAACAGGCTGGGGCTAATTTTCTTAAAATCTCCGAAGTTACCGTTTTCAACCCGGTTGAGCCTGGCTAAAATTCTTATTTTTACTGTGGACTCTTTAAGTTTAGAAAACCATCTATCATATTGTTTTGTACTTCGAAGTTTGTATTTCATGTTTTAAATGTATCTCACAGGATACAGAATGTCAATATAATTATAAATTGTTTAAAAAAAATATTTTAGTTTTCCAGGCAGATGGACGTTTCGGTTTGGCCCAGGTTGCTACAGGATGGGAA
>JAADHV010000092.1 GCA_013151635.1 Deltaproteobacteria bacterium | reverse complement strand
TCCAAAGATCTATCAAGCGACTATCTTGACCCTGAGCCAATTTTCCTACAAGATAGACCTCTTCAAGGTTTCCCAATTTTGTTGTAACCCTTTCTAATACTCTGTCAAGTCCAAAATGTTTCATTAAAAGGCTTTTAATTTCAGGGTATAAAGGATGTTTTGTATTGGCCTGATATATCTTTTTATTCCCCTGATGAAAAGAGATAAGTAATTTTGCTTTTTCCATCCGTACAAGCTCGTGACGGATGGCATTGCTTGATTCTTTAAACTCCGATTCCAGTAAACGAAGCCATGCTTTATTATCACTGTTCAGAAAAAATTTAAGCAATAAATTTATCCGGGTTCTGGATGTAATGATGGTTTCCAGCATGAATGGAATCGTTTTTAGTTGTTTTTTTATTCAAAATTGTCTTAAAGACAATTTTACTTCTTTTTGTTTATCAACGTGATAGACAAAAATACCCCAAAGATTGAGCAACAAATTTACTCAAAATTTTAAAAAATCCAAATATTGGTTCTTATTGGATTGGAAAGATTTTGTGGCTGGAAAGGTAATCCAAAATTATTTCGATATTTTCTTCTCCCTGGGTCGGATCAAGAACGATATCAGGATTCACCGGAACATTGTAATCAACATCAACGCCCGGCAAATTATGCAAATCTCCAATATCCGCTTTATTATATAATCCGTACTTATCGTTTTTCCGGCAAAAATCAATATCTGCTTTCATATACACAAGGCTAAAGTTATCCTTGCCTATAATTTCAGCAACCTGATTACGTATATTTTCAGACGGTGATATAAAAGAACAAATGGTGATGATTCCCTGGCTATTTAACATTTTCGAAATATGTGCAATCCTTCGCAAATGTTCAGCCCTGTCCTGTGGAGTATAGTCAAGTTCTCTTGAAAGACCCGATCTTATGGATTTCCCATCAAGTAAAACAACCGTTGCTCCCATGTCGAATAATCGCCTTTCCAATGAATAGGCAACTTCATTTTTCCCCGAACCGTGCAAGCCGGTAATCCAGATCGTTTTTCCTTTCTGGTTATATTTTTTCTCTCGTTCTTTTGTTTTTATCAGACTCTCGCCTTTAATAATTTTTTCCCTTTCCGCACCGGTAATTTGCAAATTCAAATTTTTCCCGGTATAGCGGTCAATGATCATTCCTACAGCACTTGTATTATTCGTCACCGGGTCTATCAGAATAAAAGACCCTGTATTCCTGTTTTTTTTATACGGATCAAAAAACAGTGGTTTATTCGTAGTGATTACCACTTTCCCAATTTCATTTAATGAAAAACGGTCAACCTCTGATTTTTTTAAAGTATTTACATCTACCCTGTAATTAATAATATCAATATGTGCTTTGGTCGTGTTCGTTGTATGTTTAATGTAAAAATGAGTATCAGGATCCATTGGTTTTTCATCCATCCACACAAGCATGGCTTCAAAATGCCGGTCAATTTTTGGCAGGTTTCCCGGGTGAACCAACATATCACCTCTTGAGATATCAATTTCATCTTCAAGAGTAATTGAAATGGCCTGGGGAGGAAAAGCATAATCTTTTTCCCCGTCATAAGTTGTAATCGCTTTTATTTTTGAGGTTTTTCTGGAAGGCAAAACCAAAACTTCATCATTTTTCCTGATGACGCCGGAAGCAACCGTTGAAGCAAATCCCCTGTAATTCAAAGAGGGCCGCAGAACGTACTGAACCGGGTATCTTACATCCTCAAAATTTCTGTCGCTGCTGATGTGGACGCTCTCAAGAAATTCAAGCATGCTTTTTCCATGATACCAAGGCATCCTGTCGGAAACATCAACAACATTATCCCCTTTTAATGCTGACATGGGAATAAAAGTAATATCAGGAATGTCAAGTTGTGTAACAAAGGCTTTATAATCACTACATATCCTATCAAAGACATCCTGATCAAAATCTACCAGATCCATTTTATTAACTGCAAGTACCACATGCCGGATTCCAAGTAATGATACAATGTAGGTATGTCGTTTTGTTTGAGTAATCACACCGTGACGTGCATCAACAAGGATAATGGCAAGATTGGCCGTTGAGGCACCGGTGACCATATTCCTGGTATATTGCTCATGGCCGGGTGTATCTGCAATAATAAACTTTCGCCTGGCCGTTGAAAAATAACGGTACGCCACATCAATTGTAATCCCCTGTTCTCTTTCGGCTTTTAAGCCATCAAGAAGTAGTGCATAGTCAATGTCTTCTCCCGCATGTCCGATACGCTTACTGTCTTTATGTAAAGCAGCTAACTGGTCTTCATATATTTTTTTACTGTCAAATAACAGCCTGCCAATCAGGGTTGATTTTCCGTCATCTACCGAACCGGCAGTCAACAAGCGAAGTAAATCTTTTTTTTGATCCTGATCTAAAAATGACCTGATATCCATAATAATGATCGTTGTCGGTTAAAAATAGCCTTCTTTTTTCTTTTCTTCCATTGATCCGTCCTGGTCAAAATCAATTACACGAGTAGTCCGTTCTGATTTTGTTACGGTCATCATTTCCTCAACAATTTTTTCAATTGTATCGGCATCCGATTCAACGGCACCGGTAAGCGGATAACAACCGAGGGTTCTGAATCTCACCTTGCGCATTTCTGCTTTTTTCCTGTATTCTTCGGGCATCCGGTCGTCATCAACCAAAATAAGATTTCCGTCAATGTTTACAACCGGACGTTCTTTAGCATAATATAACGGAACAATCGGGATTTTTTCCAGCCGGATATATTGCCAAATATCTAATTCTGTCCAATTTGAAATAGGGAAAACACGGATGCTCTCACCTTTATGAACACGTGCATTATAGATATTCCAAAGTTCCGGTCTCTGGTTTTTGGGGTCCCATTGATGAAAGCGGTCTCTGAAAGAGAAAATCCTTTCCTTGGCTCTTGATTTCTCTTCGTCGCGGCGGGCGCCTCCGAAAGCTGCATCAAATTTGTATTTATCGAGTCCTGCCAGCAACGCCTGAGTTTTCATAATATCGGTATGCACCTTACTGCCATGAGTAAAAGGTCCTACTCCGGCTTCATATCCTTCTTTGTTATAATGCACGATCAAATCCCAACCCATTTCTTTAGCATAATTGTCCCGAAACTCTATCATCTCCTTAAATTTCCACTTTGAGTCAATGTGCATCAACGGAAAAGGAACTTTACCCGGATAAAAAGCTTTTTCTGCCAAACGAACCATTACCGATGAATCTTTTCCAATAGAGTAAAGCATTACAGGATTTTCAAATTCGGCAGCTACTTCTCTTATAATGTGAATGGACTCTGCTTCAAGCTCACGCAGATTGTTTATAGTATAAGTATTCATTATTAATAAATCATTTTTATAAATTCCGGCTAAAATACTTCAATCTGTAAACTGCCGACAAACAATTTAAAAATTAATTACACGTAATTTATTTTTTGGAACTTGTATCAACAGGCTTTTTCCAATAGCTTCTATCTCTATATTAACCCGATGTTTCCCTTTAAATTCAACAAGAGTTCCTGTTAATCCGGCCATGCTTCCGGAGATAATTTCAACCTTTTGCCCTTCAGCCCAGTTTTTTTCATTAACAAGTTCAGGTTCTTTTTCATTTAAAAAATAATGTATTGCTTCTATTTGCTGATTAGGGACAGGTACTGCTTTTCCTTCAAATGCAACATACCTTACAACACCATTTATGTGGAGCACATCATAATAATCCTTTTTTTCAATCCGTACAAAAATATAAGACCTGAATAAAGGTTCTTCAACCCACTTTCTCCGGTCACTCCATTGCTTTAATCTTCTTATGAGAGGGAGATAATATTCGATACCCAGAAACTGCAA
>JAADHV010000031.1 GCA_013151635.1 Deltaproteobacteria bacterium | reverse complement strand
TATATTTTGTCTTTGAAACACTATGCATCATCATATCATGCCTATCCCGGCAAAAACATCAAGCCCTCCGTGATAAACCGGTTTCAGCTCAAGGTTCAGTCCGGAATACAGTTTTAATTTTCTTGACGGAAGTATAATCCCCCCCCGCCACCCTTTAAAATCGGAAGCCAGCTTTTTTCCTATCTCTTTGTAAAAGGACCGGGTATTGGTTTTTTCTCCAAGTCTTTTTCCATACGGCGGATTTAACATTACCACTCCCTTTTTATAAGGGGATATTATGGAGGGGTTTATGGAAAAAAAGTCTTTTTTTGAGACATCAATGATGCGGTCAATGCCATGATTTAAAATATTTTGTCCCATGGCAGCTAATGCCATATCATCGATATCTGATGCAAAGATTTCTTTTTTTAAGATCCCGGCAAAGATTTTTTTTGCCGGGATCTTAAGATAATTATAGGTTTTCAGGCTGAATCCAGGCCAGTTTTCAAATGCAAAGGATCTGAAAGACCCCGGCAAAAGACAGGCCTTCATCATGGCAGCCTCAAGGGAGAACGTACCGGAACCGCACATGGGATCAATCAATATATCATCTTTTAAAAATCCGGCCCAGAAAAGCATGGCAAAGGCAATATTCTCTCTTACAGGAGCTTTATTTACCTTTTGTTTGATGCCTCTTTTAAATAAAAGTTCTCCTGTACTGTCAAGGGAGACCGTAAAATCATTATTCTCAGCCCTGATATAAATTGTCTGGTTTATTTTTTTTTTTGCAGGTGAAACAAATGCACCACCTGAACTTAATTGATTTAGAATGATTTTCTCACAACGCCTGGCAATGGCATCAGAATGGTATAATCTTGATTTCCTGGTTGTGACACTGAACTTGAGCGAGCAGTTCTGCGGCAGATAGAGTATCCAGTCCACGGCGTTAATTTTTTTTTCAAGTTTTCTAAAAGATTCGGCCTTAAACCGGGTAATCCTCATCAATATTTTTAAAGGGCTTCTTAAACTAAGGTTTAAAGCCATGCATGTATTAAGTCTGCTTTTAAACTCAATGCCCCCAGAGGTTACCCTGAGTTTGTCTCCGGGAAATCCAAGCCGGAGCATCTCATTTTGACATAAGTTTTTTAATCCTGGTGAACAGATAATAAAAAAAAGATGCTCTCTGCCGGTAATCCTTCTTTTTACTCTCTTTTCATACGGACTTGTTTTCATTGCTATAATCTTTCATTGGCGCAGCGAACCAGTTTTTTGGTGGTTTCCCAGGATATGCATTCATCTGTTATGGAAACTCCGTATTTAAGCTTTTTGCTGTCCCCATTGCATTTCTGGCTGCCTTCGAACAGGTTGCTCTCAAGCATGAGCCCTATAATACCGGTATTACCTTCAATCCTCTGGTCAAGCACGCTTTTAAATACAAAAGACTGCCCTTTGTGTTTTTGTCCTGAATTATCATGTGAACAGTCTATCATCACAGCATCCAGAAGGTTTTTTTGCTTAAGGCTGTCCCGGGCTTTTTCCACTGAAATCGGATCATAATTGGGATGGGGACCGCCGCGAAGGACAATATGTCCGAAGGGGTTTCCTTTTGTACATACGACACAGGAGTATCCATTGGGATCAATTCCCAGAAAATGCTGGGGTGCGCCTGCCGCCATCATGGCATTGATAGCGGCTGCAAGACTTCCATCCGTGCTGTTCTTAAATCCTACCGGCATGGAAAGGCCGCTTGCCATTTCACGATGAGTCTGGGACTCTGTTGTCCTTGCGCCAACGGCCACCCAGGTTAAAAGTCCTGCAATATACTGGGGTGTGATGGGATCAAGAATTTCCGTTGTAGTAGGAAGTCCCATCCGGTTGATTTCAATCAACAGGGATCTTGCTTTCCTCAACCCTTCATCAATATCATAGGACGCATCAAGAAAAGGATCGTTGATCAAGCCTTTCCATCCAACAGTCGTCCTGGGCTTTTCAAAATATACCCTCATGATCAGATTTATTTTTTCTTTTACCTCTTGCCTTAATTGTTTCATCTTATGAGCATATTCAAGGGCTGCATCTATGTCATGGATTGAACATGGTCCTGCAATCACAAGAAGCCGGTCATCTTTTTTGTGTAAGATGTTTTCAACGTCGCTGCGTCCCTTAATCACGGTTTTTGCAACATTATCTGTAAGCGGAAGCTCTTTTTTAATGGTTGCAGGGGAAATAAGGGGTTTGAATGTTTCTACATTTACATCATAGGTCTGGTTCATGGCTTTTTCCTTTGCAGGTCTTATCTCAAAGCCTGTGGCATAAAACAAAAAAGCCGCAGGCTTTTGCTGCCTGCGGCTTTTTTGTTAAAAATAAACGTCAGCGCAAAACAGGCAGGCTAATGTTATAATAATATTCAAAATAAAAATAAAGCCTGTCTGTTAAGCAAAAATTCATCGGTTTCTCCCTTTGATACCAAGGTAGATCATATAGCCTTCATCAAGTCAAGGAAATTTTACAGTCTCTGGATAGTGGATAGATTTTATTCTCTTTTATGACAAGGTGGACAAATCTGTTTTTACTGTTCTGGGAATTAAATACGTATTGTAAAATATTTGCCTGCAATTAAGTCCAAATAGCTGTCCAGCCGTTCTTCATCTTCAAAATCGCCTATTTGCGTATAAAGTTCTCCCGCGATTTGCTCAAAAGTTTTTAAAAATTCAGGCTCAAAATGTTTTCCAGAGTCTTCTTTCATGATTTGCATGGATTTTTCAATGGAAAAGGGTTTTTTATATGGGCGCTTGGAAGTTAAGGCATCAAAAACATCAGATATTGCAAATATTTTTGCATTTACCGGAATATCTTTATCTTTAAGTCCTGATAAATATCCGCTGCCGTCAAACTTCTCATGATGATATTGGATGACATCAACTGCATCTTTCAGCCAATCATTATATTTTATGATTTTTGCCCCAATAGCAACATGCTGTTTCATTGTTTCAAATTCCTTGTCCGTGAGCTTGCCCGGCTTGAGGAGGATGGTATCACTGATACCTATTTTTCCGACATCATGAAGGAAAGCACCCTTAATCAAAGCCATGATCTGTGGTTTGCCCAGGCCTATCTTTTCAGCAAGTTTTACAGAATAAATCGTGACACGGTAATTGTGTAGATTAGTATCACTGTCCCGCTCTGCAATAGCACTTCCAAAAGATTTAAGTATGTTTGTATTTGACCTTAAAAGTTCAAAGGATCGTGATATGAGTTTTTTATGCAGTGCGAAAATAATCGGATATATAAGAATTGTAGTGAACAAGACTGCAATAATGGTCAGCAATATCGAATAGTAACTTTGATCTTTTATTTTATTCAGTTTATCCTCTGACAGATGGTATATGCCCTGAAAATGCCCGAGGTTTTTTCCTGTGCTTTTGCTGAAAATCGGCAACATGACTTTTATGAACACCTGGTTGTTAAAATAAATAGTTTTATGTTCAAAACCACCGGTCATTTGAAAACCACCAAATCTTGAATTGAGTTGGGAATTAATTTTATGAAACTCTTTTATGGATACCTGGGCAACTCTTTCATTTTTATCATCAAGAAATTCTACAAAAATAAACGAGTTAAGATCAAGATTATTTTTTGTAACCCGCTTCAATATTGCCAAAGATTTATCTGTTCGGTTGATATAAAATTTTTCATAATACTTTAAGATTTTTTCAGACTTGATAAGCGAAATTTCTAAAACATGCTTGTCAATGCGGTTAAGCTCGATGAATGTTACCAAGCCTCCTGCCAGAGTTGCAATAACTACCCCGCCGATCACTAGATTTCTGAAAAGTAATTTATGGATATTTCCGAGGGCCATAATAAATTTTTTAGGATTACATTCGTATAATTATGAAAAATCAGTGTTAATAAAGAATTGACTGATTATAGGGGAAAATCTGATATCTGACAATAGAAACTTCATCATCATGGCGGGAACGCATAAAACAGACCATAACCATTACTAACATAGTTCCCCTCCTGTCCGCAGGACCGCAGCGAACGGGCTGTTGCATGGCCGGGTGTAGAAAAATTAGCCAAATAAGTGTTCAAAGGGGGTGTATCCTTTTTAAAAAAAATTCGTCAATATGTTTAAAAGTTAACTAAATAATAAAAGGAGAAAATTATGGTTTTAACGATAAAAGAAAAAGAATTAGTTTATATTGGAGTTTCTGTGGCAGCCGGGTGTAAACCCTGTACCAACTATCATATTAGCAAGGCTGAAGAAGCAGGTGCGTCTGACAAAGAGATTAAACAGGCAATTTCTGATGCAATGTGTGTCTGCAACAGTGCTAAAGAAATAATGGAGGCGCATGGACTCAAACAGTTAGGAATAACAAAGAATATTGGTGGCTGCGGTTGTGAAGAGACAACACGGATTAAAGAATTAGTATCAATTGGTGCTGGTTTTGCTGTAAATTGTACATATAATCTTGAAAAACATATTTCTGCTGCTTTAACTATTGATATTACAGAGGATGAGATTAAATCAATTTTAAATACAGCATCCCTTATCAAGAGGAAAGCTGCCTCTCATGCAGATAAAATTGCCGCTAAATTCGGAACTGTAACACAAAATGAAAATTTGGAAGGTTGTTGCTGTGATGTGGAAATTGAAGTAGTTTGATTTATTAAAAAAGAAATATGAAAATTCAAGATATCCATAACCAATACAGCCCTGCTATTGCCCGGTATCTCACGAGGCTTACCGGCAGCAGTGATGTGGCAGAAGATTTAACCCAGGAAGTTTTTATTAAAGTAAACAACGGTCTGGGAAAATTTAAAGGAGATTCGAGCCTTTCGACATGGATATATAAAATCGCTACTAATATTGCGATTGATCGTTCACGAAGCAAATTTTTTCAAAAGATTGAAAAACAGACCGTTTCTAGGGACAAACTGGAAAATCAGGAATGGAGTAACATTGAGTTGATGAGCAAGGAAGAGAAGTCCCCTGAACAACAAATGGTGAATAATGAAATGAACGATTGCATCCGTAGTTATATCAACCGGTTGAAGGAAAATTATAAAACTGTAATATGGCTATGCGATTATGAAGGTTTGAAAAACAGGGAAACAGCAGAAGTTTTGGGGGTAAGTATTGAAACCGTAAAAATTCGTTTGCACAGAGCAAGAGCAAAATTAAAAGAAATGATGAACAATGGCTGTGATATTTATAATAATCACAATGGTGAAATAGGGTGCAATGAGAAGTAAGGATTACAAGGACGCTTCTTTTTAGTTTTTTGTTATAGGAATATGGGTGGCTGAAACAGGCACACGGGCCAAGATATCCGACCCAGGAGCTGCTTTTTTAAAAAAAGTAACAGAACCCGGGCCGGATTGTCTGTAATCCAGTAGGTGGGGACTTTTTACGACGTCATCATCCATCATCAATGGTGCCTTATGCCCAGGATATAACCGGCTCATTTCTCGGCGGCATAAGGCGGTATTTGAATTTTGGTTCACCGATCATAAAAGAGCCAAAGCATCCGTGGCCTTCAGGCAGATCCATGGCCTTTTGAAGGGGAGGCCAAAACATTGCCGCAGCATTGAAAAATCCGGCCCAGCATCCCCCCAGCCCAAGGGAGGGCGCTGCCAGTTCAAGGTAGGTCATAGCTATGGTGCAAGCCGCGGGGACCGTTGGATCAGCCTTCGGCCCATGGGCAATAATGAGATGGGGAGCATCACGAAGGATCACATCAACCCCGGCCTCCCAGGCTCCCACAACCATGTCCATATGCATGCTCCGGGCAAAGTCCGGCTGCTCCTTTATCATGAAACGCATCCAGTCGGCAACATGGTTGGTGAAACTTTCCATCTCGTTTTTTTCATATATAATACGCCAGCTTACAGGCTGCCTGTTGTGGCCTGACGGGGCGTAGCTGGCCATTTTGATCAGTCTCGTCAAGGTTTCCCGGACAACTTTTTTGTTTTTGTATGTTCTCTGGGACCTGCGCTGGCGAAGGAAATGCTCGGTCTGTTCCGGGCTGAATTTCCATTCCGGATTCATGGGCGTACAATCTTCAGGACTGATTTTCGCGTGCGTGAGAGCCCCTGCAGGACAGACTGCGACGCAGTGTCCGCAGTTTATGCAGATTGATTCAGCCCCTTCAACCGGTACCGGCAGGGAATCCTTGTCCTTTAACTCTATTATTTTAAACGGGCATTCCGCAGCACATATGCCATCCCTGTTGCATTTTTCTGCTTCCACTTTAAATAGGCTCATTTGATTCTCCTTTTTGTTTTTTCAACACCAATGTTTCCAGTAGCACCGGATGCAAAACCGAACTTTCCATGGTATATCTCCTTTTAATGAATTAAGTTTCCCTGAAGGCAGGCACAATTTGTGTTAATTGCCTTGACAGGATTAAAAATAAATTTTTATATAAAATATAACTAATAATTAAATGATCAATGTTAAAAAGTCTAAAAATTATGCCTGTTCGTCTAAAATATTAAATATTAATTGGTTTAATGGACATATTATCATCTATTCTTCACTCTCTTCACCTGTCAGGCAGCCTGTGGTGCCGGACAGAGGCTAGGGCTCCATGGTCCATGCAATTTGATAAAATGGATGTGGCTCAATTTCATTTTATCAGGCGCGGAAGCAGCTGGTTTCAAATGGAAGGAATGGGCGAACCGCTTTTAATGGCCAGCGGAGATCTTATTGTCTTACCTCATGGCCATGCGCATATTTTAAGTGACCAGCTGAATACAAAGCCTGTCTCTTTAAACGAGTGGAAGGAGAAACTGAAACCATGTGAAAAAGGACCACTGATCATTGGTGGCCAAGGCACATCCACCACATTGCTTTGCGGATATTTTGAGTTTGATCGTGGTGAGGTGCATCCACTGTTATCTGTACTTCCATCATTTATTTATATTAAAGGGGAAGAAGGCGGTTCTGTACCCTGGCTTGAAACGACGCTCAATTTTATTTATAGTGAGGCTGATTCGGGTCAGCCCGGTTCACAAACGGTTATCACCCGTCTGGCTGATATTTTGTTCATCCAGATCATTCGTCAATACATTGACAACCCAGTAAATAACAGACGGGGTTGGCTTGCAGGGCTGAAAGATCCTCAAATCGGAAGCGCCCTGGAATATATCCATCTCAACCCTGAGAAGCCCTGGAACCTCAACTCTCTTTCCGGAACTGTTGGAATGTCCCATGCATCATTTTCGGCAAAATTCAAGCAGGTTATCGGGGAATCACCGTTTAAGTACCTAACCCGATGGAGAATGCATACAGCGGCAAATTACTTAAAGAACCCAAATAGTTCTCTATCCGAAGCAACAGAACAAGTCGGATATGAAAGTGAGGCAGCTTTCAGCAAAACATTTAAACGCTATCTTGGCATGGGTCCGGGAAAATACCGCCGCACTTTTCACCAGGCCGGCTAAAATCTCAGGCTTTTTGAGAACAGATAACTATGCAAGGGAGCCGTAATGAAAAATAAATCCATCAATATTATGAAGGAACCTTTGAAAACAAACTTTCAGGATCAGCATTCAAATCATTCCGGCTGCGGGTGCGGGCATGAACACGGTCTTGAAAAACCTGGGGAAGACTTCAGTTTAAAAAAACAGGTAATGAAACTTGGACCCGGGTGTGGACTTTATGTTGTTGCACTCATACTTGACCTGCCAGCCTGGTGGAGTTTTGTATTGTTTTTTGCAAGCTATCTCCTTATTGCCTGGGATGTTGTGCTTTCTGCTGTGAAAAATATTCTGCGCGGTCAGGTTTTTGATGAGTTTTTTTTAATGACTATTGCTACACTGGGTGCCTTTGCAATCAAAGAATTTCCTGAAGCTGTTGCTGTGATGCTCTTTTTCAAAGTAGGAGAAATGTTCCAGGATGTGGCTTTGAACCGCTCCCGCCGCTCCATTAAGTCATTACTGGAAATACGCCCTGATTATGCAAATATTCAATTGGATGGTGAAACAAAAAAAGTTGATCCCGATACTGTGAATATTGATGATATCATTCTTGTTAAACCAGGTGAAAGAATACCCCTGGACGGCATAGTCTTACAAGGGACCTCCATGATGGACACATCAGCTTTGACCGGAGAATCAATTCCAAGAAGTGTAAGGGCGAATGAACCCGTACTTTCCGGAATGATTAACAAAACAGGCCTGTTGACTGTCCGGGTAACAAAAAGGTTCAGTGAATCCACCATATCAAAAATCCTTGACTTGGTGGAAAATGCCTCCACCAAAAAAGCTCCCACGGAAAAATTTATCACCAGATTTGCAAAATACTATACTCCGGCTGTAGTATTTGGTGCAGTTATTATTGCAGTTCTGCCAGTTGTCATTTATAATATTCCAGCTTTTACACAGATGTTCGGTCATGTGGAAACATTTTCAGAATGGATTTATACAGCCCTGATTTTCCTGGTAATTTCCTGCCCCTGTGCCCTGGTAATTTCAATACCCTTAGGGTTTTTCGGTGGAATTGGCGCTGCTTCAAAACAGGGTATTCTTGTGAAAGGGTCAAATTTTCTCGAGGGACTGAATCACCTCCATACGGTTATCTGGGATAAGACCGGGACTTTGACCAAAGGTATTTTCAAGGTGTCAACAATTGTAACCTGTAACGGGTTTTCTGAAAATGAAATCTTGGAATATGCTGCAATGGCTGAAACCCATTCCGGACATCCTATTGCTTTATCAATCCTTCAGGCCTTTGATGGTGATATTGATGAAAATCACATTGAAGACTATGAAGAAATTGCCGGTCACGGGATCAAAGCCAGGATAAAAGGGCGTGAGGTCCTTGTGGGAAATGAAAGAATCCTTCAGTTAAAAGATATAAGCTATCCTCCTGGTGATGTAGAAGGTACGGTGGTTCATGTGGCAGTAGATGCCGTTTATGCCGGATATATTATTATTGCAGATGAAATCAAACCAGATTCAAAAGAGGCAATTCAAAATTTAAGAACGTCAGGAGTAAAGCAGCAGATCATGCTGACTGGAGACAGTAAAAAAGTTGCCATGTCTGTTGCTGGAAAACTGGGGATTAAAAAATTTTCTGCCGGGCTTTTGCCCCGGCAGAAAGTTGAAAAGCTTGAACAGGTGCTTACCCAAAACAAAGGCAGGCGAAAACTGACCGCATTTGTTGGTGATGGTATTAACGATGCGCCGGCACTTATACGGTCCGATATTGGAATCGCTATGGGTGCATTGGGGTCAGATGCTGCAATTGAAGCCGCTGATGTCGTTTTAATGAGTGATGACCCTTCAAAACTTCCCCTGGCTGTTTCTATTGCCGGAAGAACAAGGGTAATTGTCTGGCAGAACATATTGTTTGCCCTTGGCGTGAAGGCAGTGTTCCTGGGCATGGGTGCCTTTGGTATTGTCACCATGTGGGAAGCTGTATTTGCTGATGTGGGTGTTGCCCTGCTGGCAATATTGAATGCAACAAGAATTTTAAAATAGTGTGTTCTTTTTGGTGAATACGATCCTGGCAACAGGAGAACCTGTTCCTAAAAAGTCTTAAAACAGCTAAACCCGTTCCCTGAATATTTTCCATTTCCCTTTTTCTTTTTTCAAAACAAGGGTTTTTCTGGTAACATTGGTAAATATGTTATTTTTATAACGCTGGACAAAGTAAACATAAATTTTTTCTTTGTCCGGTTTTATTTTCAAGTCTTTTCCAATGACCTTGATATACTTGTATTTTTTATTCAATCTGTTTTTATAGGCAATCCACTGCTTAAGATTCTGGTTGTTTTGTGATTTAAATTCCTTTGAATAAAAAGAGGAATATGCTTTAATCTTTTTTTGTGCCCACGCGTTCAGCCATGAGTCAACCAAAGATTTTATTTTTAAATTCAAATCAGGTGTAAATTGGATGGCGTTGCCGGCAAGGATAATCGGAGGCTGTTTTTTGATTTCCTTTTTTTTGAAAGGAGTGCGCTGATATTCCTCAGCCAGGATTCGCAGATCACCTTTATAAGGAGCTAAGAATAATTTCAAAGATCCCACAGCTACTTTTTTGCTGCTGACAAACAAAGACTGGTCAAAAAAAGCAACCGGGTTTTGTCCATTTGAAATGATAAAAAGATTATCTCTTTTTATCATGGGGTGTTGGCTGGTCTTATTGCTGATTCTTATTTTGTTCCAGGCAGGCCACCATGCCATATCAGGAAGATAATCCGGGTGATACAACGCAAGATAGTCATGATATGTGCCTGATTCAAGACTCTTACTCCGGGAAATCAAATCTTTTGCAAAACCAAATTGTCCGGAGTCATTTTTCCTGACAGTAAAATCACCCAGGGTATCTACTATAATAACAGGTGTGCGGTTAAACCGGATATATGATTTCAGGGTATCAATATTTTTGTTTTCCAGTGCAATACACCCGTTGGTCTGATATGGCTGCAGGGGCTTATTGGTTCCATGCAGCCATATGGCAGATCCGTTACGGCCTTTTTCCCTGTCAAGTGCATTGGGATAGTCCAGGGGAAAAGCTCTGGATCCATATATTTCAGAGAGATCCTTATCAAGAAATTCTCCTGTAACAAAATAAATTCCGGAAGGGGTCTTGGCATCTCCTTCTTTTTCTTTGAGCCCTTTTGCCTTTCCGGTGGAACAAGGAAATTGCTTTATTATTTCAAGGTCCCTGCCAACGGAATATACAGTCAACAGCTGGATGGATTTTTGTATAACAATAATATCAAATTTTTTTTCAACAGTGTTGTAAATCCATAAATTCTCAGGGTTTGTTGAGCCGGATGCCAGGACCGGCAAAGGATGCAATGTTGACCGCAAACAGATAACAACCAGTAAGAACACAGGTGAGACAAAGAAAAATAATGGCCTGATTGTAATATTTAAATTGAGCATATGTCCACGCACAACAAAACATCCTTTCGGTTTGGATAATGGTTTTTATATTTTTTAAGACCCATAGCTGTGGAGCCCGGGCAGGTAATTAACTCCAAAATAGGTAAAAAGAACCGCAATAAATCCAATGATTGTAAAAACAGCAATACGCTTGCCTCTCCACCCCTTCATAAACCTGACATGTAACAAGGTGGCATATATGAACCAGGTGATCAGAGACCAGGTTTCCTTAGGATCCCATCCCCAGTAACGTCCCCAGGCAGAGTTGGCCCAGACAGCTCCGGAAATAATACCACCGGTCAGGAACAGGAACCCGAACATTACCATTTTATGCATCAATTCATCCAATATTTTTTTTTCAGGAACCCGTGATAAAAGACCTTGATGATATGTTTTTTCCGATAAAGTGACCAGAAACATCAAGCCGATCCCAAAGGCCAGTGCAAAAGCAGCATACCCTATGAAACAGGTGATTACGTGGGCAATGAGCCAATTGCTTTTTAATGCCGGCAGCAATGGCTGGATCACCTCCCCGATTTTAGGGGAAAGGGATGCATACGCCATGGAAATAAAGGCCATGGGAAGCGCAAATGCCCCAATTGTTTTCAGGTTGTATTTTTTTTCCAATACAAGATAGAGCACAGCAATAACCAGGGCAAAGAAAACAAGGGATTCATATAGATTGGAAAGCGGTGCATGGCCTATTCCAAGGTCATAGGATTCTTTCCATCTGAACAAAAGGCCTGCAATATTTCCACAGATTCCAATTATAACCGTTCCGGTTGCTAACCGCTCCATTGATTTTATATTAAAAATCCAAACTGCCAGATAAATAAAGCCGGCCGCACCATACACAAATGTTGTCACAGATAGTATAAAAGAACTATTCATTTGAAAAACCTCATATTTATAATTGTTTCATAGAGCCTGCAAGCTTTTCAATCTGCTGGCCAAAATCCATTTTATTCCGGGTGGTGGCACCGAATATTTTCACCTGGCTGTTTTTTGAAGAACTTGTAACTTCTACAAGAATTTTTTTATGGGAACTGAAAAAAACAACCCAGCAGCCCGTTAGAATCAATATAAAGCCCAGATAAACAAGGAACACGCCAGGGTCGCGGGTTACCTGGAGCCCGGTGTAGTATCTATTGTCATGGCTTTCAATTGTTATTACCCATTGACCTTTGCGCATCTTGTCAAAGGTTGGAAACCTGAAAGGCAGGGCAATGTTTACAGGTTTGGCATTGGTAAGGAAAAGTTCGCCTTCGATTGCCTGGCCAAGTTCCACATTCCTGAAATGAAAATCCCGGTTAAATTTTTTTATTAAAAACTGTCCTGCGTTTCCCGGCAATTCAATGGTTTTCCCGATTTTTGTCTTGTACTTTTGTATTTTTTTGGAATCCCTGGACATAATTTTTAACTCAAGGTTTTCCGGCGGAAGAGAGCCATAGCTGGATTGGAAAAAATTGATACCCTTGTATCTTAAAGGGTCATTAACAATGATATCCTTTTCAAGGATTATTTTCCCATCCTCTTTTAACTGCAAGGCTGAGCGGTACTCTTTTACAGCACCGGAATCATAGTAACTGATACTAAAATCTTTACAGACCACTTCAAAACCCAGGGCCTTTGTCCGGTCACTGTCACGAAGCTGGATCCTGTCTGCTGAGCCGCCTTCAGGGATATTGACATAACCGTCAAATCCAAAGAAAGACCCCACAAGCGCCCCTGCCAGGATCAATACAACACTAAAGTGAACAATAGGGACACCAAGCCTTGACCAGCGGCCTTTTTCACCGTAAATCCTGAAACCATCCTTAATTGTATCTACTTTAACCTGGTATTGTTTTTTCATAAACGAAGTGTATAAAGATTCCAGGTTTCCTTCTGTTCCCTTGGTTGTAAACTCCTGCATGGGCTTTTTTCTTGACAGGGATTCAGGTTTGAACCCGGTTGAAACAACCAGTTTCCACGTTGTTGGCCAGCGATGAATGGTGCAGATTATGATATTGATGATTAAAAGCCCGATAAGCGTCCTGAACCACCATGAATGGTACATGTTAAACAGGTCCAGCACCTGTATCAGGGTGAAACCGAATTTTCCGTATGCCTGGATATAATTTTCCGGGCTTCCATTCTGGGGAATGATGGTTCCGGCAGCAGAGGTGATTGCCAGAAGAAGCAGCACGGTAACCGTAAATTTTACAGAGGTGAACAACAGCCACAAGGGATTTTTGGATGGCTTTGGTTTATTATTTGTTTGCATACTAAATATCCTTATTCAGAAGTATTTTTTTTATGTTCTTTGTAGTGCTTAATCAACTGGTCCAGGCTTTGGTCTTTTCCAACCATGGCAATGGGATTGATCTCAAGCAGCTCTTCCCAGACTTTCAGGGCTTTTTCCTTCTGATTGAGATCATGCATCAATACAATGCCCTTGTTGAATCTGGCAGCTTCATGTTTATGATCAATGGAAATTGCCTTGTCAAAAGACTTAATGGCCATTCCAGGCCGGCCACTGCGCCGGTACATAACGCCAAGATCTGTCAGTACATCTGCATTTTCAGGATAAAGCGCCAATGATTTCTTATAGGCTTCAACAGCTTTAGAATATTGATCAGTATCATAATATACGTCCCCCAATTGAGTCCACGCAGAGGTGTTTTCAGGATTCTGAGCTACCTGGGCCTCAAGGGAACTGGCTTTTTTTTCATAATCAACAGAAGGGTTGCTGCCGGAAACTGCCTTTTGGGTTCGATTTATTTTATAAGTTGTAAATCCAACGCCCATGAAAAATCCTATAAACAGGCAGACAAGGCCGATAACCAAAGTCCTTTGCCGGGATTCTCCTCCCGGTTTTAATTCTATATTTTTTTTGCTCATATTTATTCCTTTAAAAACAAACTGATTAATGTCAACAAATAGTGCCTGATTTTCATAAAACGAACGGGTTTAACATAGAAATGATTGTATAAAGGTATAAATAGGGATTGTCTTAACAGGTTTTTCAGTGTTTCCCATTGTCTCTGATGTTTTTCCATCAGCATGGTACACTTTGTTTTTATTTTTTAAAAAAAGGGTTGGGAAAATATCAAATGAAGTCAAGCGGAATTGATTTTTAATGGCCTGGTTTTTATTATTTTCCTTTTGGCAGCATGGCCATTCAGGCTCAGGAGAAAAAGGCAGTACATTGTGACCTGTTGAGGATCTATATATTAAAACAGGATCATCTGAAATTTTTGATTTTTTAAGGGAAGGAATACAAGTCCTGGTAATATTGCAGGTACATGACAGCCCTGCCTGTACAGCACCACTTGTAATGATCCAGAATAAAATAAATGCAATGCAATATTGGGACAAAGCTCTGCTGGTACCGGCAGATGCTGAATCATTCATTCTTTTTGCCTGGAATTGTATTATCCGTTCCTTCATGGAATTATAGTTTCCTGAAGTTGAGAAACATCCATAATTGATATCCATACACTTTTATCCCCGGACAAATCTTTTTTACAATTAAATTTCTTCTGACAGTGGTCTTTCAGGCAGGTTGGGACACTTGTGGCAGGCTAACAAAGAAAAGATTGAGTAAGGATATATATTGAAACAGTCTGTGAAAATCTAAACTGGTTAAAGATCGGATTTAAGGTGCCGATCGCATTAAATGTAGCGGCACCGGCATTTGCAATATGTTCAGGCTGGTTTTTAATTCCGGAAAAGTGGCTGTTGTAGGAAATTTTCCCCTGGTAGTCACACGAGGCTTTTGTGCAACAATTATCTTGATTATGGTTGATAAAGATATGTGAATTCTGGTGGTGAACCACATTTGACAGGTTTAATAAATCAGCTTTAGCCTCTGAGTCCTGGGAGAACTCTTGAAAATGGACGCTGTACAAAAATCCGTAACAATCTGCCTGGGCATAGATGAACCCCAGAAAAATAATCCATGAAAAAAAGATGGATTGGAGTATGTGGCTAAAATTCTTGGTCATTAACTGTTCTTTTATTTTAAAAGCTATTTTAAATAACTTGAAATAAGTGTCTTGTCAAGATGATCATCAGTGAGTTGAACAAAACCATGAAAATTTTATGCCCCAACGTCTCACATTCATTGCTGCCAGTTTATCTTTTTTTAAAAAAAGTCTGGAGCCAATGAACGGATTCGAACCGTTGACCTGCTCATTACGAGTGAGCTGCTCTGCCATCTGAGCTACATTGGCTTGGCGTAAAAATACCTGATTTGAAAAAAAAATTCAAGTGCCGGGAATATTGAGTATCCATATTGCAGTTCCGTTTGATTCCTCCGGATTTCCGTATATTGATTCAAATGCGATTTTTGTTCCATCCGGAGATATGGATGGGGCGCCATCATAGGCTTCAGACCTGGTAATCCGGGTCGGTACTCCACCGTTGGAAGGAATTTTATAAATATTGGCTGATTTTACATTATCGTTTTCAGAACTGTAAATAATCCATTGTCCGTCCTGGGAAAAAACCGCATCAGTATTACTTTCGTTAAGACTTGTGATCATTGTCTTATTCCTGCCGAAAATATCCATCGTCCAAATCGCCCATTTTCCGTTATTTTCCTTTTGGTAAAGAATCTTGTCTCCAGCGGGCGACCAATCCGGCTGCCCGGCATTTTCGCCGGATGCCGTCAAATCAATATAGCCTGAACTTCCGTCAATTTTATATTTTGTTATAACACCATTATTTTTTGCATCTATATTGTGGGATTCAAAAACAATCCATTGTCCGGCAGGGGAAAATGCCGGTTCATAAGATTGTTTGTCCTGTCTATTGGTCAGCTGGATTTCATCCCCTGTTGTTCCTCCTGTATCAGAAATAAGAAATATCTCATCATGCGGCTCTCTGTCTGAAGAAAATACCACGGCGTTGATTTTATCATTCCAGGCGGAACCCGGAAGATTTACATTGCTGCTGCCGTCTGAGACCAGAGGCTTGAGCTTTTTAGTTTTAAGATGATAGACATACAGATCAGAACTGCCTTTATTATATCCATCATGAAATCTGGTAAAGACAACGGACTTGCCGTCAGGGGAAAACGCAGGGTTCTGCAGGCTTCCTGAAAGGCCTGTATTTAGCTTGTAAGCGCCATCATGGCGCTGCCCGGCATTTGACGAACTTAAACCTTTATCACCACAAGTTAAAATAGTGAACCAGGCAAACGGGATAATGATGAATAATAAGTGCTTCATTCCAAAACCTTTAAGGATTTAGTATCAATCTTGATTTTGCATGCTCGTCAATTGCTTTATCACTTACCCACCAGTACATTTTCTTCCCCGACATAAAAGAGTCCACCTGGTCTTTCTGGTGGGGATGGAATGTTCTTCCTGTAACACCGCCCGGCAGGACAGCCAGGACTTTTTCTTTGTCGCCAAGATCGGCAACCATGCGAAGGGCGGCACAATGGGTGACTTCAAAAGGTTTATTGTAATCATACCATCCCCTGTAAAGGGTTTCCCCAGATCCTCCCATTGGCATAGGCCCTGAACCAAATAAAGTTTTAAAGGTTCCTTTCCTCATGATGGGATTTAAAAGCTCCAGGGTATGGACCTTGCCCCATTGCCATTTTTCAGGGTCGTCACCCAGTTTCGGAGCCAGGAATATTTTTGCCTTTAAGGCGGCACTGTGGAAAAGGTCTTCAAGGGTTTCTTTTTTATCAGGTGTCCCAATATTATCAAACCAGTATGAATCACCTTGTAAAACCATTTGTTCGAGCCTTTGCTGCCAGAAATACCAGTTCTTCAAAAGGACTATGACTTTGTCAGGCCCGAGATCGTCTTCAAAAACAAGATTGGCAAATAATTGATATGTGGTTTGAAATATGGCAGGAGCCGCTTTTTCAGGATCGTCCCTGAAATCCCAGGCAGAAAGTATTTTCCCCATTTTTTCTGTATCATTATATTTTAGAAGTATTTTTGCCAGAACAGGGGATATTTTTTGTGCCAAAAGGTTTTTTGTGTCTCTTTGATACAGCCACATATCATTAACAGTCTTCCTGCCTGGCAAAGCCATAAGTTGTTTTAACCTATTGTAACGGTAATTAGGTGAAAAGAATGATGAGTAATAATAGGGAAAGTCATTTTTTACGGTTTTCTGGTTGCAGGTGCCGATCCATTTTTTTTCCGGGTTTAAAGCCGCGGGCATCTCATCTTGTGGAATCCATCCATGCCAGTTGTCCACCGAGTCTTTTACCGGGAAAGGAAAGGTTCCGTCACCATTGTAACGTATGGGGATTCTCCCTGAAGCCTGGTGGCCGATATTACCGCTTGTATCGGCAAAGACCCAGTTAAAGCATGCCATGGGAATATGTTTTAACGCCTTTACAAGTTCTTTGCTGTTTTTGGCAGTTAAAATGTCAATCATGCCAATGGCGGGTTCCATGGACTCTGCCGGAGCAAATCTCAGACTTATGACTTTTTTTGTTTTTAACCCCGGAAGTACACTTGAAACCACAGGTCCTCTCCTTGTGGTCCGGATGATTATTTCTTCCTTTCGAAAGCCTGCCGGGGCATTTTTATCTTTTATTTTAAGGGTTTGTTTGATTCTGGTAAAGGGTATGGAATTTTTTCCTTCCAGGTAATTGTCCGGGTTTTCAGGATCAATGGTTTCAATGTACAGATCCACCATGTCACCGTAATTGTTTGTAGCAGACAATGCAATATGGCCGGTACGGCCGATGGCCATGCCCGGAATTCCGGGGATATTAACACCCACAGCTCTTATTTCAGGGGTAATAAGACCTGTGGGATAAAAAATACCCGGCAGCATCCTTGGATCAAGATGGGGGTCTCCGGAAAGAACTGCGCTGCCGGAGGCGCTGAGTTCCGGGGATATGGCCCAGTTATTGCTCCCGGTTCGAAGATTTCTGTCATTTATATATGGTATAAGGTTCTTGATGCCTGTCATTGACAAGGAAAGACGTTCTTTGGAAGGTATTTGCATTTTACCTTTATCGTCAGGATCATCGGCATTGATGTTAAGAGGCATGATATTGGAAGTCTTTTCATAACCCAGGGTCTCAAGAAGCATCTGGGCCGTTATTTCTGTATTTAGATTTGCCGCGGTTGAGTAACCCATGTAATAGAGTATGTCAAGTGAATCTGCAATTTCCCATTTTTCAGGCTTAACATCGGCAAGTTTGAATTCCAGGGGGATATCATCGGGGCAATACTCAATAAATGCATTGATTCCGTCCACATATTTTTGAAAATATCTTTTTGTTTTATTGTCAAGCATGGCGGCCTGTTTCCTGGCCAGCCTGTGCAGGCCGATTGTCCTCATTCGAATATCAAGATTTTTTGCAGCTTTCCCTGCAAATTCACAAACCCTGCCCTGGACGACAAGACGGGTCAGTTGCATCTGGAAAAGCCTGTCCTGAGCTGTAACAAAACCCTGGGCCATTAGAACATCATCAATGTTCCCGGCATGGATGTATGCCATTCCATTGGCATCACGCTGTATTATGACATTTTCCTTAAGCCCCGGGATATTAAGTTTGCCTTGTTTTTTATAGTTATTTAATAAAGGCAGGCAGAAAAACAGGATTGAACCTGTGACAATTAAACATATGAATACTATGAGAATTCGACGGACCCACTTCATTTGCAACCCCCTCTTTTGGATTTATTATTATAAAAAAAATTTCAGGTTATGTGTGAATATGTTTTCAACATCAATATGTACAAATATCTTGTCAGGCATAATAGTCCTTATATTTTTTTATCTCGGGCCCGGAGAGGAATCCGTTCCTCATCAAGCATACGACCGATTATATCCTTTTCTGTGTCTGCCAGATTTGTCCAGTCCACGCCTAATCCAATAGCAAAGATTACCGAGGCGTAATTTCCAATACTTACTCCGGAATCACCTTTTTGTATTTTTGCTAATGTCTCCCGGCTTATTCCAGCTTGATCAGCAACCACACTCATCTTCAAGCCTCTTCTAAGGCGAGCTTTTTTGAGGTCTGCACCCAGTTTTTTCAATCCGCTGTGCACGGTTATAGACAATTTTCTTTTCATAACTAATGCCGATAATAATACTATTTAAACTATATTATGCCTATTATTATAGGCTTTAAATAATACAAGGTCAACAAATCCTATCCTTCATGGTCAACCATCGGCATGACAACACTGTACACACTCTTCTCCAGTACACTATTAAGGCCTGGGAACGCTTTTTCTGTCTTTTTAATAGACGGGACTGAAAATTTTTAAGATTTAAGTTGATTTGGAAGTTAAAATCAGCAATTGTGAAGGGGTGATTTTCTTTAAAGGGTCCATGCACATTGTTGTATGATTATATCTGAAGGATATTCATTGGAGATTGGGGTGTAATCCAGATGGCACAAGAATCATTTGAAAAATTGTCCGGCCCGGTAAACATGTGTAAAAAATCTTCCTTAGAATCTGATAACACAAAAAAATTACTGATTGAGAGTGAAGATAGATACAACCGGATGCTTGAGAATCTTAAAGACGAGTTTATGTTTTTTGCTCATGATACAAACAAGACATTCACCCTTTTAAGTCCTTCAGTAAAGAATATTTTAGGTTATACCCAGGAAGAATACAAAAAAAACATTGATGAGCTGTGGACGGATCATCCGGGAAATAAGGATGCCCGCAAGCATACCGAGTTGAGTATTAAGGGGTTCCGGCAGCCACCTTATGAGGTTGAGGTGTTTCATAAAGACGGGACTGCTAGAAGGCTGATGGTTATTGAGGCACCGATTTTTAACGAAAAGGGCCAGGTGATGTTTGTGGAGGGGATGGCAAGGGATATTACACAAAAGCGCAAAGTGGAGGAAAAGCTTGAGAAATATCGCGAGCATTTAGAAGAACTGGTGGAGCAAAGAACGATTGAATTAAGAAATTCCCAGCAGCGCCTATTGGAAATTATCGATTTCCTTCCTGACCCTACATATGTTGTGGATAATGAAAAAACGATTATTGCATGGAATCATGCCCTTGAGGAGATTCTGGATATTCCTAAAGACAAAGCAATGGGGAAAGAATTTTATAAATTAATTAACCCTTTTTACAATGATGGTGTTCCGCTGCTGATTGATCTTTTAGAATTGGAATCTAAAAATCCGATATTCAGAAATTTTAAAATTACCAAAGAAGGGAAACTATTATTTTCAGAAAGGTTTATTCAATCGATGAATTCCGGGAAAGGCGGATATGCCTGGATTACAGCAACTCCGATTTTAAATCGGGAAGGTGTGTCCGTTGGTGCAATTGAGTCAATCCGTGATGTTACCCATATAAAAAATGTTGAAAGACGGGTCGTTGAAAGTGAGCGTAAACTGTCTACTTTGATGAATAATCTGCCTGGAGTGGCCTATCGATTGGTAAAAAAGAAAGATTGGGAGGTGGAATTTGTCAGTAATGGAAGCCGTCTTGTAGCCGGGTATGAGCCCTCTTTTTTTATCGGGAAATGCCTGAAAGAATTCAAAGAATTAATTCATCCTGATGATATAGGCCGGGTTACCAATGAAATGTTCAATTCAATCACCAAAAATAGAGAGCCATCCCAGACTGAATATCGTATTATCAATTCCCGGGGTGAAGTGAAGTGGGTTTTTGATAAAGCAGAAGGGGTGTTGTTTGATAATGACAGGCTTGTTGTCATAGAAGGGTTTATTACTGATTTTACAGTTTTTAAGCAGATGGAGCAAAAACTCAGGCATGAAAATCTGTATCTTAGGTCAACCATTAAGGATCGATATAAGTTTGATAATATCATAGGAAACAGCCAGGTGATGCAGGAAGTTTATGAACTTATACTCAAGGCTGCAGGAACCAGTGACAGTGTGTTTATATATGGTGAATCAGGGACTGGCAAAGAGTTGGCAGCTCGTGCCATACATAATGCTTCGGATCGAAGTACGGGTAAATTTGTTGCGGTCAATTGCGGTGCTATCCCTGAAAATCTGATAGAGAATGAGTTTTTTGGTTCAAAAAAAGGGGCGTTTACAGGTTCGAATGTTGATAAACAAGGTTACCTTGATGCGGCTGATGGCGGTACCCTGTTCCTTGACGAGATCGGTGAAGTCAGCTTGGCTCTTCAGGTAAAGCTTTTAAGGGCAATTGAGGGGGGCGGATACTCTCCTGTAGGAAGTACTAAAGTAAAGACCCCGGATTTAAGAATTATTGCGGCGTCAAATAAAAATTTAATAGAGTTTGTAAAAAAAGGGCATATAAGAGAGGATTTTTTTTTCAGGATTCATGTTTTGCCCATTCATCTGCCGCCGTTACGGGAACGGGGAGACGATATTTTTTTAATAATTGATCATTTTTTTAAATCATATAGCAAGACCAATAATAAAGTAAGTACATTGGCTCCCAAAGATCTCATAACGCTGAGAAATTATCATTGGCCCGGTAATATCCGTGAGCTTCAAAATGTTCTTCGCAGGTATATCACCCTGAAAAACCTTGATTTCCTGCAGATTTCGGATACAAAGGGTTTTACATCTGAGGATAATCTTCAACATGAGAATTCCGCTGGTAAAATAACCCTTTTAAGAAAAGCTGTGGGTGATTTTGAGAAGAACCACATCCGGGACAGCCTGAATCAAAATCACTGGCATAAAGGTAAGAGTGCCGAATATCTGGGCATATCCAGAAAGACCCTTTTTAGAAAAATGAAAACATACGGGTTAATTTAGACTCATTTCGGGACATTTGTGACCCATATTCCATGAGCCCTTCAAAATAAGCTTTTCGGGTGGTGGCGGTTTATTTTTGGGACACTTATGACCCAAAGAATTGAATATCTTAAATTCATATTCCATTCCTCTATAAGCGATAATTACTTGAAATAAAAGCATTTATTTTTTTCCTTTGGCCCGGTACATTTGTTGCTTTTAACATCTGGAAGACCCTTCACTTAAAAAAAGGATTGAATATCTATAAGGGTAAACTTGTTAATAAATCTGTTGCCGAGGCAACAGGGTATGATCACCTTTTAACTTTTAATTATCACCTTTGGATCAGATGGGGAAAGTGAACATTAAAAGTTATAGCAAGGTTTAAATCTAATATTTAGGAGGATTAAGATGCTGCAATTGTTAAGGGTCGACCTGGATAAACAAAATTATTTTTTTGAGGAATTGTCTCCTGATTATGCAAAACTTGGGGGCAGGGCATTAACCTCGCAGATTATCAACCGGGAAGTACCCGCCACGGTGGATGCCTTGGATTCCCAAAACAAGTTGATATTTGCCGCCGGGATTTTGGCAGGGACTAATTTCCCTAACAGCGGAAGATTATCTGTTGGCGCCAAGAGTCCTTTAACCGGAGGTATCAAAGAAGCCAATGCCGGTGGGAACGCCGCTCAGAAACTGGCGAAGTTAGGTATTCAGGCCATTGTTCTTGAGGGGTGTGCCCATGGGTTAACCACTTTGAAAATTGATAGTGACGGCGTGTCCTTTATAAAAGCAGATCCTTTAAAAGGAATGGGTAATTACCAAATTATTGAAGAGTTAAAAAAAGAGCATGGCGGCAAAGTTTCCATTATCTCCATCGGGCCTGCCGGGGAAAAAAAATTAAAAGCAGCTTCCATATCGATAACATCTCCTGATTTTCATATCAGGATGGCGGCAAGAGGCGGTTTGGGCGCAGTGATGGGCGCAAAAAACATCAAGGCGGTTGTTATTGATAATCAGGGCTCTAAAAAGGTTGAGATCCAGGACAAGGAAAAGTTTAAAACAGCGGTTTCAAAATTCACAAAAGGCGTATTGGCCTATCCAATGATTGAGGCGTTAAAAGTTTTTGGGACACCGGTTCTGGTCAATATGATCAATAGCCTTGGATGTATGCCCACCCGTAATTTTTCCGTGGGTCAATTTGATAGTGCCCAGCAAATATCCGGTGAGCACATTGCCGAATTAATGGACAAACGACCCAATTCCGTTGCTGACCACAAATGCATGAGCGGCTGTGTGATCGGTTGTTCAAACGTATTTACCGATGAGAAAGGTGAGGTTATTGTTTCCGGGCTTGAATATGAATCCATTGTTCTGACCGGGTCCAATTGCATGGTTGACGATATTGATATTATTGCCAGGATCAATCGGGCCTGCAATGATATTGGTGTGGATACCATGGATGTGGGAGCTGCCATTGCCCTTGCCATGGAAGCGGATATTCTTGCGATGGGTGATGGGAAGGGTGCTTTGGCACTGGTTAATGAAATCAGAGAGGGAACTGAAAACGGTCTTATGATCGGCAACGGCTGCAAGGCTACTGGTGAAAAACTGGGGTCTAAAAGAATTCCACAGGTAAAAGGCCAGGGCCTGGCTGCTTATGATCCCCGGGGGCTCAAAGGCACGGGTACGACTTATGCCACATCGGCCATGGGCGCTGATCATACCGTTGGGAACGCTATTCCCAACCCCTTGTCGCAATATGATCCTTCATCACCTGAGGGACAGTGGGAGATGTCTTCCTTTCTGCAAATCTATCATGCCGCCATAGACAGTCTGGGTATTTGTCTTTTTGCATCTTTACCGGCACTTGATTTTGCTGATCTCCAGGGCCATATGGTTCAGGGTGTAGCCGCCATGGTTGGTGAAACCCTTGATGAGGACTATCTGAAACAATTGGGGATTGCCACACTGAAAGCGGAAAGGCAATTTAATACCAAGGCTGGTTTTACAAAAGAGGATGACCGTCTTCCCCGGTTTTTCAGGCAGGAACCATTGCTGCCGTCAGGCAATGTTTTTGATGTGTCAGATGAGGATCTTGATAAAGTGAATGCTTTCTAAATTAAAAAGATAAGGTTTGATAAGGAATAAATTTATGGCTTCTGAAGAATATTTTGAAAAATTGTCGTATCAGGATGCCCCCCAAATTGTAACCAGTATGATCCCGGGCCCCAAAACCCGTACCCTGCTGGAAAAAGAGCTGGCCTGTGAAACCCCCACACGAATTGCTCCCATCGGCATCCCCCTGGCCTGGGAAGCAGCATTTGGCGCAACCTTTAAAGATCCGGACGGAAATGTATTTATTGATCTGTCCTCGGGTGTGGCTGTGAACAATGTCGGTCATTCTCATCCTGAAATTGTCGAGGTTATAAAGAAGGAATGCGGACGTCTGATGCATACACCCGACGGTACCTGTAAAAACCGGCAGAGGCTTGGACAGATGCTTTCCGGTCTGGCACCGGGCAGTCTTAAAGGCAATGTAAAAATGGCATATGGCCTGAGCGGAAGTTCTGCCAATGAAATTGCCATAAAATTTGCCCGGGCATCAACCGGAAAATCAATTATACTCGGATTTCAGGGTGCCTACCATGGCTCCATCGGTACCACGCTTTCATTGACAACCTCGCCCACCTTTCGAAGTAAGTACCGGCCGCTCATGCCGTTTGTCGACAGGTTGGGCCCTTATCCCTATTGCTACCGCTGTCCTTATGAATTGACTCACCCCAAGTGTGACCTGCAATGTGCCAGATATGTGGAATTTCAATTGACCGATCCCTACGGCGGAATTGATGTGGGTGATGTTGCCGCTCTTATCCTTGAACCCATGCAGGGTGAAGGCGGATATGTGCCACCGCCGAAGGGGTGGATGGAATATATTTACAATTTATGTAAACGGCTGGGAATCCTTGTGATTGATGACGAGGTTCAGATGGGAATGGGGCGTACCGGTACCCTGTTTGCCGTGGAAAATTTTGATGTGGAACCAGACATCATTACCATGGGAAAAGCGCTGGGAGGCGATCTGCCGTTCAGTGCCGTGCTGTGCAGGGCAGATCTGGTAAAAGACCTGGAGCCCTTCAGCCATGTCCTCACAGCTGCGGGCAATTCCATGTCCTGTGCGGTTGCCTGTAAAAACATTGAACTAATTCAGGACGGTCTCCTGGAAAGAGCACGGGAAATGGGTGCCTATGCCAGGGGCAGGCTGAGGGAATTAGCTCAAAAGTGTGAAGTCATCGGTGATGTCCGGGGGATGGGCTGGGGAATAGCCATTGAACTGGTCAGCGATAAAAAAACCAGACAACCCCTTTCCATGGCTGAGGTGGTTCGGATTGTATGGCTGCTTAGAGACAATGGCGTTTATGTGCTTCCGTGTGGTCGATACGACAATATATTGCGCATGATACCACCGCTGGTAATATCCAAGGCCCTGGTGGATAAAGGGATTGATATTATTTCAGAAGTCCTTGAAACCGCGGCTATGGCAAGATTCAGCCTAAATTGGACTATGGCTTCATAAATGACCATACGGCTGACTATCCGTCTTTTTGGCACTTTGGGTCTAAAGGTGCCTGGTTACGACTATAAAAAAGGCATGAGTGTTGATTTGCCTGATGGTGCAACACCAGAGGATATTTTGAAAGATTTGCAGATACCGCTGTCTCATATCGGTTCTATAAGTAATGGGAAAAATTCCCTGCAACGTGATAGTCTTCTTACGGATGGACAGACTATCAACTTTTTCCCATTGATTTCCGGAGGGTGATTAAGCTGTTATTCGTTTAAGCCGGTAAAATTGATTTGCTTTAATTTTAATAAATTTAACAAAGCCAAGGAGAAAAAAATGACAGGAAAAACGAATTTTAAAAAATTAGCTTTATTCCTATTGATTTTGCTTTTTTGCAGTATTTTTACAATAGGTTCTTCAATCGCATCTGATAAAAAAATATACAGATGGAAACTTCAATCCGGTTATCCACATGGAGATTTGTCCTTTGAACTTTTAAAGGGGTTTGCATCAGATGTCAAAAAATTCAGCAATGGCAGGCTGTTAATTACTGTTTTTGCAGATGGTGAAATTGTCCCTCTGGAACAATTGTTTGAATCCACCCAGAGAGGCGTGCTTGATATCCTGCATTGTATGGGTGCTTTCTGGGGTGGTATTGTCCCTGTAGGAGAGATTGAATTCGGGCTCCCTTTTGCCTATACCATAAGTGAAGCAGATACCTTTGATGCTAAAGCCCGGGCCATACGCGATTTTTATTATAAAAGCGGGTTTGTCGATCTTTTAAGACAGGAATATGGCAAGCATGGACTTTACTGGCTGGATATGCACACCTATGGCGGACCTTTTGTCCTCTCAACCAAACCGTTAGATACATACGATGACTGGAAGGGTGTAAAAATCAGGGATGAAGGGATATATACAAAGTTCCACAACATGATCGGTGCAAGAGGCACCTATGTCTCCGGTGGCGAGACATATATGGCATTAAAGTTAGGCACACTTGACGCTGCTCAATGGGATGTAAGCGCCATATCAGGTCTTAAATGGAATGAAGTTGCTCCGTATTGGGTGAAGGCCGGGGATAATGATGATGTTATCGGCCATATGCTTGTCAATGACAAATCATGGAATTCTCTTCCTGATGAGTTAAAAAGGGCACTTGAAAAGGCAGCAAAAAATTATTGGTTTGCTACCGTGAAAGGCTATGGCAAGGAATTTGAGAATGCAGAGAAGATGGTTGCAGCCGGCACTCTCAAAGAAAGTGTGGTGAATCCGGAGACTGTAGAAAGGCATAAAAAAATAGCATATAAAATCTGGGATGAAGTAGCAAAAAGAGATGCTGCATCTGCAAAAGCCATTAAAATGATAAAAAAATGGAGAGGTGTTAAATAGCATTCTTGCAATTAAGTGCAAGAAAAGTTTGAACCCGGGAGGCCGAATACTCCCGGTTTTAAATTTCAAAAAAAAAGGAACAGGTGATGAGAAAGGGTATAAAATCTTTTTTCAATTTTATTGACATGATAAACAGGAAGATAGGCGATGGTCTGAGTATATTGATTATTGTTATCATGTTCTTTACAACCACTGAAGTAATTTTGCGGTATGTATTTAACAGCCCTACCATCTGGGTCTGGCCGCTGAGCAGACAGATTTTTGGAGTTTATATCCTTTTTGCCGGAATTTATGCCATGTCAAAGGATACTCATATCAGAATAGAAATTTTTCATAATTTATTTTCAAAAAGAATAAAACAAATCGCAAATTTGTTAGCCTTGCTGTCTTTTATCTGTTTTATGGGGGTATTGATCTGGCAGGGAGCCTGGATGGGACAGAATTCATGGCTGGCCCGCGAAACAGCCAATGGCGCATTCAGGATTCCTTTATATCCATTAAAGATCTTAATCCCCGTTGCCGCCATATTGTTTTTCCTGGAAGGCATTTATGTTCTTTCAAAAAACAAAGACTAATTACCGTCATTTACAGATAAATAAGGAAATTAATTTTTATGAGTATTGAAGTGGTTACCCTGTTACTGTTCGGCGGGCTTATAGTCCTTCTTATCCTTGGTGTTCCCGTGGCGTTTGCCTTTGGTGGCATTACGGTTCTTTTAACGTATGTCCTGGAAGGTTCAAACACGCTGTTCATTGTTGCCACCACTACTTACAAGCAGATTACGGATCCGAATCTTATTACGATTCCCTTGTTTTTACTCATGGGGAATTTTTTACTTCATTCGGGTATATCGGATCGTATGTTCAAGTCGCTCGGGTACTGGATATCAGGTATCCGTGGCGGATTAGCCATTGTTTCAATCGGCGTCTGCGTGGCGCTGGCCATGTGCGGCGGTTTTGGCCCAGGTATTCTAACCATGGGGCTTATTGCGGTTCCTGCCATGCTGAGTCAATCCTATGACAAATCCCTGGCCCTGGGGTCAGTTATGGCCGGTGGTGTTTTAGGAACAATAATCCCCCCCAGTATTATCATGATTATTTTTGCATATATTGCCAGAATTTCAATAGGAAAACTTTTTTTAGCCGGTTTTGTTCCCGGACTTATCACAGCTTCCTTGTATGTATTATATATTACCGTTCAATGCCGTACTAAACCTGAATATGCGCCGTCATTAAAAGAAAAAGTGACATGGCAATTAAGACTCTCATCCCTGAAAGATATCCTGCTGCCCGCATTGTTGATTGTCCTTGTGTTAGGGTCCATTTTTTTTGGTATCGCCACGCCGACCGAGGCGGCCGGAGTCGGTGCGGCAGGGGCATTTCTGATTTGCATACTTCTTAAAAAACTATCCTGGAAGGTGATGTGGGAATCCTGCCGTCAAACAATGTCCATCACCGGAATGGTTTTCTGGATTCTGATTGGTGCCACTCTATTCAGTGTTTTCTATACCAGCCAGGGGGCGCAATCTCTTGTAACCGAGCTGATCAGCAGTTTAAATATCAACCGATGGGTTATTTTAGCTTTTATGCAGTTAATCCTTCTTGTTCTGGGCATGTTCATGGATGACTATGCCGTTGTCACAGTCTGTGCACCAATTTTTGTTCCCATTGCCGTCGTGCTTGGGTTTGATCCTATCTGGTTTTCAATTGTTTTTATTCTCAATATGCAGGTGGCGTATCTGACACCGCCTTTTGGATGGGCATTGATAATGATGAAAGGGGTTGCCCCGCCTGATATTTCGACACGGGACATCTGGCGGTCAGTGCCGCCTTTCGTGATCATGCAGTTAATTGTCCTGATATTTGTAATGATTTTTCCACAACTGGCCTTATGGCTGCCTGATAAAATGATGTAACTTAAAAAAGAAATATAAAGGAGTAATACAATGATTAAGGAATCTGATCTTGAAAAATTGTCCTTCCCGGGTGCCCCTGAAATAATAACGGATTCTGTTCCGGGCCCAAAAAGCCTTAAACAGCTTCAGCAGGCTCCTGAGTTTGAATCCATGGCAAGAGGTGCCGGCAGATTTCCCTTTGTCTTTGATGACGGTTTCGGTTCAACTGTGAAAGATCCGGATGGCAACCTGTATATTGATATCACTGCAGGTGTTGCTGTGAACTCCGTTGGAAGGCGGCATCCCAGGGTTGTGGAGGCTATTCAGAAACAGTCAAATAAGCTGATGCACGGCAGTGACTGCAGCAGTTCACTGCGCCTTCTGCTTGCCAAAAAAATATCAGGCATCATGCCCCCGGGGTTAAGGGATAATTGTATCACTTACTTCACCCAATCGGGTTCCAGCGCCCTTGAATCTGCGATTAAGTTTGTGCGAAAGATCACTGGCAGATCCCAGATTATCGCTTTTCATGGTGCGTATCATGGCGTTCATTGCGGCTGCGGTTCCCTGACCACGGGAGATCAGTACAGGAAAGACTTCGGGCCTTTTATCCCCGGTGTCATCCATGCACCTTATCCCTATTTTTATCGATGCTGCTTTGGCACAAAGACTCAGAAAAAATGTGAAGAAATGTGTGCAGATTATGTGGATTATCTTTTGAACACACCCTATACTGCTGCCGATGATGTGGGCGCTGTGATCATAGAGGCCCAGCAGGGTGAAGGTGGATATCTTGCCCCGAATCCTGAATTTTTTCAAAAGTTAAAGGCTGCTTGTGAAAAACACGGGGCACTTTTTATTGCTGACGAGGTACAGTCAGGGGCCGGACGTTCCGGTAAGATGTGGGCCATTGAGCACAGTGGTGTTGAGCCTGATATGCTTACATTTGGAAAAGGAATGGGAGGTGACGTACCAATGGCGGGTCTTTCCATGAGAAAAGACCTTGCCCGAAAAATAGCAGACGGTTCCCAGCCAAATACCTTTGCCGCAAATGGCGTTTCAGCAGCGGTATGCATGACAAACATCGATATTATCACCGGGAATAATTTTGAACTGATTAACAGAGTTGCCAAACTGGGTGAGCAGACCCTGAAAAGAATCCGTAAAGGTGCAGAGAAAGTTGAATGTATTGGTGATGTTCGCGGCAGGGGTTTTATGATCGGGATTGAACTGGTCAAAGACAGGAAAACCAGGGAACCTTTTGATGCGGACCTCATGGGACAAGTCATAATGGGAATGATGAGCAATGGTGTTATCATGGTGCCGTGCGGCCGAAACGGGAATGTTCTCAGGTTCATGCCGCCCCTCACAATTCCTAAACAATATTTAGAGAAGGCATCTGATATACTTCTTGAGGTCCTTAGCGGTATTAACGTCTAACAAAAGAAGTTTGGTTATATGATTATTTGCCCGGTTCCTATGATTTCGTTGAACAAAAAGAGGGAGTGTTAAAGATTTGGCTGACAGTAAATATGGAAAATATATCATCAGCAATCCCATGGTTGCTGATCCTGATAGTTCCCAGGGGGAAGGAATAAAAGGGGTTACCTTTCCGAATGAAATCTTTATGAACGCAAGTCTTGTGAAAGGTTGCCCCATGCTTGTCGATATAGGATGGCATTTTACAATTCCTGATCCTGATCCTGTAGAGTTGACTCATTTTCATGATTTTGATACGGTTTTATGTTTTGTGGGTTCAGACCCGAAGAATCCTTCCAATCTGGGTGCAGAACTTGAAATGCAGCTGGGTGATGAAAAACACATGCTCACCAGAACCTGTGCGATTTTTATCCCTAAAGGCCTTGACCATTGCCCTTTGATACATAGAAGCGTGGACAGGCCTTATCTTCAGATCGGATTCGCCATCTACGATAAAGATCAGACCCAATGATAAAAAGACACCTGCACTGATGCTCAAGGCATTGCAGATGGAAAAGAGTGCCTGGGAAAGGTGGCTTGACAGAATCCTGATATCCTGAATTTTTCCAATATCGTTTAAAGATTAATTTTTAAAGAGAAAAGGTTAAAAGGCCTCCTGACCCTCTTTTTCACCATGCGTCAAGAATGGCTTTTCATGAGGATCAATTTTCACTTGACTTTAATATATTGATAGTCTACTTTATTGATAGACTAACTAAACTACATGGAGAAAAGATGCAGGTCGCTTATAAAACAGATTATGCGTTAAAGGTGATTTTACACCTCGCAAGAAATTATCCGGATAAAATGGAACATATTAAAGATATTTCACAGAAACAGGATATTCCTAAAAAATTTTTAGAGCAGGTACTGCTGCTTTTAAAAAAGGGTGGATTTATTATGAGTAAGAAAGGTCCCAATGGCGGTTATTTTTTGAAAATTCCCCCTGACCGGATAACCATGGGGGATGTTATAAAATATATAGACGGCTCTGTGTCGCCTATCTCCTGCATTGATCCGGGAGGACACGAAACCTGTGATTTTTCGTCTTTTTGTGTTTTCAGGCCGGTTTTTTCAGAAGTGGAAAAAGCCATTTTAAATATTATTGATAACAAGAATTTCAAGGATCTTATAGAAGAGGAAAACCGGCTTAAGGCAAACCAAGCCATGGATTTTCAAATATAAGACCAAAATTAAGGAGTGTTGCAATGAAACTTATGGTTAACGGGAAGCTATTTGAGACAAAGGAAAAAACCTTAGTGATTGATTTTCTTCTAAAAGAAAAGAATGTTGAATCACCTGAAATGGTTTCTGTGGAACTCAATGGCAGAATCATTAAAAGAGATGATTTTGCTCAAATTGAATTACAGGAAAACGATCAGGTAGAGTTTTTATATTTCATGGGCGGAGGACAAAATTCGTATGAATGAATTAAGATTTGATACAAAAGCATTGCATGGGAAACCCAAAAAGAAAGATGTGCACAACAGCATACGGTACCCTGTATATGCCGGTGTTGCTTTTGATTATAAAACTGCCCAGCAGATGGAGGATGCATTCAACCATCGCAAGCCGTCGCATACCTATTCCAGGATCACAAATCCTACCGTAGAATTGTTTGAACAGACCTTGTGCCTGCTTGAAAACGGATTTGCAGGGATAGCGCTTTCTTCGGGCATGGCAGCCATCACCAATACACTTCTTGCACTTTTAACCGGCAAAGATAATGTAATTGCCTCCAAATATCTTTTTGGAAACACGCTTTCCCTGTTAAAAGAGACGCTTAAGGGGTTTGGTGTTGAGGCAAGATTTGTGGATGTCAATGATCAGTCAGCCCTTGAAAGTGCCATTGATGAAAATACACGAATGATTTTTTGTGAGACCATCACCAATCCCCAGATGAGGGTATCTGATTTTTCCATTGTTTCAAAGATTGCAAAAAGGCATGATTTGATTGTTGTTGTTGACAGCTCTGTTACAACCCCTTTTCTGTTTGATGCTAAAAAACATGGTGCCAATATTGTTGTTCATTCCACCACAAAATATATTTCAGGTGGTGCCACAAGTGTGGGAGGGGCCATCATTGATCTGGGAAATTATGACTGGACCAACAATCGGGCGCTAAAAAAGTATCATGATCTTGAAGCTTTTGCTTTTATTGCACGGCTTCGCAAAGAGGTCTACAGGAATTTTGGGTCCTGCATGTCTCCCCAGGCAGCCTGCCTCCAGACACTGGGTCTTGAGACGCTGTCTTTGAGAATAAAAAAATCATGCAATAATGCGATAAAAATCGCTCAGTTCCTTGAAAACAGCTCAAAGATTAAAAAAGTGAATTATCCTGGGTTAACATCATCTGAATATTATGATCTCTCAATTGAGCAGTTTAATGGTCTGGCCGGCGGTATTATCTCTTTTGAACTTGCAGGAAGAAAGGAGGCCTTTAAATTTATTGATGTTTTAAATTTGATACGGCGGGCCACCAATATTAATGATAACAAGTCGTTGATTATTCATCCGGCATCCACAATATTCGCAGATTTTTCTTTAGAGGAAAAAGAAGATATGGAGGTTACCCAGGGCCTTATCAGATTATCTGTGGGGATTGAAGATCCAAGGGACCTGATGGAGGATATTGACCGGGCATTGATATCCTTGACTTAAAAAAAGTTTAATATTCGTTAGCATATAAATAATTAACACAATTTTTTGGAGCGTATTATGGATTACACGGACAGTCAGCTTGAACGATATTCAAGACATATCCTTTTAAAAGATGTCGGCATAGAAGGGCAAATAAAAATATCCAATGCAAAAGTATTGGTAATAGGAGCGGGGGGCCTTGGGTCTCCTGCCCTTTTATACCTGGCTGCTGCAGGTGTCGGGACCATTGGGATTGCAGACGGGGATGTGGTTGATTTAAGCAATCTTCAAAGGCAGGTTATCCATTTTACAGAGGATGTTGACAAGCCAAAGGTCCTTTCTGCAAAAGAAAAGATCAACAATCTTAATCCGGATGTGAATGTTATCACCTATCAAAAAATGCTCACGGCCGATAATATACTGGGTATTATAAAGGAGTATGATTTTATCCTTGACGGAACAGACAATTTTCCGGCTAAATTTCTTGTTAACGATGCGTGCATATTTGCTAAAAAACCCTTTTCCCATGGGGGTATATTAAGATTTTACGGACAGACTATTACCATAGATCCATGGAAATCAGCCTGCTACAGGTGCTTATTTATCGAACCGCCGCCCCTGGATGCTGTTCCCTCCTGCAGCCAGGCAGGGGTAATAGGAGTAATGGCCGGAGTTCTCGGGACCATACAGGCAAATGAAGCCATAAAATTTATTCTCGAAAAAGGGGACTTGTTGACCAATCGCCTCTTAACCTTTGATGCCCTGGCATCGAAGTTCAGGGAAGTTTCCCTGGAACGGAATCCCGAGTGCCCCATTTGCGGGGAGAATCGGGTTATCAACGAGCTGATGGATTATGAACAGGCTGCCTGCAAAATAGGATAACAAAATGAAAATATTAAAAACCATAAAGGATCAAATAGTTTTGCATGCCAAAATTGATCTGCCCAATGAATGCTGCGGATACCTGGCAGGAGAAGAAAAATTGATCACAAAAGCCTATCCCATAACAAATATTGAACAATGCCATGATCATTTCTCTTTTGATCCCGAAGAGCAATTTGCTGCCATCAAGGATATCAGGAAGAATAACCTTGTCCCTGTTGCAGTCTATCACAGTCATCCCCAGACACCGGCACGGCCGTCAAAAGAGGATATTAGACTCGCCTATGACCCGGATATAAGCTATGTGATCATTTCCCTTGCAAAAGAGCAAGTCGTGATCAAATCCTTTAAAATAAGAAACGGCATAGTTGGGAAAGAGGAGATTGAAATAATATGAAATTTTATGAAATTCCCCAGATCCTGGAAAAAGAGATCAATCATTTGGAAACTTCTATAAAAGCGTTTAAAAAAGGTGAAATTCATCCTACAAAATTTCGAAGTATCCGGGTCCCCTTTGGGTCTTATGAACAACGGGCCCAAGATACCTTTATGGTGCGAATCAGGGCCACTGCCGGTGGTATTACACCATCACAATTTGAAAAAGTGGCAACTTGTGCAAAAAAATATGCAAAACCCATTGTTCATATAACAACACGACAGGAACTCCAGCTCCATGACGTTGATCTGGCAGATATTCCCCAAATTATGAAGGAACTGTTAAGTGTAGGACTTTCGACCCGTGGTGGCGGTGGAAACACGGTTAGAAATATTATGGCATCCTGTGATTCAGGGATTAATCCGGAGGAAGTATTTGATGTTACACCCCATGCAGTGGCCCTTTCAAGCCGGTTGATCGCCCAGTCCGATTCCTGGAACTTTCCAAGAAAATTTAAAATATCATTTTCAAGCACCAAAGAGGATAATGCCCTGGCCGTTTTTAATGACCTTGGGTTCATAGCAAGAATAAAAAATGGACAAAAGGGATTCAAAGTGTATACAGCAGGCGGGCTTGGCTGCCGTCCAAGGCTTTCAAAAATTTTACATGATTTTATCCGGGAGAATGAAGTCTATCAGGTGGCTAAAGCTGTTAAAAATTTATTTTTGATTCATGGAAACAGGAAATCAAAAAATTCTGCAAGGCTGAGATTTTTATTTGAAGAGTTAGGAGAAAAAAAGTTTAAAGCTCTTTATGAGCAGGAATATGCAAAAACCGCCAAAGAACCCGGGCTTGATCTGCATTTGGATCAATTTGAAAATAAAAATGAGACATCTGATTTTTTACCCCGTTTTATTCAGCTCAATGCCTTTGATTTATGGAAGAAAAGATTTGTCAAAAATCAGAAACAAGAAGGGCTCAAAAGTGTATTAATCCCTGTTGCCTCAGGTGATATCTCCTCGGATAATGTCATAAAGCTTGCGCAGGTGTTAAAAAATTTCGGAGATAATGTCATACGCTTAACCATGACACAGAATATTCATATAAGAAATATCCCCCATGAATATCTGGGTAATCTTTTCGAGTTGGTCAACGAGTTGAATACAGAATCACACCTTCCTGCCTCAGGTGCAAATATGACCATCTGTGCCGGGGCAAATACCTGTACAACAGGAGTTTGTCTTCCAAAGGGTGTGGCATTAGTTATAAAAAAATATCTTGGTTCAAGTGGAATTTTAGACAGACTTGACCCGGATTTTAGAATTAATATTTCAGGCTGTCCCAATTCCTGTGCCCAGCACCATATTGGTGATATCGGGATATTCGGGAGAATAGCAAGAAATAACGGGAAAGTACTGCCTGGCTATTGGATTACAGCCGGAGCAAGCAGGAGCCCAGATTCACGGTCTTTTACACAAAAATGCGGATGGGTCCCTGCAAGGAACCTGCCCGAAGCCATTAATCAGATTCTTGATCAATACATTAATGTAAAAAAACGGTATAAAAATTTTAAAGCCTATTTTGATGATATTGGAAAAGCTGAAATCAGTACCATATGTAAAAAGTACGCTGGCAGGGTTCCGCTTTATAAACAGGATAAAAATTTTTATATTGACTGGGGTACCACTAAAGAATTTACGACCGCACATATGGGTCATGGCGAATGTTCGGCTGGTATTTATGATATGATTGAAGTTGAAATGAAAAATATTAAGAAAAATATCGAAAATATTAAGCTTCCTGCATTAGAATATCTTAAAGAACAGTTTTTATGGAATATTGTTTTTTCAGGTTCCACTATGCTGTTAATAACCCGGGGGATTGATCCGGAGAGTGAAGAGAAAATCTTTGGTTCTTTTAAAAAACTTTTTATAGGTAAAAAGCTCGTAGATGAAAAGTTTAAACCACTTATCAATTTTGCTGCACAAAAAGATAATGAAAAACTGCTGAAATCTGAAAATCTTGTTAAGGAATTTGGAGAAACAATGATCAAACTCTACCATTCCATGGATAATTCTTTAAGATTTCCAGGTGAAGAGATAATCAGCCGGAAGGCGCCTGAAAAAAAGGATAATAAGGGTGAAAAAGAGGTTCTGTTTAAAGATCTTAGAGGTGTCGCCTGTCCCATGAATTTCGTAAAAACCAAGGTTGAACTTTCAAAAATTACATCCGGGGATACCTTAAAAATATTCCTTGATGACGGAGAACCTGCAGATAACGTTCCAAGGTCAGTTATAAGCGAAGGTCATAAAATCCTTTTGCAGGAAAAGACAAAAGAATACTGGACGATTGTCATTGAAAAAAGATAGACTTTTTTCCCGGGTTTAAAGCATGCCATATATGTTTTCAACCATGGTCAGCCACCGGCATGACAACACTGTACACACCCTCCTCCAGTACACTGTTAAGGCCTGGGAACGCTTTTTTAAACACTCTCATTATTTTATGGTTGGAGAACAATACATCAGCCGTAAAAGCTTTAATGCCCCTTTCTTTTCCAAGTATCTTCAAAAGGTTCACCATGTAGGTGGCAATGCCGAGGCTATTGTATTTTTCATCAACAATTATGGCGATTTCAGCCCTTTTGCCCGACCGGTCCAGTAAATACCTTGCTTCGGCAATTAAAATGCCATGCCCGGATGCCCCGACCCGTCCTACGATGGACATGGTATTTTCCCAGTCTATATTCACATACTCCTGCATTTTAGAATGGGGCATGGTTGTTACGCAGTGAAAATATCTATAATAAATGGATTCATCTGAGAAACGATAAAAAAGCCTTCGCATTTGTTCCTCATCCGAAGGCTTTATGGGTCGAAACCTGACAATGATATTATTTTTAAATATTTTTTGATCATCAATTTCATGGGGGTATAGCCTTGGGCTTTTCTTTAAGAATATCTGGTCCGGGTAGAGAATTTTTTTTTGCTTTGCCTGGTTAAAAAGCTCAAGGCGGTCCTCGGGGTGGGCGATTTCGATGAGTGCCTGGGCCCGTTCCCGTATGGAAAGCCCGTTAAGCATGGCGGTTCCGTATTCTGTTACCACCGTGTCAATGGATTCTTCAAATCCGAGCTGATTATAATACCTTTCAGTTGAAACCCTGATGTTGGGATGGTTGTGCAGGTTTCTTGAAGGAAGGCCAAAGATGATTTTCCCGTTTTTTGAAATCCGGGCCCCTGAAAATGAATCCATAAGCTCCATGGGTCCTGAGATTACATTTCCTTTTCCCTTGTGCAGGACAATGCGGCCTGTTAAATCAACCTTGCGTGCAGGCATAATTGCCATAAATCCGGGGTTTTTTCCAATATTGACCGGATCAAACACGGTATGTATTCCCTGGAATTCCACAAAATTGTTCCTGTCCAGCCAGGCCATGAGTGCCGGGGTTCCAAAAGCATAGGATGCAATGGATTTTCCCGGGAAAATGTTTTTGTAAAGATTGGTCACAGCCCCGCTTTTAATCAGGTCCATTAAGGCGTCGGTAAATACCGGGGAATGGACCCCTAGGTGTCGCTTTGCCGCAAGCTGGCGGCCGAGGGATTCAAACAGGGGTCCGATGGAAAAGGCAATACAGCTTTTGTCCGGGATCAGGGAAGCAATCCTGCGTGCAATCCTGTCAAAGGCCGGGCCGGTTTCCCACCGTTTGAAATATAAAGGGTCTTTGGTTGAATAGACCAGCATGTTAAATTCAGATGTATTGACAAAGGTATTGCCGAATGTCCTGGGGATCTTGGGATTGATTTCACCCACGACAAAAGATGCCTGTTCCATTGCCGCCCGCGCCACATCCACGGAAATTCCAAGGCTGGTATTTCCTGAATCATCAGGTGGCGTGATCTGGATAAATGCAGCATCAACAGGAATGTGCCCGGACTCAAAAAGCTGGTGCAGCCGGGTGAACCGTGTCGGTATAAGGTCTACCAGCCCCTGGGTAATGGTCTGGTTTGCCATATTGCCGGAACTGAATGTTTTAAGCCGGTACTTGTGGGAATCAAGGGTTTTGAGGGAAATGGCATCGCTGAAATTAACAAGCTGGATCAGCTCAAGGTCGGCGAGGTTGTGAGAATTGGAGTTCATCAGGTGGTTTACCAGGGTTCTTGGCTCGGAAAGGCCAGTACCAAGGAAAATACTCATCCCCGGCCGGATTTTTTTTATGACAACATCAGGATCAACAATTTTTTGTTTCCAATCCATATTGATACCTTGATTAAAGACCTTAAAATATGCAAGAGATCAATTTTTTTTAAGAATTATAATATTTCATTATTATCATGGCCGTTTTAATACGGCAATATTAAAAAAAGCAAAGAAATCATTGAAATATTCTTTTCTTGACTAAAAGCGATTCAACATGGATACTATTAGAGAACAGCATGAAAAATTCAAAGTAATAATTAGTAAAAAACCTCTTTTTATCGGGGGTTTTTTATCGTCGATCTTGCCAAGATACCTGAAAGCATGGAATGGATAAGATACTATCATGGATAAAAAGTTATTTGACGACAAAAAAATAAGATGCAAGGACAGGCAATCGGAACTTAAAATATTAAGATCTGCAATCTACAATGCCCGGATTGCCATCAGCATCAATGATGCAGACGGTCATCATTTATATCATAATAGTTTGTTCACAAAGATGTTTGGTTATAGCATGGATGAATTTGGCACAAGACATTTTGATACGCTCTATGCCGACCCTGTGGCAGGCCGGAAGATCACCGGGGCACAGGAAAACGGCGAATTATGGTCAGGCAGGATTGAGATGACAGGAAAGTCAGGCAGGGTCTTTCCTGTTATGCTGCATGCCGAAGCGATAAGGGATGAAGATGCTAACATAATCTTTTTTCTTGGAAGTTACACAGATATTACCGAGCAAAAGAAACTTGAAAGAGAATTAAAATACAAGCACGAATATCTTTCAACCCTTCACTCAATCTCTCTTGGGATGTTTCGTCGCTTAAACCTTCCTGATTTGTTAAAGGCCATTATAGTGCGGGCTGCAAAACTGACACAGATGCCCAATGGTTTTTTGTATCTTTACAATCCTTTGAAAAATGTTTTGGAAATTAAGGCTGCCTGCGGAAGCATGTCCCGGTATATCGGGTCTCAGATAAAACCTGGAAAAGGTTTTGCAGGTAAAGTATTTGAAACAGGTGAACCCGTTATTATTGAAAATTATCGGTCATGGCCGGGGAAAAGCCGGGAAGATTCATTTGACAAGATTTTTTCAATTGTCGGGATTCCACTGGTTTCAGCTTCGAAAATTGAAGGCGTGATAGGGCTTGGTCATGACAAAGAAGAGTTTATCATTGACCCTGACATTATTTCCATACTTGAAGAGTTCTCCGCCATTGCTAAAATTGCTGTTGATAATGCAAAGCTTTTTGACAGCCAGAAACAGGAATTTGAAAAGCGGATTGCCCTTGAAAGGGAAAGAAAGGCGATGGAAGCAAGGCTCTACCAGGCCCAGCGCATGGAATCCATAGGAACACTGGCCGGGGGAATTGCTCATGATTTTAATAATATATTGTCATCCATCATGGGGTTTACCCAGGTCGCACAATGTGATGTAGAAAAGGGCAGTGTATTGGAAGATGACTTAAATGAAATCTATACTGCAAGCCTCAGGGCAAAAGACCTTGTCCGGCAGATCCTTACATTTGCAAGACAGTCTGATGAAAAAGTGAATGCGATTAAGGTGAGTCTTATTATTAAAGAAGTATTAAAATTTATCCGGTCATCCATCCCGTCAACCATCAGCATTCAACAAAATATTAATGCCGAGTCCAAAATCCTTGCAAACCCAACCCAGGTATACCAGGTTTTCCTTAACCTTTTCACAAATGCGGCCCAGGCAATGGAAAAAGAGGGCGGTATCTTAAGAGTGGATCTGGAAGAACATGTGCAGGGGGAACAGGATAGATCAATTGGGCCTGGCAGGTATATCAGGGTAATGGTCTCAGATACAGGTACGGGTATTGCCAAAGAACACATTAATACCATTTTTGAACCATATTTTACCACAAAACAGATTGGCGAAGGCACAGGCCTTGGCCTTGCCGTTGTTCACGGGGCTGTAAAAAGCATGGGCGGAGAAATTTTTGTTGAAAGTGTTCAGGGTCAGGGCACGACATTTACCATGTATCTTCCTGTTGTAAAAAATCAGGAACCGGAACTTGAATATGATTCTAAAAACAAAAAATTGCCTTTGGGTAAATCCGAGCATATTCTTTTTGTCGATGATGAAATTCCCTTAACAAAATTAGGCAAGAAAATGCTTGAGCTTCTGAACTATAGGGTGACGGCTGTGAATAACAGCCTTGAAGCCCTGGAATTATTCCGCCGCGATCCTGAAGCTTTTGATGCTGTTATCACCGACATGACAATGCCGGGTATGACAGGTGACAGACTTTTAGAAGAGGTAATGAAACTTAAACCCGGTATTCCTGCAATCCTTTGTACAGGTTTTGATAAATATATCTCATCCAAAGATTTGATAAAAAAAGGGCTTATCCATTTTTGCAAAAAACCGGTTCTGAAAAACGAACTTGCAATAATGGTCAGAAATGCCATTGATGGAAAGCCCGCAACCAGGTGATCATAAAACCTGTTGCCTGCTTTTAATTTTTTTTTAAATACAAAACTTTTTTAAAATAGCTATCACGGCTGAAATTTTCAACCTCCAGCATGGTACAGAAAGCATCAAAAAAATTTTCTTTTCCAATTGTGAAAAGACCATGCCCGTAAACAATAGCGCTGTCTGCCCTGGAAAGTGCCAGAGGTAAGGTTTGACAAAGGCCTGTGGGGCCTGTGCCAACCTCGCCTGGTATAATGGGGGTAGCTCCTGCAAATCGTTTTTCAGGGCATTTTATGTGGCATTGTTCCTTAAAATGGCAAAAGGCTTTCCTTCCAGGGTCACAATCCATGGATAAAATCACTGAGAATTTAGGATGCCCGTGCAAAATAGCCTTGCAACCTGTGCGAAGAACAGTTGCAAGGTGGGCTGTTAATTCACTTGAGGCGGTAAGACCGGCACTTGTCGAGCCGTCAACAGGGACAGGATCAATGCATCCTGAAAGCTCGTCCAGGGAACTTCCGGTCTGGCTGATATAGAGGGTCTTGTTCCAGAAATAGGAGACATTGCCAAAATAAGAGTCCACAAGTTCATATTCAATTACTTTTTTTCCGGCTTCAATTATGGCCAGGTAAACGGTCTCTTCATCCGGGAAAGGAGAAGGGGTAAATTCAGGCAAGGTTTTTTGTATGGGTTTTACATATGGTAGAATTTTGTCAAAAAGGTCATGGGCAGCGGCTGTTGCAGTTTTTTCCCGGAGAGCTTTAAGATAGTCTGTGAAAAATTTAATAAAACCTGCAAAACATACAGAACTTATGGTTACAAATCCCTGCTCCGGGCTTACCGTACCATGGGCCAGGATTGCCGGGCCTTGTGAGCTGCCATTGGTGTTTCCAGGAGCGATAATTACACTTTTCCTTTTTTTTAAAACCCGGATGATCCGATCCGGGTCGAATTTATTGATTACGGGAAGGTCATGGAGAAAGGTTCTTGTTTCACAGTCTTCTGGCTGAATCAGCCCGTTTGATTTAAGAGCGTTTTCAGCCAGGAATCCTATAAGGCTGCCATAGGGTTCAACAGGTCTTAAAAAAATCAGTGAGTTAATATTAAGGCCTTTAAAAACATCTTCTAAAAGTTTTATCTCGTCGGCGTTGCGGTTCCAGACAAGCTTATCATCAAGGCCGCCGACCAAAGGTTGTGACGGGCCAGAGTCAGACCCGAGCTTTGTTTGAACCAGTTTGCGAGCATATTTATTTACAAGTTGTTCCATATGAGTCCAAGTGATTCGGCTTTGTCTTTTTCGGGCAGGCCATTTGTGGTAAGTCCCCGGATAGAATAATATTTTTTCCTGGCACTTAAAAAAGCATCCCTGTTAACAGGGGGGATATTTATATTATTCGTGCCTGACCCTGGTTTCGTAAAAAATCTGTCAGGGAGGTCATCGTCTCTTGCATCAAAATTGTTCAGTGCATTTATTATCCGTTCGTTATAATATATACGTTCTCCTTTTAAAAGAAGATCCTGGGCAGAGGTTTCAATTCCAGTTACAGCTTCATAGGCCATTGCATATTCTTCAAGGCCGGCTGCAAAAAAAGTGAATTTGCAGGCTATAAGTGAATCCACCACGGTATTCAAGTCTTCTGCAATCTTGATAATCCTGGCTTTGCCGCTGAAACTGAAACGGTTAGTGGCCACGGGTTTCCTGAATATCTCATGGCTGATGGGATAGGCGCGTAAATGGCAGCCTCCCCTGGTAGACAGGGCATATCCCAATGCCATGCCCAATGCCCCTCTTGGATCATATGCCGGAAGCTCCAACCCTTTTACAGCCATGGCAGCTTCAGGTTTCCCCATTTTTTCTGCATATAATTTTGCTCCAAGGGCAAGATCTTTTCCTTCTCCCCTTCCAAACGCAATATCATTAAGAAGAGATAAAAGGCTTTCTTTTGTGTAATCAATACCTGTTATTTCACGTCTGCAGGCAAGGGTTGATGCCACAGATATTGTATCCATGCCAAAATGATTGCACCGTTCATTGGCTTTTATTACAAGATCGGTATCCATGCAGCCTATAAGGGCTGTAAAATGGGACATGGTTTCAAATTCCGGCATGGTAATCTTTTTCCCGTTTTTTTTCCCGATTTTTTTGCAAAGGATATGGCAGCCAAGACAACCATGTTTTTTTGGGGCATAGGTTTTTGCATATGCTGCTGCATTGAGCCCTGGCGCATGCTCAAAAAAGGTGCGGCGAAAATTATCCGTGGGCATCATCCTGCGGTTATCCATAAGATCATATACAGCACCAGTGCCAAGGCAGGTAAAGCCAAACTGGCCCATCAATGCAGGGGAGGCGGCTGTCAGCCTTAATATGTCTTCCCTTGCCTGTTTGAGTTTTTCATGGTCTTTAATTTTGGTGCGGCCTGTGCCGTCCACAAGGATATATTTGATTTTTTTTCGGGCAAGGCAAAGCCCCAGTCCGCTTCTGCCTGCGGCAAAATGACGATCAACTGTTATGGAAGCAAAACGTACGCCGTTTTCAGCAGCAGGCCCGATGGCCAGGATAGATGAAGTCCCGGGCCTGATCTTTTCATGGACAGCATTTATATCAAGTCCCCACAACCCTCTCGCATCTTTGAATTCAATGGAGTCGTCCTTTATCGTAATGCCCAGAGGAGTGCGGCTTTCCCCTTTGATGACAATACCGTCCCATCCGGCACGCTTGAGTCTTGTGGCAAGTTTTCCACCCACGGAGGAATCCCCCACAAGTCCTGTGAGCGGCGACTTTGAAAGAATATGAGCCCGCCCGGATGTAGGGGATATTGTTCCTGTGAGAGGCCCTGTGAATATACATATCACCATGTCGGGATGGTCCCAGGGCAAAGTTGCGCATTGTCTTAAAAATTTTCCGCCAAACCCTTTGCCGCCTACATAACGGTTAAGGACATTAAGGCCGGGTGACTCCACCCTGCTGCTTTTTTTTGTAAGATCAATATGCAGTATATTTCCGGTCCATCCGTACATATTCAGTCAAAACCGTAATCTTTTCTGTTGGCCCCCGGCACGCGGGGCTTGGTTAATGATTTACATTTTTTTATTAAATATCATATGATGATGAGAAATGATATAAGCTCAGGTAAAAATCAGAGGTGTTTGCCGTGGATTTTAAAAGCTGAATTTCAGTATTGTTTTAAATGCAATTGCCCTGCTGAAGATTTAACCTATACAAAAAAGTTTTTTTGGTTTACAAATAAATGAATAAATACCAGCAGATATATTATTTCTGGTAAATATTGCACCTCAATTCCAGGAGGAAGGTTCATGGCAATAGATCGAGTGGGAATATTAACAGGGGGCGGGGATTGTTCAGGGCTGAATGCGGTGATCCGGGCGGTCACCCGTGCTGCCGTTATACAACATGGTGCAGAAGTTATCGGCATTGAAGGCGGTTTTGAAGGTCTTATTTCAGGGCAGACCCAGGAACTTACAGTAAGAGGCACCAAGGATATATTGACACTTGGCGGAACCATCCTTGGAACAACCAACAAAGGGAACCCTTTTGAGTACCGTGAGCTGAATGCTGACGGCAGCATTAAAACAACTGATTACTCAGATAAGGCGGTTGAGACCTTTAAAGCCTTGAAGCTTGACTGCCTTTTTGTCGTGGGTGGGGAAGGGACCCTTGAAATCGGGTATAAATTTTTTAAAAAAGGTATACCGGTTGTTGGAATTCCAAAGACCATTGATAACGATCTTGAAAAAACAGATTATACATTTGGTTTCCAGACAGCGGTCCAGGTGGCCTGCGATGCCATGGACCGTTTGCATACGACAGGCAAAAGCCATCATCGGGTCATGATACTTGAAGTTATGGGCAGGAATGCCGGGTGGATTGCCCTTGAGGCCGGTATTGCAGGAGGAGCCCATATTATCCTTATACCTGAAATCGAGTATAAAATTGAAAATGTAATTAAAAAGATCCGGTTCAGGGAAAAAGGCGGCAGCCCTTTCAGCATTATTATGATAGCAGAAGGGGCAAGGGAGAAGGATGGGAACACAGTAAAAGCACAGGAGGCAAAAGGCAGGCTCCAGGGTGTTGAAAAATTAGGGGGAGTCGGGTTTTATCTTGCGAAAATGATTGAAAAAAAGATCGACCTTGAAGTCCGCACAACCGTTTTAGGCCATATCCAGAGAGGGGGCTCTCCAAATTCCTTTGACAGGGTTCTTGGCACCCGTCTTGGAAGCTTTGCCGTGGATGCGGCTGCCCAGGGGAAATTTGGAACCATGGCAGCCCTGAAAACCCCTGATATTGTTCTTGTCAACTTAAAGGATCTTGCAGGAAAAGTAAGAAAAGTGTCTGTTGATTCCGGACTTATCCGCTGCGCTGAATCCATTGGTATTAATATGGGACGGGAAGCCATGTAGGGGAGGATACTCCATGAATTTGTTTGCCATATTGTCAAATATCAGGCTGCCGGATATACTTGATATCCTGTTTATTTCCATTGTTTCCTATCAGCTTTATAACTGGTTTCGCGGCACCAAAGCCTTTAAAGCCCTGATTGGCATAATTCTTTTAAGCGGAATTTTTATTGTGGCCAAATCCTGGGGGCTTTTTTTGACCACCTGGGTGTTCCAGATTTTGTGGCAGGTCTTTGTTATCCTGTTGATCATACTTTTTCAAAAAGAAATAAGGCAGATGCTTGAACGGTTTAATCCTTTGAGAATTTTTGGAGTTAAACCCGGGGCCTCATTGGATGGCTGGATTCATGAGTTTGCCGCCTGGGCATTTGATGCTGCAAAAAAAAGAATCGGTGCTGTCATTATTTTTGAAAGAACAGATCTGGTGTTTGATCTTATTACCAAGGGGATCAGCATGGAGTGCGACCCCCAGCCGGAAATATTAAATTCCATTTTTTATAAAGAGTCTCCTTTGCATGACGGGGCCATTGTTATTTCAAAAGGGAGAATTTTAAAAACATCCTGCTATCTGCCGTTATCCACAAGGGAAGATCTGCCCCAGGAATGGGGTACAAGACACAGGGCGGCTTTAGGGTTGACAGAACAATGCGATGCCTTTGTCATGATCATTTCAGAGGAAAGAGGGGAAGTATCATTTGCTTTTGACCAGGGAATTCGGAAAATAGAGGATATAAAAGATTTGTCGGATCGTATAGAGGATGCGGTCCTCGGGCCCCAAGAGCCGGATACGGATATTAAAGAAAAAATAAAATCTTTGTTTGCAAGAAGGTATAAGCTGAAGGCCGCTGTTTTTTCACTGGTTTTTATCCTTTGGCTGGCTTTGGCAGGGCAGCAGAATTTTGAAAAAAAAATTGACCTGCCGTTAAGCTTCAGGAATGCCCCGGCGCAGCTTATGGTATTACAACCGGTTGCCCCGAAAGTATCGATTATCTGCCGGGGGCTTAGAAAAGATGTCAGCCTTTTAGATGAAAACAATATTATTGCTTCTGTTGATCTGTTTTCAGCAAAGCCCGGCACTTTGTTTTATAATATTAATACAAGCAATTTCATTCTGCCAAATGACAGGATTCATGTCGTAAATATAAGGCCTTCCACTATTGAATTTAAATTTCAAAAGAAACAAAAAATTCAATAAGAAAGACAAATCCATATCAGGCTAACTTGCAGGTTTTACGGCATTGCTCAGCCGCATCCGCCGCTGCCACAGGATGCATTCTCTTTTCCCTTTATCCAGACCTGGATAATATAGGCGGCTCAGCCGACCCCGGGGCTTACGGATAAAGCCCCGGAAGGACAGTTATTTACACAGGCCCCGCATTCCATACATGCGTTAAAATCAACAATGCATGATTTCCCTTTTTTCATCTCAAAAACAGCCTGGGGGCAGACTTCAGTGCAAAGGCTGCAACCAATACATTTTTCCTTATCAAGAACCAGGGTTGATACATCATCCAGATATCTTAAATCTTTCATGGATAAATCCTTAATGGTTTAGGTCAAAATGCTGAATATACCCAGAGCCCGGATGAAATAACAAGGGCTCCGAGCTGCAGAGGGATAAACCTTTTCATTTCTTTTTCAACCCCGGAAGGTGAAGTAAAAGGAGTTGTCCCAGTAAAATTCATGGCAAGATATGAACTTATGGCAACACTGAATAAAAAAAGTGCCAGGACTTCTGCAATGCCGTTAACAGCAGATGAGATCAGAAGCAAAAGGAGAATTGCAAAAATACTTCCGGCAATGATTCCTTTTAGTGCAAATTCTCTTGATGGGATAAAAGGAAGCAGCAAAGGTGTGACAAATGCGCCTGAAAATATACCTGCTGCAAGGGCAGAGAAGGAAAGAACTCCTCTTTCCCATGCCCCGGAAAAAGAAAAAATACCAGGACCTATACCGGAAAGTATGAAAAGGATAAGCGCTATGATTGCTGCTGGTTTCAGAACAATCTGTATTTCCACGGGTGTCAGGATAAGCCTTTCATAAAGATTAAAGGTGACCTGCCTCATCTTTTTATCCGCTTTTTTGTTGTTCTGTAAAAAAGCAGGGATATCACTGGCCCGGATGGGGCCGTATACCACCCTGAACCCGGCCCCTTTTTTAACAGCCCGTGCCGATACTCCTGTTGCACCAAGCTGGGGCACAATGACTCTTTTATGATCCACAACTTTTTCAAGGGAAGAGGCTTTAATTCTTTTTACAAGCTCCCTGGTTGAAAAATTACCCTCGGATGCTGCACACCAGACATTGATCCCTTTTGTATCCAGAACAAGGATCCATGCATTAATGTCTTTTAATTCCTTTCTTAAATGATCAAAAGTTAATTTAAAGTTTGCAGTAACAAGTACCTCGGAATTTTTATCAGGTTTTCCAATACCATAAAGCCCTGGAGCAACCGCATATTGATACCGCTTTATGCCGCACCTGACATAAAAACTTGAAAAAAGATCGTCTTTGCCAGGCTTTGATTTAATGACAGGGACAAGTCCGGCCTTTGTTTTGACAAAATCGTCCACATAGGAACATAATTTAAAGCCTGGTTTCCGATAGTCAGGCGCCAGGCCGGGAGTTTGGGTCGAACAGCATAAATCTGCCTTATCTATTTGTTCTTTCATTTGATGACCGCCATCCGGGTTAAAAACAAATCACTTATTTGAGGCTTTGTATCCCGCCTCATTTATTTTTTTAACCGCTTTGTCAATAAGTCCTGAACCGTCAGCATCAAAAGTGGCTTTTTTGCCTTCAAGATCCACAGATACGTTGGAAATGCCGTCTATTTCTTCGAGGGTTCTTTGAACAGTGCCGGAGCAATGTCCGCAACTCATGCCGTCTACATTAAGGGTTACATTTTGTGATGCCATTTTAAATCATCCTTTTTTTTATGATTAATGCTTTTATCAATTGCCCACTGCTGCATTATCCTATAATAATAATTAAAAAACATTCGTCAACAGGAGAGTATTAATAGAGCCGAATCTATAAATTAATTTTTTTGTGTGATATGATAAGAACTTTAAAAATTGCTGTTTATAAGGATGGTTGACGTGGAAGAATTAAAAGGATCGCAAAAGAAATATTTAAGAGGGCTTGCCCACAATCTTAATCCCTCGGCGTTTGTCGGGCAGAAGGGGATTACCGAATCTTTGATTGTAGAAATTGATACGGCCCTTGAAGCATGTGAGCTTATCAAAGTTAAATTCAATGATTTTAAGGAAAAAGACCAGAAAAATTCTTTGATAAAAGAAATTGCCAAATCCACCAAATCCCATATTGCCGGTATGATAGGGCATGTGGCTATTTTATACAGGCAGAGCCGTGATGCGGAAAAGCAAAATATAAAATTACCGTAAATAATGCCGGCATATGTTATTTTAGTCTGGTGCATTTAAAGCAGGCAGTGTTTTAAGGAGAAAAATTTTGCAGAAATCAGGATTCCGGCTCTCATCCCTCAGGGGAAACTATATGAAACTTGATGGCGGCGCCATGTTCGGCAACGCTCCTAAAGCCCTCTGGACCCGGTGGGTAAAGCCTGATGACCGTAATATGATTGAAATCGGATCAAGGGCCCTTTTGATTGAAACAAAAAAGGATAAGATCCTTTTTGAAACAGGGGCAGGGGCCTATTTGACCCCTGACATGAAAAAGCGTTTCCAGATTATGGAAAACCATCATGTGCTTTTGGAATCGCTTGCCAAAAAAGGACTGGGCCATGAAGATATTACCCATGTGATTCTTTCCCATCTTCATTTTGACCATGCGGGCGGTCTTTTAAAAGAGTGGGAACAGGGGCAGAAAAAGATGGAGCTTCTTTTTTACAATGCAAAATTCATTGTGGGAAAAACAAATTTTGAACGGTCACGCCGCCCGCATATGAGAGACAAAGCATCTTTTATTCCAGGCCTTGCAGAACTTCTTGAAGATACAAACAGGCTTAGGCTTGTAGATAATAAAGACAAGCTGGTCCTTGATGAACTTGAAATTGAATTCATTGAAAGCCAGGGCCATACACCTGGAATGATATTATCTTATATTAAAATCCCTGACCGGAAAATTCTTTTTGCAGGGGATATCGCACCGGGCCATGCCTGGACCAACCTTCCCATCACCATGGGATATGACAGGTTCCCCGAAGGCCTGATTGATGAAAAACGGCAGGTTTTTCACCGTGTATGCAAGGATGATGCATGGATTTTTTATTCCCATGATAATATATATGCAGCCTCAAAATTATTATTTGACAAAGGCTCAAAAAGATTTCAACCTGTGTGCTTAATAAAGGACTTGGACCAGGTTTAGAAAACCTGCGTATTTAATCCTATCTTATTGTTTCTTTTAAAAGTTTTTATATTTTAAATTAATAGTTGACAAACCTGCTTTGTAGAATATATATCAATAGTAGAACATCATTCGAAAAATGAATTAAATACTTTAAATGTTTCCCAAAGCAGAAAATAAAAAAGGCTGGCCATGGGAGTAAAAGAAAGAAAAGCATTAGAAAAGCAAATCAGGAGGAATCAAATCCTGGATGCTGCAAGATCACTTCTCTTTTCATCCGGGATCGACAGCATATCCATAAGTAAAATCGCAAACCAGGCGGAACTTGGTGTCGGCACCATCTATTTTTATTATAAAAATAAAGAAGAGATTTTTATCGCATTGCAAAAAGAAGGGGTGGAACTTCTTTATTCCATGATCCTTCAAATTGTAAAAAAAGATATCAACCATGAAGAAAAATTATCACGGATCGCTTTTTGCTATTACAGGTTCAGTGAAGAACAGAAAAATTATTTTGATATTATCAATTATTTTTTGTCGTCACCAACCATTTACTTTGAGCCTGATTTGAAAAATAAAATTGATATGTCCGGCCATAAGATTTTGAGGATTATAAGGGATATAGTTGCGGACGGGGTTCAACAAAATGTTCTTAATGAACAGGACCCGCAAAAATTTTCCATCATGTTCTGGGGAACCCTTCATGGACTGCTCCAATTTAAGAAGCTCGAAAAGACTGTTCTTGAAAATGAAAGTCATGAAAAGCTTTTCAACTATAGTGTTCAAAAGCTTATTTCCAGTATCAAATAAATATTTTAGGGGGAAACGGATTTGGATCTAAAAGGGAAAAATGCTTTGGTAACCGGGTCTGGTAAAAAAACCGGAATCGGGTATGCCATTGTTAAAAAAATGGCATCTCAAGGCTGTAATGTCATTATTGCAGATTATGGGAGTGAAAAAAGCCTGGATGCAGATATAAAAACAGGTTCCATGGATGAAATGGAGATTATCAGGGATGAACTGCAAAAAGACTATGGGGTTAAGGCCCTTGTTGTGAACCTTGATGTAACCCGCGCTGATACTGTCCGGGATATGGTATCTTTAATCAAGGGAAAATTTAATGGTGTTGATATCCTGTGCAACAATGCCGGAGCAACATTTGGTGTGCCAAACGGGATTCACACTTATGATGAAACCGCATGGATGAAAACCATTGATGTCAATCTTCATGGTGTCTTCAGGGTATCTAAGGCCATAGTTCCCCTGATGCAGGAAAAAGGAGGGAACATCATTAATATTGCATCCAGGGCAGGCAAGGTCCCGGCAGTTTTTAACGGGGCCTATTCAGTATCCAAGGCAGGGGTGATAATGCTGACTAAGGTGATGGCAAAAGAGCTTGCAGGTCTCCATATCCGGGTGAATGCCATCTGCCCGGGGCAGATTATGACTGATCTTGAAAAATGGCGGTTCAACCTTGAGGCACAGTTTTTTAACACCAGTGTCAAGGAACAGGAACAAAAAATGTGTGAAACCATTCCCATGGGGAGAATAGGAACCCCTGGCGAAGTTGCAGACATGGCCCTGTTCCTGGCATCAGATGCATCCTCTTATGTCACGGGTCAGGCATTGAATATCTGTGGCGGGCAATTAATGGAATTTTAAAAGATTTAACATCATTATTTTTTAAAAAAGAAAGGATCCAAGTATATGACAGAAACAATAACAGGCGCAGAACTTGTGGCCAGGGCTTTGATTGAAAGAAAAATCGGCATTGTCTTTTCATTGAGCGGGGGACATATTACCCCTATCTATCAATATCTTGAAGGATCTGATGTAAGAATTTTTGATACCCGCCATGAACAGTCTGCTGTATTCATGGCAGAAGCATGGGGCAAACTTACCAGAAAGGCAGGAGTTGCCATGGTAACTGCAGGGCCGGGGTTTACAAATGCCCTGACAGGTGTTGCAAGCGCACATTTTTCAAATACACCGCTTGTTTTAATAGCAGGTTGTGTGGGGCTTGATAACAAGGAAAAACTGGATCTCCAGGATATGCCCCAGGAAGCCGTGATTAAGCCCATGGTGAAAAAAGCACTGGTATGCCAGAAGGCCGAAAGGGTCAATGAATATATTGACCTTGCCTTCAGGATTGCCCAGAGCGGCAGGCCGGGGCCTGTATACCTCGAGTTTCCCATTGATGTATTAAATACGCCGGTTCAAAAAGATGCAATTAGATACACACATACCAATGTGGTTTCAAACCCGGCCGATCCTGACAAGGCATCTCAATTAATCAAGATGATTCAAAAGGCCGGAAAACCTCTGGTAATTGCAGGAACCGGTGCCTGGCAGTCAGGTGCCGAAGCTGAGCTGAAAGAATTCATTGAAAGAACTGGCATACCGCTTTTTACATCCCTGTCCGGCAGGGGGGTGGTACCAGACGATCATCCCCTGTGTTTTGAAGGAGCTGTTGCCATCCGTCCGGGCTGCGGGTTTACAGCTTATCTTGAGACAGACCTTATCATTATCCTGGGCTCCAGGGTTTGTTTGTATTATCTTTTTGGAGATGTTTTCAACCCGGCGGCAAAAATCGTGCAGGTGGATATCGAACCTGAAGAAATCGGCAGGAACAGGAGCGTTGACCTGCCTGTTGTAAGCGATGTCAAGGGGCTGCTTACGATTTGCAACCAGATTATTTTGGAAAGGAACCTTGAGGATGAGTTAAGTTCAAAATTTGCGCCCTGGATCGGAAAGCTCACTTCTGCCCATAAAGAGGGAAAGGCTACAGGGCAAAATGACTGGCAGTCTGAAAACATACCTGTCCATCCTATGCGCCTTGCAAAGGAAATTGATGAATTCATGAACCGCAAAACAGATATTGTCGTGGCAGACGGCGGTGACACCACAACATGGATGGGGATGACAAGAACTATGACCCATCCCGGAAAGTATCTTGATTATGGTATTTTCGGTTCGCTTGCAGTGGGGCTGCCCTATGCAAATGCTGCAAAGGTTTTAAACCCTGACAGCCGGGTCTGTCTTGTCACAGGTGACGGATCTGTGGGATTTAATTTTATGGAATTTGAAACCGCCATACGAAAAAATCTTCCAATTGTGGTTGTGATTTCCAATGACCTTGGCTGGGGTATGATCCGGCACAGCCAGGAACTTCGCATAGGGCATGCCATTGAAGACGGGACGTTTATCGGGAAAGTTGATTACCATAAAATGGTTGAGGCAATTGGCGGTATGGGTTTTTTCGTTGAAGACCCCAAAGATATCAAGCCGGCTCTTGAAAAGGCATTTGCCTCCGGAAAGGTTTGTTGCATTAATGTGATGACAGATCCTGCCGCTGTCAGCCCGGCAAGCACAATGCTGGCAAACGTAGGTGCCTATAAAGCATAACACTTTTTAAAAAAGGGGAACGGCGATGGATTCTGCAGTTATTGATCAGGTTCGGCTGAATTTTAATCCCACGGGCATTGCAATTATTAATGCTGCCATAGGCTTGATGATGCTGGGCGTTGCCCTTGAACTTAAAATTGATGATTTTAAACGGATTTTAGCAAGTCCCAAAGCCCCTTTCATCGGGCTTATGGCCCAGTTCATCCTGTTGCCGGCTTTTACGTTTCTACTCGTTCTGATTATTAAACCCCACCCCTCCATTGCCCTTGGGATGATTCTGGTGGCAGCCTGCCCGGGCGGGAATCTTTCAAATATCATTACCTATCTTGCTAATGGCAATTCTGCCGTGTCCATAAGCATGACAGCGGTTTCAACAGTTGCAGCCATTGTCATGACCCCTTTAAATATTTCTTTGTGGGGAACCTTGGACCCTGCAACCGCAAGTATTTTAAAACAGGTCAGCTTGAGTCCTTTAGATGTGTTTATTACGGTCTTTCTGATCCTCGGCATCCCCCTTCTTACCGGTATGTCCATTGGTCATTTTTTGCCCGGCCTGGCAAAAAAGGTGAAAAAGCCATTTAAAATATTTTCCTTGTGCTTTTTTATTATCATTGTCTGCGGTGCGCTTGCGGCAAATTTCCAGTATTTTATAAAGTATGTGGGGATTGTCATGGTGGCGGTTTTTATACACAATGCCCTTGCGTTAAATATTGGCTATTGGTCAGGAAAGCTGTCCCGGCTTGATGAAAGGGACTGCCGGGCAGTATGCATTGAAGTTGGAATCCAGAATTCAGCCCTGGGGCTTGTGCTGGTGTTTAATTTTTTTGACGGGCTTGGCGGTATGGCCATACTTGTAGCCTGGTGGGGGATCTGGCATATCATTGCCGGGCTTTTTACAGCATTTATTTTTAACCTTAAAAAACTTCCGGAAAATGAATCGTTTTTATTTGAAAAATAAAGTAGCCGTTATTACGGGCGGTGCCTCCGGCATCGGCCTTGCCACCTGCCTGGAACTTGCAGAAAAAAAGGCCTGGATCGCAATGCTTGATATGGATAAAAAAGCCCTTGAAGCAAGGAAGCAGGAGTTTTTAAAAAAAGGTTGCCGTATCCTGGCGATAGGGTGTGATGTAACAAAAAAAGAAGATTGCAGGTCTGCAATTAATAAAGTCTTAAATGAATTCGGCCAGATTGATATTTTATTTAATAATGCCGGTATCACCCAGAGAGGGCTTTTTGAAAACACAAAGGTCAATGTCTTTAAAAGGGTGATGGATGTGAATTTTTTCGGGTCTTTATACTGCACCAAAGCCGCTCTTCCAAGCCTTATCCGGACAAAAGGCATGATTATAGTAAATGAATCCATTGCAGGCGTGGCCCCTTTGCTTGGAAGGACAGGGTATAGCGCAAGCAAGCATGCCCTGCACGGGTTGTTCACAACCCTTCGATGCGAATTGCGAAGCAAGGGTGTCCATGTAATGATTGTCTGTCCCGGTTTTATCAGGACCAACCTGCAGGCAAGAGCCCTTGGCAGTGATGGCAGGATTGCCTGCCATGCCCGGACAAAAATCGGGAAAGAGGATACCCCGGAAAATGCTGCTGCAGAGATTGTAAAGGGGATGCAGAAGAAAAAATCCATTCTTGTCCTGACCTTGATGGGGAAAACCGGCTATCTTGTGTCCCGGTTTTTTCCATTGTTGTATGAACGTTTAATGACCAGCCAATTTAAAAAAGAATTATAAAAAATACAGTCAAGAGGAGATATGAAATGAGTTCGCTAAAATTAAAAATGACCCCCAGTGAAGCCCTTGTTGAAACCCTTGTGGCCGAAGGGGTTAAAAATGTATTCGGGATTGTGGGATCAGCTTACATGGATGCGCTGGACCTTTTTCCTGCAGCTGGTATAAGGTTTATCCCCGTGGCCCATGAACAGGCAGCCTGTCACGCGGCTGACGGCCTTGCCAGGGTTACGGGAAAGCCCCAGGTCTGTATTGCACAGAATGGCCCCGGGGCGGCCAATTTTGTTTCCGCCATGACCGCTGCATATTGGGCTCATTCCCCGGTTGTTGCCATAGCCCCTGAAACAGGGTCCATGGGAATTGGAACCGGTGGGTTTCAGGAACTGGACCAGATGGCCATGTTTGAAAAACAGACGGTCTACCAGGTCCGAGTAAACCGGGCGGAAAGAATGGCCGAACTTGCACGGCAATGTTTTTACAGGGCCAAACTTGAAAACGGCCCTGCCCATTTAAATATCCCGAGGGATTATTTTTATGGTATCTGCGAAGATGAAATTTATCCCACCATGGAATTGTCAAGAGGGACAGGATCAAGAAAGTCCATTGAAAAGGCGGCCAAATTGCTTCTGGAAGCAAAATACCCCGTGATCCTCTCGGGGGGGGGAGTAAGCCAGGGCAATGCCTTAAAGGAAGTTGCCGCGCTTGCAGAATATTTGACCGCACCCGTGGTGAATTCATATCTTCACAATGATACTTTTCCTTCTGATCATAAACTTTCCTGCGGCCCCATAGGGTATTGCGGTTCCAAGGCCGCCATGAGAACCATTGCAAAGGCTGATGTTGTCCTGGCTTTAGGGTCGAGGCTCGGGCCTTTTGGCACCTTGCCCCAGTATGATATTGATTATTGGCCCTCCATGGCGAAAATTATACAGGTGGATGCCAATGCAAAGGTTTTAGGGCTTTCTAAAAAAGTGGATGTGGCAAGTATTGCCGATGCAAAAGAGTATGCAAAAGAAATTTTAGGCATAATTTGTGCCATGAAACCGGATATTAAAGTGAATATTGAAAGACTTGCCGATGTCGAAAAGGAAAAGAAAATCTGGAATAAAGAGCTTGAAGCCTGGTCAAGTTCTGAAAATAAACTCATGCACCCCAGGCGGTTTTTAAGGGAGCTTACAAAGGCCATGCCAAAAGGCTCCATTGTGGCAACGGATATCGGCAATAATTCTTCCATGTGCAATGCTTATTTGAAATTTTCCGATATAAGGCAGCACATTTCCGCCCTTTCCTGGGGGAATTGCGGGTTTGCCTATGGGGCTGCAATGGGAGCTAAAATCGGGTACCCTGAAAAGCCTGTATTTGCTTTCCAGGGGGACGGCGCTTATGGAATCAGCGGTATTGCCGAGGTCATGACGGCTGTTCGGGAAAATATCCCTGTTATTGCAATAGTTGCCAATAATTTTGAATGGGGGGCAGAAAAGAAAAACCAGATTGACTATTATGATAACCGGTTTGTTGGAGCTGATTTAAGAGAAAACCCTGATTATGCAAGACTTGCCGTTGATATGGGGGCCAAAGGCTATAAAGTGGAAAATTATAATGATGTGGGCGATATTGTAAAAGACGCTGTGGAATCAGGCAGGCCCTGCGTGATCAATGCCATTATTAAGGGTGGTGAAGAAGTCCTTGCTGAGCCTTTCAGAAGAGATGCACTTGCAATGCCGGTCCGCTATCTTGAAAAATATAAACACCTGAATGCATAAATTAATTCGGGGCACAGGAGAAATCCCGGGTCCCGAATTTTTTCAGTATTGGTTATTTAGAAATTTTACAGCTTGTTTTTCCGACCAGTATAATTTTTTTTTGTTAAAAGATATAAATCCCACGTGCCCGCCTGATCCCGGCATGCAAAGTGTGACATGCCTGTTGGTTGCAGCCTCTTTGACAGGAAAACATGATTCAGGCAAAAAAGGATCGTTGAGAGCATTGATAATTAAAGTCGGGACATGGATATCAGGGATAAAGGGCTTGCTGGAACATTTTTCCCAATAATCATAAGCATCCTTAAAACCGTGAATGGGAGCGGTATACCTGTCGTCAAATGCTTTAAAGTCTTTTATTTTATCATATCCTTTATCATCAATCATTCCAGGCATGACTTGCATTTTATCCTTGATTTTGCGGTGCAGCATGAGAAGGAACCGTTTCATATATAATCTGTTCACAGGTTTTGACAGGGTTTTCACACTTGCTTTTAAATCACAGGGCACGGAAAATACGACAGCCTTTTTTATAAGGGGATCAGGCTTTTCTCTGCCAAGGTATAAAAGGGTCAGGTTCCCGCCAAGGCTGAACCCTAAAAGTGTAATTTCCTTATATAAGCCTTTTTGCCCGGCATGGTTAATTACAAGGGACAGGTCATCTGTCACACCATTGTGATAGGACCGAAGTTTCAGGTTGGGTTCGCCGCTGCAGGATCTGTAATTCCATGCAAGGGCGTCCCAGCCATTATCATTGACAGCCTTGACCATGCCTCTGACATAGGCCCTTTGAGTGCTGCCTTCAAGGCCGTGGGATATGATGGCAAGTCTTTTGTTGCCGGCAGTTGACCAGTCAAGATCCAGAAAATCATTGTCAGGGGTTGAGATTCTTTCTCTTTTATAACAGACAAGTGCAATTTTTCTGAAAATCATTGGAAAAATGGTCTGGATATGGCCGTTTCCAAAAAGCAAGGGGGGTTTATATATATTATCAGTCAAGGGCAACGTTCCTTATTTATACTGTTTAAATGTTGATAAATTTGATATATTATTTTTTCTTTAATGTAAAATTTTAAATTTAAATAAGGATATGGCATAACCCATGAAGGTTGGAATTATCGGCCTGCCGATGACAGGCAAAAAAACATTGTTTCAGATTTTAACAGGAAATGAGATCAAAGAACCGTCCAAGGCGCTTAAACCCTTGCCGGGGAGTGCGGATATTCTTGATTCAAGATTTGATAAGCTTGTAGAAATGTACGAACCCAAAAAAAATGTCAGGGCAAGGATTGATCTTGTCCTGCTTCCCAAGATGGAGGCTGAAACAATTTCAAAGGGAGAAATTTTCAGGGATATTGCAGATATGGATGCCATATGCCATGTGATCCGTGCCTTTGAAGATGACGCCGTTTATCATGCCAAGGGGTCTGTGGATGCTGTAAGGGACTTTGAAATGGTCAATTCCGAGCTTGTCATGCATGACCAGATATTTGTTGAAAAACGAATTGAACGCCTTGAGGCCATGGTGAAAAAGATAAAAGACGAAGACCAGCAAAAAGAACTTGTCCTGATGAACAAGTTAAAAGATTTTCTTGAAGATGAAAAACCTTTAAGGCTGATCAAGTTAACAGATGATGAAGAAAAAATGATCAGAAGCTATCCCTTTATTACAAGGAAAAAACTGGTCATTGCTGTTAACGTGTCTGAAGATGATCTTGAAAATGAGGTTCTTTTATCATTGTTTGCAAGAAGCTGTGAAAAAAGACAGATCGAAGTCATGCTGGTGTCTGCAAAGGTGGAGGCTGAAATTGCCATGCTGGACACCAGGGAGGAAAAAGAAGAATTTTTAGAAGGCCTTGGCATCAAAGAGACTGCTCTTGAGAGCCTGACAAAGCTTTGCTTGAAATCTTTGAACCTGATTTCCTTTTTTACTGTGGGGAAAGATGAAGTCAGGCAGTGGCTGGTGAAAAACGGCTCAAGAGCCCCAAGGGCCGCAGGAGTCATCCATTCCGACCTTGAAAGGGGCTTTATCCGTGCAGAAGTGTTTAAGTATGCAGAGCTTATGGAAAAAGGCAGTGAGGCAGAACTTAAAAAGAACGGTCAAATTTATGTGGAAGGCAAAGACTATCTTGTTGAAGACGGGGATATTTTAAACATCAGGTTTTCCGTGTGAATAAAAAAATATTATATTTTTTTACCAGGTGCCGAAAGGGCGGATTACAGGCTTGAACCCAAGTTTTGTCTTCAAAGAAAGGACAGCCTTTTGAGCTTTCCCGTGATCTGCATAATTGCCTGATCTTACAAGGTACCAGGTCCTGTTTCTGGAATCTTTCAGTATCAGTATCCTTGAGTCAAATCCATTATTGGCAAGTTTTGTTTTCATATTATTTGCATTGGTTTTATTCAGGAAGGCTCCGGCCTGGAGGGCATAGCCTGGTCCGGGGGCTTTAATGTTTTCAGGCTTGTCTTTTTTTTGTTCCGGATTTTTTTTTATTTTTTTTTTGAGCCGGGCCAGCTTATCTGTGGCATAGGTGTTATCCGGGTCTTGCCTGATGGCTTCTTCATAGGTTTCAATGGCCCTGGCATATTCTTTTACCTGGGCAAGCAGGTCTGCCTTGTAGCAGATCGCCCAGTAAAAATCAGGCTTGAGTTTGAGTGTTTGTTTAAGGTCATCAAGGGCTTGTTTGTTTTTGCCAAGTTCGGCAAGGCACAAAGACCTGTTAAAATACGCTACATAGTTCTCAGGGGCCATTTCGATTTCAATGTCATAGTTTTCAATGGCTTTTTCATACTCTTTTTTGTAATACCAGGCCACACCCAGATTGCTATAAAGCCCTTTAAGCTCAGGAAATAATTCTTTTGCTTTTTCAAAATCCTTAATTGCAAGGTCAAATTTTTCCTGTTTCATATAAGATACCCCCCGGTTTTTGTAGGCATCTGCGTTGTCGGGAGCAAGTTCTATAAGCTTTGAAAATTCATCAATCGCCTGCTGGTAGAGGTCTTGTTTAAAGAGGCGAACACCTTTATCAAATAATTCTTTTTGGGATGCTGCATGGCCGGATGCATGGAAACACAAGGATATTAAGATTAAAAATATAATTTTTTTCAACAAAATACTCCCTTTTTATTTGTTTTAGGTGAATTTTATATTATATAAATGAGTATGCTAAATTCAATAAAAAAATATTTTAAAAAAGCAAAAGAGGAAATTTCCAGGGAATATACCGTGGAAAATAAATCCTGTGACCCCGTATGCAAAGAGATGCCTAAAATCTGGACTGGCGTGGATCTTGACGGAACATTGGCCTTTTATGACAGGATGGCTTCAAGTGATAAAATAGGAGAGCCGGTTCCTGATATGCTGGCTTTGGTGAAAAAGATGATAAATAATGGTATAAGGGTCAAAATATTCACCGCCAGGGCCCAGGATCCCGAACAATTGCCCATCATTCGAAAATGGCTCAAGGATAATAACCTGCCTGAACTTGAAATAACGAATATTAAAGACTATTATACACAAAGGATATATGATGACAGGTGTATCCAGGTTGAAAGAAATACCGGTCGTCTGATTGTCGATAATTAATTTTTTAAAGGACAAAAGTAAGATGAGGTATATCTACTACATTATTGGGATTATGGTTGTTTTTTCGGGTTTGGCAGCCTATGGGCTGTTTGATACCCGCCTTGAAATTTCAAAACCTTTTTTATCAATAAACGACAGGATTATTTCTAAAAATGAATTTGAAAAAATGTCACTGAGAAAACCTTCCTATATGAGCCTTGAGCAATTTATCGATACTGTGATTGATAAGCAGCTTCTCATCCAGGAAGCAATCAAAATGAAGATAAACAAGGAAGAAAGCTTTAGACGTTCTGTGGAAAATTTTTATGAGCAGTCATTGATCAAAATTCTTCTGGACCGGAAAATGAAATCCCTTGTGGTCGATGTTACAGATGATGAGATTTCAAGATATGAGACATTGCTTCAAAACAAACTTTTTTTAACAAAGACTATATATCCAAGCATGAAAGATGCGCAAAATAAAACCCGTGGGACCATCGAAAAAATAGAAACTGATTTTATCGACCTGTCTGGCGATTTAAAATTTATTGTATTGAATTTATCCATAGGGGAATCTTCAAAGCCTAAG
>JAADHV010000036.1 GCA_013151635.1 Deltaproteobacteria bacterium | reverse complement strand
TCAAAGTATCTGCGTGCTGTTTCAGCAGCCCAAATTGATCTTATCCCGGAAAAAAGAAAAAAGCACCGGACTCCGGACTGTAATGAATCAGATATCGAACATCAGGAACTATTCTTGGCCCTGAAGGACTGGCGAAGCAGGAAGGCCGCAAAGAAACAGCTTGCCCCTTTTCAGGTGCTGCACCAAAAGGCATTGATCCAGATTGCAGTGTACCTGCCGGGCAATATTGCGGATTTAAAAAAAATACAGGGGGTTGGCAAAAAAACCATTGAAAAATATGGAAAAGAGCTGGTGGAACAGGTTCTTATCTATCGCAAAAAACACGGGATAGACAAGGTTTTATTTCCAGACTCTGAAAAATTATCAGCCAAGAACCCGCCGTCAGCCACAAAACAGACAAGCCTGGAGATGTTCAATAACGGACTCACAATTACCGGGATTGCAGAAAAAAGAGGTTTAGTACAATCTACCATTGAAGGGCATTTGGCATTTTTTGTAGAAAACGGTCAACTGGATATAAACAAACTGCTGTCACCTGGAAAGCAACAGGCCATTGAAAAGGAACTGGCCAGAGAACACAATAATTCCCTTAGTGAAGTCAAAAGAGTCCTGGGAAATGACTACTCCTATGGTGAAATCAAAATGATGGCCGCCCATCTCACGCACCCGGAATAAAAATTAATAGCAGTTCCTCTGGAAACAATGCCCAATTGCATTGACAATTCTATAATTAATAGCATATTTTTATTTATGCACATTCAATCTTAAAAATATTTGAGCTATCACACCGGCAAAAGGAGAAACCAGAAATGAAAGTAGTCAATTATAAAGACATACCGCCGATTGTCATGGATAATGAAATGGTCAAAAACGTCGCCGGCAGGGTAATGATCAGCAAAGAAGACGGGGCGCAAAACTTTTGCATGCGGTTGTTTGAAATGGGCAAACACGGATTTACACCAAGGCATACCCATGACTGGGAGCATGAAGTATTTGTCCACAAAGGCGCAGGAGAGGTGCTCATCAAGGACAGGTGGTATCCTGTTTCAGCAGGCTCGGCTGTCTTTGTTCCGGCAAATATCGAACACCAGTTTAAAAACACCTCTGACAAGACCTTTGCCTTTGTCTGCCTGATCCCGTCGGGAGCACCTGAGCTATGACGGCTCCAAGATCATGCGTTGGAAAAGATGGCCGGTTTATTGTAGGGATTCACAAACCCTGCTTTGAAATCAAAAACTTAAGGGAACATGACTATATTACCTCCCTTGGGCAGCTTCAAGACGGAAAAATGGTTGACAATAAAGTTAATTTCCCCGGGGGAGATCTTTATGAGCCTGATGCAGACACCATCTATGAAATTGCCAACCCGTTTCCATTCAGGGGCACAACTTACATTAACTCTGCCTGGGCTGATAAAAAGGCTGCCCACCCTGAAACAATAAGCATCCCGGCCCCTGGGCCCTGCTCTTTGCTTAAAAATTTTGAGTTGTCATCAAAAACCGGAGCTATAGGGATCCAAGACAAAAAATCTCTTCTTGACCTTCTGCCGCATCCCCTGCTAATTGCGCTTGCCCAGGCTTCAACTGACCCTGAAGAACTGGTACTGCTGGCCAAAAAGTCATGCAAAATTCTTTTTGATCCCAAAACCGGGGCCCCTGACGGAATCGGGTACAGAAAGAACCGGAAAAACAAGATTATTCCTGATATCCACGACCATGAGCTTTTTGAAGTGCTTGTGAATAACAGACATCTTCCTGGTGACTATAAAAACACCCTGGTGCTGAAACCAGGGGTTCAAGGTAATAATGAGATCACAGGCGAATATATTTCCCAGGACAAGAACACCCATGTATTTGAATACCTGAGAAGGAATTCCTATATCCCCTGGGGCCATTTTGCCTCCAACATGGCAAATGATGCCATCCGCTACAGGGCTTTGGACCTTTGCCATGAAGACATGAAAGGTATTCGCCACCTTTACTACCAGCGTACTTTTGCAAGACTTGCAAAAGGGTTTGGCATCTTATTACCGGAGAAAAGAAGATGCCTTAAGGAAAATGAACTTGAGAGCATAAGAAAAAAAATACTGGCGGAACTTGAAAAGGATACTTCCCCTTCCCTGGAATTTGGCCATACCCTTTGGGGATGGAACTTTGGATATGGATATGCCCAGTCCGGCCACAGGCTTCATGCCTCACACCAGATGATCCACCACCAGAATGCCATGATTCCGAAAAATGTTAAAACCGATACAGGGGAAATATTGCCCTCTTTTGCCTGCGGTGACCTTGTCAAAGATTTTATCTTGCAATACAGGAAAGCAACAAGTAAAAATTTTTTCTTAAATTATTTGGCTGCCATCAAAAACAATACAAGAACAGATAAAAAACCAGGATACGAATCCTCCCTTATCCTGCTGGAAGATGATCACACCATATTGTTCGTGCCCAAGGCACAAATTTCCGAGTGGGAACTGCAACTCATGCCCAAAACCCCTTGCGGCAATATTTTAGAAGCAGATACATCCATGCGCAGATCCCTGGACAAGGCTATCCTGTCTGCTGTAAAAACACTTGAATTCCTCGGGGCGCAAATGGTGACATCCATTGAATTCTCAAAACAATTTGATTGTCAAAACCGGGATCACCATCTTTTATATTCATTCATTCCAAGGCTTCCCTATGCCCCTGACACCTTTTCCGAAGCCCAGCTAAGGTGGATCAGCGGTTGTTACCCTGAGGATTTTGCCCATGCCTGCCGGACTGCACTCAAAACCATTTCAGGCCAGGAGTTTAAAAAAAATGATTCTTCATGATTTTATTTATGAGTGGGACGGAAAAAGTACTGACGGCAAAAAACCTGTGGCATGGTGGCCGGGATCATATCATGTAAAAATTATAAAACTTGCAGCAGATAATAAAAATATCAGCTATCTTGTTTCTACTGTCGTTATCCTTAAAAATGCCAGAACCCATGCGGCCATGAATACGTCCTTGAGAAACTATATCCATAATTTTGCCAAAAAAATCTCACGAGATTATGACCTGAGTATTCATAAAACCATGTGGATCGAACTGGATGACAAGATCAGGGTGGCCATGCTGAGCCCTGATCAAAAGGTCATCCCTGAAATACTCTATTCCATATCATGGCGGCCCATAAGACCCAACGAACTTGCGATCGTGGAACCATATATCGCTGATATGTAAAAAAAGACCGGTTTAAAAATCCAACCGGCCTTTTTTTTATCTTAAAAAATTCTCAGGGAAAATCAGACAACACCCTGATCCATCATTGAATCTGCAACTTTAACAAATCCTGCAATATTGGCTCCATTTACATAGTTGCCAGGGGTCCCGTATTCTTCTGAAGCAGAAAGGCATGCCGAATGAATGCTCTGCATGATGCCTTTAAGCTTGGCTTCCACTTCTTCACTGGACCATTTGATCCTCATTGAATTCTGGGACATTTCAAGCCCGGATACTGCAACACCACCGGCGTTGGCAGCTTTACTCGGGGCATAGAGGATTTTGCTGTCAAGGAAGATGTCCACACCCTCTGGGGTTGTCGGCATGTTCGCTCCCTCACAGACCACGGCAACACCATTATTCAGCAGGTTCTGGGCATCCTTGCCGTTGATTTCATTCTGGGTTGCGCTTGGGAAAGCACAATCTGCCTTATGGTTCCAGAGCGGGTTATGGCCGGCTGAACCGTCAAGCGCTGTATAGACGGCTTCAGGATACTTTTGAGCATATTCTTTAATCCTGCCGCGTTTTACATTTTTAAGGTACAATACATATTGGAGTTTGGCCTCATCAATTCCTTTTTCATCATAAATGTATCCGGAGGAATCAGACAAAGTAACAACTTTTGCTCCCAGGTGGTTCAATTTTTCAGTGGTGTACTGGGCCACATTACCGGAACCTGAAACCAGACATATCTTGTCTTTAAGAGTTTCTTTCCGGGTTGCCAGCATCTCATCGGCAAAAAAGACCGAACCATACCCTGTGGCCTCTGGTCTGACAAGGCTTCCGCCCCAGTTAAGGCTTTTCCCTGTAAGAATGCCTGCAAATTCATTTTTCAATTTTTTATACATCCCGAAAAGGTATCCGATCTCTCTTCCGCCAACACCGATATCCCCGGCCGGGACGTCTGTAAAAGGACCGATATGACGGAAAAGCTCGCTCATGAAGCTCTGGCAGAACCTCATGACTTCATTATCTGATTTTCCTTTGGGATCAAAGTCTGAGCCGCCTTTTCCACCGCCCATGGGCAAAGTTGTCAATGCATTTTTAAACACCTGTTCAAAAGCAAGAAATTTCAAAATGGAAAGATTTACGGAAGGGTGGAAACGAAGACCGCCTTTATAAGGCCCTATGGCACTGTTCATTTGGATTCTGAATCCCCTGTTGACCCTTACTATGCCTTGATCATCCACCCAGGGAACCCTGAACTGAATCAAACGTTCCGGTTCGACAATCCTTTCCATAATTCCGGCATGCCGATATTCTGGATTTTTGTCCAGAACCGGTTTTACTGATTCAACAACTTCTGTTACTGCCTGGTGGAACTCTTTTTCAAATGGATCTCTTGCATTGACAATATCCAGTATTGTACCCATTTCCTGTCTCCTGTTAAAATAAGTTTTGGATTGTTTTAATCCAACATAAACTTCTTTGTTTATCTTTGTAGAATAAACCCCATTGTTTATCCCGCAAGTATATTTTAAATGATTTTACCATCTAAATATTTTTATCATAAATCCTTAAAACTTACGAGGTTAATTGCATCTTTTATTTTAAAATTCAAATAAACTTATCAAAATCGCTCATGCTAATATACCCTGCAAAATCGTTCGTCAACCTTAATTATGAATTCTTTAAAAAAACATGATTTACCTTTATTGACTTCAAGTCCTGACAAAGATAGAGTGGTTACCTTATGAAAAATAATCAACACATGGTAAATATCAAGCTTTGTGATCCTGAAACCAGGGTGGAAATAAAAAAACATCCATCCATGGGACTGATTTTTCTCAAGGCACTTTTGATTTCCCCTTTCAGATCCAATACGATTGCCGATACCGCTGTTGTCAACAAAACCCGTATTATTTTAAAAAACTATTTGCCGGATAAAGACCTGATTAAAAATTACAGGCAGGTCTGCGGTTTTTCAGAAAACAAGCCCGACATCATCCCCATGCCCTATTTACAGACACTTTTCATCGGCCTTTTAGGCAGGTTTATAACCTCATCCTCTTTCCCTGTCAATCCATTGGGCCTGATACAGATCTTCCAGTCTTTTGAACAGCAACGGTCTATTAAAACAAATGAAATTCTTGACCTTGCCTGCACACTTTCCAGCATAAAAAAGACTAAAAAAGGAATTGAAACCAATTTTGTACTTGAAACGATGTCGGACAACCGGATTGTCTGGCAAGGCATTGCAACTTTTTTTACAAGAAGCCATGCAAAAAAAGGTAAGACACCTAGAAAAAGAAAAAAAAACCTGTTCCCGGAAACAAAAGAAACTTTTTTTGTCCCGTCCGGTACCGGGCGTGGGTATGCAAAAGTCTCCGGGGATTACAACCCGCATCATCTCCATACTGTTTTTGCAAAACTTTTCGGATTCAAAAAAGCCATTGCCCACGGCATGTGGAGCCTTGCAAGGGTGGTGGCAAGCCTTGACAGGGAATTTGACATTAATGGTCCTGCCCGTGTTGAGGCATCTTTTAAACTGCCGATATTCATGCCTGCGACAACAGCACTGGGATATGAAACCAAGGCCGATAAAGAAAACCATAAGGCCATTGTAAAATTTGAACTTTATGACAAAGAAAAAGGTCTGCCCCATCTAAAAGGGAGGCTGATCTGCAATCGTGTTTTTACTGGTTGACAAACTAAAGATTCAAGGGGTATATAACATTTTTAAGGTATAAAGGTGCTTGGGATTTATTACAGTTCAAATTCCAAGGTAAAAGGAAAGACGGTGCAAGTCCGTCACATGCCAGCCGTTGCCGTGATCGGGGACGAAAACTGCAATAAGTCACTCTTTTTTAATAAAAGGGGAAGACGCAGTAATTAGGATGATCCGTAAGTCGAAAAGCCTGCCTGCATACAAAATTTCAGGATTCTTAAGCTGGGACAAAATCCTTTTGAATAAAACTATTCAGGAGGTATATTTATGTCTCAGACATTGAACCGGGAATTCGGAAATATTATCACCCGTCTCATCCAGAAAGAAAATCTTACCAGGAATGAAGCCAGGGATGCGTTTGTTTTAATTTTAAATAATGACGTCACGGACATGCAGCAGGGCGCCTTTCTGGCAGCCCTGACAGCCAAGGGCGAAACAAAAGAAGAAGTTGCAGGATCATGGGAATCCATTTACGAACTTGATACCACAAAGGTAAGCTTGAGCAAGGAAATCAAAACCGTTGATAACAGCGGCACCGGCATGGACACCTTTAAAACCTTCAACATAAGTACTGCAGCCTCTATTATTGCGGCCGCAGGAAATATTCCAATGGCAAGACACGGTGCCAGGGCCATTACCTCTATTTGTGGAACCGTTGACATGGCGGAAGCCCTGGGTGTTGATGTGGAATGCACAGCAGATACTGTTGCTAAAAGCATAGAAAATGTGGGCCTTGGGCTCTTCAACGGCATGAGCCCCAATATTCACCCCATGGCCCTTGGCAGAATATTGTCCCGGATTTATTTCGGGTCAACCCTTAATATTGCAGCTTCCCTTGCAAACCCGGCCCTTCCTTCCATCGGAGTCCGGGGAGTCTATTCAAAAGAAATGATACTGCCGGTGGCAGATGTTATGCAGGAAATCGGCTATAAAAGCGCCATTGTGCTGCACGGGTCCATTGATGATTCAGACAAGGGGATGGATGAGGCCTCGGTCTGCGGCATTACCCATTGCGCTCAAATTTCTGAAAAAGACGGGATCAATGAATTCACCATTGACCCCAAAAAACTTGGTCTTGCCACAAAAGATTACAATATGCTGTCGCCTGAAAAAGATATTGAAACAGAGTCAAAACGATTTGCCGCACTCTTGGCAAACAGGGAAAACAGTGCAAGAAAGGATGCCGCATTGCTCAATGCAGGCCTGATTTTCCTTGCAGCAGGGAAATCAAAAGACCTGGAAGGCGGGATTGAACAGGCAACAAAACTCCTGGAAGCAGGCACAGCCTTTGAAACCCTTGAAAAATGGGTAGGAGCCCAGAACACTGATCCAAAAAAAGGATTAACAAAGCTTCACAGCCTGGTGGAATAAAATGGAACTTCTTATTTTAAAGTCCGGCCGGGAGTATATCCGCTTTAAAGATAACGGTTACCTGCTTGTCAGTCTTGATAAAGCAAGCGTCTTTCCCCTTGACCGGATAAATGCCGTACAGGAACATGAGGCTTACCTTAAAAAAAAGGGATTTCACAATATACGTATTAAAAAACTTGTTCTGACTGAAGAGGATCTATAAAAAATGAAAATGGTGCTGACCGGCCTGAAAACGCTTGAAACAGGACATGGTGATCAAGAAACAGGAAAGCTTGAAAAAGGATTCACCAAAACCCGTGTCCTTTGCTGCGCCATCTGCAGGACAGATGCCAAAATGTGGGAACAGGGCCACAGGGATCTTGTTTTTCCAAGGGTTCTTGGCCATGAAATGGTGGTCAAAGACCATACCGGGAAAAGGCATATTGTCTGGCCCGGGAAAAGCTGCGGCACATGCAGGTTTTGTAAAACCGGCAGGGAAAACCTCTGTGAAGATATGAAAATAACAGGATTTCATACAGACGGAGGCTTTGCAGACAGGGCTGTCCTGCCGGAAAAAAGCCTGATTCCTCTTCCCGATGATCTTAACACCCATGTGGCCTGCTTTGCAGAGCCGGTCGGATGCGTAATCAATGCTTTTGAAAAATTAAGTGCGCAAAAAAATGACCGGATACTGGTTTTAGGTGCCGGCACCATGGGTTTGATCACGGCTCTTTATGCCCATCATTCAGGCTTGATCCCTCACATAATTGAAAAGGATGAGGCAAAAATAAAACATGTTGCCCCATATCTTGGGGCAACCGGTATAGCCTGTACCAAAGATACCCATGAGAGTGAATTTGAACTGGTGATCAATACCTGCGCTGATTACATTGCATTTTGCCAGGGCATTGCCAAGCTCGGCAAAGCAGGCAGGATTTCTTTTTTCAGCGGGATTTCAAAAAATGAACACATTGAAACCAACCTTCTCAATCTTATCCACTACAAAGAAGCTGTAGTAACCGGTGTTTACGGAATGACACGGGACCACATGGAAAAGGCTGTCCCGTTTATGCAGGCCCATGAAAGAGAACTCATGCTTTTGATTGAAGATATTGTTGCCCCGGAGAAAGCCTTGCAACTTATGCCGGATGTGCTTTGTGGCAAACACCTGAAATACATCCTTGATTTCAGACTTGCATCTGACACAGTGCCGGATGAACCCGGACAAAAAGCCAAGTCTCCCGCCAGGCTGAATGAGCTTACGCCAGACAGCCTTTGCAGAAAGGTGATTGAAACTATTACCCCCTTGTCAGACAATAAGCTTGCCGCTGCAACTTCTAAAATCGACGACAAGACAAAACCCCTTGGCGCCCTTGGCCGCATCGAAGACCTTGCCATCAGAATGAGCCTCATCCAAAACGATCTCAATCCCAGGATACTGCAAAAAAACCTGTTTGTGTTTGCAGGAGACCACGGAATCACAGAAGAAGGTGTTTCAGCTTACCCAGCCGAGGTCACAGCCCAGATGGTGGATAATTTTTTAAACGGCGGAGCTGCCATCAATGTCCTTTGCCGGCACCATGACATAGAGATGAAAATAGTGGACATGGGCGTCAACTATAATTTTTTGCCCCACCCGGACCTGGTCATGAAAAAAGTTGCCAGGGGAACAAGAAACTTTGCCATTGAAAACGCCATGACAGAACAGCAGGTGATCACGGCCCTTGAAAACGGGATGTCCACCTTTCTTACCACATATGACAGGCACCCTGTCGATATCGTGGGGATGGGAGAAATGGGCATTGGCAATACATCTTCTGCCTCTGCGATTATTTCCGTTATTACCGGGATACCACCTGGCATGGCCATAGGGAGAGGAACAGGCGTGGACGACAAGGGGCTTTTACACAAAACAAAGGTCATTGAAAGGGCCCTGCAATTTCACAGTCCTGATCCTGGCAACGGGTTTGAAATTCTTCAGAAAATCGGTGGATTCGAAATCGCGGGTATTGCAGGTGCGGTTCTTGCGGCAGCTTCCAAAAAGACTGCTGTTGTGCTTGACGGGGTTATTTCAACTGCTGCTGGACTTGTGGCCTATATTATCAATCCTTCAATTCAAGGATACCTCATATCCGGCCATAAATCCGTGGAACAGGCACAGAAAGCTGCGCTTTCCCACATGAATCTTGTACCCCTGATCGATTTTGATATGCGCCTTGGCGAAGGCACAGGTGCAGCTCTTGCCATTGACATGGCTGATGCAGCCTGCAAGATCATGTGCCAGATGGCCTCGTTTGATGAGGCCAAGATCGCAAGAAAGATCTTCCATAAAGTCATAAAACCGTTATTAAAATTCTTCCGTCTCAATCCTGGTCATGTTGAAAGCCGCAAGAATAGTATAGAGGCCGCATGGGGTCCCTCCTATGATTTTGATCTTGTCAGTTATGGGGAGCATACTTGCCGGACCAATGTTTGAACTTTTGCAGTCTTTTTGTAAAGCAAATGGCATAACCCTTATAAATGAGGGCTTGCGCAAATTTCCCGGAGGGATAGAGATGGGGGTGACCCTGATGGATTTTGGAATCGCAGAAACCGGAACCCTTGTTCTTAAGTCGGATTCCGAGGAGACAAGACTGTCTACCATGTTGTGTGAAACCCATGTTGCCATTCTTGAAAAATCTAATATCCGCAAAACAGCCCTTGAAATGTCAGACGAACTCGATGAAATGATAAGACAGCCCTCATCTACTGCATTTATAACAGGCGCAAGCAGAACAGCGGATATTGAAAGGGTCCTTGCCCTTGGTGTTCACGGGCCTTTGGAACTTCATATCATGCTGACAGGGGGTTGATCATGAAAGAAAATGAAAGCTTTAAAGAATATAAAGACAGGCTTGACAATGCCCTGAAAAATGATTTTTTAAGAACAGCCATGGATAATTTTGCTGTGGCGTACAGAACGTCAAGACTCAATGCGTTCTCTGAAATGGATATGGACGCAACTGTCAAAGAAGTGGCAGCTGTTAAAGCCAATGCTGTAAAAAACATTGATCACCTGCTTTCCAGGTTTATTTTAAAAGCAGAAAAAGCCGGCATTAAAGTTCATCTGGCAGATACGGCTGAAAACGCCAACAAGATCATTGCACAAATTGCAGAACAAACCCATTCCAAAAAAATCATAAAATCAAAATCCATGACCGCTGAAGAGATCCATTTGAATCAATGGCTTGAAAACAAAGGGCTTGAGGTTACAGAAACAGACCTTGGGGAATGGATTGTGCAAATGAGAAAAGAAGGCCCTTCCCACATGGTCATGCCGGCCATTCACCTGTCACGATACCAGGTGGCGGATTTGTTTTCTGATGTCACGAAAAAACATCAGGACGTAAAGATAGAAAAACTTGTAAAAGTGGCCAGAAGACAGCTCAGAAAAAAATATATAGAAGCGGATATGGGAATTACCGGGGCCAACTTTGCCATTTCAGAAACAGGAACCATGTGGATAACCGGGCCTTCGGAATGCAAGATAACAAAGGGGAAAAAACGGCAGATGCATATTGTCTTTCTGGATAACGGCCGGAAAAAAATTGCACAGGACCCTCTATTTGCCCAGGTACTTCAATGCATCAGGTGCGGGGCCTGCGCCAATGTCTGCCCTGTTTACCGAATGGTCGGCGGACATGGGCTCGGGTATATCTATATCGGGGCCATTGGCCTTATTACCACTTATTTTTTCCATGGCAGAGAGAATGCAAAGAACCTTGTTCAAAACTGTACCAATTGCGGAGCCTGTAAAGCAGTCTGTGCAGGGGGGATTGATCTGCCAGGGCTCATCAAGGAAATCCATGCCAGAATCCAGGATGAACTAGGACATCCTTTAAAAAGTTTACTATTGGGAAAAGTGTTGAAAAACCGGAAGCTGTTTCATACACTTTTGAGGACTGCAAGCCTTGCCCAGAAACACGTTAGAGGCGCAACCCCTTATTTGCGTCATCTTCCCATGATATTTTCAAAAGACCATAATTTCAGGGTTCTGCCGGCCATTACAGATAAACCTTTCAGGGACCGGTTTGAAACCTTGCGCTCGAAAGTTAAAAATCCAACGTGCAAAATTGCCCTGTTTTCCGGCTGTGTCCAGGATTTTGTTTACCCGGAACAATTGGAAGCTGCCATGGCATTGTTTAATCAGGCAAAGGTACAGGTTGAATTTCCTCTGGACCAGTCCTGCTGTGGACTTCCAGTATTGATGATGGGTGAAAAACAAGCAGCGAAAGACCTGGGCCTTCAGAATATCAATGCCTTTAAAGAACTTAATATCGATTATATTGTCACCCTTTGTGCCTCCTGTGCATCCCACCTTAAAAACCATGTTCCCGATCTTGTTGAGGAATATGCAGGAAACAAGGCTGCCCAATTCTCTGACAAAGTGATAGTGTTCAGCCAGTTTATTAATAAGGTTATAGGGATTGAACATATCAGGGGCAATTCCATTCCCAGGAAAACAGCCTTTCATTCTCCCTGCCATCTGTGCCGGGGGCTCGGTATCAAAGATGATCCGAAAAAATTGATTGCCAAATCCGGGCATGAATATATCAAAACTGATGAGGAAGAGACCTGTTGTGGATTCGGAGGCAGTTTTTCAGCTAATTTCCCATCGGTTTCAAAAGGAATTTTGACACGAAAACTTGATGATGTTGAAAAATCAGGAGCTGATCTTCTGGTGACCGAATGCCCGGGATGTGTTATGCAGCTTAGAGGTGGAGCATTAAAGCAGAAAAGAAATATTGAGGTAAAACATTTAAGCCAGATCATTCAACCTTCAGGATCATCATCAACATAAAACAGGGGCTACCGGGGGCAGGCAGAAGGGGCCGGCTCGGAAAAACCAAGAAGATACGTAACCTGTGAACTGGTCAAGCCCTGAAGCAAATAGCTTTTTGCCAGCTCCTGCCTTGTTTTGTGCAACAAATCCCTGAAGGTAACGCCCTCCTTTTTCAGCTGTCTGTACAATGTGCTGGAATCCATATTCATGGCTTTTGAAATGCTTTTCATATTAATCCCGCCATCAGGGAGGCGGTTAATAATATATTTGCGCACTTTGACCTGCAATGATTCTATATTGCTTTGTTCCTCTAATGATCTTTCAGCATAATTCTTTAGAGCAGCCTGAAGATTGGGGTCCCGGGATATTATGGGTGCCAGAAAGTGTTTCTTTTGACAAATAATCATGTTTTCCGGCTGTTGAAATAATATGGGCGCTCTGAAGACTTTATCATACTCATTGGCGTAATCCAGGTTCCATATGTTCAAAACGCACCTCCACAGGGTTAAAGTCGCTTCTGGCAAGAGACCTTGCAATATCAAGCGTCAGGGTCTTTGATCTGGGCGGGGCTCACACCTAACCGACGTTCAAGATCCTTTGGCCGCAGGCATCTGGGGAAAAAGCCCGTTGTGGCCATTATTTATTCTCACAGCCACATCGACCATTTTGGAGGAGTGCTGGGCGTGATGTTGCCTGAAGAAGCGGCCAGGCACAAGGTCCGTATTATTGCGCCCAAGGGATTTCTGGAGGCTGCCACCAGTGAAAATATCATTGCGGGCATAGCCATGGGACGTCGGGCTGCATATGTATGGCAAAAACCTTGTGCCTTCTGTGCGGGGGCATGTGGACAACGGGCTGGGCAAAGCAACCCCTTTTGGAAGCTTTGGCATTATGAGCCCCACCGAGCTTGTAGATAGAACAGGCCAGGAAATGACAATTGATGGGATTCGCTTTGTTTTTCAATACACACCGGAATCAGAAGCGCCGGCAGAGCTGACCTTTTATCTGCCGGATATTAAAGCCTTTTTCGGGGCTGAACTGCTTTCTCACAATATGCACAATTTATACACGCTGCGCGGGGCCAAGGTCCGTGACGCGCTGAAATGGAGCGGTTATATTGATGAGGCCATCAACCTGTTCGGCGATGCCACAATTTATTTTGGCTGCACAAAAAAGTTATCAAAGAAGACATGGGAATCAGATTTTGACCATAAACCAAGCTTGCCATCTATCTTCTTCTTATATTTAAAGCTGATATATCGTTTGTTATTCAGATAACCCTCGGCCTTCTCACCATCGATAACTACTTTTAAAGTATACCATTTTTTTGATTTTATGGGAATATTTCGTATCCATTGCACGACGGAGCGGTGACCTCGCTCCATTTTGAAAGCTACCATGTTATTTTCAAGTGGATTTGCTCTTATAACCAGATAATCACCATTTTGTTTGATATTAAATGCAATACCGGCAGCCTGGTCAATTCGGCCATCAATTGCCTTAAAAGATACGGATATGGTTCCGCTGTTAACATCCTTGATTCCTTGATAAATAGTCAGCGGGAAATATCTGTATGCCGCAAGGCTGTCTAAAAACTCGGCATACCGTTGCCCATATAATGCCTTTGCTTTATCCGCAATTCCGGCGGACATCGTTCCCCTCGCCCATTTTCTGCCATCAACCGCATAAACTATATCCTTACCATCCTTAAGTATATACCAGGTCCCCACAAACGAGCTAAAAAATTTCGATGGTGCACCAGCAACCTCATTGTCGAAATTAACACGACTGATTTTTCCGGCAAGTACTACCCCTGACGCTAAAAAGAAAAAAAGAAATACAAATAATAGCAGTGTCCCTGTTCTCTTCATTTTTCAAACCTCCTTCTCAATTTGATTTTTTTAACTGCAAAGGCCAATAACATTCCCATGGGTATGAGCAAATAATATGTGTAGCGAATCATTGACAGCTTTCCTTTCACGACAAGTGGGTAACCGCTGAAGTTGCTCTCTTTATTCCCATGGCCGACACTTATCCCGCCAAGTCCAAATATTATCGGAAATATTGCATTTTCACTGTTAGAGTAAGTTTTCCCTGACTTTCCATTGATTTTATAAACAAACAATCCATAGTTTTTCTTGAGTGCATCACCAGTCATCATCCTGACTTTTACGTCATTTTTTACAAGATCCAGCTTTTTCAGAAAGCTCCTTTGATAATCTTCAAACCTGGAATCTGCTTTCTCCATATAGACATCTATCTCAAGGTCGGGAACCCTTTTCAGCGCTCTTGAAATGCCAGGGGGAAATGAGTTCCTAAGGCTTTCCGTCATGTCAATGTTAAGCGTAATATTAGAAATAATAAACATGGCAAACAAGAACAGGATAACTGTCAAAGATATCAATTTCCACTTACTCTTTAGATCAAACCTTAAAAAGATATATGTCAATACGAAAAAGACGGAACAGACGAGGACAAAATACATGGCGGCTGTAAAAGAGAGGATACCGTTCTCAAAAAACTTCAGCATGCGGGTGACAGTCCATCCGGAAATAGAGGACAGGGCCTGCGATATGTTCATATTTTTACCAAAATCGATCACCCATGATGTTATGATCAAGAAGATTGAAAAAATTGAAGCATTCGCGCTACTGTCGAAGAGAGAAGCAGAAAAAAAAGATACGGACACGACAAACATACCATAAAGCAAATACCCTGATATCAGCAAGAACAACTCGTTATAAGGAATGTGCCCGCCATATATTCGCCAGAGGATAATGCAGGGAACTGTCAGTACCAATACGAACAACAAGAACAGGAAAGAAGCTATTATTTTTGCTGTAAGAATATCTTTGAAGCTGAAAGGGAGCTGCGTTAAAATGGAAAAGGTATTTTGCTCTTTTTCAAGGCTTATAAGCTGAATGATCACAAACGGCAGGAATAAGGAGAAAAGGAGAAACAATCCACCGTAAGTCGGTCCAAATACACCGGGTACAGGTTCAAAGCCCCTCGCATACAAGAGGTTGTTAACAGCAGCCATGCTTTGTCTGCTATATAAACCAACAGCAGTAAAAAACCCGTATCCAACAATAAAACTCACAAGCACCAGGAACAACAAGGCCGTTTTTGAAAAAAACGTATCCCCGATTTCCTTGAGACTGAGTATAAGAAACTGTCTCATTCTATGGCCCTCATGAATATTTGCTCCAATGATGAACTGTCGTCCCCGAATGTCTGCTTCAGGGTTTGTATACTGCCCTGAGTCACAACCTTGCCTTGGTTAAGTAATACATAGTGGCTGCATATTTTTTCTGCATCGTAGAGCTGATGGATGGAGAGGATGAAGGTCCGGCCTTTTCTGTTTTCAGACCTGATAAACTCCAATATGTCAATAAGCTGGATGGGGTCAAACCCATCAAAAGGCTCGTCAAGTACCATAATTTTTTTGGTATTGGACAATGCAAAAAAGAGTTTTAACCTCTGATGATACCCTTTTGACAGATAACGTATTTTTTTATTTTTTACCTTCGCAAGGTTAAGTATATCAATCAAGTCCGTGTCAATATACCTTGTCGCTCCATGGAGAAATCGTATGAAATCATCAACATAGTAATCAGGATAAATTTCAAGATGTTCCGGCATATAGGAAAGAACCTTTTTTTTCTCTTTGAACAACATGAGCGTGAGCGGCCTGTCATTGAAATATATTTCACCCTCATCAGGATTCTGAAAACCTGAAATTATGTCCAGAAGGGTTGATTTACCAGCTCCATTCGGGCCAATAACGCCTGTAATAGAACCCTCGGATACTTCGAAACTGACCTTGTTCAACGCGACGGTTCTAAAATATCTTTTTGTAATATTTTTGATTTTCATCACTACCCCTCCGAAAGCAGCCGGGGGCCCGGTAAAAGCCCTGGGTTATATGATTGACGGATCGGTTTTGAGAAAATTGCCTTTGCCTCTCCGGTTCTGGTAATTATAAATAGCCTTTATGAAGAAATGGTGAAGGAACGGAAACGAGCGTAAAAGCATCTATTCCTTCTCCCGTTTATAAAAAAAGCCCTATGCTCTTTTTGGAATGCAAAATGGATATATATCTCACATATTTACATCTTGAAGCAAACACACAACCGGGTGGTAAATTAAAAGGGCTCGAAACTTCACCTTCTATTGTTGATGTGTGATTTTTTTCACCGGGAACCGTTTTAAAGATGCTCTCAATTAGCGCTTTAGTATAGGGATGATGGGGTGACACGGTTTTAATATTACCAAATTCAACGATATTTCCTGCATACATTAACGACTATTTTATCAGAACGTATTGCTTATTTTTGACATCTAAAAACTCGATGAGGGCATCGCCGAATAAATTAAATCCTAAAACGGTCAATATCATGGCAAGACCGGGGAATAAAATTACCCAGGGGGAGATAAAGAGATACGCCGTCCCATTGCTCATCATTGCTTCCCAACTGGGTGCAGGGGGTTGAGCTCCCATTCCAAGAAATCCCAGGGCCGCTTCCAGGACAATCAGAACCATTGCTATTTGTAGATTTTATAAAATCTTTTCAATCATTTTTAAGTTAAAATATTCGTAAACTTGAAAACGATACAATTCCTATATCCAGCCCGTGCCATATGGTTATAATTTCATTAATTTTCTCAAACTACCTCGCACACATTCATGGCTCAATTATCCTAAGAGTAACAGTTTCGCATATCAACTGAATGCAGAGTATGAAAGGAAAGATAAAATCAGTATTTTGCTGCTATGGCAACACTGGTGGCAATCATTACGCTACCCGCAGTCCTGTTCAATAGTTTAACAGAACGCGTGCTGGGAAAAAACACTCTTGCCCGGTTGGCAAGATAGGCATAAGTATCTTAAAGTAGAAGTTCCAGGTACTCGATACGCATCTTTTTTCCCCATTTAACTTCTTCTTGAGAGGAGGTCCGTTTGAAGCCGAACTTTTCATACAAAAGCCTTGCCGGTTTTAAAAAGTCCGTAGTCATCAGAACAATCTTCTCATATAATTTTTCCCGGGCAAAGCTAACAGCAGTATCCACAAGCTTCTCACCTATACCATGCCCCCTTGCAGATGCCTCAACCAGAAGCCACCGCAGCTGCGCAACCCCTTTTCCATTATTCACAATGGCAATGGTTCCCACCCTCTGAAACCTGTTTTCAGCAATCCATAAATTCTCTTTTTCAGGGTCAAAATCCCTGCCAAAAGCCATGACATCGTTTCCAACATAATATTCAAAGGTATTATCAAAATGATATTCTTTACCATAAAGTATCATATGGCTTGAAACCAGGTATCCAAGGTCACCTGGTCTCATATTCCTTATGGTATAAATATCTGTTTTATCTATATTTTTTTCCAAAAGATTCTTAATCCTCTCCATAGCCTCAAGGATTTGAACCCTTTCGGGATTGGCCAACGGCTGTAATAAGTCTTCAATAAACCTGTTTGAAATCATAACAAGGTTTGCTAAAACCTTTTTCCCTTTAGCTGTCAAAGACAAATAATGTATCCGGGTATCTTTTTTCGACTTTTCCTTTTTCAGGATATCAGCCTGTACTATTTTTTTGATCACCCTGCTTGTGTAACCAGGATCCAGGCCAAAAAGGGATGCCATTTTACTTGCCGTAACCCCATCATTTTCTCCGACATGGAAAATAATACGTGCCTCTGTAAGGGAAAACTGCGTGCCATACAAATGATTGTTAAGAAGGCCGATCTTATGAGTATAATACCGGTTGAATGCCCTTATGGCCTCTGTGACATTAATATTTTCTTTGGGCATAAAGTGATCTCCATAATGTCCATTGGAAAGATTTTCTTTTCAGGCTACCCAAATACTTGAATTTTGTCAACTAAAATAATTGCTAAAAGCAATTAAATATATTTTTTTTATACCCCTGGAACCATACCCCAGGAAAAAATTTCTTCCTTTGAAAGGATTCCCGCGGTCCTGGCAGCAGACACGGTCCTGCGATTCAATATATCCAAAAGGGCATAATCAAGGCCGGCCCCTGCCAGCATAGCCACATAACTTTGCTCCATAAGGGTCTTTTTCACTTTATCGCCGGCCCCTGCGGTCAGGTTTGAGAGTCCGCATATGGTGCGAACATTAAAACCCAAAAGATCCGGCAATGCCCTTATGACATTCAAAACAGCCCTTGCCTGGACAATCCCGTTCTCCCATGCCAAAGGCGGTACAACAGGATCAATAATAATCCGCTCCTTTGAAACACCGGCTGCCTCAGCTTTTTCAAAAAGTTCAAGCGCGATCTCGAACCTGCCTGCCTCATCTTTTGGAACCCTGCTGTCAGGATACAAAAGGAAACCTATAATATCGGCATCATACTTTCCTGCAAGAGGCAGCATTTTCTCAAGTTTACGGGGTTCAAGGGAAAACCCGTTTATAAGAACCCTGTTCTTTGCAGCCTCAAGCCCTGCCCTCATGGCAGCATGATTGGAGGTATCAATCAGCAGGGGCAAGTCTGTCACGCCCTCCACCGCCCTGATGAAAAATCCCATATCCTCTTCAGGGGATTTACAAAGAGGCCCTGTGTTTACATCAATGGCCCAGGCCCCTTTTTCCATGCACTTTTTTACAAGAGACTGCACAGGTTCTGGATCATGGAGCCTTAGTGCCTCCTGTATGTCCTTTTTTGTAATTCGGAGGTTATCAGCGATCAATTTCATAAAAAGTATTCCATGTTAACAATATTGACAGGTTTGCTAAATGTTTAATCCATTGTTTATTTACATCAATCTCATACTGGTTAACAAGAACTAATTACATGCGTGGTCACTTTAAAATTTTGCACCCTGATATGTTCTTTGCAGGAGATATTATCAAGCATTTTTTTTATGACCATATAAAAATCAAGGCAATATATGTTATAATATTTAGTAAATTTTCATCTTTTAAATCAACGAGGAGGCAATCATGGGAAATTCAGAATTCTGTAAAGATATTAATACCCGTACGATTAGAGTCACCCTTGTGGACGGTGCTCAAATAAGTGCATGTGTAAATATTGACAGGGCCCCGGGTTACAACAGGGTAAGCGATTTAATCAGCAGTGACCGTGAACCTTTTTTAGTCCTTATGAATTCGACAATGTATAAGACAGGTCTTGAAAACCCGATAAAATACGAAACTTTATTCATTAACAAAGATCATATTTTGTGGGCCACACCAGAAGACAACCAGGTGTAAAAGGGAGCAATCCCCCCAAGATGTAATAAAAACAACCTGTTTTAAAGACCTGCGCACTGCAGATTAACCATCCACGTGTCAATGCCGTTAACTATCAGTTTTTTCGATACAAATTAAATTCATCATTAAAAGTATCACTTTGACTAAAAAGTGTGTCTGCCATTAAATATATCTGTAAAAACAACTTAAAGGGGAAATATGTTCAGAGGTTCCGATATCACTCAAGATCTAAAATTTTATGTGACCAATGCAATGGCTGACACCTGCAACGAATGCGGTGTCTGTAAAAAAGAATGCGGATTTCTTATGACTTACGGGAATCCTGGATCCATAGCAGAAAATTACAAGGCTGATCCGGGCAGATGGCTTGGTATTTCCTTTGAATGCAGCCTTTGCGGCTTGTGTACATCTGTCTGCCCGAAAGAGCTTGATCCGGCAGCCTGGTTCCTTGACCTCAGGAAGGAAGCCGTCAAAAAAGGCCTGATTAATTTTTCCAAACATAAGACACTTTTAAACTATGAAAAAAAGGGGAATTCAAAAAAGTATTCTCTTTACAGCTTGCCTGAAAACTGTGATACCGTTTTCTTTCCAGGCTGCACACTGGCAGGAACCCGTCCCGCCAACACTTTAAATACCTTTGAATATTTAAAAAAACAGGTTGAAAACACAGGGATTGTACTGGACTGCTGCACTAAAGTTTCACATGACCTCGGAAGACAGGATTATTTTAATGAGATGTTTTTTGAAATGAAATCCTTTCTTATAAAACATAAGATTAAAACCATCATTGTTGCCTGCCCCAACTGCCATAAAATTTTTAATACCTATGGAAAAGAATTCAAGGTGGAAACCGTGTATGATATTATTTCCCGGTTCGGGTTTGATGATACCAGAAAAATTTCCGGTCAAATTACCATCCACGACCCCTGCCCTATGCGGTTTGAAAAAAGCATACAGGATTCTGTCCGGTCAGTTCTAAGAAAAAAGGGCCTTGAAATCGTTGATACTCCCCATCAGAAATCAAAGACTTTCTGCTGCGGTGAAGGTGGCAGTGTCGCATGCGTATCTCCTGGATTTGCCCAAACATGGAAAAGAAAAAGGGTTAATGAAGCCTCTCCACATAAAATTGTGAGCTATTGTGCCGGGTGCGTTAACCTGCTGTCGAAAAGCAGCGATGCCTTTCATGTTCTGGACCTGGTGTTTGACCCTGAAAAAACCATGGCAGGAAAAGCCAAAATTTCTAAACCGCCCTTTACCTATCTGAACCGGCTGAAACTTAAAAGAAAACTTAAAAGAAAACCGGCAAAAACCACAAGGGAAAGAACATATACAGCTTTTGAAAAAAAAAGAAGGAACGGTGTAGTGCTAAAGCTTATCTTTGCAGGATTGATCATCGCTGCCATTGCCTGGACCAGGGCTGCAGGAGCACTCGCATACCTGGATCCGGGAAAATTAAGCGGGCTGATTCATGAAAGCGGGAACTTAGGGTCTGTGATATATATGCTTGTTTATGCCCTTGCACCGGCACTGTTTTTACCGGGCCTTCCCATCACCATTGCCGGCGGCATTCTGTTCGGCCCGGTCTGGGGCATCGTCTATTCCATTACAGGTGCAACAACCGGGGCCGGGATTGCTTTTTTAATATCCCGGTATATATCGTCAGATTTTATTGAATCAAAACTGACCGGCCCTAAATGGATCAAACTTCAGGACAATGTTAAAAAACACGGATGGAAGGCTGTCGCGCTGACAAGGCTGATACCCCTTTTCCCGTTTAATTTATTAAATTATGCATTTGGGTTGACAAAGATTAAATTTTCCCATTATATCATTGCTACTTTTATCTGCATGCTGCCTGCCTGCATTGCATTTATTGTGTTTTCAAGCTCACTTTTGGACTTGGTGCAAGGAAAGCTCTCAAAAGAATTTATTATCGGGCTTGTGTTGATTGTTATGGTCTCTTTAATCCCTGTCATTTACAATAAAATCATGAAAAAAGGAAAAAACGGAATATGACAAAAAAATTCTTGATTATCGCAGGTCTTTTATTTTTTTTTACGATGGATGCCTTTGCCGGGCTTGGCCTGACAAGGGAAAACCCTATTACCTTTGATAAAGATAAAAAAACAGTCTCTTTTCTGGCTGAAGTGAACGGGAAATACATGTTTCAACCCACCCGGCATTTTGCAGTCTATGAAAAAGGAAGCAATGGTGAAAAAGCAGTCTTCAGAGGATTGGTTTCGCATCTTGATTTTTATAATGCCCTTCTAAAAATCAATGCTGTTCCAGGTAATAACATGAGCCTTAAAAACAAAGAAGTCACCCATGTTGAGGGCCAGGAATTTGCCGTCACTGTCACCTGGAAAGGTGCGGACCGTGCGTATACCATTGATGAAGTGATAGATGAATCAAATCACACTCCAATTGTCATGAAATTCGGGGGCAATCTTAAAAACGCCAAAGATAAAAATACCGGCTGCCTTTTATGTCTTGACTCCTGCCCTGTCGGCATTGTCAGCAATTCAGTATATACCTACGGGGCTGTTTTAAAAAGGAAAGAAGTCTCCATGAAAGGCAACAAGGACGTTCTTCCACCTGACGGAACAAGGGTGGTCATTACGCTTACAGCAAAATAGCGATGAAACAACTGATCATCTCGACTTACCTTGGAATGATTTCAGGACTGCTTTTAAGCCTTGTCCTGAGTCATTCCTTCTGGATTGATATGAGGATCAATACTTCTCTTGTGCTTCCCTGGTGCATCCTTGCAGGTGTCCTGGCAAAACTTTACTGCAAAAACATCCCCTTAACAGGGCTTGTGCTGATAGTGCAGGGGATGCTTATTCTTGTATTGCTTTATAGCTACGGCCCTGATATCAATGCACTGTCTGTCATCCCGGCGATTCAGATCAGGGAAGGTCTGTTCTTGAAATTCATGGATCTTTCCCTGATTAACTTTTTGCTTGTCTTATTCATACTCGTTGGGAATATTATGCTGATTCCTTTTAAATAAGACCTGATTGTTCTACTGCCGGCCCGATCCATTTATTGTTGACTATTTCAATATTTTTCTTCATTAATAGACCAAGACATTTAAAACCAATTGGAGTTTAAGAAAATAAAGGAGAACCAATGTCAAAAGGAAAAGTTGTTCTTGCCTATTCAGGAGGGCTTGATACCTCGGTTATATTAAAATGGTTATTGGAACAAGACTATGAAGTATTCGCCTATATGGCAAATATCGGCCAGAAAGAGGACTTTTTAGCAGCAGAACAAAAAGCATTAAAAATCGGTGCCACTAAAGTATTTATTGAAGACATGAGAAAAGAATTTGTCACTGATTATATATTCCCGGTGTATAAAGCCAATACCATATATGAAGGGCGCTACCTTTTAGGGACTGCCATTGCCAGGCCCATCATTGCTAAAAAGCAAATAGAAATTGCAAAAAAAGTCGGGGCCGAGTACGTATCCCATGGTGCAACAGGCAAGGGCAATGACCAGGTCAGGTTTGAATTGTCTTACTATGCCCTGAATCCAAAGATAAAGGTCATAGCACCTTGGAAAAACAAAAAATTTTTAGACACCTTCAAGGGCAGGACAGATCTTCTTGACTACGCTGCAAGTCACGGTATCCCCACCAAGCAGTCTGCATCAAAGCCTTATAGTGAAGATGACAACCTGCTGCACATTTCCCATGAGGCAGGTATATTGGAAGACCCGGGCCACGAGTGCGAGGACAATATTTATTCCCATACCGTTTCCCCTGAAAACGCACCTGACAGTCCCACAAAAATTAAAATTGAATTCAAGGACGGTATCCCGGTTAAAATCACCAACCTTGAAGATAATACAATCAAAACTGATGCCCTTGAACTGTTTGAATACCTGAATGAATTGGGCCAAGAAAATGGTATCGGACGTCTGGACATGGTTGAAAACCGGTTTGTGGGAATAAAATCACGAGGGGTATATGAAACACCCGGCGGCACCATTCTCCACGAGGCCCACAAAGACATTGAAGGCATTGCCATGGACCGAGAGGTTATGCGGCTCCGGGACATGCTGTCAGCCAAATTTGCAGAACTGGTTTATAACGGATTCTGGTTCAGCCCTGAAATGGATTTTCTCATGGTGGCCATTAATAAGAGCCAGGAAGTCATTGACGGCGAGGTCACGTTAAAGCTTTATAAAGGCACGGCATACCCCGTTGCAAGGACAAGCCCGTCTTCCCTTTATGACCAGGATCTGTCTTCCATGGATATCGAAGGCGGGTACAACCAGGAAGATGCTGAAGGATTTATTAAAATCAATGCCATCAGGCTTATGGCCCATAGAAATATTATAAATAGAAACAAATAACCAGATTACCTGCCCGGGAGCATTGTTTCCAGCTTGCGGGCAGGTTCTGTTCAGCTATTTCCCGGCAATGGGTTCTACAAATTGGGACTCTGAATCCCATGGGAAGAGAATCCAGGTGTCCTGGCTGACTTCCGTCACATAAGCGTCCACCATGGGTTTCCCCGCAGGCTTGGCATATACGGTTGCGAAATAGGCATCCGGCAGCATTTTCCTGACAACTCTGGCTGTCAAACCCGTATCCACAAGGTCATCTATGATCAGAAGTCCATCACCTGAACCATCCACCTTTTTTAAAATTTCTGTTTCACCCTGCTCTTTCCAGTCATAACTAGTGATACATACAGTATCAATATACCGTATCCCAAGCTCCCGTGCAATGACCGCAGCAGGGACAAGTCCTCCACGGGTTACAGCAACAATCCCTTTCCATTCTTCCTGCCTGTCATGCAGTCTCCATGACAGGGCTTTTGAGTCCCTGTGAAGCTGCTCCCAGGAAATGGGATAGTTTCGATTGTATCTGTCGTTATTTTCCGCCATTGATATTTTTGTCTCCTGTCATCTTTTCCTTATTATTTTTGACTTTTATCCTTTTTAGCTTTATTTTATCCGCAAGATATTAAAAGATAAAGGATAAATATATTGAAAGACATAAAAGAAAAATGCCTGAACTGCGGAGGACAGCTTTATATCAAACAAACCTGAACAAAGGTTTATTTTTGCTGCAGGTCCTGCACAACAAATTATCCTGAAGACAAATATAAAGATCTCATGGACGGCTATCTTGAGGATGAACTGGCCAATGTTCCAATAGACAGGTTGTAATTTTTTAAAAGAGTTGGGCAAACAGGAGTAGGATTATGAACTTTGAAGCACTTCTTTCAAGCAGGACCAGATTAATGACAGCCAATGCCATAAGGGAAATTTTAAAGGTTGTTTCCAAACCAGGGGTGGTCTCTCTTGCCGGAGGCATACCGTCACCTGAAAGTTTCCCCATGGATATTATGAGGGAATTAACAGACAGGGTATTGACAAAATATTCGTCCAGAGCATTCCAATACGATCTGACCGAAGGTTTTATACCCTTGCGGGAACAGATATCACTCCTTCTTGAATCCCGGGGGATAACAGCGACAACAGAAAATGTCAATATCACCTCGGGCTCCCAGGGGATTCTTGATGCCGTGGCCAAACTATTGATTTCAAAGGGTGATAAAATTGCCCTGGAAGCCCCAACTTATTTAGGGGCCCTTTCCGCCTTCAATCCTTACGAACCTTTATATATCAGGATGGATATGGATGATGAGGGACTTGTGCCTGAATCCCTTGAAGAAACACTTAAAACAAATAAAATTAAATTCATATACCTGGTTCCTACATTCCAGAACCCGACAGGCAGGACAATTACCCTGGAGCGCAGGATACGGATTGCAAGCATTATAAAAAGATACAACGCCCTTCTGGTGGAAGATGATCCTTACAGCGCTTTACGGTACAAAGGGGAAGATATTCCTGCCATAAAGACCATGGCACCGGATAATGTCATCTATATCAGTACGCTTTCAAAAATTTTTGCACCAGGCTTAAGGATAGGATTTTACGTTGCCCCGGAATTCTTAAGCCAATGGCTTGTCCTGGTAAAACAGGGGGTTGACCTTCACACCAGCACCTTTAACCAGGCCCTGGCCGCCGAATACCTGAAAGGCAAATACCTTGATTCCCACCTGCCTGAAATCATAAGCCTTTACAGGCCCAGGCAGTCAGCAATGCTGTCCGCCATAAAAGAAAAACTGCCAGGTGAATTTGCATGCTCTCCCTCGGACGGGGGCATGTTTCTATGGGTCACAGGACCTTGTGGCTTTGATATGATAAAACTTTATCACAAAGCAATTGAAAACAATGTGGCATTTGTGCCGGGGAAATTCTTTTTCACCAATGAAAACGAAGGTATTGAAACCATGCGGCTGAATTATACCATGGCTGATGAAAAAACCATTGCCGCTGCCATGGGAAAAATTGCCAGGGCAATAGATTCACTTTAATATTAAAAGACTACAAGCAACTGTTCAGGCCTTTATCTGCAAAAAAAGAGCTATTAATACTCCACTTTTTTGCGCGATTCTTTGATCCTGCCGTGTTTTATCTTTTTGTCCAGGCGTTTTGCAACTACGGATTTTTTAGGTTTTGTTTTTTTCCGTTTCTTTTTTGAAAAAAGAACGCTTTGCAAAATTTTCTGCAAGCGGTTCAGCGCATCTTCCTTGTTTTTTTCCCGGCTACGAAAATTCTGTGCTTTTATCACCAGGATGCCGTTTTTTGAAATTCTCTGGTCATTGAGAGATAATAGTTTATCTTTGACCCTGCCCGGCAGACCGGATTCATGAATGTCGAACCTGAGGTGGACCGCAGAGGAAACTTTGTTGACGTTCTGCCCACCTGATCCCTGGGCCCGGATGCCCTGGAACGAAATTTTACTTTCTGGAATACTTATCTTGTCGTCTATTTTTATCATCATCGGTTCAAACTTATTAAAACTTTTCATATGTTGATAATTTATGAATTTTTTTAATCCTGTCAATGTGGGGAATGCCATTTTCCATGGCAATCACTGGTTTTAAAACTTAAGTTTATATGATAGCCTCTGATGCTACAAGCAAAGACAGGTTAAAAAAAACTATCTTGCAAGGGGAAATTTATGACTGACTTTTGCCGGGCTGCATTCAAAAGGAACAATCAATTTATAAAAGTAATCACGGGCCTTGTTTTTCTTTGCTATATGCTGTCTTTTACAGCGCTGCCTTTGGCAATGGCTGCAACCGGCAAGGATATAAGAGCTAAAGATCCTGATTTTCCCCTTTATCCGTCAATTAAGACCAATGTTGATTTCTGGATAAATATATTTACAAAATTTACAAAATTCCAGGGCCTTATCCATGACACCAGACATCTTGGAATTATTTATGAGGTTATTCAACTTGATGCGTCTAACACCCTTAGGGGCAAAAGAAAAAATAAAAAATTAAAAAAAATCGTGTTCAAAAAGTATAAAAATATCCTTTTAACACTTTCAAAAGGGAAAAAACCATTATCAAAAGAAGCAAAAAGGGTGGCAGCATTGTTTGGTTCCAATGCACAACCATCTGATTTCAGGACTGCTGCTTTTAACATGCGGTGCCAGACCGGATTAAAAAAAGAATTCAAAGAAGGACTGATCCGTTCAGGCGCTGTAATTGATGAATTTAAAAATATCTTCAGATCCCATGGCCTTCCTGTTGATCTTGTCTTCCTGCCCTGTGTCGAATCGTCTTATAACTTTAAAGCCTACTCCAAGTTTGGTGCTTCCGGGATATGGCAGTTCACACGCGCTACAGGCAGGCTTTATATGAAAATCGGGTATGTGGTAGATGAAAGACGGGACCCTTATATTTCCACGGATGCGGCAGCCCGCCTGCTCAAAAAAAATTATGCAGAACTCAAAGAATGGCCTTTGGCACTCACAGCATACAATCATGGTCTTTCAGGCATAAAAAGGGCAAAAAAGTCAAAAGGCAGTTATGAAAAAATTATCAAATCCTATCGCAGCCGTTCATTTAAATTTGCATCAAAAAACTTTTACTCTGAATTTCTGGCTGCCAGGATTGTTGCAAAAAACCCCAATAAATATTTTGGAAATATAGTGTTGCATAAACCTGTCACTTTTCAGACCCTCAAAACAAAAGGGTACTTACAGGTTAAAGAAGTGTCTGACAGACTCGGCATAAACATCCTTGATATCCGGTCCTTGAACCCTTCTTTGAGAAAACCTGTTTTCAACGGGCAAAAATATATTCCCCGGGGATTCAAACTCAGGTTCCCAAAAATTATTCCCGCTCCGGATATCAATAAACGTCTTGCGGCACTGTACCATGACAGACAAAAGCCAAGCCGGTTTCACCGGGTTCAAAAAAACGATACAGCAGGCTCCATAGCCAGGCTTCATTCTGTCAGGCTGAACGATTTAATTCTTGCAAACAGCCTGAATAAAAGGGCAACCATTTATATCGGCCAGAATTTAAGACTCCCGGTCAAGGATGAAATCATTCTGGCCAGGAAAGGAACGGCAATTATCAAACCTGGAAAAATCATTCATAAAAGGACAATCGCCAAAGCAAAGGCCTATCGGGGAAAAACACCTGAATTCCCCCGGGAACCCAAGGCGAAATCGATAAAAGACGAGCTTTCCATAAACCCTGATATTGTAACAGGAAACCTTAAAATTCTTAAAACCTATAAAAAAGGAAAGTTTATCATCGGGACTATCAAAGTAGAAACAGAAGAAACCCTTGGCCATTATGCAGAATGGCTGAAGGTCCCAACCGGGATGATCCGTGCTTTGAACAAATTTAAATATGGAACCCCTATTGCCATTGACCAGATAATCAAAATCCCCCTAGGTAAAAAAACAATCCGGGAATTTGAAGAACAACGGTATGAATTTCACAAGGAGATTGAAGAAGATTTCTTTGAATCTTTTTTAATCCAGGGGCAGGAAATTTACAAAGTAAAAAGCGGGGACAATATTTGGAGCCTCTGTTTAAACAAGCTTGAAATTCCTTTCTGGCTATTAAAAAAATATAATCCTGAAATGAATTTTAATTCCCTTTTGCCCATGCAGAAAATAAAATATCCAATAATTAACAGGCAGCAGGCTGATTGAACCGGTAAGGAGCAGGGTATAAAAAAGCCACTCGTGTGTGCTGTGGTTTATGTCCTTTAAAGCGCCGCAAGACTATTCAAAGGGCTAAAAAAGCAGTCTTAAAAAGGTGGCTCTCCCGGATGAATTAACTGCCTCGGCCCGCCGGCCCCGCCGGGGGCCCAGTTTTTCGCCTCACTGATTTTTTCATAATTGTCCAATTTGCCAAGTTCCTTCAGGCGTTCAACAATCTGATGCCATGCACAATCCACGTCTCTGCCTATGGAAATACTGATCTCACATTTACCCTTTGATGATCCGCCGCAGGGTCCGTTCAAAAGCCGTTTGGCACATCTTGCAATGGGGCAGATACCGCCTGTGAGAGCTAAAATGCAGTCCCCGCAGCCGGCACACTTTTCATTAAGGGTACCTGGTTGATCCAATGCACCGATAAAAGTAGTATTCAAGCCTGGTAAAACCGGGATACCTTTAAAAGCATCCGCCATGGTCTGAACTCCTGCTCCACAAGCCAGTGACAATATGGCATCCACACCTTTGGGAAGTTCAAAAAAAGGATCAATCCAGTCTCTTTCACACTGCCGCTCCAGCATGCTGTTTTCAAAAATATGTAAATTTTTACTATCTTTAAAGGCATTTGCAAGTGCTTCTGTCAATAATCTTGCTGCCCTGTCACCACCGGTAAGACTTACGGACACACAGGTCTGACACCCGACTACCAGAACATTTGAATATTGTTTTACTGACTCTATAATCTCTTCAATTGGTTTATGTTCGCCGACTATCATATATCATCTCCTATTGGGAAGCTCTCCTGGCGGCAAGCTTTTTCCATACATTTACAGGTTCTGACCCTTTATGATCCGGGCACAGGGCCTCAACGGTCTTTTTAGTATTATTTGAAACCGCGTCACCAAGGCTTGCCGTGCAAACAGGTTCTCCACAAACCTTGCAGTGGACGAGATCCAATGTTTTCACCAAATCAAACCTGCCGGTAATCAAATATTTGAATTCAATGGCATCCTGGGGACAAATTCTCCAGCAATGACCGCACCTGGCACAAAGAGACATATTATGCAGTATCTTCCGGTTATCTTCCTGATCAAAATAATTTAATGCACCTGCAGGGCAATTTTGCACACAGGCCAGGCATCCATTGCAATTTTCATTTGCTTTAAAAAAGGACATGTCAGTATCTCCTTGGATTCTTTAGGGTTTTGCCAACCGCGCAAGCTTTCCTGCCGCAAGAACCATATTGGGTATTTTAAGCATTTCAATGGTTTGATATTCAATGGCCGCAGGCTCGCAGGCTTTCACACATTCAGGGTCGCCACCGCAAAGATCGCATTTATAGGATTTGGCCTTCAGATTATCTATTTTCATTGCTCCAAAAGGACATGCAGACGCGCACATACCACACCCCACACACTTTTGACGGTCAATCAAAACCAGGCCCAGTTCATCATCACGATAAATCGCTTCTTTAGGGCAGGTTGCAAGGCAGGGCGGATTTTCGCACTGCTTGCAGGCTATGGGGAAAAAAAACTCTTCACCTTCGCTGGTTTTAAGTATCCGGATACAGGACAGACCAGGACTGGTCAAACTTGTACGGGTTGCAATACATGCAGTTTCACAGTCCTTGCAATTATTACATTTTCCCGGATGGATTATGAGTGTTTTAACATCCATTGTTAAAGACCTCCATTATTATCATCTCCACCTTTTTAAGGCATAGAGTCATTTTGTATTATCGTTCATCATTATGAACACGATGGCGAACATGATACATGATGCACCCAATGCCGGTCAACCTCTTTTTATCAGTTCTTGAATTATAATATAACAGCAGTCGCCACGGCATTTCGCAATATCCAACTGATATTCCCCTTAAGCCGGTTTTGTTCATTATAATGAACAAAACCTTTTTTCTCACCCAATCCTCCGGGCATGTTTTTTCATTAAACCCCGGAACTGGTCATAGGACAATCCAAGCCTTCCGGCTGCCTTTTTCTGGTTAAACCGGCATTCTTCCAATGCCCTTGACACAAGATTATATTCCAGTTCCAAAATCGCCTCTTTAAACGGTTTTTTAAAAATTTCATCCTGCATGAAAAATTTCCCGGCAGGAGCTTCACCCAGGGCCGCAGGGCTCCCGGCTGCCCCGGCCTTTTCTTTTTGCACAATACGTTTTTCCAGTGTTTCCCCATAGGGTGAATCAAAGGGGTCAAAGGATATCTCTTGAATTTTGCGATTTGAAGACTTATACACTGCCCGTTCGATGACATTTTTCAATTCCCTGATATTCCCGGGCCACGGATAGGCTTCGAGAGCATTTTGAGCTTTAAAAGAAATTTTGGGGATATCATCCCACCCAAGCTCAAATGCCATTCTTCCTGCAAAATGGTTTGCCAAAAGCTGGATATCTTCTTTTCTATGCCTTAACGGCGGCACATAAATTACTTCAAAAGAAAGCCTGTCAAGAAGATCCTGCTTAAACTCACCGGTTTTTGCCATCAAGGCCAGATTCACGTTCGCCGCCGCCACAATCCGTACATCAACGTGGATGGAATCTGAAGAGCCAAGGCGCTCAAAGCTGCCATATTCAACCACTCTTAAGATCTTCTCCTGAACTTCCATGGGTATATTCCCGATTTCATCTAAAAAAAGAGTTCCCCCTGATGCCTTCTCAAACCTGCCTGCCTTGCGGGAAACCGCGCCTGTAAAAGCACCTTTTTCATACCCGAACAACTCGGAACCTATCAGGGTTGACGTCAAAGCCGAACAATTCAATGTCACCCTGGGTTTTTGCCACCTTTTTGACAGGTAATGAATCCTTGAAGCCGCAAGCTCTTTTCCTGTGCCCCGTTCACCAAGTATCAGGACAGGACGTTCAACAGGCGCCACTTTTGATATCTGCTCCTGGAATTCAATAAAAGCCTCTGACTGCCCCAGTGCTTCTGGCAAAAAACCTCTATCCCCCATTGTATCCCTGCCTGATAATACCATATTCCCTCCTGGAACAGAAAATAGCTTTTAGCTAAAAATCCTGTTTTATGGTCAAAAATACCTGAATATGGTAAATATTACCATAAAGACGACATCTTTGTCAACTATTATAACTATTTGAAATCACAGCTTTTTTGATACATATCATTCAACTGGCACGCTAAATGCTATGGTAAATGCCATATTGATTAATAAATATTGAAAAAATAAATTTTCAATTAAAACAATTAACAGCAAAAAACATCAGGAGAACACAAAATGGGAATTTTTACACGATTTAAAGACATTGTAGCATCAAACATAAGTGCCATGCTGGACAATGCAGAAGATCCGGAAAAATTAATCAAACTTATGATCAGGGAAATGGAAGACACCCTGATTGAAATCAAATCTTCCTGTGCCAATGCCATTGCCAGCCAGAAAAAAGTTCAAAGATACCTGGACGAAATCCAGGAAAAAGATAATTTCTGGGGACAAAAGGCTGAACTTGCAGTAAAAAAAGGAAATGACAATCTTGCAAGGCAAGCACTTCAGGAAAAAAGACAATATACCAGAAAGGCCGAATCCATTGAAAATGAATTAATTGAACTTAGCGCAATCATTGAACAATACCGTGATGACATCCTGGAGCTTGAGGACAAACTCAACTCAGCCAGGGAAAAACAAAGAATACTGGTTCAAAGGCATATCCGGGCAAAACGTAAAAAAAGAGCCAGGGAAGAAATCCGGCGTGTGGACAGCGCCGAGGTAATGCATAAGTTTGAAGAACTTGAAAATCATATTGAAATGATGGAAGCAGAGGCAGAGCTTGTTGATTATGGCAGGCATTCAACACTTGAAGCACAGTTCGATGCACTTGAGGCAGACGACGATATAGAAGAAGAACTTAATAAATTAAAGTCCTCCAAATCTTTAAAAAACGATGATACAAGTAATGCATAAAGCATCAACAACTAATAAAACCGGAGCAATAGCATTATGACTGGCGCACTTATCGTGGGAATCTGCATTGGCGGGGCAATACTTTTAACTGCCACTCTTGGATTACTTATTATCGGCATCATCAGGGCCTCCAAAACAGGCGGGTTGTCAAAAAAGGATAAACAGGCCCAGGCCAGTGAAACGAAAATGATCCAGGATATTTATCACGGGCTGTCAAAAATGGAAGAACGGGTGGAAGCACTTGAAACCATACTGATTGAACGTCAAAGAAAGGATTTTCACAAATGAAATGGCACTGCGGACATAGACGAAACCATAAATTTGAAAAATGCAAAAACCATTATAGAGGGATGAAAAACCGGTTTGAAACCATTGCATCAAGCCATGGAATTTACCGGTCAAGAAGAGGCATCTTCATGGGAGTCTGCCGGGGACTTGGCGAATATTTCAACTTCAGTGTCTTATGGTTTAGAATCATCACCCTGGTCTTATTCCTTTTCACGGGTTTCTGGCCGGTCGGCGTAATGTACATTGTTGCAGGCCTGTTATTGAAGATGGAACCTGTTTCCCCTCTGCACAATAAAGAAGATGAAGAGTTTTATGATTCCTATACCCATTCCAGGCAATCGGCCATACAGAGGGTTAAAAGAAAGTTTGACAATATAGAACGTAGAATCCAGAGGATGGAACATACCGTCACTTCAAGGGAATTTGATTTAAAATAAAAACTTATAACAAAGGTTGCCCGGGCAAAAGCGCAGCTCCCTTGCCCGGGCATGGATCATTCCCGTCGCCCTATTTTAATGTTTTATAAGTTTTAAACTCTTCATCGGAATAATGAAAATAATGGTTGTGGACACTGTCAGCAAAATCTTCAAACCTTGTATATGCCTTGCCCTCAAGAGAGGCGGAATAAAGATTTACAACAAGATCATGAGCGATATAATCTTCACTGATTTCAATAAATCCCTCATCCCGGGTCCAGGTCACCTTGCTTTTTTCCCCTCTTGAAACAATTCCTGATACAGCATGGGCATTGTCAATAATTATGGATAGAAATCTTTGTTTTTTCTCTGCCATATACCTTTTTATTCTCCTGTGCGGCACAAGTGTATCATAGGGAAGGTTTTCCCCAAAATAAATCCCCCTCAAAATCACCCCCCTTTGAAGTGCCGCACCCAGTTCCAGGGTCAAGTCTTTTATTTCCTCTTCCCAAATGGATATTGCAATTCTTTTTTGGGCTCCCTTTATTAAAAGATTTAAAAAACTGATAATATTTGGCCGTCCTTTGATTACAACAAGCTTGTCGTCCTGTTGTTTTTCTTTATAAAGCTTTTCTGCAAATTTGGATATATTGGAGAACACCTCTTCATAGCGGATTTTGAGCTTTTTAATAAAAATATCGGGTTCAACAGGGTAATAGAGTTTATTTTTCTCACAGGCCTGCTCAAACACCATCTGCTTATCAATCAGGTTCTCTAAGACCTCATAAATCCTGGATCTTGGTACTCCTGAGTTCTTGCTAAGGGCATACCCGTTTAATGGAAAATCTTCCAGAAGTTTTAAATATGCTTTACATTCGTATTCTGAAAATCCAAGTTTTTTCATGTCGTTCATGATTAAAAGGCTCTGATTCATAAACCACCCTTAAACTGTAAAAAATAAAACAAAATATGTTACTGCCACAGAACCCAGCACCGGTATAATTATGCCCCCTCTCCACAATCCAAAGATAAGCGTGAAAGCCATGCCTGAGAGTACAGCCACGGGCTTGTCCGGTACGGCATTGAATACACCCGGAATAATCAAAGCGCCGATTGCCGCAACCGGTATGCATTGTAAAAAGGCATCCACCCTTTTGGGAATCTGCCTGTTTGTTAAACAGAGAAAGGGCAGCAATCTTGGCCCATATGTTACGGCTGCCATACCAAGGATAACAATAATAATATTATTCATATACTTCCTCTTGAACTTTAGTGGTAATAAAAAATGACCCTGCAAGGGCAATGATAAAAATACACACAATAATGCTCCAGCCATTCGGAAGGATATCAAGCTTAATTAAAAAAACATTTAAAAGGCCTGAGGCTATGGTAAGAACAAGAGCCTTAATTGATGTTTTAATTTCAGGTATCAAGATAGCCAGAAGCAGGGCATAGAGAGCAACCCCCATGCTTTTACCCAGGATTTCAGGAAGGAAGCCGCCAAGGATATAGCCTGCCATAGTACCCCCGACCCAGGCTGAATAAGCAGATATCTGCAGGATAAAAATAAAAGTCTTTGAAAGCCGGCCGGTTTTAAATGATAAAACAGAGAAGACCTCATCTGTAACTCCAAAAGCAATCAGGAATAAATATCTTTTGGCAATCTTTCCTGTTCTTGTGGATAAACAGGCACTCATTAAAAAATGCCTGAAATTAACCAGCAGTGTGGTTAAAATTATACCGCCCGGACTCATACCTATGCTCAGCAGGTTTAGCGCAATGAACTGGCTTGCGCCTGCAAACACGGCAGATGAAAACAAAAAGCACTCTATAAGAGTAATTCCACAGTTTTTTGATAATATCCCGAATGCAATGGCTGCCGGAACATAGCCGATGAAAATAGGAATTCCGGCTTTAACTGCATCTTTAATTTCCCCTGTCATGGTTTTCATTATCCTTAAGATCAGGTAAGGCATGGCCAAAAAAACAAACCAAAATATTTATAGTGACTATTGTAGTAACTACTATAAATTTTGTCAAGATATCAAAAGACAGGATATTCACAAAAAACTATCCTGCCGGCTCAGGAAATATTCATAAACTTCTTTGATTTACCGGATGAAAGAATATCGCTTTTCAAAAAATTAATAAATATTTTTTCAGTCAGGGTCGGCACCTTGTCCTGAAGCTGCACCAGCGATATTTTATTTATTACATCTTTTTTTGCTGTTTTTATGGGAATGATCTTGCCTCTTTTAATGTCCTTGCTGACAATATGTGCCGCAATAACACCCATTCCCAGGTGATTTTTAATCCCGGTAATAACTGCCTGGTGGCTGTCAACCGTCAAGACCCTGTTCAAGCCTGTTGAAAATTTATTAAAATGGTGTCTGAACCAGTTCCTCAGGGTCAAGGATGATTTCAGGTAAGAAATAAACTCTTTTGCTGC
>JAADHV010000067.1:115016-116673 GCA_013151635.1 Deltaproteobacteria bacterium | reverse complement strand
AAAACGCCGGTGATTATTAATATATGGATTGCGAAAGATTATAAGATTTCATCCAGAGTGTCAAATTATGCTCAGGATGGATTTTATATTAATACGTGTAATCTTTGGCCAAAAAAGTTTGAAAATGGTAGATACAATATAGTGGGATTAAAATTTTCATATTTAACCATGGATATAAAAATAAACAAATTGATTTATCGGGATTTATAATTTTAATTCAAATGCTCTTCTTATAAAAGGTCAGGTCCATCAAAATGCTAATTTGTCCATTTTGTAATAGTCGGGTTGAAAAATTTCACAAGCGAAGTCACGTAATACCGGAGTGGATGTATGCTGAATGTTATAATGAAAATCACAAGCTAATTGAAATATCCAGGGAAAAACAAAAAGCCACAAAAAAGCAAAAAGGATTTTATTTTGACTTCATCTGTAAAACTTGTGAAAAAAGAACTCAGAATTATGATAGATATGCAAGTCTTGTATTAACAAATCGTTCACCAAATTCCCCCGAATCTCTTTCAGTGAAAAAGGAGCGTTTTTTAGGTAACCACAGAGATGAAGGCCTGTCGTTCGAACAATGGAATAACCTTGATTTTGAAAAATTTCAAAAATTTGTGCTCGCTTCAATTTTAAGAACTCACTGCTCTGGATGCATAAAAGGAGACATCCAGTTAAACAAATCCCATTTTAAACAAATATTCTCTGTCTATGAAAACAAAACAGCATTAGATGATGAATTATATCCTATAGTTCTGTATAGACTCAAGGATAGTGATCCTTTTAAACGCCACGTAGTTCTTCCTTATTTCAAAAGATATGCTGGACACCATCTAATTGAATTTATGGGGGCGGGCTATGTTTTCAATTTATATGTGTCCAGTCACAGAAAACCAGAATATGTAAATTTATTTCGGTTGAAAAAAGACGGAAGCCTTACTTTACCATTAATGGATTTTAAACAAATGGTATTATTTCAAAGAACATTGGATCTGGTAAAAACAACATTGGGCTTTAAAATCTAATTTAAATTCGGATTTTTTTAACTGAACACATCTTCCATTCAACTTACTTGGAGACAATCATTCTTGGCCTGGAAATGCAAAAGCAAATTTTCGCAACCGGCTTACCTATTTCGTTTCAAGATTTGAAATAATAATATCGATAGTTTCAGCAAGTTTTGGTATGTCTTCTTTGCAAGTGTTGAAAATTTCTTCGGCATCTATGTTGAAATAATCGTGGGCTACAATATTTCTCATCCCTTTTATCTCTCCCCAGGGGATGTCAGGATATTTTTTTAAAAAAGACTGATCCGTTACTTTATCAATTTTTTTAACAAGCTCACCGATTACGATCAACGGCATGCATAGCAAATCAAGACGTTCCGTTCCTGTGGGAGAATCCGTTAAATCAGACACGGTATTTACAGGTTTAAATCTCACTTGAATTTTATTTAAGCAATCCTGCATCTTATTCAACAAATCAGCAAGAACCTCATGATCATACATAAATAACATCCTTTTTTATACGTTCTTTTAAAAGCTGACTCAAACCGTCCCGATATGTAACAACGTCCACAGACATTCCTAGAAAATCTTCTAGACTCATTTGCAGACCGATCCTGTTTAAAAGATTTCGTTTGCTCAACTCAACAACAATA
>JAADHV010000067.1:0-114957 GCA_013151635.1 Deltaproteobacteria bacterium | reverse complement strand
CCCATTTTAGTTACACCAAATCTGTCGGCTTGCTTGTTTTTATATTCTTTCAAAAGGATTATAATTTTTTCTTTATTGATCATCATCCTCTCTCCTGTTCCATTTTGCTTTTTATTTTAAATTCAGTTTTAAGATTTTTAAGCGCTTTATAGAGAGTCTGCCTGGACACCCCGATCTTAGCAGAGATATCAGTTTTATTCATTCCCATGTTTAAAAACTCGACAATCCTTTTAAATTTTTCATCGTCGATGACCGGCTTTGGCCCGAATCGCTTACCTTTTTTCTTTGCCAAAGCAATTCCTTCCCGTTGCCGCTCTTTTATCATAGACCTTTCAAATTCAGCAACCGCCCCCATGATTTGCAGCATTAATTTTGACATTGGATCTTCACCACCGGAGAAAATCAAATTTTCTTTATGGAAAAAAACCTTGACGTCCTCACCTGTTAAATCATCCACAATATTTTGAAGGTCTTTAAGATTCCGAGCCAGGCGATCCATAGAGTGGACATGCAGCGTATCTCCCTCCCGTATATAATCAATACATTTTTCAAGTTCCGGCCGCTTAATAGATTTCCCGGATATTTTTTCTCTGAAAACTTTATCCAGAGGAATACCTTCTAACTGCCTCGTATCGTTTTGGGTAATACTGACTCTGACATATCCGACATCCGCCATATCTTCAATTCCTTTTCTGACCTTTTGTTTAATCTCACTGCAATATGTGGATTATAAATTAACGATACAGTGATATCAATATATCTCTTAACTTCTATTCACATTTGTATAATATTTAAATTTAAAACTAATATATACACGACACCATGAGGCTTTCAGGATTTTAATAAACTGTTAATAGTTCTATAGCAGAATACTACATGGGGAGCTGCCACACAAGCGGCTTCCCAACTCAAATTTTACTGACTATCCTGCCCATGCCTTAAAAAACCTAAAAAGAATGAGCGAAGCGAATTAAGTGGGTACTTTATAGAATAATATTACAAGAAAATAAATTTAATTTAGGTGACAACTTGCTTGACAAACACCACCATACCGGGGAACCATAGAAAAAAGCATTTCAAACAATTCATTAAATCTTAATAAATATAGAATAGAATCCTCACTATTGTCAGATAATTATATATTTCAAATTCAGTTCACAATTAACCTCAAACAAAACTGGAGCCAAAATAGTGGAACTTAAAAACAAATGGTGGATTTCAAGGCTTTCAAAACTGGATTATGCATTCCAGCCCATTGTCAATATTCATACCGGAAATACATTCGGATTTGAGGCATTGATAAGGGGCTACAAGGGTGCCGGGTTCTCTTCCATTGATGATATTTTTAACCGCGCTTACAAACAGGGGTTGCTGCACCATGCTGACCTTCATCTGCGGCAGAAAGCCTTTTTAAAATTTTCAAAATTCAAGCAGAAACGTCATATTAAATTATTCTATAACCTGGACAATCGCTTGTTTAATTCAGGGGATTATTCACCGGGGAATACAGCGAGGATGCTTAAAATGTATGGCTATTCAATGGACGACATATGCTTTGAAATATCTGAAAAGCATCAATTTAGAGACAACCAGAATGTTTCAAAAATCCTGGACGGCTATCGCAGCCAGGGTTATAAGATAGCTGTGGACGATTGCGGAACAGGTTTTTCCGGTCTTCAACTCCTGTATTATGCAGAACCTGATTATATAAAAATAGACCGCTTTTTCATCCAGAATATGGAAAATGACCCGAAAAAACGTCTTCTTGTCTCAACTATTGTTAACCTGGCCCATTTTATGGGCAGTCTTGTACTGGCAGAGGGTGTTGAAACAATGGAAGAATTTTTCTTGTGCAAGGAAATCGGGTGTGACATGGTACAAGGCTATTTTGTGCAAAAGCCCCAACTTGATTTAAACAATCTGAAAGAACGGTATAAAGAGATAGGAAACATTTCAAAAAAAGAAAAACGCAATGGAGCCTTCAAGGACAGAGCCTTAATCACAGGTGAAATCAATTATATCCAGCCTGTCTATTCAGACACGGATATAATCACGATAATAGAAAAATTCCGGAAAGAAGAAACCACATTTTTCCCGGTTCTTAACCATCATGAAGAACCTGTGGGTATCATCAGGGAGAGTGCGTTTAAAGAGTATATCTTCTCAAGATTCGGGCATCAGCTCCTGGAAAATCCTTCGTTTGGCAAGGATGTTTCAAAATTTATCACAAAACTTCCCATAACAGATATTCACTCATCTGTTGAAACCCTTACTGAAACCTATGCCCAATATAATGATAACGAGGGACTTATCATGGTGGATGATATGAAATATGTTGGCATCTTAAGTGCAAAATCCCTTTTAAAAATAATTAATAAAAAAAATATCACCCTGGCAAGGAATCAAAACCCGTTGACCAAATTACCCGGTAATACCATGATACATGAATACTTCAGCGAAAGCCTGCCAGATATGGAATCCACCTATTACCTGATCTATTTTGATTTTGATCATTTCAAGCCCTTTAACGATAAATACGGCTTCAGAAACGGGGATCGCCTGATTTTAATGTTTGCCGATCTTATCAAAAAGGCAGGGTTCTCGGAAAACAGGTTTGTGGGCCACATTGGAGGGGATGATTTTTTTATGGGGGTTAAAAACGCCAAATGTCCTGATATTATAATAGAAATGAAAAAACTGGCTCACCGGTTTAAAAAGGATGCTGAAAGTTTTTATGATCAAGACATTGTGTCCAAAGGATTTATGGTTGCAAAAAACAGGGAAGGAACCATAGAAAAAATCCCTTTAATTTCTGTCAGCATCGCTGTGCTTGAACTGCCAAAGCATAACCGGCAAAATTGCTCCATAGAAAAAGCCGCCAATATCATTGCCCTGCTGAAAAAAGAAGCCAAACAGTCAGAAACTGGATTAGCAATGGCCAGCATAATGGACTTCCTTTGGACAAAAAAAAATGGAGATCAGCTTGCCGTCCCGCAGGAACAAAAATCAACCGGTCCAATTTTATCCTGCCAGGGCATATTTGATTGATCTGTCAATTGCCTGATGTGCTAATCCATTGATTTAACGGGACGATGAACCATGATCCTAGTTTTTATGATGCCATGAATAAACAGGGGGCAACTCACTGACCTCAGGTTCAGTTACAACATCAATAAAAACAGGACCATGATGTTCTAACGCTTCATTTAATGCATGGTCCAACTCATCAGGTGTTTTGACATGAAAACTTTTAATGCCAAATGCTGTTGCCACATCAGCCATGTTCCTCTGGGTGAAATCAACAGACATAAACCGTCCTTGTGAATGGATTGATTGAAGCGCCTTTATCCAGCCAAAACTTCCGTTATTAAAATGGATTAATATGGATTGAACATTTAACCTGGCCAGGGTTTCAAGTTCCCCTGCAGACATCCCAAGGGAACCGTCCCCGAACATGCCGATGATTTTAGCATCCGGCCTGGCTAAAAAAGCGCCGACAACTGCTGGGATGGCATAACCAAGCCCGCCAAACGCCCTTGGAATAATGAAACGGGATCCTTTTCCTTTTAACCGTAAAAACCGGGTAATATAGGGAGTTGGTGTTCCTGCATCTGAAATAACAATTAAGGGCTCTAAAAGGGACTCATTCACCGCATTGATTACCCTCTGAGGTTTTATGGGAATGGCATTGGAATGTAATTGTGCTGTCGAATCCTGCCAAAAGGTTTTACGGCTCCGGTTAATCTGCCGGCTCCAGGGGGTGTTATCCGAATGGCAGTCCATGTCCTGCAATTCTTGATAAAGGTCTTTTAGCACAAGAAAAACATCGCCTGCGATACAGACTTCATTTTTATAGTTGTTAGACAGCATGACCGGATCAATATCTACCTGGATAATTTTGGTATTCGAATCCGGTGATGGTTTAGTCCACTTTATCGTTGAAACAGAACCCATTTTACAGCCAAGATAAACCAGTGTGTCGGCTCCGTCAACCGCCTCGTGAGCATGAGGGTGAAAGCCATTGTCACCAACTACTCCTATTGCAAGCGGGTGATCATCAGGCATGATGCCCTGACCTGAAATAGTGGTTGCAACAGGTATGGACATCAGCTCTGCGATCTTAATGATGAGCTCCCCGGCCCGGGAATGAACAGACCCGCCACCGGCTATAATGACAGGCCTTTTTGCTTCATCAAGATGAGTGGCCAGCTGTTTTATCCTGTCTGCATCCCCCCGTGTCCTGTAGGCAGGGTAACTCATGCAATCAGTTTCACAATATATATTCATTTTTTCCTTGTTCATCCGTCCTTTCATCACTTCTACAGGAAAAGAAAGGTGGACAGCTCCCGGACGGCCTGTTGTTGCTATTCTGAAAGCCCTTCGCAGCGTATCGGGAATTTTCTTTGTATGTTTCAGGAAACTGGACCATTTGGTAACCGGTTCAAATAATTTATGGTGATCCAACTCAGTGATTATTCCTTTATTTTCACCGGCAAGCGCAACACCGGATGTTAATAGTATAACAGGGATAGATGATGCATTTGCTTCGGCAATGCCGGGAATGGAATAGAGTGCACCCGCACCGCTTGGGCATTCGCAGACAGCAGGCTTATGGGTCAGCCTGGAATATGCGTCTGCCATAAAAACTGCTGAACGTTCGTCCCTGGCAAGGATATGCTTTATCTTTGAAGATTTTTTGTAAAAAGCATCGTATAGAGGAAGACTGGTATCTCCCGGAACTCCAAACACCACCTTCACTCCATAAGCGATTAAAATTTCTACAACAGCTTGCGCCCCTGATATAATTTTATTTTCTGAATTAGACATTGCAGACCTCCATATTTATGTATTCATTTTGTAATTCAAAATTAAATACAAAAATATGAGTGCTTTGTAAATCCTTTTTTTATTTTATGTCATGACGGTTAGATGATTGTGTTGGACATTCCAAGCCAGAATTGATATCATTTGTAATAAAATAAAATTTTCAATATTGAATTATAAATTAAATACAAAATTAAGGAGACTTAATTGACCTCGAAAAACAAAAACAGCTTCCTAAAGCACGATAGCCTCACAAGAGAGGCCTATAATGATATCAGGAAAATGATCTTTTCAAATAAACTCAAGCCAGGTCAGAAAGTGCCCTACAGAAGGATGGCCGATGGTTTGAATATGAGCCTGACTCCTGTTGTCCAGGCTCTGAAACATATGGAATTCATGGGATTGGTACGGCATGAACAAAACAAGGGGTTTTTTATAGAAACGGTTACACCAAAAGAGATAGACGAAGCCTATAAGCTTAGGAGTATGCTTGAACCTGTAATGCTGGCGGCAACCATCCCAAAACTGGATAAAAAAGGAGAAAAAAAAATTGGTGCTGCCCTGGATGAGTATCTGGATGCATGTCAAACAGGTTCTTTAAAACTGAAACTAGTTAAAGATATTCAATTTCATATGACCATGGCAGAATTATCCGATCAAAAATTATCTATTTTAATTATAAGACATCTATTTGATTTTCTGTATCTCAGGTTTAGCCAGGAGCTCATTTTCTCACGCCCTTCAGAAGATGCAGCCAGTGCCCATAGCGCCATATTTAAAGCAATTCAGGTCCGGGATGCCGATACAGCTATAAAGCTCCTTCAAGATCACATATCCACCATCCATAAGAACGCTTTAGAGGGAATACAACAAAGGCTTTCAGACTTGGAGGAAATTATTTTTTAAATAACAAAATAGTATTGAACCAGAACCTCGCATACCTTTGTATTGTATTCTTCAATCTTCAATAATTCATGTTTCATAAACCCGGTTCACTTGCTGCGGACCGGGCCAGGATAATATAGCCGGATTCACAGCAGATGAGCCATGACAACAATCGTTATTAAATCTATCTGCTTAAAATTTAAATTAAAAAATAACCGTTATAAAATTATTTTTCCGCAGCTGAAAAAAAAGTCAAAATTTTATTTAAAATATATTGACAAAGTGAATTACATTTTGTATTCGTTTTTTAAGCTATTCTTTAACGTCATAATAGGAGGAAGTATGAAAATCAGAACCATCGTAATTTTATTGCTTGGGATGTTACTCATTGGCAGTTCAACTGCTTTTTCAGCCGGGAAAAACGAGTTGAAGATCGCCATGTGGGAAGACGTAAGCACATTTGATCCGGGATGGATGACTAGTGCGGAAAGAGAACTTGTCATAATGTCATGCCTGTACAATGGACTTGTCAAATACAAAGAAGGCAGTTGGGAAATTGTACCGGATCTGGCTGAATCATGGGATGTCTCTGCAGACGGCAAATCAATTGTGTTTCATCTTCGAAAGGGCGTCCAATTCCATAAAGGATATGGAGAAATGACTGCTGAAGATGTCAAATTTTCATATGAAAGAATGATCGATCCGGCTTTAAAATCACCGGAAAAGGGCCAATGGGAATTACTTGATCATGTTGAGGTCGTAGATAAATATACGGTAAAACTTATTTTTAAATCCCCAAAAGTCACTTTGTTTACTTCAGTTCTTCCCATGAATACCGGTTATATCGTTTCCAAAAAAGCAGTTAAAAGCATGGGACATGAAAAATTTGGCAAGAATCCTGTAGGAACCGGGCCATATGAGCTGGCATCCTGGAAACCCAAAGAGCATGTCCAGTTAAATGCATTTGCAAAATATTGGGGTCAGCACCCAAAAATTACCAAGCTGACTTTCCTCCCCATTGTGGAAGATTCAACCTGTGAAACTGCTCTCAAAACCGGAGAGATTAATATCGGCCGTTCGTCAATGATTAATTTCAAAAGTTTTGAAAAAAATCCAAAATTTAAAATTTACTCAAGGCCTGCTTTAAAAACCTATTGGCTTGGCATGACAGTTAACAAACCTCCTTTTGACAAACTTGAGCTTCGCCAGGCATTTCGATATGCTGTTAATGTAGATGATATCGTGGAAGCAGCCTTTTATGGAACGGCAAAAAGGGCCAATACCATATTACCACCGGGTCTTCCGGATTATTGGGCTGATGCACCGGTTTACAAACAGGATATCGAAAAAGCCAAAAGCCTGATGAAAAAAGCAGGAAAACCAAACGGGTTTACAGTCAAATTGTTTATTCCTGCAAATGATGCAGAACGAACAATGGCAGAAGTCATCAAAGCAGATGCCGCTAAAGCCGGTATTGATGTAATCATTGAAGTCAAAGAAATCGGTGCATTCAATGAAGCTGCAAACAAAGGCCAGACAGACGCATATATCCAGTTTTACACATCAACCATTGACCCGAACTATATTATGCAATGGTTTGCAGGAAAAAGTTGGAACCCCAGCCAGTGGCGTAATGCAGAGTTTACCAGTTTGATCAAGGAGGGTGCCAGTGAAGCAGACCCCCAGAAACGAAACCAGATTTACGTGGACGCACAAAAACTCACAGATAAAGATTGCTGGGCAATATGGCTTACCCATGGTACAAAATTCTGGATTGCACAGAACAATGTGGATTTAGGAGCGATTTACCCCAATGGACGTTTGGCACCATGGAAAATGAGTTTTAAATAGTAAAAATTTATTATCCGGGCAAGGTATTTCATCTCCTCTTGCCCGGATAATATTCAGCACATTGCACAGAAGAGAAAGAATCAATAAGTTACGGGTGACTAACAATGCTGAAATATATTTTAAAAAGAGTTCTCTGGGTGATTCCAACATTGATCGGTGTATTAATTATTCTTTTCAGCCTGACCTATATGCTGCCCGGTGACCCTGCATCGGCAATGCTGGGGCCCAGGGCAACGCCTGAACTTGTAGAAGAATTGAATTCAAGGCTCCATTTAGATGAAAACATGCCGGTCCGGTTGGGTTATTACCTTTTGGGAATAGCGAAAGGGGATCTTGGAACATCTGTATGGTCCGGATACAAAGTCAGCTCCCTGATATCTTCGGCCTTGCCGCATACAGCCCTGCTCGCAGTATGCAGCCTTGGAATTTCCGCTGTCATTGGGGTTTTTTTAGGTGCATTCGGCGCGATCCGGCAGAACAGCCCCATTTCAAGGATTGTTACCATCGTGTCTCTATTGGGTGTAGCTGTCCCTGACTTTGTGGCAGCGCTTTTGCTGATGCTTTTATTTTGTGTGAAATTTCCAATCCTGCCGGCAATCGGCGCAGGAACCGAAGGCGGTATCGGGGATATTGCCCTGCACCTGATTTTGCCTGCCACGGCATTGGGTATCGGATGGGTGGGGTATCTGTCACGATTAACCCGTGAGTCAATGGTAGATGTTCTGGAGGCGGATTATATCAGGACGGCAAAGGCCTTTGCAATTCCCCAACGATCTATTGCCTATGTATATGCATTAAAAAATGCCATTATTCCAACCATCACTGTCATCGGACTGGGTGTGGGTAAATTATTGGGGGGTGCTGTTTTTGTAGAAATCATATTCAGCAGGCCCGGACTTGGAAAATTAATTGTGGATGCGGTTTATGCCCGGGATTTTCCAGTTGTGCAGGGAGGTATTTTAGTCGCAACGGTTTTATTTGTACTTGCAAATCTTCTGGCTGATATATCGTACGGATTTGTAAATCCGCAAATCCAATACGACTAACCGGCATGGAAAGTAGCATTTTTTCCATTTGGCTGAAACTTTTATATAAAAAAGAGAACAAAAAAAACAGACATACCAGAGGCCTTAAAAATAATGAACACAACGCCATCTAAAATCATAAGCAATCAAATGAGCCTTACCCCGCGATGGACTGAGACTGTTTCCATGGCTTTCCGATCCATCGTTAAGGTGAAAGGCGGGCTGCTCGGGGCTGTTTTTATTTCCATCATGCTCTTATGCGCTCTTTGTGCACAATGGATCTCTCCCCATGACCCTGATGCGCAGAATATTCTACAAAGATTTGCAGGTCCCGGTTTTGCCCACCTTTTTGGTACTGATTATCTTGGAAGAGATATTTTTTCCCGTATCATATACGGATGCCGGATAGCCGTACTTGTGGCATTTGGTTCAGTAACACTGTCTTCGGTTGTCGGTGTTTTTCTGGGGGTTATCGCAGGGTATAACGAAGGCAAAAAATTTGATTATTTTATCATCTGGCTATTCGATATTGTCCGGTCTTTCCCACAGATTATTCTGGCGCTTGCCATTGTTGCAGTCCTGGGTCCGTCTCTGGTGAACGTTGTGGTGGCACTGGCATTTACAGCCTTTCCTTTTTACGGCCGGATCGCACGGGCCCAGACCCTCTCCGTTAAAGAAGCGGATTATGTAAAAGCCGCCGAAGCCATGGGACAAAAACCCCTGACCATTATATCAAAGCACATTACACCCAACATTATGGCCCCTGTAATTGTATGCCTGGGTATGGATATGGCTACCATGGTTATCTGGGAGTCCGGGCTTTCTTTTCTCGGGCTCGGGGTGAGGCCGCCGACAGCTTCATGGGGCATCATGTTACGAAACGGATATAAATATATCCAGGTATCCCCCTGGATGATCCTTTGGCCTGCTCTGGCCATCGCATTTGCAATGATTGCCTTTTCTCTTTTCAGTGAAGGATTGAGAGTGGCACTGGATCCAAAGGAGCGAAATCGATGAAAAAAGAAGACCCTCTGCTCGAAGTCAGCAAATTAACACTGGATTATCATCTTGGGGCACGGCAGATGAGAGCCCTTGACCGGATCAGCTTTCAGCTTGAAAAAGGAGAGATAATGGGTGTGGCCGGGGAAAGCGGGTGTGGAAAATCCACACTGGGCCTCGCAATTATCAAACTTCTGCCAAAGATCGCCAATATCCGGCGGGGTGAAATCCTTTTTAAAGGCCGGGACCTTCTAAAAATTTCCGAAAATGAAATGAATCAGAAAATAAGGGGCCAGAAGATCAGTATGATTTTTCAGAACCCTCAAAATGCTCTGAACCCTGTATTCACTATTGAAAAACAGATGACAGATATCCTCAGGGTCCAGGAAAAATATAAAAATAGAGAACCAAGGTCATCCCGCTATTTTAGAGAGCAGGCCATAGAACGCCTCAAAAGCACAGGAATTGCAGACCCCCAGGCCCGGTTATCCAATTATCCCTTTGAATTTTCAGGGGGGATGAAGCAACGTGTAATGATTGGAATGGCCCTGTCATCAGGGACATCGCTTCTCCTGGCTGATGAAGCAACCACTGCCCTTGATGTCACCATCGAGGCCCAGATCAATCGTTTGATTGCCGACCTTGCAGCAGAATATGGCACATCAGTGCTTTACATCAGCCACAATCTTGGTGTGCTTGCCGAGCTGGCAGATCGAATCATGATCATGTATGCCGGGCGGATTTTTGAAATGGGCGCCACAGCCGATTTATTTGACTCTCCCTATCATCCCTACTCTGCTGCATTATTGGAATCATTACCCAGTCAACAGACCCGGGGCAAACGTCTGCTGTCGATTCCCGGATTTGTCCCGCCGCTGGACCAGTTACCCAAAGGGTGTTCTTTTCATCCCCGCTGTCCTTTTGCAGAGGATATCTGCAAAAAAGAAGTCCCTCCACTGGAACAGGTCACAAGCGGTCACTTTTCAGCGTGCTTTTTAGACAGAAAAAGAGGAAGACAAAAATGGCAATGGATTTAATAAATATTCGAAATCTGAAAACCTATTTTTATCAAAACAAGGGATTGTTATCTAGAATTTTCGGAGAAGGCCTGAAAACTGTTCATGCCGTGGATGATGTCAGCCTGACGATTAAAAAAGGAAGAACTTTCGGACTGGTCGGGGAAAGCGGGTGTGGAAAATCCACACTGGGGCAAACCATCTTCAGGCTTGTAAAGGCTAAATCCGGTGAAATATTGTTTTGTGATCAGGATGTTTTAAAAATGGATTCAAAAACCCTGATGGAATTTCGCCAGAAAGCACAACTGATTTTTCAAGACCAGTATGGCTGCATGAACCCGCGAATGACCGTCGGCCAGACTATTGCGGAACCTTTACTGATGAGAGAGAAAGGCCGCATGGATAAGCAGGCGCTGTTCGAAGAAGTTGGAAAATTGTTACAGGCGGTTAATCTGGACCCTGATGCAGCCATAAAATTTCCTAATGAATTTTCCGGCGGCCAGGCGCGCCGGATCGGCGTAGCAAGGGCAATTGCTTTGAACCCGGTCTTTATCATGGCAGACGAACCCACCTCCGGTCTCGATATTTCCACTGCAGCCACCATCCTGAATTTAATGCAGGATCTGCAGGATGAGATGGATATCACCTATTTATGGGTCTCCCATAACTTAAACCAGGTAAAATACATGTCCGATGACATGGCCGTCATGTACCTTGGAAAGATTGTTGAGATGGGAAAGACAAGAGATATATTTAATGAGATGGCCCATCCTTACACAAAAGCATTGATTTCAGCAGTCCCCCAGGTTTCAGCAAATAAGCGGAAGGAGACGGTTTTCCTTAAAGGCGAAATTCCAAGCCCTATTAATCCCCCCTCGGGGTGCAGGTTCAGGACCCGCTGCCCTCAAACCATGAAAAAGTGCAAAACCTATGAACCTTCCCTGACAGACCTGGGTGGCGGTCACCTGTGTGCCTGTCATCTTCATCAGGCAAATTAGAAATAAAAAATAAATTTCTGGAGATATTTTATATGCAGATTCCCTGGTTTTCAAATGATAAAAATGCCCTTATTCAACCTGGCAGACCTTTTGTAAAGATGCATGGACTGTGCAATGATTTTGTTATGGTTGATGGCCGGGAACAATCCTTTTTCCCCTTAAAAGAAGAAATAATTCATATATGTAATCGCCACGAAGGTGTCGGCGCAGATGAATTATTGATTGTTGAACCGGCCAGAAGCCATAATACATACGCCTTTGTCAGGATCATCAACCCTGACGGGCGGGAAGTCGAGGCCTGTGGCAATGCCACCCGATGCATCGGATGGCTGCTTTTAAAAGAATGCAATAAAGAAGAAATACAAATCGAAACCCTGGGGGGTATTCTAAAGTGTACCCTTGCAGGAGATAAAAAGGTGAGTGTGGAAATGGGGAGGATAAGGACCGGATGGCAGGACATACCTTTATCCAGGGACATTGACACACTGCACCTAAATATTGAAGCAGGACCGTTAAAGGATCCTGTGGGGATGAACATCGGCAACCCCCATGCTGTCTTTTTTGTGGACGATGTTGATAGCGTTGATCTGCCAAAATACGGAAAGGCACTCCAGACCCATCCGCTTTTCCCGGAAGAGGCAAATATTGGTGTGGCACAGCTCTTAAATCCAAAATCCCTTAAGCTTTCAGTCTGGGAGCGCCCCGGAAACATGACAACATCCTGTGGTACAGGGGCCTGTGTTGCTGTTGCGGCCGCGCATAGAAGGGGATTGACCACCACCAGAAAAATGACGGTAATAATGCCGGCGGGATCTGTGGAAATTGAACTCAAGGATCAAGACCTGGCTGTCATGACAGGGCCTGTGGAGATTTGTTATGCAGGTGTCCTTGTCTGATTGAAATCAAAATAATTAACAAACATTAAATCCAAAAAAAATCAAAACCTATATCTTAAGGAGTTGTGATAGATGAATGCGAAAGAAAGAATGGAAGCCGCAATTAATTTAAAACCGGTGGACAAGGTGCCCAATGCTCCATTTAATGAAGCACCGGTCTGCAAGTATTACGGTTCAACCTTCAGGGCTTCCCTTCTTGAAGGCCCTGAGATGCTCAAGGCGCATATGAAAGGTCTGGAAGAGTTTAAGTTTGACTGGGTAATGCTTGGAATGGGCCTGATCGGTGGGATTATTCCTGAAGCCCTTGATTGCCGGGTAAACTATCCCGAGGATGTCTTTCCCATTATAGAGAAGACCTGTGTTTTTTCAATGGAGGATGTAGATCGTGTTGCCGGAAAAGATGTGTTTACCAAACGTATGGACAGCTTCCTTGAAGGGATTTCCCTTCTTAAAAAAGAATTAAAGGATGAGGTGCCTATTGCATGTGAATATATCTCTCCTTTTACCATTGCAACCCGTTTAAGAGGAACAAATGAAATCATGATGGATATGTATGAAAACCCGGAGCTTGTACATGCCCTCCAGGAAGCCATTGTTCCCCTGGATATTGCCATAGGCAAGGCCCTGATTGAGGCAGGCGTTGAATACATTTTCTACGGGGCTGACATGGAATGTCCTGTTCTGTTGTCCCCGGACCACTACAAAATTTTTGTGCATGAGCCAACAACCAAGGTATGCAATGAATTAGCCCGTCTCGGATCAAAGGTACTTCCGCATATGTGCGGGGATATCGTAAAAACAGGTATTGTGGATATGCTTTTGGAAATGGATATTCATGGTATCATGCCGGGAAACCTTACCCAGGAAAAAGTCCTGGATATTAGAGAATTAAAGAAAAAGGTCAATGACCGCATCTGTATTTTTGACAATATTAATCCAAACGGCCCGTTATTGATCGGCAAGCCGGAAGAGGTAACAAAAGAAACTCTGGAGCATCTTGAAAAGGCAAAAAAAATGAGCGGGTATATTTTCTCCACAGCAGGCACGTCCTCCCCGTTCACACCAAAAGAAAACTACCTGGCAATGGACAAAGAAGTCGCCAACTTCCAGTGGAGTTAGAAACCAAAGCATACGATTAATAAATAATTTGATTTAAAACAGTATAAAATATGAATAAAAGGATTTTTCAAAAATGGCTATAACAGATATTTTAAATGCAGTTGTATCCTTAAAAAAAGAGGATGTAGTTGAAAATGTAATTGCTGAAATCAACAAAGGAACCCAGGTTGATGATATTTTGAACAAAGGCCTTATCGAGGCCATGGATGTGGTTGGTGCAAGATTTTCCAGCGGTGAAGTTTTTGTCCCTGAAATGCTGATGGCTGCAAAGGCAATGCAGGCAGGACTGGAAGTGTTAAAACCCTACCTGTCAAGTGATACTGCGGCACAAAAGGGAACGGTTATCATTGGTACGGTAAAAGGCGACCTGCACGATATCGGTAAAAACCTTGTGGCCATGATGGTAGAAGGTGCAGGATTTAATATTATTGACCTTGGTGTTGATGTGGACACGGATAAATTTGTAACAGAAGCGCAGATCCATAATGCTGACGTGGTTTGTCTATCCGCACTTTTAACAACCACTATGCCGGCAATGGCCAGAACAGTCGAAGCTATTAAAGAAGCTGGTCTAAAAGTCAAAACCATTATTGGTGGTGCACCGGTAACAGATGCTTATGCCCGGCAGATCGGAGCTGACGGCTTCAGTGATAATGCGCCTGGTGCCGTAGCGCTGATCCGGAAACTGGTTGCGGTTGCAGCTTAATATAAATTTTTTGAGTACGGATGTAACAGCATGATACGAATAAACGAAAACTATACCCGGTTAAAACCGTCTTATCTTTTTTCAGAGATTGCAAATAGAGTCGCGCAATATCAATCTGAAAACCCGGGGGCAGATATTATCCGCCTGGGAATCGGTGATGTGACTAAATCCCTCCCGCCGGCATGTATTAACGCTTTTCATAAAGGAGTTGATGAGTTAAGCTGTGACAGTACATTCAAGGGATATGGACCTGAAAACGGGTATGCTTTCCTCAGAGAAAAAATAGCTGGCGAAGACTTTCACAAAAGAGGAGCGCCAATTGATGCTGATGAAATTTTTATCAGTGATGGAGCTAAGTGTGATACAGGCAATTTCCAGGAATTGTTTGCCAATGACATTACCATTGCCCTTCCCGATCCTGTATATCCGGTATATCTTGATACCAATATCATGGCTGGCAGGGCCGGCAATGCAAAAAATGGCCGCTACGAGAATATTGTCTATCTTGACGGGACAATGGAAAACGGCTTTATCCCCCAATTGCCTTCACAACCGGTTGATCTGATTTATCTTTGTTTTCCAAACAATCCCACAGGAGCTGTTATCACTAAATCCAGGCTCCAGGAATGGGTTGCGTTTGCAAAAGAACAAAAGGCGTTGATCCTTTTTGATGCTGCGTATGAAGCATTTATAACCGATGAAACACTTCCGCATTCCATCTTTGAAATTGATGGGGCAAGACAAGTGGCAGTGGAGTTCAGAAGTTATTCCAAAACTGCGGGGTTTACAGGGACAAGGTGCGCATACACCGTGGTTCCCAAAGAATGTGTGGCCTATACGGAATCAAAGTCAGAAATATTGCTCCACCCCTTCTGGAAAAGACGTCAATCAACAAAATTCAATGGTGTGTCATACCCGGTTCAAAAGGCTGCAGAGGCAGTTTATTCAGATGCAGGTAAAGAACAGGTAAAAAAAAGGATAAATGAATATCTTTTAAATGCCCGCATCATTTGCGATGCTATGGATGATTTACAGTTCAGCTATGTTGGCGGAAAAAATTCTCCCTATATATGGGTCCATGGAAAGGGCAGCGATTCATGGGATTTTTTCGACAGGCTTCTTACCAAAGCACAAATTGTCTGTACTCCGGGGCTAGGATTCGGGCAATGTGGCGAAGGTTATATCAGGCTCAGCGCATTCAACAGCCTTGAAAATGTTCAAACGGCAATGGATCGCATGAAAAAGGTATTGGCTTGAAATTCAAACTGATATTTATTTTTAAGTCCATAACGTTTAAATCTAGTTGATAAATAAAAGAAAATTTCAAAAGGAGAATATATCAATATGAACCGCGTGGTTTCCAATTTTGACAGGGGCGTGCTCGATAAAATCCATACCTCCTCCCTGGAATTACTGGGTGAAACCGGTATCAGGTTTCCAAACAGAGAAGCGCTTGAACTTTTTAAGCACCACGGATTTAAAACAGAAGGTGAGATGGTGTTTTTTCAGGAACCGGATATTGAAAAAGCACTTGAAACTGTTCCTGAAAAATTTGAATTACATGCCAGGAACAAAGTGAACAGTTTTGTTATAGGAGATGACAGCTATCGAATGGCACCCGGGTATGGCCCTCCTTTTATTATCGAGCCATCAGGTGAAATGCGGCAGGCTGTTCTGGAAGATACCAATAAATTCTGTAAACTTGTGCAGACATCAAAAGCACTTGATTTTAACAGTTCCATCGTAGCCCAGCCTAATGATGTGCCGGCCAGAACCGCCCATCTTGACATGCTGCTGTCCACTATGCTGCTGACCGACAAACCCCTTATGGGAAGCACCTCATCCAGACAATGTGCCATAGAGTCATTGGAAATGGCCGAAATAATCTGGGGGAACACAGAAAAGCCTGTAATGCTCAATCTTGTGGATTCCTTATCCCCCCTGCAATATGCTGAAGAAATGATAGATGCGCTTTTGGTTTATGCCAAAGCCAGGCAGCCACTGCTTATTCATTCCTCCTGCTCACTGGGCTCTTCAGGCCCGATTACAATAGCAGGTTCCCTTGTCATCTCAAACGCATGTACACTTGCCGGCATTTGCCTGACTCAACTGGTTAACCCCGGCACTCCCATTGTTTATGGCCTTGGCGGCAGCCCGACTGATATGAGAACCGGCGGATATATCAATGCCTCTCCCGAGGATGCCAAGCATACGGCGATTGTAACTGCCCTCGGCCGGTATTATCATATTCCATGCAGGAGCCAGGGAGCATTGACTGAATCTTTCAGCCTGGATTACCAGGCAGGCATGGAATCTTCAATGATGCTGTCAACTGCTGCCCTCAGTGGAGTTCATGTCAGTCTGCATGCCTGCGGCACATATGGTTCAATGCTGGCCATGAGTTTTGAAAAATTTTTAGCAGATGAAGATCTTTGCTGTGCCATAAAAGCACTCATAAAGCCCATTGAATTCAGTGAAGATGCGTTTGCAATGGATTTAATCAAAAAACTTGGAACCTCCGGCACTTATCTTCTTGAGTCCCATACAGCCACCCGTTGCAGAAGTGAGTTTTTTATTCCTGACTTGAATATTCGAACCATCCATTCCAAATGGTTGAAAATGGACCCCGGGCCAATGGATCAAAGAGCGTCTCAATTACTTGAGAAAAGACTCTCAGAGTATAAAAAACCTGATATGGATCCTTCTATTGAAAACGATTTAATCAAATATCTTGAAATGAAAAAAAAATAATCTTAATTTGAATATTAAAGGAAATATGATGTTTACAATTATTGGAGAACGAATCAATACAACATTGGGAAACATAAAAAAGGCAGTAGAAAATAAAGATATTGAATACATCCGGGAGGATGTAAAAAAACAGACCCAATGCGGGGCAACCTATATCGATGTAAATGCAGGGGCGAGAATTGGCCATGAAGAAGAAGATATGAAATGGTTGCTGGAAATTGTGCAGGGAGCTACAGATCTTCCTCTTTGCCTGGACAGCCCTGATCCTCAAATTCTTGAAACAGCATATGCATTGGTCAATAAAACACCCATGATCAATTCCATCAGCCTTGAAAAAGACAGGTTTGATTCCATGATACCGTTTCTAAAAGGGAAAAACTGCAAAATAATCGCTCTTTGCATGGATGATTCAGGCATGCCGAAAACTTCAGAAGATATTATAAATCGGGCAAAAACCATTGTCGGAGAACTTGAGAATATCGGAATGAAACGGGACGATATATTTGTCGATCCTTTAATTCAGCCTATGAGTGTTGACAACAACAATGGTACAATGGTGATGGACGCTGTAAAAGCAATCATGCAGGACCTTGGAGGTGTTCATACAACCGGTGGCCTTTCCAATATATCTTATGGGCTTCCAAAAAGAAAAATCATCAATCGAAGCTTTCTGTTAATGATGATGGCAAATGGGTTTGATTCTGCTATTATGGACCCATTGGATAAAGATATCATGGCAGCCTTAAAAACAGGGGAAATGCTGGCAGGCCATGACAATTATTGCATGAATTTTTTAACGTCTGTCAGAGCTGGAGAAATTGAGGCCTGAAATTTTGAGGACTGCACAAACAACACTTGTTTTTGATTCTATCAAAGTAATTGTTTTTTTTCATTGTATTCTTCTATTTCGATTTCTCCCTTTGCCAGGCGTTCCTTTAAAATATCCAGGGGGCTTTGGTTATATCTGCCCCCTGGTTCTTGCCCCTGGGGTAATTGTGCTATCCAGCGAATGAGAAAAATCAGGGCTATGAGTAAAAGCCCCCAGAATGCTATCATAAACCATCCCATATACCCTGCCTGCCCCATCATATGGCCACCGAAATACCTGTATCCATTATCTCCCCAGCCGGCAAAAGCCATACCCCGGGCAGATATCCAGAAAAAGACAGAAAACAACAGCGTGGGTAATCTTTTTTTAATTCTCATTGCCTTGTCCTAAAAAACATTTTTACTTGCAGCACTGGGGTTTTCCCTGGGTGACCCTGTTCAATCGCTCAAGATAATTGTTCCACCATTGCTTCAAAAAAAATGATTTCTTCTGTATGTACACACCATTGAATTTTTCCATTTCAAGAATCACCTCTTTATTTCTTTTTGCTATTGCCTTTTCCATTGATTTGCCTCCTTAACAGCTGGGGGGGTAGTATTAAGTCTTAATTATCCAAGACCCGGTATTTACCTGTTACCTGCTATTTTAACGCTTCAAGTTTCATGCCAGGCAAGCCATAACCCCGATATAAAGAAAGATTGAATATTGGCAAGCGTATATAAAAGCAAAAAAAGCATTAAAATGGATAAAAATGATCCAGAGGGTGAATAAATATTATCCACCCATAAATTTCAAACATTGAGGTGAACATCCCTGGTAAATTATCCAAGATAGAGTTTTAAAAAAATATTGACCACGCCAAGTGCAAAGAGTGATGGCAGTAAAAGTGCTTTCTTTCTTTTTAAAGGATCAGGAATCAACCCTGCTAAGGACAGATTTACCCGGTTGACGCCAAAATAAAGCCCTGTGAGGAGCAAAAGGCCCTGGATCAATGGAATGATCTCAGGGTGGAAGGGATTATAATGGAAATCCGCGGTTCCAAAAAGATTCCATCCATATCCCAAGGGGTCTGACAATACATTCAGCACATAGGAATAATTCACCATGACAGAGGGCAGGCTAAAGGCAATCCAGGCAAAAATACCCACTGGGATCAGCATATAGGAAAGAGTCAAAACCAATGGTTTTACATCTCCTTTATATCCGGAAAGCCTGGCTGACAACCTGGAAATAAAAATAAATATGCCGGGAAATACCGCAAGGGACATGGTGTATAATAAACCGATATAAATTAAAAAAGAAGAAATATGCCGGGATTCCGTAATATTTGCCGCCTCTTTGATAAATCCCCACGGGCCCAGCATGGTGATACTGAATGCAATGGCCACAACCAGCATAATGAGTATGTTATACATTTCAGAATAGTTTTTTACCGCCCTGTCAGATCCAAAGGGCCTTAAAAAGAATCCAATATTATTTTCAGGGCAGGTTTTCACACATTCCGTGCAGAGCCCGCAAAGATTGTTTCGGTCCATGGTGCCGGGATACTGGTTCCAGGGGCATCCCCAGCCGTCAGGGCTCCCCTTGATGCAGCATTTGTTCTTATGCTTTTTGCAGATATCCTTGTCAATAACCCGCAAAGCTGTCATGGAGGCCATTGAATAATTTCCCAGGAACCCCCCTACAGGGCATAGATAAAGACAGAAAACCCGGTTCCTGAAAATAAAGGCTGAAATCAGGGTAACCCCAAGGATGAGCAGGAACATGATGGCGGTCGCCACAGGCCTTGTGATCAGGATAATGCCAAAAGAAATCATCATAAGAAAAATAATGTTCTGGAGCCACATGTTTCTTAATTTTTTTGGCCAGTCAAGGCCGAGCCCTGTGTATTTGTGATGTTTGCCTTTAATGGGGTTTTTAATGAAGTGTACCGCGGTAAAGGCTTTTCTGCTGATCCATTCGGCAGGTGCCGGCAAAGGGCAGATCATGCACCATAATCTTCCGCCCAGGGGAACAAACACGGATTTCAAAAGGAACCACCATAAAATCCAGACAATAATAATTGTGATATTATGGTTTCCCACAGGGGTCCCTTTAAGGCTTGCAATGATGAACAGATAAAAAACAATAAATCCCGGCAAAAGCAGGAAAAACTGATAGCTCCTGCGTTTAAAAAGCCATTTCAACCCGGGTATGATATCAAAAAGGTTAATAAGGCTGCCCTGGTTTTTCAAGGGGGGAGTTTTGACTCTAAACCACAAAAACAGGCTTATTATAACCCAGATGGAAAGAAAAACCATTTTGTGGTACAGGGTGTTGGGTGCCACAATCAGCTCACCTGTCATAAAAGGATGAAGGTTTCCGCAAACCCTGGTGCAGCGGAAAATAAATTTTCCCGGCTTGTCTGCAACAAATTCTATTTCATTTACTTTGTCCCAGTCTGTATGAAGGGCGCCGTCATCATCTGTCCATTCATATTTCTGGTATGCGATACCGCCTTGTTTGATGATGAACTCAACAGGATAACCATCCAGTAAAAAACCGTGGGTTACATCTTTGGAGTTAGGTTTGATAATGATGGTATCTCCTTTGTTGACAAAAATCCGCCCCGGAGTGTAACCGTATTTTTTAGCTGTCAGGTTAATTACGCGGGTTTTGTTCCCAAAGGGTATTTTTGTAAGAAATCTCGGCAGGCTTATTGCTACGAAAAACAAAAATATGATAATAATGGCACGTATGGTTTTTGATTTCATTAAATTTCTCTTAAATCCGGGTTTTGTTAAAAGTTTTTCAAAAGATATTCAAACAGGTCAATGGATTTCTGGCTGTCCCAGCGGCGGGCGCCCATGGCCCTCCCTATCAACCCGCCTTCCCGGTTCAGAATAAAGGTGGTGGGAATGGAACGTATCCCGAATGCCCTGCCCATATCACCTTTCTTATTCATGGCAATCTTAAAGGTGATTTTGTGTTTTTTGATAAATTTTATTACTTTACTTTGAGATTCTTTAAGGTCAACAGCAAGGATTATTAAACCTTTATTATTTATTTTTTTATGCAGCTTTTCAAATATCGGCATCTCATACACACACTCAGGACACCACGTTGTCCAGAAATTTAATAAAACAATTTTCCCTTTAAAATCTGAAAGCCTTAAAAGTTTGCCATCCATGTCGAAAAAATCATGACCTGCCGGGGGAGCAATCCCGGCAAGTCTGATAATCCCCAAAGATTTAAACTGGTTATCCAGTTTAACATCTTTGGGATATGCGGAACTTAAAGGCAAAAGCAAGACCGCAAAAAGACTGACGAAAAAAACAATAAACCGCTTATTTTGAGACTTGATATTTTTCATTGCACAAAGCTTTGTCTATAGGGCAAAACCGCTGAAAGCATTAAACCAGCCGGTAATCGCCGTAAAAGAGTCATTAAAGATCAAAATCCCCATAAGAATCAATATCAGACCGGTGCCTTTGTCAATGATCCACAAATACTTTTTAACCCGGTTAAAAACCTTGAAAAAATACTGGATAAAAACAGCAGTCAGAAGAAAGGGAATGCCGAGCCCGGCTGAATAGATCAATAAAAGAAGAATACCTGAATGCACCTGGTCAACGGTTCCGGCATAGGTGAGGATAGCACCAAGGATCGGCCCTGTACAGGGGGTCCAGCCAAAAGCAAAGGCCATGCCCAGGACAAGGGAAAAAAAAGCGCTTTTTTTCCCGGTATTGATGTGGAACCTCATGTCTTTAAAAAACCAGTTGATACGGATAATGTTTAATTTGATCAACCCGAAAAAAATAATAACCAGGCCGGATATTTTGGTCAGCATACCCAGGTTGGCACTAAAATATGATCCGATCCATGTGGCAGATGCTCCAAGTGCGACAAACACCAGGGAAAAACCCGCGATAAACAGCAGGGCATTGAAAATAACACTAATCCTGGTTTTGTCAAACAGTCCTGATCCGGGCTTTATATCCGTAATTTCATTGATGGACACCCCTGAAATAAAAGAAACATATCCCGGCACCAGGGGAAGCACACAGGGAGACAGAAAGGACACGATCCCCGCTGTCAGGGCCATCATCATTGATATTTCCATAGTCATCATTTATTTATACAGCACTCCTGGTGCCCCTCTTTTCAGTTTAATGGCAAGTTTACTTTTTAAAGCCGCGGGCAGTTTAACCGAGACTTTGCTGTTTTTGAGCTTTTCGTGCCAGGTTTTAAGAATGTATTTACCAGGTGCAAGCCCTGTAACATCAATGAAAAAATTTCCTTTTTTATCGGTTAGAGCATAATAGGGGCTTTTCATGACCAGGATATAAGAAAGCATCTCTGAATGGAGGTCACACCTTAATTCCACAATACCGGGTTTGTCAAAAACAACCTTATGGCTTTCTCCCGGCTTGTAACTGCCGAAATTGAATTTTTTCGTCCTGGAAAGGGAAAAAACATTGTGATCCACTTTGTCATTATTTGGAAATGACACAGTTGCGCCTTCCGGGATCACCAGGATATGCGGAGAAAAGGTAAGGTTGTTCTGATCCAGGACAAACTCTTTCTGCAAAGAGGGTAAGGGGCCCTTCGCACGGGCCAGGTATACCAGTATATTATTTTGTTTTCGCAATCCCTGGGCCCGGATGTTGCCGGACAACAAATCAGATGCAAGGGCATTGGTGCTTGTGGTTATCAAAAAAATCAATCCCAGGATAAAAATTCGCTTTGTATTCAATTTTAACTTCTCCTTTTCCTACCATGCGCTTTCAGTGATTAAAATATCCTTGCTTTCCCATTTTTTTATCTGGGCCAAAGATTTCATGAACGGCCGGTAAATCAGTTTTGCTTCTGCCATAGGTTCATCGTCCGGGTCTTCAATCTTAAATCGATACTTCAAGGTGACCGTGGTTTTAGGCCGGATCCTTGTGTCCCTTGCAACGGCAGTGGCCCTCCAGAAGGGTACATTGATGTTGCCTTTTCCGTCCTTTAACACCTTTGAAAATATTTTCCCGGGAAGGCCTGCATAATCGCCGTTTTCAATTTTCCCGACTCCTGTCCAGGCCGGCAGTTCTTCACCTTTTAATTTCTTTAACGGCCTGCCTTTTGAATCTGTGGCAGAAAGAACCAGCATCACGCTCCTTGCCGGATCTCCTGTTGGTACCCAATGGCCGCCGTTGGTATTTGTAATAAAAACATTTATATCAAGGATACCGTCATTGATCTTGCCTTCCATTTCCATTGAAAGTGCGGTTTTCAATTGTATCTTTGTCCCGCCGTCAAACTGATGGGGCCGGATATTTCCGGGATCTCTTTTTGTCCCCCACATGTTCCTTGCCTGGCCGTCGATAATATAATTGTCATAGGGCAGCATTGCTTTTCTCCAGCTCATGTGGCAATCCTGGCATTTTTTGCCCTTGTTGCTGTCACCGGGAGCAAGGCCTGTCTGCCAGCTTTTCCATTCCTGGTAGGTGGTCTGAACCGGGATAACTGAATCATCGCCTATATCAAATCCTTTCCATTCCGCATCCGAATAAACTTTGTTCCTGTCCCAGGTGGTTTTGCCGTCAAGTTTTTTGACCTGGCTGTGACAGGTCGCGCAATAATTACCCTTGTCAAAAATCGGGCTGTGGGAAGCCGACATAACAGGGTTGACCACATCGTCATATGGGCCGAAAATAAGGATTGAGTTGCCCTGGTAAGGGGTTTGCCGCCTCATGAGCGGTTTAAACAGGCTGGGGGTATTGCGTGTTTTAATAACTTTCCGGATCTTATGGCAAAAATCACAGCTCACCCCGTCCCATTCGGTTTTAGGCGACCAGAGTGCGCTTTCGATGTCTGTGGCCCCACCCCTTGATACTGCGGCAGAAGGTGCATGGCAGGACACACAAGATCCGTCCTGGCCTGGGTTATCAATTTTAAACCCGGGCCCGGCAAGTTTCTGGCCCGTGGCATCTGTACCCTTATACATATTCAGTACTTTTATATTGGATGTTGTGTGGGCCATCTTGGATTTATCCCAGTACTTTGCAAGAGTGTTGTGGCATCTTGCACAAACAGCAGGCGATATAAACCTGTAATCCGGATTGTCATTGGCAGGAATGGGGTACAGCATAATATTGGCATCAAAGTTTCCCGGAATTGCATTGACCGAATTATTGAACCAGCCGTCCTTGCCCGCTGTAATTTTAATGGGCCTGCCGCTGAACAAAGGGGTTTCAACGGTAAACCTGCCATTGATATCCGTCAGTGTAAAATCTTTGCTCCCTGCAATCCTGACCCTGGCATCTTTCACCATCCCGTACTGGGAAGCCACCACCCCCCGGATGACGGATACATTCTTTTTTTGGGACGACCATGACCTCATCGGCATGATCAATTGAGTTGCTGCAAGCACGACGATAAAATATACTGATTTGGTGAAAAAGAAAGTCTTTCTCATAAACTGCCTCCGGGAATTGGTATTTGTTTTTTTTAAAGATAAGTTTATATAATTTATCATTATGAAAAACCAGTTTCAAGCATTATGACAAATTTATACCTGAATTCACCTTTTATCATGCTGTGACAATAATAGTGCCGGTCATATTTTCATGATAACTGCCGCAAATTGCATTGCACGAAAAGGTAAAACGGCCCTCTTTATTAGCAATAAAAGACACTGTCCTGGGCCTGCCCGGTTGAATCCCGTCATTGATAAATACGCCAAAATCCTTAAGGCTGAAGCCATGTACCACATCGCTGCTTGTAAGTTTCAGCACCACGAGATCCCCTTTTTGCACCTTAATGACCGGGGGGTTAAATTTCTTCAGGCCCAGACTGCCTGTTAAAACGTCAACAGCGTCTATACTGCCAAGGACCCAGCCTTTGTGTGTATTCCCGGTCAGGTCAAATATTTTCGCATCCTTTGGTGTTCGTTTGTCCCAGACATGCCTGTCATAAGCAGATATGCCAAAGGGCAGTGCCAGGATGATAAATATTATCAAAAAAAAATATATAATATCCGATTTCTGGTTATCCATCGTCATAGTCTCTTTTTATCAGTTTATCAGCATCAGCCGTCCGGAATATTTATCCACCCCAAGCATTTGAACCACTTCATTGTCTTTATTCATTACTTCAACCTCAAAAAAACCACCTGCGTCATTAATATTACCGACAACAAGATCAGGGTTAAGCTTGCTGACATGGTTTTTAACTATGGTTTTGGCCTGTTCCTGGTCAATGGCGGCTGCAGCCTGGTTCCCCGTCACCTGGTTCCCCCCGTTGGGTACCTGCCTTTGCGGCACGAAATCACTGCCGCCCGAATTCCCATACCCGCATGCCATGGCAGCTACAGGGTTAAAAAAAAGTACCCCTGCTGCAATAAGAACAAAGGCGGTAAATGTAGTTAATTGAAAAACCGTTTTTTTAATCATAATCTATTCTCCCTAACTGAATTATTATATTATCCATTTAAATGTTTCATTTTATCGGCAAATTCCACTTTGCCGATGTCTCCGTTGACATATTTTTTTTTCAGGATTTCAACGGCTGAATCCGTGGTGTGGGCAAGCGAAGATTTTTTGCCGCCCAAAGCTGAAATCAGGAAAAAGATTAAGACCAGCCAGAAAATAAAATGCATAATTCCTCCTGTCATCATATGCCCGTAATAAAATCCGGGACCCATAGGATTCCATTCATTATAAAAAAAAGAGTTGAAAAAGCCAGTGTTTATGTTTAAAAAATACACGCCTGCAAATCCTGCTAGTGCCAATCCAATAATTAAAAATATTTTTTTTGCACTCATGCTGCCTCCTCAATTAAAACCGTATTTATCTCAAACTCTGGGAACAAGTATATCAACAAGCGTGCCAATACTGACAACTAGTTGAAAATACATAATATTTATAAAATTCACCATTTTAAAAAAATGAAAATACTTTTTAAAGTGGATATATTTTAACCAGCAGGGTGGATAAAAATAAACCAGTATGGGAAAAAATACGGCAGCCATTATTCAAAACAAAAATAAATCAATAAAAAACATTGAAAATATTGTAATTCAGCTTTATCTTGCAAAGGAAAGTCAGTTTTTTAAAAAATACCTTCTGATAATTATTAAAATTTATTCGAGAAAATAAATATGGCTACAAATAATGACAGCCTGTTCAAACCGGGAACAGTGATTGATAATAAATGGATAATCATTGAGATGATTGGGCAAGGAGCCATGGGCAAGGTTTTCCGGGCACACCAGATCAATCTTAAAAGGGATGTAGCTGTAAAGACAATATCCGAAGACATGCTGCAGGAATTAGAAAATGATCCTGAAGAGCTTAAGATCGCTTTTAAACGCTTCCAGCGGGAAGTGCAGACCATGGCACAGGTCCGCCACCCGAATATTTTAAATATTTTTGATTACGGCGGGAATAAAGGCGGGGGAAATGCCCGGTCAGACCAGCCGGGATCAGTAGAATATATTGTTATGGAATATATACCCGGCAATTCCCTGAGATTCACAATGTCTGATGACGGGCTCAATGATGATCCCGAACTTTATGCTGCCTGGATTGAGTCCTATTTCCTTGCTATACTCGAAGGGGTTGAGGCCATGCATAACCACAATATCTTCCACAGGGATCTGAAGCCTGAAAATATTTTTATGGATGGTGAAATCCCGAAAATTGCTGATTTCGGCCTGGCCCGTTCCTGCAGGATGAAGGCTGTCTCAAATTCCATGGAAATGAAAGGCACCCTCACCTACATGGCCCCGGAACAATTCTCCGACTTCAGGAAAGCCGACCAGACTGCGGATATTTATGCATTGGGCAAAATGTTGTTTGAAGCGATAGATGGAAGGCTGAATCAAAAAACATTACCCATGAAAACCGTAAGCCTTAAAAATTACAAAAATATTGATGTCCCGTTTTTAAAAGGCATGGATGCAATCATCCAGAAAGCCACGGCAGAAGACAAAGCTTCCCGTTTCCAGTCTGTTGCAGAATTAAGGGCCGAGCTTTTAAAGACGCTGGCATTGAACAAGGTTACGCCCGAAGACCCGGACACACTGCCATTAAAAGCTGCTGAATTTGTGCAGGCACACAGCAAGTGGATCTGGATTGGAATTATTTTAACCTTGTTATCCATTGCCGGGATGACAGCCTGGCACATAATTGGCTCACAAAAAAATGCAGGACCCCTGGAATTTACAGAAAAAAAACCTGTTGCCAACGACAAAGCCATCACTCTTCCGGCAAACCCGCAGGATCTGAAAAAATCCATAATCGCCATGGACGGTTCCAGAATGATATTGACAGGAAGTGTTGATAACCAGGCTGAGACAGGGGAAAGCCCTGCTGCCCCCCACCTGCTTTTTTATATTGATGAAAACAAAATCAGCAATTATCTTTTTGTGGATTTCCTAAATGATATCAAAGACCGGATTATTGTAAAAAACGGCATTGTAAAACATAATGGAATTATTCTTCTTTATCTTGGGCCCGGCACACAAAAAGAAGACCAGATTATCTATAAACATCAAAGGTTTCATCTTAAAGACCCGGAGGCGGCTGGGAATCCTGTAACAAGAGTCACTTATCACGGAGCCCTGGCATATGCAAAATACTATGGCAGATCCTTGTTGACCGACCCTGAATGGAGATTTTCCTATAGATTCCACCTTGATAAATATATAAAAGAACACCCCCTTGATAAACAAAAAAACCAGGACCCCTCTTTTTCTATGATGCATGGGGCCAAAGAAAAACAAACCAGACCCGAAGAGGTCCAGGTACTGGACCAAATGGGCCTGAAGATTAAGGAATGGGTCCGTATTGAAAGCAAGCCAGAACAGGAACCAGCAGCAGATATCCGCCTTTTTTCCGGGGTCATGGATTTAAAAATATTAAAAGCCGGTTCAGAGCCTGCCATGCGCCAGCAATGGGAAGGGTTTCCCGATGTAGGATTCAGAACAAAAATTTCCATAAAATAAGTTCAGGTTATAAATTCTATGATATCAGGGCCAAAAAAAAATTTTAATCATCAGACACTTGTTTTAAACAACAGTCAAACAAATTCTTTTGCAATGTCACAAAAAGGTGTGACAAGAAAGGAAAACCAGGACAGGTTCTTTGTAAAAGCATTAAAGAAAGGCCATCTTATCGCAGTTGCGGCCGATGGCATGGGTGGAGAGGCTGCCGGTGATATTGCGGCCCAGATGGCTGTTTCAGGTTTTTCCGGAACCACAGGCACCAGGCAGGGCAAAGAGTTGATTTTTCTAAAAAAAATATTTGAAAAATCAGATAAAACTATTTTAAAAGAGTCCATCAGGAACCCTGCATTTGAAGGCATGGGAACAACAATGACCGCAGTGTTCATAAAAGGCCATAAAGCATTCTGGGCCCATGTAGGAGACTCCAGGCTATATATTTTTCGAAAAGGCAGGCTGAAACAGGTAACCAAAGATCAAACCTTTGCAAGGTTCCTGTTAGAAGAGGGAGAAATAACAAAAGAACAGCTTGCCACCCATTATTCACGACATATTCTTGATCAATGCATTGGTCACGGAGAGTGCGAACCTGAAACAGGATCGGTTCGCCTTAAAAAAAATGACCTGGTTATGTTATCCACAGACGGACTTCATAAAATCCTTGCCCAAAAGGATATGGAACTGATTTTAAATTCAAAAACCAGCATAAAAAGAAAAGCTGAAAATTTAATCAGAAAAACAATAAAATCCCATGGCAATGACGATATAACGGTCCTGCTCATAGACCTTCTGCAATAGGTCAGGCCATATTAAAAACGGATCTCACTGATTGCGAACAAAGGGTAATTCCTGTCTATATTACCGATACCCAGCCCCAAAGTATCCTGGCTGCAAAACATCTGCACTGCATCATAAAAATCATAAAAACCATGGGGTGCCACATCATAATCGGAAAATGTCATGAACGGCATTTGTCTTTGATTCATAAGGTCTGCAAAATGAGGGTGGGTGATTGTCAAAAGCTGGATCCCTTCAGGCCCTGGTCCTGTACTATTGCCGGGCATTTTCCTGAACCTGGCAGATGTTTTGTCAGTCTTATGATTGCCGGGTTTGAATTTTACTGTATAAAAACCTTTTGGGCGCTTAGGAGCTTTTGGCCATAATCTTATGTTGTCAGGCTTGTCAAAATCAATATACTGGCACTGCCATACCTTAACGTCCCATTTTTGTATTACATAATCCCATGCAAGTTTCCCTGAAAGCACCGCATCTGAATGAGTTGACCCGTCATCGCCAAAACCGTAGCAGAGTATTGAACCTATAAATCCGTCAGTTTCATCCTTGGCGCTTAATCCGGCAGGGCCAATAATCTTATCGAATTCAATCTTTTTTATCCCCCATCCCATTTTCCGGCTGGCTTTTTGCCATAATTTTACCTGTCTTTCAAATGGAAGGATTAAGGGTTTTTCTTTATTAAAATTTTTAAAAAATTCAAACATGGTATTTTTACACGTTTTTTTGATAATATTGCCTTTATCGTACATTTTAAATAAATGCAACCAGGAAGAAAACTTAGGCATACTGCCTGATTTTTATCCACCAAACTGGCTAAAAATTAGGCAGTATGCTTTTTTAAATAAAAAATTAGGGATACACATTCAAATAATACACGTGTATTAAACCCATTATATCAGAGGATGATGCAAATCACCAGGCCACCTGGCATTAACTTTGCTTTAACATCCATAAACTGTTAAAAGATCAAAGGAGAAAAAAATGCTAAAAACACTAGTTGACAAGATTAAGAACAATCATCTTTTACTTATGGCTTTGTGCTGTGCTATCCCCATTATGGGATTTTTCATACTGACATCTATTGGAATACAAGGCTCATGGGGTTATTATGTATTGTTCCTGCTTTGCCCTGTTGCCCATATTTTCATGATGAAAAAAATGAAATCATGTTCCCATGGGCAACGCCATCCTGAAAAACCCAGGCAGATTGAATTCAAATGATCTTACTAACTGCTACGGGCAGACCTGGTATTTCACCAGAGTTTGCCCACAACAAAACATGAAAGTACCATTTTCCATTTGGCTGAAACTTTCATATAAAAATTGTAAAGGGACAAGAAATGAAAAAAGTTGCCACCGTATTGATTGCTGTATTGATGTTCTCCACATTTATAATAACACCGGTATCGGCTATAGCAGATGATGATATCTTTCTTGATGCAGGATTCATAAAGGCAAGAAAAAAAGTGGCTGCCATGGATTTCACCCTGGAAGACCTTGAGGGCAGGAAGGTCAGCTTAACCGACTTTAGAGGAAAAGCTGTTCTGCTCTTTTTCTGGACAACCTGGTGACCCTGGTGCAGGAAGGAGGTTCCTTCCCTGGTTAAGCTTTACAGCAGATTTAAAGACAAAAATTTTACAATTATCGGTATTGATATAAGAGAAGATAAAACACTAGTCAAAAATTATGCAGACAACGCCGGTATGCATTTCCCCGTGCTGTTAGATATCAAAGGGCAGGTCGCCCTTGATTATGGCATAAGGGGAACCCCGGCCCATTTCCTGATTGATCAAAACGGGGACATCAAGGCCTTTGCACCAGGAGCAAAAGACTGGAAAAGCAAAATAAGCCGAGACCTCATTCAATTCATGATTGATGCGAATATTAAAAAATAAACTTTAACTTTACCCCTGAATATACAATAAAAGGTCAAAGCTGCTATGGGTGAACTATCAACAAAATACAAGTCCGGGATATTATTTTTCTTATTTGTCACCGGGATTTTGGTTCTCTTTTTTTTAATCGGCAATAATATGGATTTTACATTTACAAAACCACCGTCTGTAGCAGTCGGCACAATGGCACCTGACTTTTCATTGCCGGATCTGGAAGGGAAAACTGTCAGCCTGTCCGACTTCAGGGGCAAACTTGTTTTATTAAATATATGGGCCACATGGTGCCGGCCCTGCATAGATGAAATGCCTTCAATAGAAAAACTTTATAAAAAATTCAACCAGGATGATTTCCAGATCCTGGCTGTCAGTATTGACACTAAAGGGAAAAAAGCCGTCTACCCTTTCATGAAATTATACAATCTTCATTTCAAGGCTCTGCTGGATAAAAGGGGGGCCGTACAAAAGGCATACCAGGCCACAGGGGTACCGGAAAGTTTTATTATAGATAAAAACGGGATTATAATCCAAAAGGTAATCGGCTCCTTTGACTGGTCCTCACCCGAAATTTTCCAGTATCTTAAAAAGCAGCTTGATAAACCTTATGTTAAAAAACAATGATATGCTTAAAGTCTCAAGACAGATAAAATATGCCCTTGTTTTGTCAATACTTTGCCTTGCAGGTTTAAACTTTCCTGCAAGAGCAGGCACGGCAATTGAAACACAAGGGTTTAAAATCCAGGTATTCCTTGATAAGGAGCCTTTAAAAGCAGAAACTAAAACCGTGGTCACGGTTAAAGTATTACGGGCAAAGGATTTGGCCCCGGTTGTGGGCCAACCTGTCTACACAAGCATAATTGGAACAAACCTTGAACCCGGACAAAAGAATAAGGGCAGGACTGATGCCTTTGGCAATTTTGAATTTCAAGCCCTGTTCGGGGATGCGGGCCTTTTCAAGCTTAAGGTCGAACTGCCGGGATCAAAGGCCATGGCCTCAAGCAAGGGGATTTTGACAGTCTTCCCCCTTAAAATCGCCCCCCGGGGTCATCCCGGGCTAAAACTGATATTTATCCTGGTTTTGCTTTTGGGAACCACTATAGCCGGTATGGTGTTAATCAGGGTTAAGATCAAAAATCCTGATAAATCTGTAATTGACCTTCTGGATATTCCGATAATCCAAAAAATTCTTAAGGCCCGCTATTTTCAAGATGTGATCCAGATTGTACTGCTCATTTTTCTTTTTATTTTCATTTTCCTGGCATTTTTTGATATTCAGGATTCGGCAAGAAACCTTTCAGTTATTGTCATATGGACAATATGGTGGGCCGGGGTTATTTTTACTTTTGTACTGGCAGGACGTCTCTGGTGTTTTATGTGCCCTGTTGGAGCGGTTTCCGAATGGATATCCAGGGCATCTGACCCTCAAATGGTTCTTCCAAAAAGCCTTCAGAACATGTGGTTTGCAAACACATTCTTTGTTTTACTGACCTGGCTGGATATCCAGATCGGCGTAGTCAGGAACCCCCTGGTAACAGGGTTTCTTTTATCCCTTATTCTTGTTGTTGCAGCAGTTTTCGGACTCTTTTACCAAAAACGGACTTTCTGCAGGCATATATGTCCCATTGGCGGACTTATCGGCATATATTCCTTGTTCTCCCCCATTGAATTAAGATCAAAAGACCTTGAAATCTGCAAGCGCCATAAAAGAAAGGACTGCTACCTTGGCAACTCAAGGGGCCGGGGCTGCCCCATGTTTGAAATGGTCCCGGAAATTGACAGCAATAAGGCCTGTAATTTTTGTGGGGAATGCATCAAATCATGCCCGAAAAACAATATATCCATCCGGATCAGGCCATTTTTCAAAGATGCCTGGACAACAAAAAAAAAATCTCTGGATGATGCTGTTTTTGCGGTCGTGCTTGTGGGGGTTGCCATATTTGTTACAGGGGATATGCTTGAACCCTGGACCGCCTGGATGCAATCTGCAATAAAATGGTTTCCAGCCGGTTTTTTTGGTATCCATTATCAATACACCATTGAAGTTGTAACAAAATCCCTTCTTTATTTTTTTATCAGTATTTTTCTCATCCCGGGCATAATTTTTCTATGTTCTGCAATTTCAAACCATCTGGCCGGGAAAAAAAATCATCATGGTCTGAAACAAACATTTATCTCATTTGGTTTTATGTTTATCCCGGTGGGATTATCCATGCATCTTGCCCACAACATCGGTCACCTTTTGAACGAGTCAGTCCTGGTCATCCCCGCCCTTAAAAGAACTATCAATAAATACCTGCCATTTTCCGCAGGAGAGCCGAACTGGCAGATAGCGTCCGTTTCAATGGTTGACCCTTTGTTTGTATACTGGATACAAATGATACTTTTCCTTATCTTTTACGGCTTTTCCCTTGTGGCAGGATATAAACTTGCCATGAAAAATTACACCGACCCTCAGACTGGTTTCAGGGCTTTACTGCCAATGATGTTTATTGCAGGCATCTTAATGGCGGTCAATGTGTACCTGCTTAACCTTCCCATGTCACCAAGACACATACATTAAACAATTTTATTTTAACCATAACGGAGGATTATAATGAGCAAGAAAAAAAGAAAGAAAAAACTTTCAGGCAGGAAAAACCCTGCGGTAAAAACCGGTAAAAGCAAACTGCCCTTAATCATTGTTGCAGTTTTTTTGCTTATCGCAGGCGGTTTTTTTTATTATGATTTTACCAATAAAGGCAATGCTTCTGAAAAATCAAAAGTCAAACAGGCCATAGCCCTTTCAGACCCTTCCATCCTGAGAGGCGGGGAAAAACGCCCGACACTTTCACCTGCAAGGTTTACAGGCAATGTTGCAAGGGCCTACGAAATCGCCAGGGAAAACCCGGAGCTCCTGGACAGCATGTATTGTTATTGTAATTGCAAGGAAACTTTCGGGCACAAGAGCCTTTTGACCTGCTATGTGGATACTCACGCTGAAAATTGCGGAATATGCATGGACCAGGCATTTTATGCGGTTTCCAAATACCGGAGCGGCATGGACATCATCTCGGTAAGAAAAGCGGTTGACGCAAAGTTCTGGAGACCCCTCCGGTGATCACTAAGGAAATTCCAACAAAGATGAACAGCCTGCCGAAGAGAGCCTTTGCATTGCCAGACAACTATTTTCTTCAGAAATATATCAGGCTCGCTCATTGGCAACATTCATTTTCGGCAGGCTCGCAGCCAATTCAAAAGATGCACTCAATTGACAGATATTGCGCTGATATTGGTTATGAAAAAGCTGTTCCTGTCATCAAAGAATGGTTGGCAGATTCCTCGCCTAACGTGCGGCGGGCAGTAACAGAAGGGCTTAGAATCTGGACAGGCCGCCACTACTTTAATAATCATCCGGAAGCAGCCATCAATTTATTGAGCCGACTTCGAAACGATGACAGTGAATATGTGCGCAAGTCTGTCGGGAATGCGTTACGCGATATAAGTAAAAAGCACCAGGAACTGATTTGTAACGAATTACACCAATGGGACATTACTAATAAGCAGATCAAGCAGACTCACAAACTGGCAAGTAAGTTCTTACAAAAGAAGGCTGGCTAACAAGGCTGATTATTTTACCGAATTCAAGATCTTTGGCAATACCGGCCTGATCCCTGCTTGCATTATGCCAGGCCAGACGGATATGGCAATGTCATTATGGACTGCCTGTCACGGGCAGACCTGGTATTTCACCAGAGTTTGCCCACAACAAAATAGGAAAGTCCTGATTTGGATTGCAAAGACTTTTATATAAAATTACAGGAGTAATCCTAAAGTTCTGCTGCCATTGATATTATTAATGCAGTTCAGAATCAATTCGTTCTGCAAGGAATATCTTCAAGAGAGACTGATAGGGTACATCGCGTTTGTTTGCTAAAACCTTCAATCCATCAATCATAGACTCGGGAAGTCTAATTGATATCTTCCGGATTGAAGGTTTTAACCTGGGTAAGACAGTATCTTCGGCATTGAACCAGCCGAGATACTTTGAAGAATCATGGCGTTGCCACAAACAACGCTCTTCAGCCTCGTTTGTGAAATTTGGTATTTGCTTTTTCATTTTCATTTTCATTTTCGATACCTCTCTATTTCCGGTACGGTCATATCCTTTGCAGAAATAATTCTAATTTTTTCGTCTCAAACTGTAAATACAGCAAAATGATCTATAGCAACTATCTCCCGCAGCACCGACCACAGGACCGGAGCAATCCTAAAGATTACACGGTTTTCGAAATTTTACCCTTCAGCTTTGCATCTTAACGAAAGGGAGGCTTGACTTATTCAAGTGTCCATTTATAAACTCTTTCAGGGACATTGGACACACCCTTTATAATAAGCGTTACCGACTTGGGATTGCCTTTGAGGGCTGGAAATTCAAGGGTTCCTTTCCGGTGATGACCACCTCCCGGTGTTCCATTCCATTTTATTGCGTTGTATGCAATACCTTTATCATCCTTAAGAACAGATCCTGAAACGATATCATTATCAAGACCGACAGAATGGGTGTTCATCCTTATATCAAACACAACTTTTTCACCCAAAGCAAGCGTGACTGGCAGGACATCCACCCTGACGCTTTTTTCTTTATTTGTCTGGCGATTGTATGCATGTACACTTGCAACAGAACCTCCGGTTGCAAGTGCAAAAGCAATAAGAGCTGTAAATACTGTTTTTAATTTATTTTTTTTCATAATTTATCTCCTTAAATTTTTTTTATCCCGCGGTTCTTATATCATACTTGTTATTAGTGAAGACCCCGGGGACCGAAATAATCGTATTTCTCCTCATAAGATGCAGCATATATAAAATCCCGAAAACATTTGAAATCACGCCGGCAAGAAAAAACAATGCCTGGTATTGCTCAAGTGATGCAATGGCTGTTGTGACAAACGGGACTCCAATTACCGGAAGAACCGTGACAAGGTAATGGGCACAGCATGCTGCCATGCCGGCTGTTGAAACTCCGCCGGAAACAGCCACTGTTTTCCCTGCACCTTTTATCTTCATATTTTTAATATGCTGCCTTAAAATCGAATAAAGAAAAACCTGGATTCCGAGTCCGGCTGCTAACAGCAATATCCAAACCCGGTATTCCTCAAATTGTACTTTGGCAAAATACCAGTCCGATGTCAGCGTTAAGAGCCCCAGGTAAAACCCTATAATAGCAAGGGCTGCAAGCCCGCCCTTAATATAAGGTGCCGGACTGGTGAAAAATGCTGATTTTGCCTGACTATTCTTTCTTAAGATTATGTCTTTTGTAGTTACTCTTATTTTATTATTGCAGGCTAAAGCCTCTTGTTGCTGAAATTTTGTCAGGGCCATGGGAAACCTCCTTATCTGCATCCGGCACAGGTTTGTGCTTTGGTTTTCATATCAGACTTAGCCGTATTTGATCCCGAATATATGATCCTGCTTATAAAAGGCATCATATCCTGATCTGAATTCATATGCTCTGAAATCAGCCTTACAAGATAAAACCCCATAGCCAGTCCGACAAATCCCAGGATTATAGTGACAAGAGTATCACTGATGGACAACACATCATGAAAACCCTGGCCGGTAAAGACACCGATAAGAAGCCCTGCCACAGGAATCAGGTATAGAACGGCTGCACCTTTAAGAATTTTAGAGGTACTGAGGCTGACAGACACGATATCTCCTTTCCGGGCATTTTTCTTATTTATTACTTTTGCCTGGATCTTAGATCCGGAAAGGCATGTCTTGCAATTATCTGTTTTTTTTGATCCGCAGCCTGTGCAACCTTGTTTCCGGTCCATGACAACATCAGCAAACCCTATAGTATCCACGGCTGTCACAAGACCTCTTGTATGCATCATCTTTTTGTTACTCATGGTTAACACCTCTTTATTTCAAGGTTAATTGTTCTTATGGTATTTTATATTGCAGGATAAATGCCAACAGCTATCATGACTTATGATACACTGTAATAACAGTATGTTATGGTATTTTTAAAATCAGGGAAGCTGTTTTAAAAGTATCCTGATAAAAAAAGGTGGATAATAATTAGCCATGTCACTGGCTGATAATTATCCACCTTGCAGGGTCGTTCAGTGTAAACTTAAATCAGCTGTTCTATATTATCTTTGCCCTGTAAAGCCTTAAACTATTGGTAACGACCGATATGCTGCTTGCAGCCATGGCCAGGGCGGCAAGGATGGGGTGCAACTGGCGCAGGAAATCCGGGAACATTTCAAAAGGGGCCAGGATGCCTGCGGCTACAGGAATCAGCACAGCATTATAAACAAAGGCCAGGAAAAGATTCTGCCGGACCGTTCTAAGAGTTTTCCTGGATACTTTTATTGCCTTGGGAATCCCTTCCAGGCTGCCGCTTGCAAGAATAATATCCCCTGTTTCTATGGCAACATCCGTGCCTGTGCCAATAGCCATTCCTATATCTGCCTGGGCAAGGGCCGGGGCATCGTTTATTCCGTCCCCAACCATACCTACCATGCCTTTACCTTTCTGGAGAATTTTTATCTGCTCGGATTTTTCTTCAGGCTGAACTTCGGCCACGACCTCATCCACATTAACTTCTTTGGCTATGGCATTTGCGGTCTGGATATTGTCTCCGGTCAGCATGACAACTTTGAGTTTTTCATCGTGCAGGCTTTTTATGGCTTTGACTGATTCAGGTTTCAGTATATCGGAAACGGAAATCAGTCCGAGAATATTCTTTTCATCCGCCAGCAGCATCACGGTCCTGCCTTTATCCTGAAAAGAGGAAATAATATGATCTGTATCAATAAAATCATATCCCTGCTTGAAAAACCACCCTGGTTTCCCAAACCTGTACTGCCTTCCGTTGATAAGAGCTTCAACCCCGAACCCACTGAGGGCTTTAAAGTCTATGGGGTCCATAAGTTTCATTTTCATCTTTTCAACATGCTTGACAATTGACCTGCCGATTGGATGTTCAGAACCTTTTTCAAGAGAGGCTGCATGGGCGAGAATAAACTCTCTTGTAATATCAGGGTATAAAGGAACAATATCCACTACGGCAGGTTTCCCCATGGTAATAGTACCTGTTTTATCTAATACAATGGTTTTGAGTTTGGCAGCATTTTCAAGTGCCTCGCTCCGTTTGAAAAGTATGCCGTTTTCAGCTCCTTTTCCTGTTCCGGCCATAATGGCGGTAGGTGTTGCAAGCCCCAGGGCACAGGGACAGGCAATGACAAGAACGGCAACCATACGGATCATGGCGGGCACAAATTCTCCTGTAACAGACCACCAGATAAAAAATGTAATAACTGCCATGATAATTACGCCGGGCACGAAAAATGCTGAAACACGGTCAGCAAGCGCCTGTATGGGAGCTTTGCTTCCCTGGGCCTCCTGGACCAGCCTTATGATCTGGGCCAGGGCAGTATCTTTTCCAACTCTTTGGGCCCTGAACCGCAAAAGCCCCTGGCCATTGACCGTACCCCCTGTGACCATATCCTTGACCTTTTTGTCAACAGGAAGAGGCTCGCCTGTGAGCATGGATTCGTCAACAGAAGATTTGCCTTCTATTACAATGCCGTCAACAGGAATCCTTTCCCCTGGCCGGATGATGACAATATCATCTTTTTTAACCGCAGAAATAGGAACCTGTTTCTCAACATTATTATCAAGGATGGTGGCAGTTTTAGGCACAAGGCCGATCAATTTTTTAATTGCACCGCCGGTTTTCCCTTTTGTTCTTGCTTCAAGCAACTTACCAAGCTTTATCAGGGTAATGATCACGGCCGAAGTCTCAAAATAGACGTGTTCACCTAAACCTGCAAACAACATTATGGAAAGAGAATAAAAATAAGCAACCGATGATCCCAGGGCAATCAGCAAATCCATGTTGGCGCTTTTATGTCTAAGGCTTTTTATGGCACCTACATAATAGTCCCATCCGGTATAAAACTGGACCGGTGTCGCCAGCAGGAAAAAACCCCAGTTTACCCAGGAAGCATGGCTCCACTGGCCGATCAGGTTAAAATCCCGTGACATGCTTAAAACAAACAATGGAAGAGCAAAAATAACACCCACAGTAAATTTTTTCGTCTGGTCCCTGATTTCAGCATCTCTGGCAATTTCTTCTGCATCTACTTCATCCATGCCGTCGTCTGTAAGGACAAGGCTATACCCGATTTTCTTTACAGCTAAAACGATTTCATCCAGGGAAACTTCAGAAGGGGTAAATTCCACTGACAATCTTTCCGAAGCGAAATTGACGTTTGAATGTTCAACACCCTTGAGATTTTGGAGCATCTTATCAATATTTGCCGCACAATTTGAACAACTCATGCCGGTAACAGGCAGTGAAATGGTTTCAGAAGACATAAAAACCCCCTTTAATCAGTAATAACTTGTTTTTTTGATTCAAATTCAGTAATATCAATCTCTCCTTTTGCAAACCGGTCTTTAAGAATTTCTATCGCAGTTTTTTGAGTTCCCAGGGGACGCTCCTCTTCTTTGGGCAGGTTAACAACCCAGCGGATAACAAGAATAAGAATCCCTAACACAAGGCCCCAGAAAAGGAACATCATCCATCCCATACCTGCTCCCATCATATGATAATCTCCATTAATTATTCCTTGTTCCGGCCAATCTGCAAAAGCCAGGCTATAAGTCCAAAGAGAAAGGCTAAAGACGATAACACTTTTTTTTATAATATTTTTTTTAATCATGTAAACCTCCTTTTAATAAAACAGCTCCGGTACCAAGGTGCCGGAGCTGTTTTATCCTTTAATCACAGCATTGGGGTTTTCCATTGGTAGCCTTGTTCAGACGTCTAAGATAATTGTCCCAGACTCTTTTCAGAAAAAAGGAACTCTTTTTGCGATAGGTTTCAGGCGATTTTTCAAATTCCTTACGGCAATGCTCTGCACAAAAATAATAGGTTTGATTATTCCAGTCAGCAGTGATGGCATCATTTTTAGAGGAAACATCCATTCCACAAACAGGATCTTTATGATTCCCTTTTTGACTTGTGTGTAGATTATTCATTGTTTGCCCTCCTTTTTAAAGTTATTGTTGTTTATTAAATAAGCAAAACATATGCCATATATAAAAATATTTTATAACTTTCCGTTTTTATAACACATTTCAACTCTACCGATGACTATCCCTTGGTCCGGGCATATGCATGTGGATAGATTTTATCCACCCTAATCATAGCAAATACAATCCTAATAAAAAGAGTATGGGAGGGTATTGGATAACATTGGAACGGTGAACTGATAAACAGCATTGAAAAAGCTCTTTGAATTGTCGGGACAATGACATACAACAGGAAAAAACCTCTTGTAAAATATTTAAGGGTGTTTATGAAAAGGGCGTAAAGCTGCCAAAGAAATATTTTTCCTCTGGGTATCTTAAGATTTACCTGATAATTTTGCTGATCGCAATAACGACTTTCCTTCACTTTGCAACAAAGCAAAACCAGCGCCACTACCATATTGTTTTACGGGAGCTGTATTTTCTCCCCATACTTCTTGCGGCATTCTGGTATGGTGTACAAGGCGGGCTTGTCACTTCGGTGGGGATCAGCGTTCTCTATCTTCCTGTTGTCATCATCCATTGGCAAAAATTTTCACCCGAAGACCTGGACAGGGGCCTTGAAATCATCCTTTTTAATATAGTCGCTCTGCTAATGGGCGTTTTGAGCAGTCGCGAGAAAAAAAAAGAACAGGAAAAACAAGAAGCGATTCTGGCAATGGCAGGGGCCATAGCACATGAATTGAATTCCCCTCTTCAAGTGGTGCTGGGTAATGCCCAGTTTCTTCAGGATGATTTCGGGCCTGAATCAGATACATACAAAGAACTCCAGACCATCATCAACAACACAAAAACGATCCGGCAGATTGTGAAAAAAATTTCATTTCTCGACCGGTTTGCGCTGAAGGACTATGCCGGCGATACAAAAATAGTTGATATTTCGCCGGAAAACATTGACCCCCAACTATAAAAGACCGGAATTTCTCCGGCCTTTTATAGAGGGGACTGCAAAATACGCGGGTGTTACGTTAAAGCTTATTGTTTGAAATTCTTTTTTATATCTGAATTTCCATTTGAATAATTCTGCATAAAATTATTATTCTGCTGGTTCATACCATTGTACGCCTGGTTTTGATTCTGCCCATATCCATTGTTATACATATGGCCACCGTTATTCATGCCATAGCCCATTCCGCCATAGCCCATCTGTCCTGAGCCGTACATGTGGTTTCCATTAGCCATATGCCGGCCATAGCCCATTCCGCCATAGCCGCTGCCCATACCCATATGGTACCCATTGTACCCGTTTGACCCGTTCATATGGTAACTATTGCCGTAATTTCCACCCATGTGGGAACCAAATCCCATATTTGCCAGGGCATATCCGCTGAATCCCGTGATAACAACAACTGAAATTATAAAAGCTGCTTTTTTTATACTTATTTTTTTCATGAGTAACTCCTTTATGTTTTAGTTTTAAAAATATTTTAAACTTTAGCAATATTTATTTCAACAACCGTGCCACTGGTGTTAATATGCTGTAATAATTGAATATATTTTATATAAAAGCAAACGGCTAATCTCTTTGTGGCTAATTATGAGCCAGGCAAATGGATAAAAATGAACCAGGGTATCCTTTTGGATTTCACCTGCATGCAATACCAGCAAGGGCCTGCCTTATGCAATAAATAAACACAAGGCTCTCTTGAAAGACGCAAAAGAATAGATTAGATTAAGGCCGTATTAAAAAAATCAAGTATTCAAATATAAGGATTATATCGTGTTTGCTGAGACCATAACTTATCCGGCAGCTCTTTTAGCAGGACTGCTCTCTTTTTTTTCCCCCTGTATCCTTCCGCTGATACCAGCCTATTTTTCCTTTATTACGGGCTTGTCACTTGATGAACTGACTGAAAACAAAAAAGAAACGCGAAAAAAAGTCATACTTTCCACTCTTTTTTACGTTGCCGGATTTTCCTTTATCTTTATTCTTTTCGGGGCTTCAGCATCTTTTTTAGGCGGACTTGCTTCCCAATACTCATGGATAGTCAGATATATTGGTGGCAGTATTATCCTTATTTTCGGGCTTCACCTTTTAGGTATTATCAACATTAAAGGATTAAATTTTCAAAAAAAGATCCATATTAATGAAAAGCCGCTGCACTTGACTGGTGTCTTTGTCATCGGCATGGCATTCGGTGCCGGATGGAGCCCCTGTATCGGTCCCATGCTGGGATCAATTCTGATAGTTGCAGGGGACCAGGAAACCGTGCTTGAAGGGGTTGCCCTTTTAGCTGTTTACTCGGCAGGCCTTGCCGTTCCATTTCTTATAATATCATTTTTTATAAATTCCATCCTGGAATTCATGAAAAAGGCGACAAAATTTATCGGGGTGGCAAATAAAATCTCAGGAACCCTTTTAATTGTGGTAGGGCTTCTTCTGATCTTTGATAAATTCAGGCTTCTTGCAAATTTTTAGCAGCCGGACTCCTGAATCATTCCATGACAAACAAAAAAAAATAATTTGCCGGATTCATCACCATCACGACCTTGGCCAAGCTCTTATCCAATATTGCAAAAAGGCTTGTTTATCCTTTCGCACCTGCATTTGCACGGGGCTTGAACAATCCTATAAGCTTTCCCTGGCCGGTATCGGTTTTGGGACCGTTTTTATCAGAACAAATCCAATAATTATTGACAGATTCTTTTGTTTTTACTACGATTTTTTTTATTTTTACAAAAAATATTAATATTTTTTTGCTTAAAACCATTATTTAAATGGAGAACTTCTCATGACCGAACTGAAAAAAACCGTATTTTTTAATAAACACCGGGACCTTGATGCCAAAATTGTGGAATTCGGCGGGTGGGAAATGCCAATTCAATATCCTTCAGGCATTATAAACGAACATATGGCAACCCGCAAAAAAGCCGGCATCTTTGATGTTTCACACATGGGCAGGCTCTATTTCAAAGGAAAGGACACCATTGCTTTTTTACAGCATGTCCTGACCAATAATTCCATGGCGTTAGGCGTTGGTGAAAGCCAGTATGCTCTTATCCAGAATGAAAACGGGGGTGCCATTGATGATGCATATTTATACCGTTTTAAACAAGACGAGTACCTTCTGGTGGTAAATGCCTCCAACAGGGAAAAAGATGTGGCCCATTTTAGAAAACATCTAAACTTGTTCCAGGATATTGAAATGGTTGACAAAACCCTTGAAATTGCCATGATCTCGCTGCAGGGGCCCCTTTCCAGATCCATTATAAAAAAACTTGTGACAAAGGGCTCCCTTCCGGAACCTGCCAGGAACTGCCTTGGTATTGTGGAAATCAACGGAGTTGAAGTTCTTCTTGCAAGAACAGGCTACACAGGCGAACCCCTAGGATTTGAACTCTTTATTGAAAATGAACATGCTGTTTTAATATGGGATCTTTTAATGGAAAAAGGGGCTTTTCCTACAGGCCTTGGTGCAAGGGACACCCTGAGGCTTGAGGCAGGCCTTCCCCTTTACGGCCATGAACTTGGCACGGATCACGATGGCAATGAAATCCCCCTTTTTGCATCAAAATTATCCAAGTTTGCAGTAAGTTTCTCTTCTCTTAAAGGCGATTTTATCGGGAAAGATGCTCTTTACCGGCAATATTCCACCTTTAAAAATATCATGAACCAGAAGTTTGATGATATCGCCCTGCTTTCAAGGATGGTTGTGCCACTTGCAGTCACAGGAAAAGGCATAGCAAGAGCGGGATATAAAGTATTTTCAGGAACCAGGCATGCCGGTTATATTACATCCGGGACCATGATACCATACCTTGAACCTGAAGGAAGCGGGCTTAACTCTGAATTTAAAAAAAACCCGAAAAAAAGAGCTGTTGCCCTGGCGTTAATTGACAGCACTATACTTGAAGGGGAAACCCTTGAAATAGAAATCAGGAAAAAACTGTGTAAAGCAGTGGTTGTCCCCTATCATATGAATTCTGAAGCACCGCCTTTTGTAAGATCCATCCCCCATGACCGTTTAAAACCTTTTCGGCCTGCCGGAAATGACGGCAATTATACTGAACTTGCACGGCAGCTTGTATCAAAGGCAATCATCAATCATACATGGCGACAAAAAGAGTGTATCAACCTCATACCATCGGAGATGAGCCAGTCTTACCTTTCAAGGCTTCTGTCCGTAAGCGATCCTGCAAACCGTTACGCGGAACACAAAGAAATTAAGGCCTTTTTTAAAGAAGATGTTTTTTATTACCAGGGAACCGGATTTATCCGGGAGATTGAAAATCTTTTAAACAAAGAGTTCAAGATCTTTTTTGGATGCCGGAATATTGAATCAAGAGTTATCTCAGGACAAATGGCAAATAGTGCATTTTTCAGCGCATTAGTGGATTTTCTAAACCGTGCTGACAGGAAAAATGAGCAGCAAAGGCTAAAAAAAATAATAAACAACCATATTATCAAGGGTGGGCACTTAAGCGCCCAGCCCATGGGAGCGCTTCGTGATTTTGTGGCAAGAGACCCCAAAACCGAAAAACCGGCTGTCATAAATTTTCCCGTAATGAAAGACAACCCCTATAAAATTGATATCCAGGCCTGCAAGGCACTCATAAAAGAACACCGGCCCGAACTTGTTATTTTAGGCAAAAGCATGATTATCCACAAGGAACCAGTGGCAGAAATCCGCGCACTTGTGGATGAATTTGCCCCGTCCTGTATCGTGATGTATGACATGGCCCATGTGCTGGGGCTTTATGGCCCTGACTTCCAGGAACCCCTAAAAGAAGGTGCACATATTGTAACAGGTTCCACCCATAAAACTTATTTTGGCACACAACGCGGTGTTATTGCATCTGATTTCGATGAAGGGGACATAGGATACGGGCTCTGGGAAGCCGTTCAAAGAAGGACTTTCCCCGGAAGTGTCAGCAACCACCATTTAGGTACCATGACAGGACTTTTGTTTTCAGCCTATGAAATGAATCATTTTAAAAAAGAATACCAGAAAGCCGTGATATCAAATGCCAAGGCCTTTGCCCTTGCATTAAAGGAAGGAGGCCTGGATGTTGCAGGCGATCCTGACATCTTATTTACCGACACCCATCAGGTCATTTTAAACGTAGGGTATGGAAAAGGGGCAAAAACAGCAGAAAAACTTGAAAAAAACAATATCATTGTCAACTACCAGGCGACTCCTGTTGAAGAAAGTTTTACAGCATCAGGGGCCCTCAGGATGGGAGTCGCCGAGATGACAAGGTTTGGAATGAAGGAAAATGATTTTCAAGAGCTTGCGGCATTAATGGCCGATCTTATCCAGAAAGGATCAAATGTTAAAGATGAAATCATAAAATTCAGGGGTAAATTTGTTGATATGCAATTTTGTTTTGATAAAACAGATGTTCATGATATGGCAATATCTTTGTTTGATGCCCTAAAATGAAAACTTGTCCCAGAATTTAAAAGATCCAAGGTGGTGCGCACCCGGAAGCAAAGATTTAACCTCCGGGTGTTCTTCCACAAAAGCCGTCTGAAAAGCTATACGTTTTTTATTAAACCGGTTATGACTGTCTGCAGCCCTTCTGTACCTCATATAATAGACATCATAGCCTTTTATGTACTGTGGGCTTTTCAGCACCATGATATTTTGAAAATTCTTGTATGTATACTGTAAGAGAGCTTCAAAGGCTGCCAGGAAATTGGCACGGCTTTTATGGTGCTGGACCACGTTATGGTTTGTATAAAACTCTTTGATGGCAAAAATCCATGAAAGATTCTTCCTGCGGAAAAAATCTTCATGAGCCTCAATAAAAAGGATAAGGGTGTCAACTGCATTTTGATTGGCTTTAACCATCTGTCTTAGTTCACCGATCAACTCAATGGCAGATCTGATATCGGTTATTCTCGACTGGACCATACTGAGGCTGTCAAGCTTTTCCGAGGCATTATATAAATCAATCGTGGTTTTTTTAATATCTTTGTTGAGCCCGGCCACCTGCCTGATAATGGGCGGAACATTGTCCTGCCCTGTTTTTTTATTTTTTGAGGCATATAAAAAGACAGCTCCCGCAAGCACGATTAAAAAGACTGCTGAAAATACCGCTTTCAAGATAGCGCCTTTGCCTTTTTTTGTTTTAAAGATCACCCGGATTATCCTTGTGCAATTTTATTATCCGTTCAATACCAGGGCAATAATATCATTTACCGATCTTTTCAGTCCTGGTATTTTACTTGCACTCCTGCCTGCGACATTGAGTACTTTTACTTCAAACTGGGGCAGCCATTTTCTCAGCACCCTTGAAGGATTTTTTTCTATTTCAAGATCAATGTGAAGCCAGGGTTTTTTATGGGCTTTTGCAAAATTCATGGAATCGGCTGCACTGGGGGTGAGCTTGCCAAAGGAAAAGATAACAGTGCCGTCGGCATCTAATACATTTTTTTCTATATTCTTACTGTTCTCCCCCTCCCCCTTGGTCAATTCAATAATATCCGTTAACTGTTCGTTTATCTCATTTAGTTTTTCATGGCTTCCCACCTGTTTTCTGATACCCTTAAACGTATCCACATCTGCCCCGGTGATGGCTGATGTCAGATTCTCAATGGAAGTGATCAGATGTTCAAACCTTTCCCCCAGTTTTTCAAACTGTGCCATATCCACAGGTGCCAGGGAAGCTGCAGGCAAAGGCTCCATTGCCCCGGGCCCGCCGAGTTTCACCCGGATCTCTTCTTTTGTCATACCGCTTGTCTGATAATATCCATAAATTTTTTTTAACAGATCCTGAGCATCCGGTGGATATTCTTTCACACCCTCATGCTCTACAGGATCAGGGAAAAACTCTTCAAACCGGCTCAAATATTCACGAATCGTACTTGATGAAATATCCAGATCCCTGGCCATTTTAGTAATTGATTTCATGTAATTTTCCTAAAAAAAAATAAAATTTAAATTTTAACGAAACTCTTTATCGCACAAAAGAAGTATTGATTTTTTATGAAAGTTGTTTATTAATTTATATTAAAAAATATGATAGAATTCAATGATTATTTTTACCTGGAAACGAATGTATCCCCCTTAAAAAAAACTTGAGAAAATTAAAAGAACAAAGTAAACTTAAATTTATCAATCACTCTTATTTTAAAAGGTGTGGGATAAACAGATCAAATCAAACAACAAGTTTTGCAAAATGGTATTAAATAGTATGTTTAAAAAAATATCGTTACCCTATATAAATTGCCCTGACAAATTTTACAGGAGGCCTGATGCCGGAAAAATTTGATCATACTATATTGATTGTTGACGATGAAGAACAGGTGGGGAAGGCACTCGGACGTCTTATGAAGGGCATTGGTGCGAAGTATGTGTATATGGATTCCGGGCAAAAGGCACTTGACAGGATTAAAACCACTCCCAGGCCGTTTTCTTTAATCCTTTCGGACCAGCGGATGCCTGGAATGGAAGGATCTGTTTTCTTAAAAGAAGCCAAAAAAATTTCTCCTGATACCATCCGGTTTCTCATTACAGGCTATGCAGACGTTGATGCGGTGACAGATGCTGTGAATAAAGGTTCTATCCACAGGTATATTGCCAAACCCTGGGACAACAGAGTGTTGGCTGAAACCGTAAAAGCAGGTCTTGAACAGCATGAAATGATCATGGAAAACCATAAGCTGTTTGCAGTTGCCAAAGAGCAGAACACAAAGCTGTACAACCTTAATATGGAATTTAAAAAAAGCGCGGCTGTTCACCAAAAAGCGATTATCCAGAAAGACAAACAGATCGCCGAGTTGAAAGACCGTCTTGAAAAAGGGTTTGAAAACAGAAATTATATCAATGAAATAGAAGCCCTTCTAAAAGGAAAACAGATGCTGGAGCAAGAAAAGCTAAATTCACTCTATGCTGCTGTAATAGCAGAATTGTATGAACAATTCCAGGATATAGCCACCCGGAACGGTTTTGAAATGCCACAAAATATCCCTGGAGATTAAGATGTCGGGCAACAGTGAATATGGCATTCTGGTAGTTGATGATGATGAACCCATTGTAAAAAATATGAGGCGGGTGTTACGGCGCAAAGGATTCACCAAACTTGTTTCCGCCCTTAATGGTGAACAGGCGATAAAGCTGCTGGAAACCACACGCACACCTTTTTTTTTAATTATGTCAGACCAGAGGATGCCGGGACTGTCCGGCAGCGAATTTTTAGAAAAAACCATACTCTTAAGTCCTGAATCAAGAAGGATGCTGGTTACCGGATATTCAAATTTTGACGCCATCATTGATGCTGTTAATAAAGGAGAAATACACCAGTATATCTCAAAACCATGGGATAATGACGATCTTTTGCTCAGGATCATGGGAGAGCTTGAAATATATAAAAATTTTCAGGAAAGAAAACACCTATATAATGTCACAAAAAAGCAGAATGCAAAGCTTTTTGATCTTGCTTCAACCCAGAAAAAAGAACTTCAAAAATTCACCATTACCCTTGAAAATAAAAAAGAAGAGATTGAACTGCTTGCCCATGAACTAAAAGAGGCAAAAGACCAGGCCGAATTCAAGGAAATCTTTTTAGGACTGGATGAGCTGCTTTCAAGAACCATTACAATGAATAAAAACAATCTTGTTCAGGCATTTAAAATAGCAAGAAAAGAACTTAATTCCATGATGGAAACCATCTGCGGCCGCAGCAGTCTTTTGTTTTCTTCAAATGACATTATGGAGAATGATATCGGCATTGCAGAGCTTGAAGATGAAACATTTGAAATCATCGACCAGATCATTGAAAATGTTGTAATCGCGGTTGAGCCAAAACTTTTTGGCATCGGTTCCGAGCCAAGTGTCGGTGTTGTGATTGATGATTACAGGCAATTGCCTGATTTTGACGAACTTGCGTTTAATGACGGGTTTATCACAAAAGGTGAGCGGGAAAGGGCCTTGGAAGAACTGGAAGAAAAAGAGGCAAAATTATCTACAGGGCTTACAATAGACAAGGTTCTTGTACAAAATAACTATCTAAGAAGGCAGGATCTAAGCCGTATTTTTGCCAAGCTCTCCATGATTGAAAAAAGACTTTTGGACAGGGAATTTGCTAAAATGCTTGTGGACAGGAAGCTTGCATCAAAAAAAGACATCGACCGGGCATTCAGGAAACAATTAAACAATTTTGAAGACAGTGGTGTTGCAACACTCTTAGGCGATATCCTGGTAGAATCCGAAATTATCCTGCCTGAAATCCGGGATGAGGTCATGGCGGCCCAGGACCGGACCGGGAAAAGGAAAAGTGCCATTGATGAGTCTTCCCAGTTTTCATCTGAATTCGGCGCTTTTGTGGATCTTAGAATTTCCGAAGACAGGGTCCAGGCATGGATAAGGGTTCCAAAGGCCGCCCAGGGTACAACTAACATAGAACCTGTAAAAAAACTGATAAAAAAACGCGGGATAAAATATGGTCTAGTGGATGACAAGGAAATCCGAAAATTTTTAAAAAACTGCACCGACCCCTATGAAAAATTTGTTGTGGCAAATGCAATTGCACCAAGCGTTGGGAAACCTGCAAAAATTATTCACCATTTTAATACGGAATCCGATATTGCAGGTATCATCAAAGAAGACGGCTCCATTGATTTCAAATCAAGGGGAGATTCCCCTTTTGTCAAAAAAGGACAGGTCCTGGCTGAAAAAATTCCCATGGAGCAGCCCAAATCAGGCATAGATGTTTTTGGTGAAACCCTTTTAGTGGGTGATGTGGATGATGTCCCCTTAGAAGGCGGCGAAGGCGTTGAATTGTCAGAAGACGGGTTAAAGCTGACTGCTGCCATCACAGGCCAGCCAAGCATTGATGTCAAAGGGGTGATATCTGTCCTGGAATCCTTTACCGTAAAAGGTGATGTTGACTTTAAGACCGGGAATATTAATTTTAACGGCAATGTTATTGTCCTGGGAACGGTGAAAGAAGGCTTTCTTGTTGAGTGTGAAGAACTCACAGCCAATGAAATCAACGGGGGTATTATAAGAAACAAAGGAGATCTCAAGGTTTCCAACGGCATTGTGAATGCCGATATTCAGACCCAGGGCAGCGTACAGGCTAAATTCCTCAATAAAACCAGGCTATACGGGTATGGCGATATGATGGTAACAAGAGAAATCATGGAATCCTATATTGCCATAAGCGGCCACCTGAACAATGAGACAGGCAGGATTACAGCTTCCACCATTGCTGCCAGAAAAGGCATGAGTGTCAAACAGATTGGAACGGAAAAATCCGAGTACTCCACTGTAAAAGCCGGGGGCAATGATCATATCCTGTGGATTGCTGAAAAGTATGATTTAAAAATAGAAAAAAGACAAAAAGAACTGGACTTAACCATTGCAAGAAAAATGGAGTATGATGAGGCGTATAATGATTTTCATGTGGACATTGCAAACCAGACCTTTGCCCAGGAAAAACTCACAAAAAAAATAGATTTCCTGGAAAAAAGAATCGGGGAAGAAAAAGACAAAGAAGAAAAAATAAAGATCGCCAAAGAACTCAAAGGCATTGAGGCCACTATACAAAAGGCTGATGAAAGGATCAAAGCTATTTTTCATGAACAGGATATGGTCCAGCAAAAATCCAATGAATGTGAAAAGAAAATTGAAGATTTAAATCAAGAAATCATGAGTATCAACAAAGAAAAAGACAAGATTATCAGCACCCTTGAAAAAGAAGACCCGGTCCCTGAACTCAAAGTTAATAAAAAACTTTATACAGGGACAAGAATAACCGGCACCATGGCCTCAATGATTTTAAAACAGGATCTTGGCGCGTCTAAATTTTCAGAAATAGATTCTGAGAACCCTGACAACCCGAAACAGCTTATCCATCAAACCCTGAACCTTTAAAGGAAAAAGAAAATAGCTGAAGAAAAGAAACATAAAATACTTGTAGTTGAATCCACTCTTGCATTAAGAAACAGGATTAAGACCCTTTTGACTTCCAAAGGATACAAGGTGAAGTGCGTTAAAGTCTCGGCCGATGCTATTGAAGAGCTTGAAGAATCAAACGCATCTCCCTATTCCCTTATTATTTCAAGCTATATGATGCCCAGAATGAAAGGAGATGAAATACTTAAAAATGCGCGGGATATAGCCCCTGATACCCGGCGCGTACTCATCTCAGACACATCTGACCTGCAAACTCTTATCAATGCCATTAACAAGGCCAGTATCCACTCATGCCTCATGCTTCCCTTTAAAGACAAAGATTTTTTAAAAAGGGTGGCGTATTGCTTAAACCAGTATGAAATCACAAAAAAGCAGCAAAACCTTAAAAGAATCATCCGGCACCAGAATAAGCAGTTATTTAAAATTGCCGGCAACTTGAAGAAAAAAGATGCCATTTATATAAACCGGATTGAAAAGAAAAAAAAAGAAATCAGGATACTTGAATCAAGAATACGTTCGGCCGGCGGGTCTGTCACGCCAGGCAAACCTGTCCTGTTAAAAGATATCCTGGCCAAACAGGACATTTCTTTTTCACAGGAAAACCTTAGTAAAGAATTTTTAAAACTAAAAGACCAGATCCGGCAAATCCTGGAAACAGCAGCCCGGAAGGATCATATTACACTTAAGCCCATTACGTATGATAATGCTTTTGATACGAGCCTCCTGACAGGTGAATACCAGGATATCGTGGAAACAATCCTGCCTGATATTTACTGCCTTCTTGAAAAAGATAAAATACCCGATATCAAATCATGTAAAAAAACAAAGGAAATACTGCTTGACGAGCATTTTGAACTGACACTCTCAAAAGACAAGACCAAAGCATTTATAAAAATTAAAACAATTGATTCAAACTCATTGTGCCTTGCCCATGTTAAACAATTTCTTGAAAAAAATAAAATTATTAACGGGGTAAAAGAAGAACATATAATTGAATCCTGGCTTTATAAGACAGGTCCTGATGATGAACCCTTTCTTATTGCCCGGGGCAGGGCAGCCAAATACCCGAAAGATGCACAAATCCGGTATCATTTTCCAACAAACTTCCTTCATGCAGGAAAAGTGAATAAGGACGGCAGTATCAATTTCCAGGACAGGGGAGAGATACCCTTTGTGGAAGAGGATGCTTTTCTTGCTGCAAAAATCCTCCCTGAAGATGGCGCGCCCGGTATTGACGTCTTTGGAAAAGAAATCCCTGTGGATGATCCTGTTGACCTGACATTTTCTTCCGGGCCCGGTACAAGGATGTCCGAGGATAAGGCAAGAATATATGCAACAACAGCAGGACAGCCACACCTTGACGTCATGGGAAATATATCTGTCTGTCCTGAATTCCAGGTAAAAGGTGACCTTGGTTTTGAAACAGGAGACGTGAACTTTGACGGGAATGTTATTGTAAACGGTTCTGTAAAGCAGGGTTTTAAAGTAAAATGCGCTTCTTTAACCGCAAAAGAAATCCAGGGGGCGGAAATCGATATTGAAGGAGACCTCAATGTCTCTTTAGGAATCGTTGATACTGAGCTTGTAAAAGTAAAAGGATCGGTCCAGGCCAAATTCATCCATAATTCCAAAATAAATGCTTTTGGCGACCTGATTGTTCAAAGGGAAATCATAGATTCCAGAATTTATTTAAGCGGTGCCTGCATTAATGAGAACGGTTTAATCATCAATTCTGAAATTTCAGCAAAAATGGGCATCAATGCCGGGAATATAGGGAATAAAACTTCAAAGCCCTCAACACTTACGGTGGGCGTTGATGAACATACCAATGTGCTTGTGGCCAGGATTGATTCAAAACTGGGCATCAATAACAATGCTATCGATGAATTAAAAAAAGAAACAAAAGAACTGGAGAAAGAGAACCAGGATCTTCATGCTCTAATATCAAAGCATGCCTATATCCAGGATCGGTCCCAGCTTGAATTAAAAGATATTGAAAAAAAAATCGGGAACCTGAAAGCTTCAGGAAATATGGCTGCATTGCAGAAGATATCCAAAACAGTTAAGGAAATTAAAGACAATGCAGAGAAAGCTGAAGAAGAGATCAACAAAGGGTTTGAAAGGCAGGATGCAATCGCCCTGGAAACTTCCCAGAAAAGGCTTAGGATAAGGGAGCTGGAGGATCTTAATAAAGGACTTTTGGATAAAAAGAAACGCCTGCTTGAATTTTCTAATAGAAATGAACCCGTACCTGAAGTAAAGGTGGCAAAAAAGATAGAATCCGAAACCAGGATTTTTGCTGCCAATTCCTCTTTAACCCTTTACAATGCTTCTTCAAGATGCCGTATCCGTGAATTTTCCAGGATTCCGGATGGTGCAGGCAGTATCGTTTTCCATGAAATGAAAATCTCAGATTACTAAATTTTTTAAAACATTATTCCCCTATTTGCCCGGCAATGTAATTTCAAAGGTCGTACCCTTCCCCGGCACGCTTTTTACGTCAATTTTTCCCTTATGATCTTTAATGATATTATAGGCAATATTCATTCCAAGACCGGTACCTTTGCCGATTTCTTTGGTTGTAAAAAAAGGATCAAATATTTTTGAAAGATTCTCTTTTTTTATACCGCACCCGGTATCAGAAATAAAAATTTTTACATCTTTGCCTTCTTTTCTTGTCTGAATTTTTATTTCGCCTTTTTCTTCAATGGCCTGTGCTGCATTAACAAGTATATTCATGAACACCTGGTTCAATTTCTGAGGGAAACCCTCTACCAGGGGAATCTCCCCCAAATCCCTGGTCACCGTGGCTTTATATTTGATTTCATTATTTACAACATTTAAGGTGGATTCAAGACCCTTATTGATATCAAAAAGCATTTGCTTGTCATTTCCGGGATGAGCAAAACTTTTTAAATCCCCGACAATCCTCCCCACCCTTTTTGTTCCGTCCTTACAATCATTTAATAATTCAGGAATATCTTCCATAAGATAGTCGATTTCAATATCTTTTTCACACTCTGTTATGGTTTTAATCTGGTTTTTAACTTCATCTGATAAATTCTCAGGGCCTGATTTTTCCAATACCCTGCTAAGTTTCCGGTGATGGCCCATAAGCGTATCAAGATCTTTCATGTAATCACTTAATGCGTCCAGGTTACTTCCGATAAATCCTATGGGATTGTTGATCTCATGGGCAACCCCTGCCGAAAGCTGGCCGATTGACGCCATTTTTTCCGATTGCAATATCTGGGACTGTGTAGCCTTTAAATTTTCCAGTGCCTGATCAAGTTTTTTATTATTCCGGATCAACTTTTGCTGTAATTCATGATGTTCGCTTTCAAGCTTTACAATTCTTTCACCGGTATTGATCCTTGACCGTAATTCATCGGGTTTAAATGGTTTGATAATATAGTCATCCGCTCCTGCTTCAAACACTTCCACAAGGTCACTTGTCTTATCTTTTGCTGTTAAGAGCATGATATATGAATATGTTTTTTTCCCAGAAGCCCTTATTTTCCGGCAAAGCTCTATGCCATCCATTTCAGGCATCATCCAGTCGGAAATAATCATTAATCATGTCAGGTTCATGCTTTAAAAATAAATCCCAGGCAAGTTTTCCATTTACTGCTTCAAGGACATCATGGCCGATTTTCTTTATTGCTTTTTTCACCAATAACCTTGAGACATAGTCATCTTCTGCAACAAGTATATTCATGCATCACCCCGGTTAATCGTTTTCATATGATCTTTGAATCTTTGATATTCATTTTTGATGCCATTTTAAGATAAAGCATTATTTTCTTTGAATATAATCCCGCCATAATGGTATTTTGTCCTGCAACCCAAGTCTTTCAACATATTCGTTATCAAGGGCGTTTAATTTACTCCAGGTCCCGGGTTGGCTTTGTTCATGGTGCTCCATCAATTCCGCCACATGCACAAGCCCGCAGAGTTCTAATTCCCGGCCAATATTTTTTGAAGGATTATGATGAAAGGCAATACCTTCAACAATATTTTCCGGTAATCCCCAGAGCCCCAGGATATAGGCTCCTGTTTCAGCATGGGTGATACCGAAAATTTCTCTTTCCGCTTCAAAAAGAGGTATCCTTTTTTCCTGAATAATTTTAATGACGTCTTTATAATCATCAATATAGTATTCAACCAGAAGCAATTTTCCTATATCGTGAAGGATTGAAGCTATCATGGCATTATCTGCTTTTTCCTTATCCATTTTTTCCACCCTGGCTATATTTTGAGCGATAATTCCCGTCCTTACACAATGGTCGTGGACTTTTTCCACTGAAATAACAGATAATGTTTTTTTACTGAATTTGGAAAATACTTCTATCCCGAGAACAAGGGTTTTCACAACATCAATACCAAGCAGGACGACGGCTTCCCCGGTATTGGATATATGCCTTGGCATTCCGAAAAACGATGAATTTACCAATTGAAGCACTTTAGCTGTCATTCCCATGTCCTTTGATATAATATCACCAACACTTGACGCGGAAGCACCCTTTGATTTGAGTTCCTTCATGATCCTGCCATATAAAGAAGGAATACTCGGCATGGTTTCTATTCCTCCAAGCAATTTTTGCAATGCCTTTTGATTTAAAAGATCGCGCAGGGAACACGACCTTGTTATCGCTGTTACCAATACTTTTTTTTCACATGGCTTTGAAAGGTATTGGTGGGCTGATTTTACGGTTTTCATTATCATTTCCCTGTCAGAATGGCCTGAAAGGATAATTCTCACCATTGTGGGATATTTATCGTGTACAATTTTTAAAAGACTTGGCCCGTCCATATCAGGCATGCGCATATCTGATACAATGACATCAAAGGCTCCTTTTTCAAGGACTTTGAGAGCATTTTTGCCACCTTCTTCAAATGTCATGTCCCAGTACTTTCTCAAAGGCCTTAAGCTCCTTTGAAGTCCCTTTAAAATATTAGGCTCGTCATCAACAAACAAAATCCGTCTTTTCATTTCCTGTTCCCTTGAAATTTAATTTTTCTTTGGAAGGATGATCGTAAATATTGTTCCTTTTCCAGGCTCGGTATGAAAAAAAATTTTACCTTTATGCTTATCCACAATAATGGAATAGGAAATGGCAAGGCCCTGTCCTGTCCCCTTTCCAACCTTTTTTGTTGTAAAAAAAGGATCAAATATTTTATTTCGGGCTTCTTTCCGGATCCCGGCACCAGTGTCCCTTATTGAAATTTCTATTTTATTTTTTTTGTTTTTTGTTCCAATGATAATCTTGCCTTTTCCTTCGGGACGATCGTCTAAAACATCAGCGATGGCATGACTTGCATTAATGATCATGTTCAGCAGCACCTGGTTTATTTCACCCGGGTTGCAGGAAACCATTGGTAACGAATCATCAAAATCCAAAATAAGATCTGCAACATATTTCCACTCATTTTTTGCCACGGTCACGGTATTTTCAATGGCTTTATGGATATCGACCATTACTTTTTCCCCTCCGCCGGGGTGGGCAAACTCTTTCATGGATTTGACAATTTTCCGGACGTGCTCAACCCCTTCAAGGGATTGCAGGATTGCAACAGGAACTTCTTGTGCAAGAAATTCAAAATCAGCATCTTCCAGGTTTGATTCCATGTCTTCAATTAAAAGCTTATCAGGTCTTTCTTTTTTTGCGGTTTCCAAAAAGCCTGTAAAATTTTTAACAAGTTCATTCAAATCCTCAAATGCATCTTTAACAAAATTAAGATTATCACCTATATACTGGATTGGCGTATTGATCTCATGGGCAATACCTGCTGCAAGCTGTCCTATGGATTCAAGTTTCTGGGCCTGGGCAAGCTCGGCCTCAAGCAGTTTGCGATCTGTAATATCCACAATTGTCCCTTCAAGTCCAAGCACTTTTCCTGAATGATCTTTTCTCTTATGGCTGCTAACAAGGATTGTGGCAGTGTCACCGTCCTTTCTAACAATTTCCACTTCATAAGCCAATACCGCCCCGTACTTATCTATTTTTTCAAGCAGTTTATCCCGGTCTTCAGGATGCTTATAAAAGTCAGTCGTCTCAAACCCTTTTACCTCTTCAAAAGAAGTGTAACCCATTATTTTCAATGCAACCGGGTTGGCCATGATGATTTTTCCATCAAGGCTTGACCTGTAAAACCCTTCCTGGATATTTTCAAAAATAGATCGAAATTCTTCTTCGCTCTTCTCAAGTTCTGATTTTGTCAGCTCAAGATATTTTATTTTTTCTTCAAGCGATGTCTGCTGGTCCCTGATTAATTTTTGATATTCCCGGATTTTCAGGGCGTTGGCAATGCTGATCCTGAGCTGGCTTGATTTTACAGGTTTGACAAGATAGCTGAAAGCCCCGTTTTCAATGGCCTTTTCACTGGTATGAAGGTCATCACTGGCCGAAAGTATTATAACAATGATATTCTCGTATGCCCCAATGATAAATTTTGTCAGGTCAAGCCCTGATTCCCCGGGAAGGCCGATATCGCATAACACAATTTCTATCTTATGCATTTTAAGACATTCTCTTGCAAAGAATGCATCCTTTGCCTGGAAGATTTCATATTCTTTTATCTTCTCAAACATTTTACAGGCAAGTTGCATTTCAACCGGGTTATCTTCAATAATTAAAATTTTATGGGTCATGGCAGGGACTTTTTTTCAAGTTAAAAGATAAAAGCTTAAAAACCGCTGCATTTTAATTTTATTGATTCATGAAATAATTTTGAACACTTTGCCGGATGCTGTTTATTTACTATAAAAAAAACTATCCCAATATTCAAGAAAATTATAAAGCACTATATTTCAATACTGCCAAAAAGGTGGTTGATACAATCCACATATTCTTTATTCTGGCATGGCTTGGACAGGTGATCCAGCCTTTTATCCTTCTTTTTTAATGCAATAATTGATTCTAAAAACTCGATATTGCCGGAAATAAAAACTATGGGTATCCTGGTATCTTTTTTGCGGATAGTCTTATAAAGATCCATCCCGTTAAGACCGCCCGGGAGGCGATAATCAAGGCTGATCAAATCATAGGTGTGTGTTTTAAGAAATTCCATGGCCATATCCCCGTTATGGGCCACATCAACAATATGGAAAAAGGGCTTATCTGCCAGTATCAAAGACTGGACATCGGAAATGGATTGTTCATCTTCCACAATAAGTATTTTTTTTGCCTTGTGCAGGATTGCCTTTTCAAGTTCCGTTTTTTCCTTTTTGGTCAAATCTTTTTTTATCACAGGAAGGCTTATGAAAAATTTTGTTCCTTTGTTCACCTTGCTTTCAAACCAAATCCTGCCTTTATGTTTCTGTATGATTTTTTTTACGTTAAAAAGCCCGTACCCCGTTCCTTTGACGGACTTATCATATGCGTTTAAGACATCTTTGCTGTTTTTTAATGTAAACGCCGGCGCATAAACACTCCTCTGGTGTTCTTTTGGAATTCCGCACCCGTTATCCTCAATTTTAATTAAAATATTATCATCATCACTTAATGTCAAAATTTTTAATACCGGGTTTTCTTCATTCCCCATGGCATGTATGGAATTGTGGAAAATATTTACAAGAGCATTTTCTATCATCCCCGGATCTGCCAGCAGTTCCGGCATGGACGCAGAAAAATAACTTATGATATGAATTCCCTTAAGATCCTTTTTTAAAAGATTCAGCACAAGGGAAATTTTCTCATTTATATTAAAAAAATCCTGCTTTGGTTCCTGGTCTCTTGCAAAGGCCACAAGGTTTTTTGTCAGGTTCCTGCCCTTTTTTGTCTGGTCAAGAATAAGTTCAAATGTCTTTGCTGCTTCAGGATCTTTACAGTCCAGAAGGCTGAGTTCGGCATTCCCCATAATGGCCCCGAGAATATTATTAAAATCGTGGGCCATTTTCCCTGCAACCTGGCCGATCAAAGCATATTTTTCCTGCTCTGCTGCGTGGCACTGGGCAGCAAGTTTTTCCTTTTCCACTTTTTTATAATCCGTGATATCTTCAATTGTAATTTGGATCCTTTGCTTTCCGCTGATATTCACTCTTTGTGAGGAAAGCCGCCCGTCCCTGACCAGGCCCTGCTTATTATAAAATTTTATGTCAACCTGGCTGAATGCTCCTTTTTTCTTCAGACCTGCAAGGATAATCATGGTTTCCGGAACAATAAAAAAATCTTCCCCCAAAAAATCTTTCCCCAAAACCTGTTCCTGATCAAAACCCGTGGTATTTAAAAAGCTTTGGTTAACATTTAAAATTTCAAGTTTCTCAGGCTTGAGAATAACAATTCCCATGGGGCTTGAATGAAATATTTTTGCAAGGCTGTCCTCGCTTTCCATCAAGGTTTTATTGGCTTTTTTCAACTCCCGGATTAAAAGAATGGCATTTAACCCGTCAGACAGCCTCCTGCCAATGGAGTTAAACAACATTTTTTCTTCATTTGTCCAGGGCCGGTCACTTTTACACCTGTGCATGCCAAGCAGCCATGCCTGGTCAAATTTAGGATAAACAGCCATCCTGATGGCAGATTTAATCTGATATTCATCTGCCATCCAGTCCGGAATGCCAAACCCGCTCTTTGTATCATATAAAACAGGTTTATCCGCTCCGGTAACTGATTTCATTGATTCTGACATTTCCAACGTCATTGGAATTTTTTTATCTGATGCCCCAAGCCCCGGGTATCCAGGCCTTGTGCTTTCAACTTTAACGGTAAAAAAATCCGCACAAGGATCACACGGGTGTACAAGCCAGGCCCTGTCACAATTAAAAATATCAAGCATGGCATCCAGAAGATCTTTAAGCATCTTTTGTGTATTTCTGAAATTTATAATAATATGGTTGACAGTATCCAGATGCTCCCAGTTGATCTTTGCTTTTTTCCCTTTGGTTTCATCATTATGCACGATTTTATTTCTCAAGATTGTTTTCCCGTCATCGTGTCAATGGTAACTTTTATCACAATGGTTTTTTCAAGCATCTTATTGGTATACTCAAATTGTCTTCCTGAATACTGGGACATAATTGCATTCAGGCCTTCTATCTTTTCTTCTAAATCATCAAGAAACTCTGCCGTGCCTGATCCTATAACGCTTTTATATTCAATGCCAAAGTCGCAGGCGCATTTCGCCTTTTTCAGTCTTATAAGCTTATCAACCTCAAAACAGACATTGGGGTTTTTTTTAATCAGATCGATCTTTCGTCCTTCTTTGGCACTGTGAAAAAAAAGAAAGCCGTCCTTATATCCAAAATTCAACGGGACGACATAGGGTTTATCTCCATCCACCATTGCCAGGCGGCAGACCCGGCTTTCCCGCAAAATCTTCTCAACATCTTTTCTATCTTTAATCTCTCTTTCTTTTATTCTCATGCCAATTGCGCCTTAAACAGTTTATATTCGGGTTCTAAAATACCTTCCACCCCTGCCGGGCGTTCTATTCCATCATGGCAATCCGATCCGCCTGTAATTAAAAGATGATGTTTTTGGGCCCAGGATTTCATAAGCTCCCTGTGTTCCCTGATATGTCCAGGGTAATAAACCTCAAGCCCCTTAATCCCCGCCTCAATAAACTCCGGAAAAATTCTTTCAACGATTTTAATTGAAGGCAGGACTTCCTTATAATGTCCTTTGCCTGGAAAAGAGCCGGCTGCCGGGTGGGCAAGGACAGCAAGGATATGGTTCTTCCGGATAAATTCAACCACGGTTTCCAACCTGACCCCGGAGGGAAGATAAGCCGGGCTGTTATTTCCAATGATTGAATTAATGGTATCAGCATCATAGATCCCGAAGGATTGCTCCAGTGCAATGGCAAAGTGACGTCTTGTAGCATTATTGCTTAACGCCGCGATATCTTTAAATTCAAGTTCTCTTTTTAATAAGGCATTATCAGTTTCAGGCCCGAAAAATTTATTGATTTCATCAACTCTTGCCCTTACAAGTTTTTCTCCGCGTCCCTGTGCCAGGACTTTATTAAATCCTTTTACGAATTGATCATCAAGGAGCCTTTCTTCTTTAAAATAGCATAGGAGATGCATTGTTCCTGTAAAATAAGGGCGTTTAAACCTGATTGAAACTTCTACACCGCAAATCACCTCAATATTATATTTCTTTCCTGCATTAACAGCATCCTTCAAGGCGTTTAAGGTATCATGGTCTGTGACGGCAACTGCCTTTATCCCGAGATTTTTTATATTTTCAACCAGTTGCCCCGGGGTGAAATCGCCATCAGATGCTCTAGTATGGTTATGTAAATCCGCAAAAATTGTCTGATTCATCGTTTCCCTTTTTATATGAAAGCCTTTGCAATCCAAATCAGGACTTTCATGTTTTGTCGTCGGCAAACTCTGGTGAAATACCAGGTCTGCCCGTGGCAGTTAGTTAACCTGTTGAGAATCGCTCAGCCATCCATCTGTTTTTATACTGGTTATCCCAAAAATACAATCTAAGTTTTTTTGAAAAAAAATAAGATACCATTTGATTTTTACAAATTAAATGGTAGAAGGAAAAAAACTCTTTTAATAACCCTATTTTGGAGACTATGATTAAAATGCTTAAAAAAGGTAGCAAGATAGATATCATAAATGAACTTGGAAAAACTAATTCCATGGAAGGTGCGAAAGCTGTTTTCAAACAATCAATGGATGACGTACAATTAGAGCGGATTTTAAAAATCAACCTTCCTGAAGTTCTAAAAAAAATTGCCGATTCAATCGTACTTTGCAATCCTTCTTTTGTTTTTATCAATACAGGTTCACCTGAAGATCGGGAATTCATTAAAAACCTTGCACTTGAAAAAAACGAGGAAAGCCCCCTTGCGATGGAAGGGCATACAATTCATTTTGACCTGGCCCAGGAGCAGGGCAGGATAGTTGACAGGACCTATTATATCGCAAACCCTGAAGATCAGGTAAGCTCTCTTGCCAACCGGATGGACAGGCCCTCTGCACTTGAAGAAGTCAGGGCCAATATGACTGACATCATGAAAGGCATGACCATGATAGTTGGATTTTATATGAGGGGCCCTGTGGGATCTCCCGTGTCAAATCCTGCCCTTGAAATCACAAGTTCCGCCTATGTTTCCCATAGTGCTGAACTTCTTTACAGGAATGCCTATAGTGATTTTAATAAAGAAGTGGAATCACTTGGACATTTCTTTACAAATATCCACAGCCAGGGTCTTAACCGGCCCGAAGACCTGCCAAATGCAAGGGTTTTCATGGATCGAAAATACAAAACAACATATAGCTGGAATTGCACCTATGCCGGTAATACACTGCTGCTTAAAAAAGGCAACCACAGGTTTGCCGTTGATAAGGCTGTTTATGAGAATCCCGGAAAGGAATTGTCCGAGCATATGTTCATCACGGGTATCCACGGCCCTGATGACCGTGTTACCTGGTTTGCAGGCGCTGCCCCGAGCGGATGCGGAAAAACCACAACTGCCATGGCAGGAAACGTATTTATCGGCGATGATCTTGCCCAGATGTGGATTGCAGAGGACGGAAGTATCAGATCTGTCAATCCTGAGTGCGGAATTTTCGGAATCGTTGAAAACGTAAACCTTGAAGGCGATCCTCTTTTAATGCAGATTTTAAGACAGCCCGGGCACGAAGTGATCTGGTCCAATGTATTGATCGATGAAAAAAAAGTACCCCACTGGGTGGGTAATAATGAAGAACATCCGGACAAAGGCTTTAATTTCCAGGGTGACTGGCATAAAGGTAAAACCGATGAAAACGGCAAACCAGTTCCCATGTCCCATCCCAATTCCCGTTGCACATTAAGTTCTGACTGCCTTGAGACTTACTCGCCCCAGGCGGAAAACCCTGAAGGCGCACTTACAAGAGTTTTCACTTACAGTGGAAGGGATGCAGACACCATGCCGCCTGTCTGGGTTGCCAAAAACTCTGATGCCGGAGTTGTCATAGGGGCCTGTATTGTTTCTGCCGCCACGGCAACGGAAGTCGGGGTAACAGGAGTCAAAAGGGCTCCCTGGGCCAATGCACCCTTTATCCCTGGTGCCCTTGGAGATTATATGAAAGCCCAGTTCAATTTTTTTGGAAGCAAAAAAATAAAAAAAGAGTACAGACCCGTGATGGCAGGGCTTAATTATTTTTTAACAAAAAAGGCCAGAGGCGGAGAATCTTCCACGCTTTTAGGAGAAAAAAAAGATGTAAAAGTATGGCTGTCATGGCTTGAACGATATGCACACGATGAAATTGAATATATTTCAACACCCATAGGAAATCTTCCGAAATATGACGATTTAAAATTATTGTTCAAACAGGTTATAGATAAAGACTATACAAAAGAACTTTATACAAAACAATTCTCTTTGTACCTTGATAATATTATCAAACGGATTGAGCTCCAGCACGATGCATATGCCAGGGAAGAAGGCATCCCTCAAATCCTGTTTGACATCCTGGCTGAACAGAAAACTAAACTTTCAGCATTAAAGGATGTCCATGGCAGCATTATAACGCCTGATAAATTAATCAACTGAGATTGCAGGCGTTTTTTATACTATAAAGGACAAGGAGTTTTTCACGGCGCTTAAACTTAATTCCAACAAGAAAAAATTGGGGGTGGCTGTCCTTAAAAAAACTAAAACAAAGCAGAAAGTTTTTTAATATCTTCATGAACGGCGGGATGGTTTTCCATCTCGCCTTTTCCATCAACACCCCTGTAAAAGAGTCCTGATTCATATTTTATATCTGCGGCATCAAAAAAATATCTGGCAGTCAGCTTCAAGCCGTCAAACAGATCTTTTCCATTTGTGGCACCTGATGCCAGGAGAACGCCCTTTCGTATGCGGCCCTTGAATTCATCCGTCTTAAGCCTGTATTTTCTGGACCACATCACCTGTATCCTGTCGATCAAGGCCTTGAGTGCGGCTGGAAAAGCATAAAAATAAACAGGGGAACTTATCACGGCCAAATCGGCTTTTATCATTGCCGGCAAAAAAATATTAGTAAAATCATCCTCAAATATGCAAACACCTTTAGTCTCACAATTGCCGCATCCGATACAGGGATTGATTTTAAGCTTGACCGCATCCAGCACTTTTGTGTTATGGCCTTTTGCCTTCATTTCTTCCATAAAAAGAGACATCAGATAACGGGAATTGCCCTTATGCCGCGGGCTGCCGTTTATTCCGAGGACAAACATGGTTTATTACTCCAGAATACCCAATACTTCGACTTCAAAAATCAGGGTTGCACCCGGTTTTATAACAGATCCCGCTCCCCTGTCACCGTATGCAAGTTCCGGCGGGACATACAAAATCCACTTAGATCCGACCCTCATCTTCTGCAGGGCTTCTATCCAGCCTTGAATCACACCGTTTACCTGGAAACTTGCAGGTTTCCCCCTCTGGTAGGAAGAATCAAAAACCGTTCCATCTATGAGTGTGCCCCTGTAATTACACTCTATTGTATCTGTTGCCTTTGGGAAAGGACCGTCACCCTCTGTCAAGACTTCATATTGAAGTCCCGAGGGCAGGGTTACAACTCCTTTCTTTTTCTTATTCTTCTCTAAAAACTTTTTACCCATGTCCCTGTTTTTTCTGGATTCCATTTTAATTTTCTCTATTTGTTTTTGTCTTGCTATCCGCTGGTACGATACAAGAAGCTGTCTTATTTTTTCTGGAGTCAGTTTTGCTTGTTTTACATTGCTGTCCCTTGCACCCATCATAAAAAACTTTGAATCCAGTTCAAAATTTTCCCTTAATCTATCAACAATATCATATCCAAGTGCATAACTGATCTGCTTTTCAAGATCAGCCTTTTCAACAGCCTGTTCTTTTTCATCACTTGCAAAGGATTGGGAACATATACATAGAATAATTATGAAAACCAGGAACCATTGTTTTTTGCTGTACATGAAGAACCTCTCTAAAAAATTTTTATTAAAGCATTTCTATGGCACAAGCCATGGATACTCCGCCTCCACCGCAAAGGGTGGCAAGACCAAGTGTTTTATTCCTCTTTTTCATGGCATACATCAAGGACACCACGATTCTTGCACCGGTTGATCCTACCGGATGGCCAAGTCCTATTCCCGATCCGTTGACATTGGTGATTTCCCGGTTCAATCCAAGTTCTTTTTCACATCCCAGGTATTGCCCTGCAAAGGCTTCATTTACCTCGGCAAGTTCAAAATCCGAAAGTTCAAGATCGGATGATTTTAAAAGATTTTTTACTGCCGGCACAGGGGACAAACCCATGACCGATGGATGGCATGCCCCCCTGGATGTTGCTTTTATCCTGGCAATCGGGGCAAGACCAAGCTCACAGGCTTTTGAAGCAGACATGATAATCATGCCGGTTGATCCGTCATTAATACCGGAAGAATTTCCGGCTGTGACCTTACCGATTTCCGGGATAAAGGCAGGCGGAAGGGCTGCAAGCTCTTCCATTGTAATTCCAGGTCTGAAATGCTCGTCTTTATCAAAAACAACAGGGCCTTTTCTTTTCCCGGGAACCAGGACAGGAACGATCTCATCTTTAAAAGACCCGTCGTTTGTGGCACGCTCTGCCTCATTATGGCTTCTTAAGGCAACTTCATCCATATCTTTTCTTGAAATATCAAGATGCTGGGCTATAAATTCAGTAGTATGTCCCATGATATAAGGTTTGCCTACAAACATGCTCAAGGGAGGTTTCTTTTCATCCACAGGCCCGTCTTCAGGGTGAGGGATAATGTGGGAACCGCAGTGCAGTGCATGTATCATATCATCAACAAATTTCTGATCCTGAAGCCTGCACCCCCAGCGTGCATTTGGGACACTGTACGGCACAGACGACATATGCTCTGTTCCGCCGGCAAGAATTATATCCGCCATGCCGGCCTGAATCATGGCCATCCCGGAAATCATGGCTTCCATTCCGGAAATACAAACCCTGTTTATGCTGACAGCGGTAACAGTTTCAGGAATACCGGCAAGCAATGCACCGACTCTCGCAACATTAAGAGTATCACAGGATTCCATGCAGCACCCGTACCGGACATCATCTATCATCCCAGGCGCAATCCCGGCCCTTTTAACGGCCTCTTTCATGGTAACAGCCGCAAGGCTTGCGCCATTCATGGGAAGCATGGTTCCGCCAAAAGCACCTATTGCCGTCCTGCAACCGGATACGATGACAACATCTTCCATTTTTATTATCTCCTGTTCTTTTTCTGATTTTTAAAATAAAGAGGCATCCATACCGGCTGCCGGGTTATCCTCATACGTGACTGCCAAAAGTTTTCCCATGGTCACGGGGATTAGAGTGGTGATAAAAAACTGTGCCGCCTTTATTTTGCCCTGGTAAAAGAAAGCTTCCCTGGTTTCAAGCTTTTTATCTGCAATAACCGCCCGCCAGAGAAGCATCCATGCCATTATGATGTCGCCTGCCGCCTCAAGCAGTGGATGGGCACAGGCAAAGGCCGAGGCCATGTGCTTTGAAAAAACAGCTTTTTCCGTATTTTTACATGTGGTTTCAAACAATATAAGAGCTTCTTCCAATTTTGCTGCAAGCATGGTCAATCTGTCACGGGTTTTGGCTTTCAATACCGTGGTTTTAATTTCACTTATCAGGGCATCCAGCATCACGGCTTTGTTTCCTGCGATCTTACGCCCCAGAAAATCCATGGCCTGGATACCGTTTGAGCCTTCGTAAATGGATGTAATTTTACAATCCCTTACCATCTGCTCCACAGGATACTCCCTGGTATACCCGTATCCCCCGAACACCTGCATGGCATCCACACACACATCAAACCCTTTTTCACTTGTGTAGGCTTTAACCACCGGTGTTAAAATTTCTATCAGGTTGGCATAGTGCAGGGCTTCTTTCTTATCTGCCGATGTTTGTTCCTTATCAAAACAAAAAGCAATATAATATATTAAGCTGCGCATACCTTCCACATAGGATTTCATCTTCAACAGCATTCTTTTTACATCAGGGTGACTGATAATAGGAACCTGGTCTGCCCCATGGTCTGCAAGGTTTTCGATACTTCGCCCCTGGAGTCTTTCTTTTGCATAATCAAGGGCATGTGAATAAGCAAGATTTGCACTGGTAAAGGCTTGTGTCCCAACTTCCAGGCGGACTTCATTCATCATGTGAAACATGATTTCCATGCCCTGGTTTGGCTTACCCAGCAAAAGCCCCCGGCATCTGCCCTTGCTCCCAAGACTCATGGAACAGGTCGGGCTGCCGTGGAGCCCCATTTTTTCCTCAACACCTGTACAGACGATATCATTGGGCTTACCTAATGTCCCGTCTTTATTGACCCATATCTTTGGAACGATAAAAAGGGAAATACCCTTGGTCCCGGCCGGTGCCCCTTCAATTCTTGCAAGAACAGGATGGATAATATTCTGTGTAAGATTTTGTTCGCCATTTGTAATAAAAATTTTACTGCCGCAGATCTCATAGGTGCCGTCATCCTGCTTTCTGGCCAGAGTCGTCAAAGCACCCACATCTGAGCCTGCACCCGGTTCTGTTAACAGCATGGTCCCGCCCCAGTCACCGGTGTAAAGCTTTTCCAGGAATAAATCTTTTTGTTCACTGGTTCCAAAAAGATCAATCATTTTTCCGGCACCGTGGCCAAGGATCGGATAGGTTGTTAAAATATAATTTGCACTTGTAAAGTATTCCATGGCAGCCTGGGCAATGGTAAAGGGAAGCCCCTGCCCGCCATATTCAGGATCTTCGGTCAATGCCCCCCATTCGCCTTCCTTGAGCAGTCTATGGGGTTTTCTCAGGCATTCAGGCACCCTGACCCTGCCATTTTCAAATACCACACCCTCTTTATCGCATTCTGTATAGGTTGGGAAAATTTCCTTGACTGCCAGGTTTCTTGCTTCTTTTATAACCATGTCAAACATTTTTTTATTAAATGCCTTGTATTTTTCCGATTTTAACAATGCATCAATCTTAAGCTGCTCGTAAAGAACAAAATCAATGTCCCTCTGGTCGGTAATTTTTGGAGCCATTCTTTACCTCTCTTTTCATATTAGATTTCAGGTAAGTGAAATTTACTTATCTCAAATAAACATGTCAAGAAAAAAAATTCAGGATCAATTTAATAAACGATGTTCAGAAAAGCTAATGAAAAAAACCTGCCCTTTATTAAGGCACTGCAAATCAAACTGATTTGAGTGAATCACAAGAAAATATGGTTATTTTTTCTTTATTTTTTTATTCCCGTTGGCTAAAAGACCTGCGATCGTGATTTTATCCAGACAATCAAACATTGCACGGCTGGCCTCGACCCAAACCCACCGTGACAAGCACTCTCCTGCCTTGTCACATACACTGCATGTCTTGTTTTCCTGCTCGGCACAATCAGTAATAACAGTAGATTCCTCCAGGATTCTAACAATGCTGCCAACAGAAATGTCTTCGGGCGGCCTGGCGAGCATATGCCCGCCAAAAGGGCCTCTATGGCTTGTAATAAGACCTGCTTTCTTCAGTTTACTTGTAAGTTGTTCCAAGTATTTTAAGGAAATATTCTGCCGGCTGGAAATTTCGCTCAAAGGAACCGGTTTTCCCCTGCCGTAAACAGCTAAATCAAGGATAAGCCTTGTCCCGTACCGGCTTTTAGTTGTCAACCGCATATTTTATTCTCAATTTTTTCAAAACTCAATCGAGCGTTTCCCTGGTCAAAAAGCCCTATTCCTTTGGCCGTAAATGCTCAGGAATATCAAGCATTTTTATAATCAAAGGTTTTAAAAAAGACCACTTGATACCGATTTCATATTCTTCTTCCAGATCACGGATGGCATCCCAGCAATTATGGCAGGGAGCAATGACAAGCTTGGCACCTGTTGCAAGGATCTGATCCCTTTTACATTTAAGGCCTACATTTCTTTGCTTCCTGAAGTATCCAATACCATTAAAACCACCGCCGCCGCCGCAGCAGAAATTGTGTTCTTTATTAGGGGACATTTCTATGAAATAACCCGGTTCCACAATATAGGATATGATTTCTCTTGCCACTTCTCTCATCCCGTGGTTTCTGACATAATTGCACGAATCCTGCAGTGTAACAGGTTCTTTAATTCTTTTTGCAGGATCTATTTTCAGCTTGCCTGTTCTTAACGCTTCTGCCAGCCATTCGATATAATGGATGGATTCGACAGGCGGCCTGCCGTCCTTTCTGCCTGCCCAATAAGGGCCTTCCACAACCGTTGCCCTGTGGGCATGGCCACATTCGGTCCCGACCATTCTTTTGGGTCTTAAACGTTCCATGGCTGCATAGACACTTTCCACCTGCATTTTACAGGCAGCCCAGTCACCTGCAAACATGGAAAGACTTGTCAATTCCCAACCTTTTGACGGGACCGTCCATTTTTCTCCTGCGACATGGTATAGGATGGCAGCTTCTGCAAGGTCTTCGGGATAATGCTTAACCTCGCGGGCATTAATTGTATACATGATATCTGCATCCTCCACGTCAACAGGGACGGTAAGTCCAGGATAATCTTCTTCGTACTCCTCAACCATCCATTCAAAGGTATCAATAAAATCTTCATCAGTCACATCCATCTGGGCGTTGTAAACCCTGTGCATACCGGCACCGATTTTCATTTCCCAGGGTACAAAACCCTGCTGGTATAAAAGGCCGCGAAGATATCCGAACATAATCCCGGTATCAATACCATGGGGGCAATACATACCGCAACGGTTGCAGCAGGTACACTGGGCCCAGGCAACTTCCATGGCATGACGCATGAATGCATTGCCAACCTTTCCCTTTTTTTTAATGATTTCTCCAAGTGTGGACTGGATCTTATAAGCAGGAACCTGTTTCGGGTCTTTTCCATTAACAAGATAAAGAAAACAGCTGTCTGCGCACATACCGCAATGGGCACAAATTTCAAGCCATGTTCTCATGCGGGATTTACAGGTATTCTGTATGGTTTTCCACAAAAGATCGGAATCAATTTCCAGGCTTTTCATTTCTTCATAATATGTTTTACCGCTTTGATCTGCAAGAAGAGTTGTGATACCTTCAGCTGTTTCAACGGGTTTTTTATTGCATAATGTTCCTTCTGGCATGGATTTTTCTCCTTAAAACCTGTGTCAGTAAAAATTTAACTACCAGGCCATTTTTGTTCCTTTTATTCCGCCTCGTTTTATACCAAAATCCATCCCAAGCTGGGCCCTTGAAGCAAAAAACAAGAACACATGGGAAAGCTTGGTAAAAGGAATGGCTAAGAGGACAATTTCACCTGTCAGAATATGGGCCGTCAGCCAGAATGAATAATCACCCACCTGGTAACGGGCAAGCATCCCTGTAATAAAAGGAGCTATGGAAATCAACAGGATACCCCAGTCTTTCCTGTCCGTCAGAATTCTTACTTCAGGAAGAACAAGTCTCCGCAGAACCAGGAAGAACAGGCAGATAACGGCTATCCATGTCAACCAGTCCGCATAGGGCGTGCTTATGGTAAATAAAGAGAACCCGAGCTTTTCTCTTAAAAAAACATTATGGGCAATTAAAAAAAGAGGTATAAGGACTGCTCCTATATGAAATCCGAAAAATGCAGCCGCCATAACAGGTTGTGATCGCCAGCCATATGTACCATAAGGTATCAGCCATTTGTAAATTGACCGCATAGCTCCTTTAAAGCCCATGCCAGGAAATTGTTTATATGCAACCCTGTCCAATTGCCATGAAAGGCCGTTAAAATACTGATAGAACCGTACAATCATTCCAATAATACAGACCCCAAGTGATATGTAAAAAACAGGCCCTGTTAATAATGTGTACATTATAGCCTCCATATTCCTTGTAAATTAAATTTTATAATTTTCAACCTAATCATCCCGGTCCGTGAGGTACAGCCAGAAAAGCGGCATAAAGACCAGGAAGGCGCCCATGACAAGGTAGGTTATTCCCTTGGAATATGTCATAAAATCCTGGAGAGTAAAAAATTCCATGTTGTACTCCTTTTTTAATGATCTTCTTTATACTCGGGATGTTCATATAAAATGGGCATCCTTGTTGCAATGAATTTATAAATAACCACACCAATGGTAATAATAAAGATTGTGGTCCAGACTTCCATGAAACTTGGGAAATAACGTTCGGAAGCAGGCAGGCGCCAGTTAAATGCAATAAGGGAAACGTTCAGCCGGTTAAGCACGATACCAAGAATCGTCCAGATGGCTGCAATCTTTATCAATTTTGTGTTTTTCTCCCTTGATCCCACACTATACAAAATAGCAGGGAAGAGCACAAAACCTATAAGCTCGACCAGGAACCACAATCCCCATCCCGTGGTCAGGTAATGCCAGTTATTATCCACGGCTATACCGATAATTTTAATACCGATATACCCCATCATTATAAAAGATGCGGCTTTCCCAAACCCAAGGACAACACCGTCAGCCTCGGCAAGATGCGTTTCATCCATCTTGTCGTGCAGCCATTTATGGGCCATTGAGCTTTCAAAAATAACCATGGACAAGCCTGCAAAAATACTGGAAATGAAAAAATAGACATGCAGGTATTCTGAATACCAGAGCGGGTGAAGTTTGGATGGCGCAATTAAAAAAAGCGCACCTAAAGATGACTGGTGAAGGGTTGAAAGAATCACGCCGAAAATAGTTAAAACAAGGGTGAGCCTGACTACCCAGTTACGGATTTTTTTAAGGCCGAGCCATTCAAAAGCTGCCGGGGTCCATTCAACAAACAGGACTGTAAGGTATAAAAACACGCAAAGGCCCACTTCAAACAGCAAAGAAGACGTACCCTGGGAATAAAATATCGGGTAGGGTAACCTCCAGGGGCGGCCCACATCGTAATTCAGGGCTAATACCACCATGGCATACCCTAAAAACGCTGTTAATATGGCAGGCCTGACAGCTGAATGATATTTTTTCAATCCGAAAATATAACAGGCGGAAGATGTAACATACCCACCTGCTGCAAGCGCAACACCACAAAGCAGGTCAAATCCTATCCAAAGCCCCCAGGGATTATTATTGTCAAGATTTGTAACAGCGCCTATCCCTTTTGTGAACCTGAGAACGGTGATGACAAGTCCTACAAGGATAATGATAGCGGCAACCACATTAAAGGGTGTGACAAATTGCTTTTGAGCAATTGTTTTTTCAGATCCCATTTATTCCTCCTCTTTCCCGGCATCGTCAGCAGCTTTGGCATCTTCTTCAGCCTTTTTGGCCGCTTTTTCAAGGGCTTTTGCAACTTCGTTCCGGATAGCTGCCTCTTTTTCTTTTGTCATTTGGTTTTTCTGCTGTAAAAGCTGGTTGTTCATTTCATTTAGTGCAAGATCATTAGCTTTTTGTACTGCTTCCTTTTTTTCTTCATTTGCAATTTTTTCTTTTCTTTTTGAAATCGCATAAACCCCTGTTAAAAGAACCGGCCAGAGTCCGACAACCATCGGCACTGTCCCAAGCGCCCCGGAAGTAAATTTCGGAGCAGGGGTAACGCCTAAGTCTTCTGACATGCCGATCTGTTCAAAAGGCACGGAAGAAAGGTAAAGCCAGCTTGTTCCCCCCATTTCATGCTCGCCGTAAACATGCTCAATATAATGGTCCGGGTTTTTATAAATCCTTTTCCAGGCAATTTTTAAAAGATCTTTTCTTTTCCCGAAAACAAGCGCCTCTCTCGGACAGATCTCAACACAGCCGGGAAGTTTGCCTTCACGGATCCTGGGAAGACACATGGTACACTTAGTTACTTTTGGTGTTATAGGATCATTGTATGTATATGCAGGAATATTAAAAGGGCAGGCGACCATGCAGTAACGACACCCCACGCAAAGGGATTCGTCATAAACAACTGCACCTGTTTTATCTTTTTTCAGTGCCTTTACAAAGCAGGCAGATGCGCATGCCGGCTCCTGACAGTGGTTACACTGTTTTTTAGCGAAAACGTCGAATTTGCCTTTAAACTTATTTACCACGGTATAGGCATTTTCTTTGGTCCTCCTTTTTTGATCCAGGACACTCAGGTCGTCAAACGCTTTTTCAGGTTTATCAAGCTTGTTGACTTCATTACAGGCCTGTTCACATTTCCTGCAACCAATACATCTGGTTGTGTCATGCAGCACTCCAAAACTCTGGGGATATCCCTTGAAATGTTTATTTGTGGCACCATAAGCATTTGTCAGGGCGCCAGATGTGCCGGCGCCGATAGCCGCTCCTATCGAGGCCAAAAACTTTCTACGAGAAATAGCCATAATTATACCCTTTTATTTATATCCTTTGAATATTCTATTTCTTTTCTTCATGACATTTAGCGCAGTCTGTTGCTGCCACGGATTTCACTTCCATTTTCTGGTGGCAGGTTATACACAATCCGTGGTACGCCCCTTTTAAACCGGGCCTGCCATCCGGGGCAGGGCCTTTCCTGCTGTGGCAGGAGGCGCATTCGGGCGGTTCCAGTGTTTTGGGGCTTTTGTGGTGGCACCCCATGCAAAGTGCTGTCTGATCCTTGTGAAACGCCTTGGCCAAACGGCTCTTTTCAACTCTCTTTGCAATTGCCAGAACAACTTTACGGTGCGGGAACGAACTGCCCTTATAACTGCTTGACAGCACATCTATAACAACTTTTTCAGGAATCTTATCCACCGGAACAGGCTTATATTTTGAAAAAACACCTGCTAACGTCATTTTTGCAAGTTCAGCAGGTTCCATTGACTGCGCTTGGGCCTTCTTTACACTGTGGCATGTCTTGCAGGAATCAGAATTATCTTTTACGGCTGGTGCCTTAAAATGGCAGCCGGCACAATCAGGACTTTTTGTATATTCCCTGTGACAGCCGACACAGCTTCTTTTGCTGTCCTGTTTGTGCATGGCCTGCCCAAGGCTTATAAATCCACCTTTTGCTTTACCTCCACGGGTTCCGTGGCAGTCATTACATTTTTTCAATGTCTCATGGTGGCAGGTTTTACAGGTTTCAGCCTGTACTTCATGGGACTTGTGATTAAAAGCCACGGCGTTCATATAATTTTTTGTGGTCTTACTGCCGGTTTTCCAGCCTGTAATGACAACTTCATCCGGCTGATTTCGTTTCATCCTTGGTATATCCGCAAGTTTTTTTATCTTTTGCTGGTTTTCTTTTTCATGGCAGCCACCACAGGTTACAGGGCCTGCTGTAATATTTTGGGCTTTAAAAGTTTGATGGCATTTAACACAGGAATCATGGGCAGCCTCCCTAATGGGGCTTATGGTATTTTGTTCAACAGGCTTATGGCAGTAAAAACAGGATTCTTCTTTACCTTTGGCATAAAAAATTTCTTTTGTTTTTTCATTATATTGATGGTGGCAGCGGCTGCAATTATCCTTGTCTGACGCTTCCATACCCTTGATCCGGTCTGAACTTTCATGGGTAAAATGCAAAGATTTGTCAAATTTAATTGCCTTCCATGATGAAACCCCTCTCCTCGTGGTATGGCAGGTTCTGCATTCGGCAGCAGTTGGTCCTGCAATTTCATTGGATGCTTTTTTCTTGACATGGCAGGCAATACATTTGTCATGATACGAATCCATGGATGGCTTTTCTTCAATCCTTTTAAATTTAAAGACTAAAGCATTCTCTTTTTCAAGGTGACATGTTTCGCACTTGCCATCAAGTGCCTGGGTGTGAAGGTCATGCATAAAACCCACAGCCGGCATTTCATTTTTGCTCAACCCGGCTCCAAGCTGAATGGTAATGCGATCCGGTCTTTTGTCATTCTCAATATTTTTCGTACTGGTTTGCCCTGTGGAGGGAAACAAAATGAACAAGACAATCATCGCAAAAAACATCAGCTGAAATGATTTAACTTTTAACATGGTCCAATCCCCTGATTGATTTTTAAACTCGATTCCAATATACCCAACTAAATTAATCGGGTATATTCCTACTATTTTCATAGGAATAAGTCAACTGAAAATTACGGTTATCAACAAAACCGGGAAAACCTTATTATTTAAGGACGTTACAACAGAATCAAGTTTGACGTAAAAACCAGACAGCCAATGTTCTTCTGGTGAAAAAACGATACCCTTTTAATCCCTGGGTTTAATTGTCTTTTCTCCTTGATTTCATTGAATATTTCAGGCTATTATTATTTTTTTTATTTAAAAGCATAAACTGAATTGAATTTTTCAGCTGGATGCTGGCTAGTATATTTGGATATATAGAACAGGAGGAAGGTAATGGCAAAAATTGTAAATCGTGAAGAAATGGCTCAAGGAACCATTATTCTAAACGAGATTGACGCACCCCGCATATCGCAGAAAGCCAAACCAGGTCAATTTGTGATACTTCAGGCTGATGAAACAGGCGAGCGTATTCCTTTAACAATGGCAGATACAAACCCGGACAAAGGCACTATTACAATCATTTACATGGTTGTTGGAAAATCCACAGCCAGGTTTAAAGATTTAAAGGTTGGCGATGAGTATTATGCGCTCATTGGTCCCCTTGGGACACCGACCCATATTGAAAAAGTCGGCAAAGTGGTCTGCGTCGGCGGCGGAACCGGAATTGCGGTTCTTCATCCCATCACCAAGGCGCTTAAGGAAGCAGGCAATGAAGTAACAACCATATTGGGTTCCAGATCCTATGATCTTTTGATCATGGAAGAAGAAATGAGGGCAGCATCCAATAATTTTCATATTTGTACGGATGATGGTTCCCACGGCCACCACGGATTTGTAACTGATGTATTAAAAGGTGTCCTGGAAAATGAAGATATTGACCTTGTTGTTGCCATAGGCCCCATACCCATGATGAAATTCTGCAGCCTGATCACCAAGGAAAAAAATGTAAAAACACTTGTCAGCCTTAATCCCATTATGGTGGACGGAACAGGCATGTGTGGCTGCTGCCGTGTGACCATAGGCAATGAAACAAAATTTGCCTGCGTGGATGGCCCTGAATTTGATGCACACAAAGTAGACTTTGATGAACTGGCCAAACGCCTTGCTTCTTACCTTGATGATGAGAAAAAAAGCCTGGAAGCCTATGAAAAATGCAAAGCTTAAAAAAAATATACAGTTATGCTTGTATATATGGAGGAATAAATGGCAGATAAAAAACCAAAAAAAGTAAAAGTACCCAGGGCAATAATGCCGGAACAGGATCCTGATGTAAGGAGAAGAAATTTTGAAGAAGTCCCCCTGGGCCTGACTGAGGAAATGGCCGTGACCGAGGCTTCAAGATGCCTTCAGTGCAAAAAGCCCTCATGCGTTGAAGGATGCCCGGTTTCCGTTAAAATACCCGAGTTTATAAAATTAATTGCTGAAAATAATTTTTCAGGGGCTGCAAAAAAACTATGGGAAAAAAATGCACTTCCGGCTGTATGCGGACGCGTCTGCCCTCAGGAGGACCAGTGTGAAGGCAAATGCATTCTGGGTAGGAAAGGTACTCCGGTCGCCATTGGATATCTTGAAAAATTTGCAGCTGACTATGAACGGAAAAACGGTTCCGGAGAAATCCCGGTTGTTGCAGAAAAGACCGGCAAAAAAGTGGCTGTCATAGGTTCGGGCCCTTCCAGCCTTACTGTTTCAGGAGACCTTTTACTTAAAGGACACGATGTCACTATTTTTGAAGCCTTCCACAAACCCGGCGGTGTTCTGGTTTATGGAATCCCTGAATTCAGGCTTCCAAAAGAAATTGTTGCTTCAGAAGTTGCCACACTTGGAAAAATGGGTGCAAAAATTGAATGCAACTCTGTTGTCGGAGCTTCCGTCACCATTGATGAACTTTTTGAAGAAGGCTATGATGCAGCATATATCGGGGTGGGTGCGGGCTTGCCAAGATTCATGAATCTTAAGGGTGAAAACCTGATCGGCGTCTATTCAGCCAATGAATACCTGACCCGTACAAATCTAATGAAAGGGTATCTCTTCCCTGAATATGACACGCCCATTGCCCGGGGTAAAAATGTCGTTGTACTTGGTGCGGGCAATGTTGCCATGGACTCGGCAAGAACTGCCATGCGGCTTGGCGCCCGGTCCGTAAAAATTGTATACAGGAGATCCAGGGACGAAATGCCGGCAAGGGTGGAAGAACTGCACCATGCCGAACAGGAAAAAATTGAATTTGTCCTGCTTACAAATCCTACTCAATTCTTTGGAGATGAGAATGGCCGGCTCACAGGAATGGAATGCCTTAAAATGGAACTTGGCGAACCAGATGCATCCGGCAGAAGGAGACCCATACCCATCGAAGGCTCGGAATTCAAAATTGACTGCGATCTTGTTGTTGTATCAGTAGGGTCAAATGCCAACCCCCTTTTGACAAATTCTACGCCTGATATTGCCCTGAACAGATGGGGGAATATTATTGCCGATCCTGAAACCGGCAAAACATCCAAAAAAGGGGTCTGGGCAGGAGGAGATATCGTAACCGGGGCTGCAACGGTGATCCTGGCCATGGGTGCAGGAAGGACTTGTGCCACTTCAATGCACGATTACCTTGCAAGAGGCTGGTAATCATCCATAAAAATATTATAAAAAAAGGTTAATCATTAAAACAGCATGCAATGATTAACCTTTTTTCATGGTAATTTTTTTATTGTTTTATATAAACCTTGTGGTCCACCAGCGATAATGAGTGGATACGGCCTTTAATAAATTTTTGTTCGCCAAATATGGAAACAAGGCGGATACCGTCTTCATCCGGTTCGACCTTGTCAACAGCTTCCATTAAAAGTACTTCATTGTCGTTTTCAAGTAAATATGCATTTGCTTCACACATAAGACCATCACTCCTCGTATATTATAAAAAAGATAAATGTTTATCCAATAGTTCATCCACAAGTTGCGGCAGGGGCAGACTGCTCACCCCGACAATTTCAAGATTTTCCTGTGTCAATGGCAGAAGAATCTTTTTTGCATCGGCAGAAGATACGGCTTCGGCCATTAAAGGAGTCACCTCCCCCATCATTGCATGGGGCATTATAATCCCCACAGGCCCTATCACAACATCTGCTTTTTTTACGGTCCGGACAATTGCATTACTGCCGGAAGCCCCCTTGTTTGCTCTTGCCTTAAGCATCTGGGCCGTGGCAATGGCATTGGTTCCAAGAGCCAGAACCAATATTTTTTCTCCAAATCGTTCTTTGAGCTTTTTAATAATGGTAGACCCGATTCCGCCCCCCTGTCCATCAATAACACAAATAATTTTTTGATTATTTACTCCCATACCTGTTATTTGCCTTTAAATTTTTTATTCACCCTATCTGAGATATATTCCTGACTTCATTTAATATCGCATCTTCCACTTTTTCCACGCTGGCATTTCCATCAATGACGACAATTTTCTCAGAGTCCCTTAATACATCAAAAGCTTTAAAATAATTTGCTCTTACCTTTTTCATGATATCTATCTTCTCATACATTTCAAAATTTGTACGGCTTTTTTTTATTCTTTCAAAACATTTTGCAGGGTCTACATCAATAAAAATTGTTAAATCCGGTTTCAAAATCTTAGCGTTCAGTAAATTGGCATGGATCACCCATTCCATATCAATATACTGGGCATGATATGCATAGGATGAAAAATAGTACCTGTCACATAATACGATCTCGCCTTGGTCAACTTTCAAACGGATCCCGTTTTCTTTATTCACCAGGTGATCTGTCCTGTCTGCTGCAAAAAGGGATGCAATAGTCCTTTGATCTGTTGAAATTTTTCCTGAAAGCATCTGCCGGATCAATGAACCGATAGGCCCGTCAGTGGGCTCAAATGTCGGATAGACCTTATAATTAAAGGATTCAATCCGTTTTGATACCTTTTCTATCTGGGTGGTTTTCCCAGATCCGTCAATGCCTTCAAAAACAATAAATTTGCCTTTTGTATTGCTGTCCAATTTGTAAATCCTATATTTTCAACATAATTTAGCACACCAAAATACAGGGTATAGCAATATACTGATTTATTGGCAAGTATTTGAGCTTTTCCTTGACACCATCCTAAAAACCGTTCTAGAATACTAAAATCAACCGTAAACTCATGGAATCCTTGCTAAATATATAGACAACCCTCATGGAGGAAAAAATGTTTACAAAAAAATATTTAAAAACAAAACCTGTCTGCAAAGTCACCTTCAAAGTTCTGAAAAAGGATGTCGGACCTGCCAGGAGTATAAAAATTATAGGTGAATTCAACAACTGGGATGTTAAAGCGCCTTCAATGAAAAAACTCAAAAATGGTAATTTTTCGTATACTATTGACCTTGATAAAGACAAGGCTTACCAGTTCAGATATCTTGTAGATGGTGAAAAATGGATGAATGATGAAAGTGCGGACGCATATCTGCCCTCCCCGTTTCCCGGTGTTGATAATTCAGTGATTGCCCTTTGATCCTCAATTTGATTTTTCCCCGCCACGCAGTGGTGCAGGTTTTCCCCGGTTTATTCTCATGCCTTTTTTATCCTATAAAAAGAGGCTTGCCTTTTCTTGTTAATCCGGTCTATTAAAATACGATTCTAATTTTAATATTTAGGTGGTATATGAAATATGACGTAATTATCGTGGGCGGCGGGCCTGCGGGGCTTTTTGCGGGTTATTATTTAAAAGAACATTCCAAATTGAATGTATTGTTAATTGAAAAAGGCAAAAGCCCTTTAAAGAGAAAATGCCCGAACCATAATCTTCAAAAATGCGTACAATGTGATCCCTGCAACATCCTGTCCGGAATAGGCGGTGCAGGTCTTTATTCCGATGGCAAGCTTAATTTTATCCCACGGCTTGGGAAAACGGATTTAACGCAATTCATGTCAATGACTTCTGCCCAGGACTTAATTGATGAGACAGAAAAAATCTTTACACGGTTTAAAATGGATGGCCCTGTTTTCCCCACCAATATGGAAGAGGCAAAGCAAATCAGAAAAGATGCAAAGCGATTTGGGATTGATCTTCTTTTAATCAAGCAAAAGCATTTGGGATCTGACAACCTGCCCGGCTTCATTGCCGGAATGGCCGAGTATATCCAGTCAAAAGGGCTTGAAATAAAAACCAGGGAAAATGTGATTGATATCCTTGAAAAAAAAGGGTGTGTAAAAGGTGTTATAACAGACAGGGCTGAATACAAGGCTGACAATGTTATCCTTGCACCCGGAAGAATCGGGGCAAACTGGGTGGCCTCCGTTGCCCATAAACACGGTATTATTCTCAGCCAGAGGGGGATAGAGGTTGGTATCAGGGTTGAAGTCCACAATGACATAATGGATGATCTTTGCAATGTAATTTATGACCCCACTTTTTTTATCCAGACTCCCACTTATGATGACCAGACCAGAACCTTTTGCACCAACCAGGGCGGGTTTATTTCTCTTGAAAACTACAAGGACTTTGTCTGTGTAAACGGCCATGCCTATTCAGATAAAAAATCATTAAACACAAACTTTGCCTTTCTTTCAAAAGTGGTTTTAACAGAACCTGTTACCGATAACCAGGCATATGGCGAGTCCATTGGGAAACTTGCAACCATTATTGGCGGCGGAAAACCAATATTACAACGGTTTGGAGATTTAAAAAGAGGGCGGCGTTCAACCTGGAACAGAGTAAAAAAAGGGTACATTGAACCTACAATGACCAATGTTGTTTGCGGTGATATAGCCATGGCACTGCCTGAAAGAATTTTGACAAACCTGATTGAAGGTCTTGAGTCCTTAAATCTTGTTGTACCGGGTGTGTCAAACGATGAAACACTGCTTTATGCACCGGAAATAAAATTTTTTGCCACGCAGGTTCAAACAAACAACTATCTTGAAACCGCTATTAAAGGGATGTATGTGGCAGGTGACGGGCCAGGCGTGGCAGGCAATATAGTATCTGCTGCCGCGACAGGTATCATCCCGGCCAGGCATATTATCGGGATGCAATAGATATCATCAGAACTTCAAACAGGTTTTGCTGTCTGCCCTGAAGTCCTGATCAACTATGTAAAATAAGTGGCACATGCGTCATCAGATTCCCAGGCCATGACTTTTGATACCCTTATATTTTTATCCGGGTCATAGCCTAACAGGGCCTGGACTCTTTCAGCTATATATACTGCTATACGCTCCGAAGTGGGCTGGATTCCCTCAAATATTTCAAGTTCATTTAAAAATTTATGGTCCAGCTCCTCTTCAACAACCTTTCTTACGACTTTTTTTATATCACCGAAATCAGCAAGCACCCCTGCTGAATTCAATTTCTCGCCTGTAACACAGACTTCCACATGCCAGTTATGCCCATGAAGATTTTCACATTTTTGCCCCACCATGGTCAATTGATGTGCACCTGCAAAACGGCTTTTCACCTTTAGTTCAAACATATATTTTTGTCCTTTAAGTGCCTTAAAGGTTCTTAAAAAGATTTTTCAGTTTGTTTGATATTTTATTTGAATCAAGCTTGTCAAACTCTTTTAGTAATTTTACCTGTTTCTGGTTCAGCCTTGTGGGTGTTTTAATAATTACCTTAATAACCTGGTCACCCCTTCGACCGGTCCTCAATGAGGCAATTCCTTCACCTCTGAGCCTGAAAACATCCCCGTACTGGGTGCCTTTTGGAATTTTCAATTTCTTTTCACCCACAAGGGTTGGAATGCTGATCTCATCGCCAAGAGCTGCCTGGATAAATGAAAGATCAATGGCGCAGATAACATCTGTGTTATCCCTTTGGAAAAACTTATGAGGATTGACATTTATAACCACATAAAGATCTCCGGGAGTACCTTCAGGGGAAGGAGAAGCTTCTCCTTCCCCTGACAGGCGGAGTTTTGATCCGACATCCACACCTGCCGGGATTTTCACCTGGACCTTCCGCGTTATCTCTACCCTGCCGGCTCCCCTGCACTTTCTGCAGGGATTCGAAATAATGGTTCCCTGGCCCTTACAATACGGGCATGTGGTTTTTACCTTGAAAAAGCCCTGGCTCTGGATAAACTGCCCTGTTCCACGGCAATGGGGGCAGGTCTCAGGACTTGAGCCCGGCTGACATCCTGAGCCGTTACACCCGCTGCAATTATCCAGTTTTGGAATAGAAATGGTTTTTTCAGTACCAAAAGCTGCTTCCATAAAATCTATGGTCATGTTGTACCTGAGATCAGAGCCTCTTCTGGCCCTGTTTCCACGGCCCCCGCCGGAACCAAATCCAAAAAAGTCCTCAAAAATATCACCAAAACTTGAAAAAATATCCTCAAATCCGCTGGGCCCTGAATGACCTGCGCCCTCAAGCCCTCTATGACCGAATTGATCATAAATCTGGCGTTTATTATCATCACTTAAAACCTCATAGGCTTCAGATGCTTCTTTGAACTTTTCTTCTGCTTCTTTATTGTCCGGGTTTTTATCAGGGTGATATTTTATTGCATGTTTCCGATATGCTTTTTTTAATTCCTGTGGTGAAACACCCTTGGCAACGCCAAGCACTTCATAATAATCACGTTTTTCTGTCATATGGTCCCTAACCGTTCTATTGTATTTTTTCCTGTATTATGATACTTTTCCAACCTGTCTTGGCAAATACTTTAAAATAACTCAGAAATCCAGGTTGTCAACGATGAATAAAGAACTTGATTTTGTTAAAGACATGTTTGACAAAATTGCACCTAAATACGATTTTTTAAACCGCCTTTTAAGCCTGCGGCAGGACATAGTCTGGAGGACCCAGATGGTAAAAGCCACCGCCCTCCTGGAAAACAGCAAAGTTCTTGATGTGGCCTGCGGAACATTGGATGTGGCCTTGGAAATCAGCTCAACTCTTAAGGGATGGGCTCAAATTTTCGGGCTTGACTTCTCTTTTGGCATGTTAAGCCTTGGCAAAAAAAAAATGATCAAAAAAGGAAATCAAAACATAGCACTCCTGAATGCCGACGCTCTAAGCCTTCCTTTTAAACACCATATGTTTGACGCTGTATTTATTGCTTTTGGCATAAGGAACATCATGGACCGGCAAAGGGCCGTCAAAGAATTTTTCAATACTTTAAAAAGCGGGGGACGGCTTGCAGTCCTTGAATTAACCACGCCTGGGAACCGGATTCTCAGATCCTTATACCTTTTATATTTTCAAAAAATACTGCCTTTGATAGGTTCATTTTTTTCCAATGATGATAATGCTTACACCTACCTGCCAAAGTCTGTATTAAAATTTCCCGCTCCTGTGGAATTTTCAAAAATTATGAAAAAAGCAGGCTTTAAAAATATCAGGTTCAAGCAGATGACATTTGGAATTGTAACTTTGTTTGTCGGCACCAAGCCATGATTTATTCTTAAAAACTTTTTTTAAGGATGCTGGGTTTCAGCCAGTGGTCATCTTTTGCAGGGTATCCGATATTATAATGCAGACCCCGGCTTTCTTTTCTCATCAAAGCTGATTCAATGATTAACTCCGCTATGGTGGCAAGGTTCCTAAGTTCAATCAAATCAGATGTCACCTTGAACCCCCAGTAATACTCATTGATTTCTTCTTTAATATTCCGGATTCTTCTCAATGCCCGTTGCAGGCGCTTGTCTGATCTCACAATTCCTACATAATTCCACATCAAGCGTCTGATTTCATCCCAGTTATGGGAGACAACAATGGCCTCATCACTGTCTATTATATTTGTTTCATCCCAAAGATCCAGGGTAACGCTTACTTTATTTCCTATGGATTTAAACTCCTCAGCAGAGGATTTATATGCCCTGTGGGAATAAACAAGTGCCTCCAACAGGGAATTGGAAGCCAGCCTGTTAGCGCCATGAAGACCTGTGCATGCAGTTTCTCCGACAGCATAAAGCCTTTGAACATCGGTTTTTCCGTTAAGGTCAGTGGCTACTCCCCCACACATGTAATGGGCTGCGGGTACAACCGGGACAGGATCTTTTGTCATGTCAATCCCATACTCAAGACATTTTGAATAAATATTTGGGAATCTTTTCTTAATAAAACCTGCTTCCTTATGCGTTATATCAAGAAAAACCGAGTCTGCACCGGTTCTTTTTAATTCGCTGTCAATGGCTCTTGCAACGACGTCCCTGCATGCAAGTTCCTTGTCAGGAGAATATTTCTCCATAAACCTGTGTCCTTTAAAATCAACTAAAACAGCACCTTCCCCTCTTACTGCTTCTGAAATAAGGAAATTTTTTGCTTCAGGATGGTAAAGACAGGTGGGATGAAATTGAACAAATTCCAGGTTTGCAACCGAAGCACCTGCACGGTATGCCATTGCAATGCCGTCACCCGTTGCTATATCCGGGTTGGACGTATAAAGATATACTTTGCTGGCCCCACCCGTGGCAAGGAGTGTGATTCCTGCATAAAAAGTTTCAATTTCCCCTGTTTTATTATCAAGCACATATGCCCCGCAGCAGATATTTTCATGCTGGGTAACAATGAGCCCGCTCCTGATACTGCTTGAAAATGTAATCAGGTTTACAGCAATATGGTCTTCTAAAATAGTGATATTCTCATTGTCTTCTACTTTTTTTACAAGGGTATCTTCAATTTCTTTTCCTGTCAGGTCCTGGGCATAAACTATCCTTTTTGCAGAATGCCCTCCTTCTTGACCCAATGAAAAATCATACTTGCCGTCCCCTTCTTTATTAAAATGCGCACCTTGTTTTACAAGTTCTTTAATCCTTTCGGGTCCGTCTTTCACCACCATTTTGACGACTTCCCTGTTGCAGAGCCCGTCCCCTGCATCAAGCGTATCTTTAATATGAAGATCAAATGAATCTATCTTGCCGAATACTGCTGCCACACCACCCTGGGCAAGGGCTGTATTTGTTTTCTGGATCTTTTTTTTGGTAACAATAGTGACTTTACCCAATTGGGCCACTTTAAGGGCATAACTTAAGCCTGCGATACCGCTCCCGATCACTAAAAAATCTGTTCTCTTAATCATAACAGCCTGCTTTTTCTCTTTTTACGAGTGCTTAAACCGAAAAACAAGCCAACAATAAATACACCCGGCCCGATTAGAAACCATAGCTTTGGCTCATTGTTCAAATCATTCTCCAAGGTCGTAATATGAGTTCTCTGGGTCTCATATTGCCGGGTCATTTCAGTATATTTTGCATCCAGTTTTAAAAAATCTGCTGATTCCTGTTTCAGCTTATTATATTTTTCTTCTATTTGGACCAGTGTTGCATTTTTAACCGTCAGTCTTTTATTTTCCTCTTCAACTGCTTCAAATTTGGATAACAGTTCCTGGTTATCTTTCTTTAATTTCTCAACCAGAAGGGCACCTGGCACTTCCTGGGTTAAAAACCTTGATAAAACCCATCCTGTTTTTCCAAGGTCTGTCTTTACCCTTGTCCAGTCCTTTTGATATTCCACAATTTCAAGTTTGGTGCCGGATTTCAACATGGCAACAATCTTGTGTCCCACTCCCGGGCCTGTACGCATGGTAATATTTGTAACCCCGGTTACATATATGTCGTCGGCAAATAAAGTGCCGCTAAAAAGCAATACCACCCATAAAGATATGATCAAAAGGCATTGATACTTTTTTTTCATCCCAGTGCCGTCTCCTTTAAAATTCAATATTTTTAAGTGTCCTGTTTTTTAGTCCCATCCCTTATCATTGCATCCTGCCAATATCAATATGAAAATTTATCTTGATCTGTAATACTTGATGGGGTCCATTGTTTTATAGCTGTCTGTTTGAATATATTCAAGAAAAAACAAAAAAGTTTCTGGCCCCACAAACCCTGGCAGGCGGTATGCCTCTTTTATTTTTTCATCCAACCACCTGTTATCAGGATAGCCTTTTACCTTATAGGCTTTCACAAAAGATTTTTCCTTGTCTCCATCCACTTTTATGGAAACAAAATGCTCATTTAAAAATCTCACGACCGAGTTATCTTTAAACGTAATAAGTTCCATTTGTTTACAATAGCCGCACCAGCCTGTTCGAAAATGCAAAAACACCTTTTTATTTTCTTTTTTCGCCAGCCGGATACCCTCATTATACTGTTTCCAGTCTATGGTTTCACATATTCCCATAATAGGCACAAATATAAAAATCAGTACTAAAAGGGCTGTTAGGGCTGTTTTCCTGCGCATGAGTCTTCCTTTTTGTGAGGGTTTAAAAAAAATTATTATATAGGAACCAATACCAGAGCTGTCAAACCCGGCAATAAAGTATCCTGTAAATTTCTTATTCCCGGATAAAAAGGTTCAATGAATCAATCAGCTTTGTGTCTTCTGTCTCCATGACTTTGATTATGCCCTTATGCATTCTTTTTTTCAGTTCGCCAAAGATTCCTCTTTTTTTCATAAATGTTTTGGCAAAGCCCAGAGCATCCTTGAGGAGTTCTTCCCTGTTATCACTTGCATTAACAATCACATTGCAGGCCTCAAGTTCCTTTGCACCAAGACGTTTACCGGAAAGAATCATCTCGTTGAATTTATGTTCAGGTATGGCCTTTCGTACAAACTCGATCATTCCGGGAAGAAAAGGTATGCTTATATCCACTTCAGGGAAGCAAAAAAAGCCTTTGTCTTTTTTCATAAACCTGAAATCACAACTGCAGGCAAGCATGGCACCATTCCCAAAGGCATGGCCATTAATGGCTGCAATAACAGGGACCGGCATAAGTAAAACCCTTTTAAAAATCGCGTTCATACCGTACATAAATGTTTTTATGCTGTCAAAATCCTTATCATTCATTTTTTGGCCCAGCCATTCAATATCAATCCCCTGGGAAAAATTTTTTTCATCCGTGGAAGTTAGAACTATTGAATAAATTTCTTTATCTTCCAGTATTTCATCAAAACATTGATCCATCTGCGTTACAAACACAAGGTTCTGCTTGTTAGGACCGTTGCACATATTAATAATTGCCACAGACTCATCTTTTTCCCATTCAATAACCTGCATAAATCACTCCTTGCAAATAATATACATTCTTCAAAGTAAACAGCGTTATTTCTAAATAAATTAAATATCTTAATAATTCAAGTTTAAAACCTGGTTTTCAAAATAAATACCAGATTAAATTCAAGAGAAAATCTGATTGACAAGCCAGGGGTTTTCTGAGAAGCTCCGCTATGGGTTGAAGAGCTAATTTTGGGCTGAAATATATTTAAAAACCAGGGACACGCCATGATTATTGGAATAGATGTTGGCGGCACACACACGGATGCTGTTCTTTTAAGCAGTAACGGTATTGAAAAAAAAGTCAAGGTATCCACAGATTCTACAGATCTTTTTCACACGATTCTCTCAGGCTTTTCCCAGCTTCTGGATAATATTGATCCCAAAAAAATTAAACGGGTTGTTATCTCGACTACACTTACAACCAATGCGATTGTCCAGCAAAATATGAACCCGGTTGGAATGATTGTTTCAGCAGGCCCCGGGATTGATCCTGCCTCCTTTAAAACCGGGAAACATTATTATTGCGTAACAGGGTCAATCAACCACAGGGGAAGGGAAAAAGCCCCGGTAAACAAGATGGAAATCGAAGATATTGCCAGGAAGATGAAAAAGCAAGGCATTGAATATGTCGGCGTTGTCGGCAAATTCTGTGTTCGAAATCCCAGCCATGAAATTCTTATCAAAAGGATTTCAAATAAATATTTCAAAAAAATATTTTTAGGGCACCATGTCTCAGGGAACCTTAACTTTCCCCGCAGGATTGCCACAACCCATTTAAATGCTGCTGTATTTTCCCTTCATAAATCATTTTTTGAGGCTGTAAAACAATCTCTTGAAGAAAAAGGACTTACCGTTCCCATCCAAATCCTGAAAGCAGACGGTGGGACAATGTCCCTTGAGTCTTCCATGTCTTTCCCGGGTCAAACCGTGCTTTCCGGGCCTGCTGCGAGTATTATGGGTGCCATCCCTTATGCCCCTGAAAACCAGGATGCCATTGTGCTTGATATCGGCGGCACTACAACGGATATTGCTTTCCTGGTTGACAAAGCACCGCTTTTGGAACCTGTGGGTATCCGCAGAGGGCAGTACAAAAGCCTGATCAGGTCGCTTCGAACCGATTCAAAGGGGATCGGGGGTGACAGCGTTGTCAGGGTAAAAGATAAGGAGCTTGTCATCGGGCCCGACCGTAAGGGCCCTGCCATGGCATTCGGCGGACATGAACCGACCCCAACCGATGCCCTGGTAGTACTTGGGCTTATGGATGAAGGAAATCTGCAAAATGCCAGAAAAGGTATTCATGCAATTGCTCTGGATCTGGGCCTTACAGATGATGAGGCAGCTGATCAAATATTTAAAAAATGCTGCTCCATCATCCTGAAAAAAACATTTGAAATGATTGACAAGCTGAATTCCAAACCTGTTTATACAGTTCATGAATTTCTTGAAGGATATAAGATCAGTCCGCGAAAGATACTGCTGCTCGGGGGACCTGCCCCGTATTTTGCCAAAAAGATAGAAGAACTTTATCAGATAGAAACGGTTGCAGTGCCTGAATACTCCGTGGCAAACGCCATTGGAGCGGCCCTTGCCAGGACCACCTGTGAGGTTTCTTTAAATGCTGACACTGAACATGGTATTGTGACAGCCCATGAAGAAGATTTTGCAGAGCCGATTTCTAAAACATATTCCGACGATGATCTGATTGAAACAGCCTACGCACTATTAAAAGAAAAAGCCATAAATTCAGGTGCGGATCCGGACAATCTGGATGAAGTGGAAGTTGTTGAATTTCAAAAATTCAATATTGTACGAAATTTTTCGCCCAGGGGTAAAATATTCAGGACAAAAATACAGCTCAAACCAGGCTTGATCAAAGGTTTCGAAAAAGTTTTGCAATAATATAAAGAGGTTATAATGTTAAAGGCATTAAATAAAACAGGGCTGGTATTCTTTCCTGCATTTGACTGGGCCATAGACCCGACCCATCCTGAAAGAGAAGAAAGGCTCCTTTATACCCAGGACCAGGTTACAGAAGAGGGTATCTTTGATATCAGCGGGATTATTGAATATAAGCCTGAGCTTGTTACCACAGAAGATATCAGGCGGGCTCATTTCTGCGCTCCTGATGAAGAAACCATTACCACACAATCCCATCTTATCAGTGCAGGCGGGGCCAAAGCCATTGCAGATGCTGTTTTAAATAAAGAAGTAAAAAGCGGATTTGCCCTGGTCCGGCCACCGGGCCATCATTCCATGAGGGTTTCCCATGGTGGCAGGGGATTCTGCCATATTAATATCGAAGCTATCATGGTAGAATATATCAGATCCAGGTTTGGCGTTAAAAAAATAGCAATTATTGATACTGACTGCCATCATGGGGACGGCACCAACGACATTTTCTGGCACGATCCCGATGTATTGTTCATTTCACTGCACCAGGACGGCAGGACCATGTACCCAGGTTCAGGCTTCCCCGGAGAGCTTGGCGGCCCCAATGCAAAAGGCTCCAACCTGAACATACCGCTGCCGCCCGGAACATCTACCAAAGGATATCTTTATGTCATTGAAAACTGTGTATTGCCTGTTTTAGAAGAATTCAAGCCCGATCTTATTGTCAACTCAGCAGGACAAGACAACCATTATACAGATCCTTTGACCAATATGAATTTTTCAGCCCAGGGATATGCAAAGCTTACCTCCCTTCTTAAACCTGACATTGCTGTTCTTGAAGGCGGATATTCAATCGAGGGCGCCCTTCCCTACGTAAACCTGGGAATCATCCTTGCCATGGCAGGCCTTGATTACTCAGGTGTTGTTGAACCCGATTACAACCCGGACCGTTTAAAACAATCAGTCAGTATCACAGACAAAATTAAAAAGACTGCTGATCTTATCAATTCCTATTGGAAACAAAAAGATGAGTTAAGGCAGAAAGCGGGAACCCCAGGCGATCTCCAGGTCAGGCACAAGGAGATATTTTATGATACTGATAATATCTTTGAACGTCAGAAAGAAACAGTGCGAATCTGCAGGGACTGCGGCGGTTGCTTTGAAATAGATTCCACTGCAACGCCTGGAGGTCATATTCTTGCTGTCCATATCCCCATCAATGCCTGTAAAACGTGTATTGAGACAGGGTATAAATTTTTCGACAAGGCAGATGCCGGTAAATTTGATAAAGTCTTTTTGCAGGACAGAACAAAAGATACTTATGAAATAAAGTGAAAAAGACTCCTGAAAGCCATTACAGGCACCTTGAAATAAGATCCTTTATGATACAGGCCATAAGGGATTTTTTTACTCAAAACAACTATCTTGAAGTAGATACCCCGATAAGGTGCCCTTCTATTATCCCTGAAGCGCAGATAGACCCTGTGACAACAGAAGATTGTTTTCTACAGGCCTCCCCCGAACTTTGCATGAAACGCCTGCTGTCAAGGGGCTTTGATAAAATATTCCAGATCTGCAAATGCTTCAGGAAAAATGAAAGAAGTTCTCACCACCTGCCGGAATTAACTCTGCTGGAATGGTATGCAAAAGACCACACCTATCTTGATTTAATGGATCAATGCCAAAGGCTGATCAATTTTATTGCAGCAAGACTAAAGCTTGAAAACCGGATAATATACCAGGATAAACTTATTCATACAGCCGGCCCGTGGGAAAGACTGACTGTTGAAAGGGCCTTTGACATATATTCTGATAAATCCCTCACAAAAGCTCTGGAAGATAAAAGCTTTGATGAAATATTGAGTTTTCAAATAGAACCCCACCTTGGCAATACAAGGCCTTGTTTTTTGCATGACTATCCTGCAAGCCTTGCATCGCTGGCAGAACTTTTGCCGGATAATCCGGCATATGCCCAGAGATTTGAATTTTATATCGCAGGGATCGAGCTTGCCAACGGATTCACAGAATTGACCGACCCTGTTGAACAGCAACAAAGATTCGAGAAGGAAAACCGTATCCGGATTGCCCGCAATAAAGCCTTGATTCCCGTGCCGGACAATTTTCTCAAAGATCTTGAAACCATGCCCGGAGCAGCAGGTATTGCCATGGGTGTTGACAGGCTTGCCATGATTTTTTCTAATGCTGCGTCCATTGATAATGTGGTGGCTTTTACACCTGAAATTCTATAAATTCTCATGTGATTGATAAAAATATTGGCTCCGGGGGAAAAGACAGGGCCTCAAAGCAATAAAGCCTGATAAAACAACTCAGGTTATAAATAATTCACCAAACAGGAAATCTGTATTAAATATTTTTTAAAAAATTGACCAGAAGGATAATAATCACAGTAAAGACAAGAAAAAAAATGGTTGATGCAAAGGTTGCGATAAGTATCTCTGATATCATTGTTGATTTTTCAGGAATTGAACATTGATAATGTTTAAACATGTTAAATGCAAAAATATAGGCTCCCACGCCAATGGGCGGGATTGGCAGGAAAAAGCGAATACTGCCATAGGTTAGATGTTCTTTAAAAGAATAAAGTATAACTCCGACAACCATCATTAATAACCCGGAAACAGCGATAGACAATATATTAATTTTTAAAATTTCATTTTCCATTTTGTAATAGCCTGTAATTTTCTAAAAAAATATTTTTCTTGCTTGCTGAGGTTTTTAATTTCCGCTAAAATAAAAACAGTCCTATAATATAATTACTATTGAAATTTCACAAGTACTAAATTAAGGTAAAACAATGGACAACAGGCCTCCTGATAAAAATCTGAAAGATAAAAGTTTACTTTATGAAAAGCAGATTGAAAAACTTGAGTATGCTGAAAAGTTGAACTATACCCTTTATGACATCTCCAATGCGGTCAACACAACCCGCAACCCGGAAGAATTATATCAATCAATTTATAATTCTCTTAACAAGCTGATGCCGTTGCCAAATTTTTTTATCGCAATGTATGACAATAAAAACGAAACTATTAATTTTGAATATTTCATTGATGAATATGATGATGATTTTCCCATTATTGAAAATTTAGAAGAACCAAATTGCCTTACAGGAGAGGTGATACTTGCCGGACGGCCATTGTTTCTAAAAGAAAACATGCTGCGTGAAAGGGCAAAAAAGAACAAAATAATTGGAATTATCCCTAAAATATGGCTTGGGGTCCCTCTGATCATTCAAGATAAAGTCATTGGCGTTATCTGCGTTCAACACTATACAGAGCCTGACTATTTTTCACATAAACATCTTGAATTCCTGATTTGCGTTTCTGACCTGATTGCCATTGCCATAGAAAGGAAGCAAACCCTTTATGCCCTGGAAAAACAAGAAAAAACATTAAGCCTGATTCTTGATACCACCCCTGACTCAATTCTTATCACAAATCTTGAAGAACGGGCTCTCCAGCGCAGTAAAATGGATTCCATATCAACCCTGGCAAGTGACATTGCCCATGATTTTAATAATTTGCTTTCCTCAATTATGGGACACCTGGAGCTATTGAGCATTGACCAGACAAATCTTTTTGACAGCCAAAAGGAGAATATCGCAAATGCCTTAATTTCTTCCCAAAAGGCGGCAAAGCTCGTAAGGCAACTGCAGGCATTAACAAAGTCAAACGGTTCTGCCCCTTCAAACATTGATATCTATAAAATCATAGCAGATGTTTTCAATATATTGGAGCAGACCACAAATCCTCTAATTAGAAAAAGAATCGAACTTAAGGAAAATCAATTCTTTGTTGAAGGATATGAAGATGAACTTCATCAAGCCTTTATGCACCTTGGGATGAATGCCATACAAGCCATTAAAAAAAAGGGGCTGCCTTCTGAAAGTTTTATCAAATTCTATGCTTCACAAAAAAACCATATAAACTCTCAGGCCCCATCTCTTCTTGATAGTAATTATTTACACTTTTGTTTTCAGGATACAGGTTGCGGTATGACTCATGATATAAAAAAAAAGGCGTTTGACCCCATGTTTTCCACAAAAGAAACAGGGGATAAAAAGGGCCGGGGATTGGGACTCGCCATGGTATATTACATTATTACGAAAAAGCATGGGGGTTCCATTGATATAGAAACCAAAGAGGATTATGGAACAATTTTCCATATTTATCTGCCGGTTGCTGGCATGTCAGGTTTTAAAACAAAAAAAGGCAAACAGGCCCAAAAGAGTCCTGAAACTATCCTGGTGGTTGAAGATGAAGACATGGTCCGGGATATGGCTGTCAATACACTGAAATCATTTGGATATAATACCATTGAAGCCTGTGACGGAGAAGCAGGGCTTGGCATATATAAAAAAAATCACCGCTTGATTGATGCGGTTCTTTTAGACATTATCATGCCAAAAATGTCGGGGGTTGAAACATTTAAACAGATGTTGAAAATAAACCCCGGGGTAAAAGTCATTATTACGTCCGGGCATATCACTAACCAGGACCAGAAAAAAATATTTACCAAAGCCTCTGGCTACCTTGACAAGCCCTATCAGATCATGGAATTAAACCAGGCCCTGCGGTCCATTTTAGACTAACCCTCCAAAAAAACAATCAGTTCTTAAATTCTTTTTTAATAAAAAAAAACATAATAATGCATCCTATGGCAAAGGACACCATGGAAACATAAAATTCATGGCCGATCCCGGGCAAAGTATTCAAATTTGTATAGACCCTTACATTCCTTGCGATAATGATAACACCATCCTTTTTAATATATTGCAGTGCCATGACAATACTTTTTTTAAACGGCCACAATGCGTATAAAGAGCCTATCATCAATCCGAGAAGGAACGCCATGGTAGCATTGTAATACCTTTTCAAAACCGCATTAAGAAACTTTGCAAACAAAAGACCGCCTATAATTATACCGATTGCAAAACACCCTAAAAAGAGAATATTATCCAGATTAAATGTCTTTAGCCCCGAGATTGCAGAAACAACTTCAAAATACTCTCCCATCAGGATAAGCACAAGAGAACCGCTTATTCCTGGCAGGACCATTGCTGATATCGCAACAGCCCCGCAAATAAAAGCATAACCATACTCATCCGGCGTATATGTCCCTGCCAGAAAAAATGCCTTGGCATCTTTTTTCACGGGTTTCAAATCCAGAGATTTTAAATAGCCGGCTTCATAGGCTTTTGATTTCATTTTTACTTTTTCATAAGGGTTTACAGCATATGTCACATAAATTGTTGAAACAGCACCCAGAATAACAAACAAAATCAGAAAAAATTTTTTATCCGTCAGCATTCTCACAGGGATGATGATTGAAATCAGGATCAATCCGAAAAACAATGCATAGGTAGCGCTAAAATGATTAACAATTAAATATTTCATCAAACTTGAAAAACAGATAATGGCCACCACAGCGCCCGCAATCAATTTAAAAAGGAAAATAAAATCATTCTTTTTTAAAAAATCAATCAAAGTCTGCCATGAGTTTGCTTTTTTTGTTTTAAAAATAATTTTTACGATACAACCGGAGAAGTAAACGATATTAGTTCTGTTAATATTGTCCAGGATGGAAAAGACACGCTCATAAATCTTAAAAACCAAAAGGAATGTCCCGCCGGAAACCCCGGGGATAATATTCGCCGTTCCCAAACAAAATCCTATAAGAAGTTCCTTGATTAATGAAGGTTGACCAATATCTCTTTCCATTGTTTTTATTTTGGGTCTACTCATCCCAGCCATTCTGGCCGATCAATTTTACAAACCTGCAACCACCCAGGTTTGCAGTTTTTATACCATCTTCGGTTTTTTCGAGCCGTATCAATTCCTGGGAAAAATTACCCCCGACCGGCATCACGAGCCGCCCGCCGGTTGCAAGCTGTTCAATTAACGGCCCAGGGATCTTTTGCCCACCTGCAGTGACAATAATGGCATCAAACGGGCTTTCCTGTTTCCAGCCCTGGGTTCCGTCCGAATACCTGGTTACGATATTATGGTATTTTAAAGTATCAAAAAGTTTTCTTGTCTGTAAAAACAAAGTGTTATTTCTTTCTATGGTATATACCTTATAAGCAATCTGTGCCAGAACAGCCGCCTGGTATCCGGATCCGGTACCGATTTCAAGAACCCTTTCATGGCCTTTAAGCCCGAGGCTCTGAGTCATTTCTGCAATAATGTAGGGCTGGGAAATAGTCTGCCCCTCGCCAATAGGAAGTGGAAAATCCCCATATGCACTGTCAACAAGGGCTTCACTGACAAATAAGTGCCTGGCCACTTTATTCATTGCCCGAAGCACCAAAGGGTCGGTTACCCCCCGTGAGACAATCTGTTTTTCAACCATTTCACAGCGCCAGCGGGCATATTTTTTAGATTCATCTTTCATGTACACCTTAATACCAGCAACCAATACGTCCGTCAAGGCTGTGCAGTCCTTTTGCATTACACAATCTTGCCTTGATTTTTATCCCTAAGATCAGTATTTATATCTTTATGAACAGGCTTCAACAAATCACCCGGGCACTTTTCATTTCCGGGGTTATTTTTTTCATCGGCATAACCGGGTATATGGTGATTGAAAAATGGAATTTTCTTGATGCTGCATATATGACGGCTATAACCCTGAGTACTGTAGGCTTTATGGAAGTACACAAAATAAGCTCCGGGGGAAGAATATTCACCATAATCATGATATTCGCAGGAGTCGGCTATTTTCTTTACATTGCAGGGGTTATCATACAATCCATTGTTGAAGGAGAAATGCAATCACTATTGGGGAGGAAAAGGTTGGATAAAAAAATCAGTAAATTAAAAAACCATTATATTGTCTGCGGATACGGGCGTATCGGGAGAGTATTGTGCCAGCTGATAAGGGAAGAAACAAATGATATTGTTGTCATTGAACAAGACAATAGCCTTGTTGACATATTAGTAAAAGATAAAATACATTACCTTCAAGGAGATGCAGCAGATGAAGAGATCCTGTTAAAGGCAGGTGTAAAAAACGCTTCGTTTCTAGTTGCTGCACTTGGAACGGATACTGCTAATGTTTTCCTCGTATTAACAGCAAGGCAGGTTAACCCTGATATTTTTATCATGGCCCGGGCCAGCAACCCTGATGTAAGAAGCAAACTCATGGTTGCAGGAGCCAACCTTGTTGAATCGCCATATGACACAGGTGCTGTTTCCATGGGGTTAAAGCTGTTAAGACCAAGTGTCAGCAATTTTCTTGATGTTGCATTATCCAGGAAAAGGGACGCCATTCAAATTGAAGAACTTTTTGTGCCAAAAAGCTCGAAATATACCAATATTGCACTAAAAGACTCCGGAATCAGGCAGGATTTCAATCTCATCATCATATCCATCAAAAAAACATCCGGGGAAATGCTTTTCAATCCCCACTTTGAAACATTGATTGAACCTGGCGATACTGTAATTGTTATGGGGAAAACGCCTGATTTAAGAAAATTTGCCAAAGCCATCAACCCTGAAAAAAAATAAGATTTCCATTCAGGGCTCTTTTTGCGTATAAGCCCCTGATACCCTGCCCATGGTTTCAAGCGGCACTCTAAGATTATATTTTATAAATCACCCGTTTATCCGTAATGATAATATCAACAGTAAATTTTCTCGATTCCATCTGAATCTGATCAACAACCTGTTCCTCGTAGGCAAGGGATACTTTCCTGCATGTTTCAGGAAGCTTTGTAATCAGTTTGTTATAAAAATTATTACCAAAACCTATCCTGCCCCCTTTATCATCAAAAGCAAGCCCCGGTATAATTGCAATATCAACTGCTTCCAAAGGTATCTTTTTGCATTTTTCAATGTCCGGCTCAAGGATGTCATTGGCACTTGTTACAAGATCCCTGTTGTAATTACTGATTTTATAGAGATTTACTGCATTTTTTGCATCGGTAAAAACCGGTAAGGCTACCCCCTTTTCGATCTGTAATGCTTTTTTAATAATTTCCCTTGTGGGCAGCTCACTGCTTATCGGGGTATATAAAAATGCCAGCTGGGCTTCCATGAAATTGGCAAACTCAAACAGCTTATGCTCAATCTTTTTGTATTTCGCAGAAAGTTCTTCTTTTGTAAAGTTCGCCAGCCGTCCGGCCACCAATGTTAAATTATTATTTTTCCCATTCTTTATTTCATCCATTACTATGGTTCCTTTTCTTACAAAAAAAGTTTTTAGCAAATATTATACACATGTCACAAATTGTCAACCTGCAATAATCATTGACTGTTTACACACCTCGTGGTATCAGGTTATACTTGTTGAAAAATCTTTTAAAATAAGAACCTGAAGCGTTATAAAAGAGGTAAAATAATAAGAAAAATGCTGGATGTAAAATATATAAGGAACAACCTGGAACTTGTTAAAAACGGGATGGAAAAAAGAAGGGCTCAAATAGACTTCGCTTCTCTATTAAAGGATGATGACAAAAGAAAAACCAGGCTTTTAAAAATAGAAGAGCTAAGGCATAAAAGAAATATTGTTTCAGATGATATAGCAAAAATGAAAAAAGCCGGGCAAGACGCCACGCCCCTTATCAGCCGGATGAGAGAAGTGTCTGAAACAATCAAACAACTTGATAAAGAACTTTCAACAATTGAAGAAAACATACATGACTTTCTTGTCTTGGTACCCAATATTCCCCACAAAGATGTCCCCACAGGTGAAGACGATACTGAAAACAGGCTTGAAAAAACCCATGGTGAACCGGAAAAATTTGATTTTAAGATAAAACCCCATTGGGAGATAGGTGAAGATTTAGGTATTCTTGATTTCACAAGAGCTGCCAAACTGACCGGGGCAAGATTTCCTCTTTATATTGGAAATGGTGCAAGACTTGAAAGAGCACTCATCAATTTCATGCTTGATATTCATATTTCTCAACATGGCTATACCGAGACCCTGCCGCCATTTATTGTGAACAGGGCCACCATGACCGGAACCGGCCAATTGCCCAAATTTGAAGAAGATCTTTTTAAACTGAAAGGATGGGATTATTACCTGATCCCGACTTCTGAAGTCCCCATGACCAATATTTATGCCAATGAAATTCTTGATGAATCAATGCTTCCCTGCAAATTTACAGCCTATACTCCCTGTTTCAGATCAGAAGCCGGTTCATACGGCAGGGACACTAAAGGTTTGATCCGTCAGCACCAGTTTAATAAAGTCGAACTGGTTAAATTAACTACCCCTGAGACATCTTTTGACGAACTTGAATCTTTGCTTGAAAATGCTGAAAAAATCCTTCAACTTCTAGAGCTTCCCTACCAGGTGGTAACACTCTGCACAGGAGATCTGGGTTTTTCTGCAACCAAAACCTTTGACATTGAGGTGTGGATGCCGGGCCAGGATAATGAAGGCAAATACAGGGAGATCTCTTCTTGCAGCAACTGCCTTGATTTCCAGGCAAGACGTGCTGGTATACGGTTTAGAAGAAAAGACAGGAAAAAACCTGAATATGTTCATACATTAAACGGCTCGGGACTTGCTGTCGGAAGGACATTTGCCGCCATATTGGAGAATTGCCAGCAGGCTGACGGGTCTGTGATTATTCCTGAAGTACTGGTGCCCTACATGGGAGGACAAAAGGTGATTCATCATGATGCTTGATTCCTTCCCGGAGGACATAAAACCCCACATCATACCCAGGGTAAAGGGAGACCTTTATTATAAATGCCTTGGGTGTTCTTTGGAATACCCGATTGAAAAACTGTTATATGTATGCCCTGAATGTAACGAGGTTCTTTTAATCCATGATCGTGATGCTAAAGAATTAAAAAAAATACCAGGGGCAGTCTGGCAGAAAATCTTTAATTTCAGAAAAATGCTGACAATCCCAGCGCTTAAGGGCATATACAGGTATCACGAATTCATCGGCCCCTGCATGCCTTTAGAATCAATTATTTATCTTGGCGAGGGCAACACTCCTGTTATTGAAGCCAGCCAGAACCTGAAAGAGAAAATAGGGCTTTCGTTTTTCTATAAAAACGACGGGCAGAATCCAAGTGCTTCTTTTAAAGATCGTGGTATGGCAAGTGCTGTGTCAAGTATCAAATACCTGATTGATAAAAAAATTATTTCCGATGTTATCGCTGTATGTGCATCCACAGGTGACACTTCTGCTGCTGCTGCACTCTATACATCCTATCTTGGTCCGAAAATTAAATCCGCGGTTCTTTTACCCCATAATAAAGTGACATCCCAGCAGCTTTCCCAGCCCTTGGGAAGCGGTGCCAGGGTTTTTGAAATACCCGGTGTTTTTGATGACTGCATGAAAATTGTGGAACACCTTTCAACCAGATATCCGGTTGCGCTTTTAAACTCAAAAAATGCATGGCGGATTCTGGGCCAGGAATCTTATTCATATGAAATCGCCCAGGATTTTGAATGGGATATGAAAGACAAAGCCGTAATTATCCCCATCGGAAACGCAGGCAATATTTCAGCTGTTATGAACGGGTTTATTAAATTTTATGAAGCCGATATTATTGATTGCCTGCCAAAAATTATCGGAGTTCAATCAGAACAGGCTGACCCTGTTTTTCAATATTTTCTTGAACCGGATGACTCAAAAAGAAAATTTATTCCGGTAGACACAAAACCGAGCGTTGCACAGGCTGCAATGATCGGCAATCCTGTTTCAATGCCAAGGGTGGCACATATTGTGAAACAATATAATCGCCTTGCAGGCTGCGAACATGTGTTTTTTATTCAGGTAAAAGAGCAGTCCATAATGGATTGCCAGCTTCTGGCCAATAGGAACGGACATATTGCATGCACCCAGGGAGGCGAGTGCCTTGCAGGGCTTGTTCAGGCACTCAAACAAGGCATTGTTACAAATAGGGAAACCGCCATTCTTGATGCTACAGCTCATGCCATTAAATTTTCAGAATTCCAGGACCTGTATTTTAAATCAAAAATACCGCAAGGGTACAATATAACCCCTGATCCTTACAATATTAACCTGCCGTCATTAATACTGCCGGATAACCAGAACCTGGTGCCGTCACAGAAAAAAAGATTGAAAAAAAAAGATTTTGAAAAGTTTGTAAAAGATATTTCCGATAAAATTGCTGAAAGGTTGAATTTAAAAATATCTTGATAATATATGAAAAAATATATTTTTTTAAAAATATTCGTTTTCACCGTTTTCGCTATCAATGCTTGTGCTGCACCATCTTTGCTGCCCAAGGCTAATGCCAGGGGGGTCAAAACTTCTTACAAGCGATATTCAATTTTCAGGTACAAGGACGAAGACGTATTATGTGAGCCATATATAGTCAACAAAGATGACTGGCTATATAAAATTTTCAGGAAAAAAGGGGAAATAGCGGAAAAGGACTTTCCGCATTTTTTATTCCTGTTTAAAGAAATTAATCCGCAAATCAGCAATATTGATGCGATTGAACCCGGAATACATATCCTTATACCGCTAAAAACGGTAAAACGGGGTGAGTATGACCAAAGCTCATCCGGTAATGTCGATGTCCCGGTAATCGAATTTTCAACAATACCAAAAGACCTGGATCTTACTCCATTTATAAAAAAGCATAAAATCAAAAAAGGGGAAAATATCTCAACCCTGATTGATAAAGAATTTTTAAAAAAGGGGGGAGGCATATCTAATGAAGGTCTCAAAGCGTTTCAATTAGCCAATCCCAATATAAAAAATATCAATATTGTATATGAAGGTGCTGATATTTACCTGCCTGATCCGTCAATAAAATCACAGCCCTGGTTTAAATCTCTTTTTCAGGGAAAAACAACACAAGATAAAATAAAGGGGAAAAAGCAGGCGCTTGAAAAATTCAAAATAGACGCCTATAAGTTGATACAATTAAGAAAATATTCTTCACTTATTGGCGGAACCCTCTTAAGCCGTGGTATCATGTATTTCCCCGAAGAAAACGGTTCTACCCAGGTTCTGGATTTATCATCATCTCCGGTTATTGAATCCCGTGACGGCTCAAGGATACTCATTATATCAGGTGAAAACGTTAATGACGAGCTATTAAAAAGCGTACAGGCATATTGGAAAGATTTAAAAATTCAATTGATGTCAGAAACCATTGATAAACTAAAAAGCCTGATTAAAAAAAAGCCGGTTAAAAAACGTAACAGGACACTGGAATATAAAAAAATTGTTGAAATACTTTTATCTCAAACAGATTATGACTACATCCCGGATGCCAGGATACCTTTTATGCTTAACAATATTAACCTTGAAGCATCATTCGGCAGGGTCATAAGAGAAGACACCACCGACCTTTTGATCAATTTCGGGAATGTCTATGGTTCTGCTTTAGAGGTTCTGGGGAAAAAAGAGTTTGAAATTATTTCAATAACACCCCGGTTGACCAGTCTTGAACTTGCCAGAAAATTATTCTCCCATCTTGGATATACAATATGGGAGAACCCTTCTTTTTTTACGGGTGAAGCCGTTGAAAGCATTAATGGCCTTTATGCTTTAAAAAAGCGGGACAAATTTTTCTTACCAGTCAAACCATTAAGTACTAATGCACTAAATTACCTTGAAAAAGAAGGGATAAGGATTTTATCCATAAAAAGCAAGCCATTGGCAGAATAAAGGGAAAACCCGTATGAAACGACTATTATACTTATTTTTTGCATTATTTTTATTGGTATCATGTGCCTCTAACAACACGGATACAAAAAAAGCCGAAGAGATTGCCGCGGCAACCCAACGGCTTGGTGAGGAATACTATAATGCCGGCAAATATACTGCTGCCTTAAAGAACCTTCTTGAAGCCCTTAAAACCACTCCAGACGACCCATATCTTCATAACAGCCTGGGGCTCACATATCTGGCCAAGGAAAGATATGAACTTGCCCGGAACCAGTTTAAAAAGGCCTTGGAGCTTAAACCTGATTATATCAACGCAAAAAATAATCTCGGAGCTGCATATCTTAAACAGAAAAAATGGAACCTTGCAATCAGATGCTTTGAAGAAGTTTCCCAAAATCTTTTATATGCCACCCCTGAGATGCCCTTATCAAATCTCGGATGGGCATATTTCAATCAAAAAATGTTTAAAAAAGCTAAATCGTATTTTCTAAAATCCCTGGAAATCAGACCTGATTTTTTAATTGCCGTACACGGGCTTGCCTCCATTTATCTTAAAACCGGGTATCCGACCCAGGCCGTTGATTTTCTTCATCATGAGTTACAAAGAAGCCCGGCAGCTGCCATTCTTCATTCTGATCTGGCAAAAGCCTATGAAGCATTAAAAGACTTTGATAAGGCAAAAAAATCATGGAACGTTGTGTTAAAACTTGTCCCCGAGACATCTCCTCTATCACGGGAAGCACAAAAAAGGCTTTTTAGACTTAATTAATCCGTTGTTGTAAAAGTATTTCTTTTCTGGTCCAGTTGAACGATCGAAGGTGTTATAAATATTAAGAGTTCATTTCTTTTATCTTTATCAATATCTGTCCTGAAAAGCCGCCCTAAAATAGGAATCCCGGAAAGGATAGGGGTTCCTGAGCTGCTTTTATTATTTGTTGTTTTTACGATTCCACCAATGACTATGGTATCGTTATTATTTACCAGAAGCTCGGTTTCCGCTTCATTTGTTGAAAGAGACGGAACTCCATTGGTGACAGAGTCAATATCATTTTTTGTCAAATACACAGTCATTGCAATTCTTTTGTCCGGCGTAACATGGGGAGTTACTTCCAGCAGCAGGTCGATATTTTTAAATTTAACAGACGATCCACCTGTATCATCCCGCTCAAGGTATGCATATTCAAGGCCCTGTTTTATTTTTGCTTTTTTATTATCCAGGGTAAGAATCCTTGGTGAAGAAACAACTTTCACGTCCCCTTTTGTTTCAGAGGCGGCAATCTGAGCATTTAACGATGTGAGGCTGGAACCGAATAATCTGAAAAAATTAAATGAACCCGAGTTAACAGGGGCTGAAGTCGGATGATTCAATGCAACGGTAAAATCGCTTACACCGGCTGTCGACGTATTCCTCTCAGTAATACTCAAACCAAGCCCCAGCTCCCTTGAAAAATCCTTTGTCACCTCAACCACCTTTGCTTCAATCATGATCTGGGGGGTGACTTTATCCAGGCGGTAAATAATTTCCTTTGCCTGGTCAACCTTTGCCTGGATGTCGGTTATAATTATCATATTCGTTCGTTTATCAACACTGAGCTTACCCCTTTCTTTTGAAAGAATTTGTTCTATATGGGGTTTAATATCAGCTTCGGCATCTGAATAATTTATGGGGATGTATTCTGTAACCAGGGGCTCAAAGCTTTTTTTCTGCTCCAAAGATTTTTTCCTTGCCGCAATGGCCTCCTGTACAAGTTTTTCTTCTTTTTTAATGGTATCTAAGGTTGCAATCCGAATAACATTCCCTTCTCTTTTCATGCCAAGATTATTCATTTTTAATACAAGATCAAGCACCTGGTCCCAGGGAACCGCATCTTCTAAAGTCAGGGTTACTTTCCCTTCAACATCCTTGTCAATGGCAAAATTAAGCCCCCCCACACTCCTCAGTATCCTGAAAACATTTTTTATATCGGTCTCATAAAAGTCCAGTTTGATTTTTTCACCCGTGTACTTTTTTTTGGGCCCGAAGATCTCTTCTTCAAGGGTTTTCTTTTTCTTTGCAACTGCCACTGTTTTTTCCGGCAAACCTGTTACTTCTTCATGAACTTCTGCTGCCCGGGTTTGTTTAGTGCCGCTGATAACTTTTTTCCTGGCCTTGCTGAACAAAGGGGGCTCCACTCCGGATGGTTCAAAATACATTGAAATCAAATTTTCTTCCTGGACAACACGATACGGCACTGAGTCCTTTATTTTGATTTCAATTTTTGCATTCCTCTTCTTTCCCGGGTCCTGCACCGGCATTAAGCTTTCCACTGCGGATTTAAAATAATGAGTCAAAAGAGGACGTTTATGATACTCCGGGATAATTGTATTATATAAATTTAAATACAATTTGTTCTTACCGGCCCGGATGATATCATACTTTACAGGATGGCTTGTTTGAACAGCAATATCAGACTTTCCGTCCTCCATTACATTAAACTCAATATTGGTCATTATCGCTGTTTTATCAGGGATAATAATGCTCTTTTTTAAAACGGCTTTTTCAGCTTGAGCTGCCGGCAAAACATCAGGTATCTTGTTAGCACTTTGCCGGTTGTCCTCCACCCCGCCAAAGAGCGAAACCTTCAAGATATTATTATTTTCTTTTACCTCATAGTTGAAATCTTTCTTTAACAGGATTTCAACTTTTGCAGTGGTCTTTTCTTTATCCGCATACTTTACAACCAGATCACCAATACCTTTATTTTCAGGTATGTTTGTTTGAAAATTATCAGCGATTTGGGTTTCGGGAAGATAAATGGCAATCCCAAAAGGGAAAGATTGTTTTATTGATGTATAGACTAATTTTTGATTGCCCTTAATGCTGATCTCAATAATCTGGTTCTTAAGCTCGACACTTACTGCACTAATTTGCCTGCCGCTTTTAACGACAGCATCGGTATTGGAGGTTTTCTGTTTTTGTTCAGATGTTTGAACCGTTTTGGTTTCTTGGGCAACACACCCGGCAACAATGAATAAGGCCAAAAGGACACTAAGGCTTATTTTAATCTTGTTTTTTATTCTTTGCATTTGAAAAAAAGGCATATTACTCCTCACCATCACTTTTATGAAGTTTTATTTCCTGAACATGCTCTTTGAGCCTTCCTTTATAATCTCTGACAAGCTCTTTTATAACAATGCTGCTATGTCTGATTTCAGACACCCTCCCCTGGTTTTTCCCGATATAGGTGCCAATGCCCACCTCATAGCCCTTGCCGCTTGCCTCTTCTACCATGGCAATCTGCTTGTTTTTCATAATAATAACAGCAACCAGACGGATCTGGCTTAACTCTATTTTTTCAAGGGGGGTCAGAATCCTTTTGGGCCTGTTATCAACAACAACCTGGCTTTCCTCCGGTTTTTCCTGGATCAGCGGGTTGAAGGGATCAATTTTACCCTGTGAGTTATAATGTTCGCTCTTTATCTTTAGCCCTTCCAGTTTATTTTCTAAAGCCTTTTGGTCACTTTTGAGTTCAGCTCCAGCTTTAGAAACAGGATTAATTTTCGGACTTAATTTATTCTTTTTAACCTTTTTTCCGGACTTGTTTTGAACAGCGGGGCTTAATATTTCTCCTGAAACTATATTAGGCGTTGATTTCTTTTTTGCCTGGGGCTCATCATTACATGCAAAAATCAAAAAAACAAAACCAAATGCAATTGCTAATGAAATAATTTTTAATTTATAAATCATTATAAATATTCTTTTTTAATCAGTCCCTGTTACTTCTTTCTTTTACGTTTATTTTTATTTTTTGGTCCTTTTTTTTCAACAAACATATAAGTAACTGCTTTGCAGCTCATTTCCAGTATTTTAGCGCCTTTCCGGCTTTTCACTGCAACGTTGTTAATATTGACAATCCTGTTAAGCCTTGTAATTTGAAAGAAAAAATCCGTAAGTTGATGATAGCGCCCTTTTACCTTAATAGATATAGGAATTTCTTTATAAAACTCTTTATTTACTTCATTTTCAGGTTTAAACAAATGGAATGCCAGGCCTGCATCACTTCCTGCTTTGGAGATACCTGTCAACAATGACGGCAGCTCGCGTTTATCAGGAAGCGCTTTCATTGCCGTATTAAACTCCTCCTGGGTTTGTGCCATCATTTTTTCATACTTTAAAATCTCGGATGCCCTTCTTTTATATGTTGAAAGCAGCTTTAGCTTATTTTGGTAATTTTGTTCTACTTTTTTTAATTCACCGTGCTTTGGCATAAAAACAAAATAATAGTAAGACCCCCCAATAACGGCAAATGTTATAAGGCAAATGAGCAGGCGTTGAACTTTTGTAAGTTCCCCGACTTTTTCAAAAAAAGCGCTGAGCTTTTCTTTTATTTCATCAATTTTACTTTTTTCTTTAGTCATTTTTGCCTTATTTTGAATTCTTGTTTTTCTCCTCTTTTGGTTTTTCTTTTCTGCAAAGCAGCTCAAATGATTTTAACATGACATCATTTTTAAACTTCTTCATTTTTGCAGTTTTTAAATCAATCTTGTCAAAGAGTGAAGATTTTTCAAGCTTTTCCATGAAATCGGCAATTGTAGGATTATCAAACGCAATTCCTTTGATCGTGACATTATTCTGGTCAGTTTTGAAACTTTCAAGCCACATTCGCCCGGGAATTATAAGATCTGTCATACCGTCAAACAATATTAATTGTTTTTTCCTTTGTTTTTTCAACGAAGATACGATTTCAAGCTTTTCTTTAAGGGTTTTCAGATTTTTTTTAATTCTTGCAACCCGGTCTGCTTTTTCCTTATATTTCAAGATTTGATAATTTACCTGTTTTGTTCTTTCTTTTACAACTAAGATTTGTTTATTAATGATCTGCGTGTACCAGAAAAGCACCACCGCAGTTAAAAGAATCAGCAATAAAAAAACAGATATCTGCCTTCTGATATTTTCTTTTTTCCTGGCAATTCTAAATGGTAAAAGATTAATTCTTATCATTTATCATCTACTCTTCGCAATGCAAGCCCTATGGCTATCGGTGCCAACGGGCCTGCCTGGGTTATAAAAGAGTCTGGAAATTTCTTTTCATTTACAATAAGGGCTTCAAACGGGTTAATTATTGAGACATCAGATTCAAGTTCCGACAAAAGACTGTCTTGAAATCCCTCGATAAAGACCCCGCCTCCGCTCAGTATAATTTTTTCCACTTTCTCATCATTTGCAGAAGACTGGTAAGTATTAACCACTTCACATATTTCAGAACACCATGATTGTGCAATTTTCAAGCTTATTTCCTGAATCATGCCCTGGCTTACAATATCATTTGCCTCACCATTCACTGCCTGTTCCGCTTCTTCAATGGTTATCTCAAATTGATCTGAGATCTCTTCTATAATCTGGTTTGTTCCGGATACTGTATCCCTCATCATTAACGATACATTCGACTTCACTATATTCAAAGAAGTCTTTGATGCCCCCACATCAATCAGCAAGGTTATTTTTTCCCGGCTTTCATATGGAAGTATTTCATATGCATTTTGCAGCGCAAAGGTGTCAACATCAATGATTCTCGGATTCAACCCTGCCAGATGGACCAGATCAATATATTCAGCCACCAGGTCTTTTTTAACCGCCACCAGGAGAACATTCATCTGGTCAGGGGAGAACTCGCTTTCTCCCAGGGTCTGGTAATCGATATTGACATCATCAATGTCATAGGGGATATATTGTTCCGCTTCGGAATATATTGTATCGTGAAGCGCTTTTTCAGGTCTTTTTGATGTGTTGATCGTTTTTATTACTACAGAATGGCCGCCTGCTGAAATAGCTACATTCTTCTCGCGGATTTTCTGGGATTTAAAAAGAGTTTTAATATCATTCGCCAGGCCTTCCATATCTGCAATCCGGCCTTCAACAATTGTGCCGGGTGCAATTCGGGCCATACCAAATTTGCTCAAGGCATGCCCTTTCCCGGTTACTTTGAGCTCAGCAACTTTAATGAAAGAAGAGCCGATATCCAGACCGACAAGATGATCTTTTTTCCCAAATATCATACACTCTCACAATAATTAAAATAAAACCAAATACTGCTAAAGTTAACGAGAACACCCAATCTTTTATATTGATATCTAAATACCAATATTACTGTACTTTGATACGATATTACTGTAAAGTCAAGCCCTATCCTGTTTTTTACTGAATTAACAATAAAAAACAGGATAGGATTGTTAAATTTAAAAACAAAAAAATTATGAACTAAATGTTACAAAAAATAAAAAATTTACAAGGCGTCAAGCCATTCAGGCTGGTAAAATTTTTCACATTTTCCTCCCTTGTGATTATGTTTATGGCGACCATTGTCATATCAGCCCTGAATGCACACTGGGTAAGAAATATTCTCCTGGAAAAAAGCGAAGAATATGCTTCACTCCTTGTGGAAAATCTCAACCACCAGGTCATTTCCAGGTTTATGCTGCCGGTATTACTCAAATATGGAAAAATCAGATTAAGAGAAAAAGAACAATTTCTTCTGATGGACAAGGTTGTCCGTTCCACCATGCACAGTTTTAATGTTGATATGGTGACTATTTATGATGAAAAAAATATTATCTCCTATAGCTTTGACAAGAGCAAAATAGGCCAGAAAAACGCCGGAGGTGTCCATTATCAAAAAGCCATGAAAAAGCAGGCAACATCAAGGCTTCTACAGCAGGGCAGTTTTCTTGAGCTGCTATTCTGGTTTCCCCAGAAAACAAAAATCATTACCTTTGCACCCCTAAGGGCTGAAAAGCCGCTATCACCAACCCTGGCAGGCCCAGTACTTGGTGTCGTTGAAATTGTCAGGGATGTTTCCGATGATTACAAAAAAGTGTTTAAGCTCCAAGGCCTCATTATAGGCTCCTGTTTCATTGTCATGGGGATACTCTTTATCGTTCTACGGTTTGTTGTCAAGCATGGAGAAAAAATTATCGAGAAAAGAGCTGAAGAAAGACTCAGGCTTGAAGAAAAGCTCAGCCAGGCCGAGCATTTATCCGCCATAGGTGAAATGACAGCCGGAGTGTCACACGAAATCAGGAACCCGCTTGGAATTATTAAAAGCAGCGCACAATTACTAAAAAAAAAGATGGCAAAGCTGGATGCTAAAAGCAGTATCCCCGATATTATTGTCGAAGAGTCTACCAGGCTTGATAATATTATTACGGATTTCCTTGATTTTGCCAAACCCAAAATCCCTGATCTTCATCCATGCAGGGTTGAAGAAATCATAGAAAAAAATATTGCCTATATTACTCCCCAGATAGAAGATAATAATATCAATATCATTAAAAAAATTTCAAATAATCTTCCTGAAATTATGGCTGATAGTGCAATGCTTTACCAGGCATTCTTAAATATTTTGATCAATGCATTCCAGTCCCTTAAAACCGATGGCAGTATTACCGTACAGATAGATTGCGATTCAAACAATATTGTGGTTAATTTTATTGATAACGGGGAAGGGATACGACAAGAAGTCTTAAAAAAAATATGGACACCGTTTTTTACGACAAAAGATACCGGGACAGGGTTAGGCCTTGGTATTGTAAAGAACATGATTGAAGCCCATAACGGAACAATCACAATCACGAACATTAAACCAAAAGGCGCAAATGTGGAAATCACACTCCCGGCCTTGGAGACAAATTGAAATGGAAAACATTCTGATTGTTGATGATGAAAAAAATTATCCGATGATAATAGGGGAACTTCTTCAGGAAGAAGGTTATTCATCTTTAACAGCTTCCAGTGGAATGGAAGCATTGGATATTTTAAACAACGAACTCGTTGATCTTGTTTTAACAGATGTAAAAATGCCCGGGATGAGCGGGATCCAGTTACTTGAAAAAATAAAGGAAATAAATCCCGATATCCCAGTGGTAATCATGACCGCCTACGGAAGCGTAGAAAAAGCCGTGGAAGCCATGCACAAAGGTGCCTATACCTTCATTCTCAAACCATTTGAAAACCAGGCGCTTATTGCGCACATTGCAAAGGCTATCTCGGTCTACAGGATCGTGCAGGAGAACAGCATTTTAAGAGATGCCATCAGCTCGAGATATAGTTTTGATAATATTATCGGGAAGAGCAAACCCATGCAGGAAATTTATGAAACCATAAAAAAAGTGGCACCTTCTGATGCAAGCTTTCTTATTGAAGGCGAAAGCGGTACCGGGAAAGAGCTGGTTGCAAAATCAATCCATTATAACAGTCAGAGAAAAAATAAATCTCTTGTTGCCGTAAACTGCTCTGCCTTTGCTGAAACCCTTTTGGAAAGCGAATTGTTCGGTCATGAAAAAGGAGCATTCACAGGGGCAACAGCATTAAAAAAAGGCAGGTTTGAAATCTCAGACAAAGGGACCCTCTTTCTTGATGAAATAGGCGAACTTCCCGTTCCCCTGCAGGTAAAATTATTAAGGGTTCTTCAGGAGAAAACCATTGAACGGGTTGGGGGAACCGTATCTATTCCTGTTGATTTCCGCCTCATTGCGGCCACAAATAAAAATCTTGAAGAAGAAGTAAAAAAAGGCAGGTTCAGAGAAGATCTCTATTACCGCCTCAATGTTGTCAAGACAATTATACCGCCTCTTCGAGATCGGGCAGAGGATATTCCTTTGCTTATAAAGCATTTTATTGACAAATATACCAATGTACAGCGTTCTGTCAGCAAAGTATCCAAGATCAGCCCGGAAGCTGTAAAAATTTTATGTGATTACCAGTGGAAAGGCAATGTAAGGGAACTTGAAAATATGATAGAACGATGCGTAATCCTTTGCAGCAGTGATATAATTACACCATCCGACCTTCCATTGCAGATAAGACAGGCAATACCGTCCACACTTAACCTGGATGGAATTCCAGAGGGTGCAGGGCTTGCAGAGACCCTGGCAGCAGTTGAGAAAAGAATGATACAAAGAGCCATGAAACTTTCAGGAAATGTACAGACAAAAGCCGCTCAAATCCTGGGAATAGGAAAAAGCGGCTTGAATCAGAAACTAAAAAAGTTCAACCTTGATAAATAGTAAATTGAATGATTTCTCATAATTTTAGGTGGTTTAAAATTTTAAACATTTCAAATCTATTATTTTTACCTGTATTTTCAAATAATTAAAGATAAAATTCATTGTATCACATGCAGGTGGGTTCAAAATTTTGAACCCACCTGCATGTGATATCTCAATCCAGCAAAGCTTAAAAAAAATATTGGAATCCTGTCAAATGGCAAAAAGGCTGTAATTTCAAGCACCTTTAAAAAAAATCAAAAATAAGAATTATTTTACATATCATGGCAGGGAAATTGCATTAATATTTTTTCACTAACAAAATGTTAGTTTTTTCATCTTTTTTTCCTTTTCTTAAAAAGGCTGCGGCGGCAACGCTTAGCAGCCTTTTTCTTAGCAGCCTTTTTAAGTTTCTATCACTTCATTGCATCAATTTTACTCTTGGCAATTGGCCTGTATATTGAATTTCCATATTCCGTAACAATTTTTTCATACATTTTTTTGCTCTCAGCAGTATTATTGTTGGCTTTATACAACATGGCCAGGGCAAATCTTGCTTCGTCCTTTAAAAGATCGGTTTGCCCTTTCTCAATTTGGAGAAAATATTTTTTCGCCGATTCAAAGTCTTTTCTGGCAAGGCTTACATGTCCCAATGAGGCCAGGATAAAATTTTCCACCAATGCCTTATCTTTAAATGTCTCAAGGGATTGCTTATAATATTTATAGCTTTGGTCAAATTTTGAAGCTTCGTAACATATTTTGGCAAATTTAACCTTAGCCAGCCTGCCCGCTGTTGTATTTGCGTAGTCTGCAAAAATTGTTTGAAAATCATTTTTACAGGCAAGATATCCTTTCACCGGATCTTTGACGTTGGCATATTTGGTTAACGCATGATCTACAAGTATGGAAGCAGTATCTTCAGCTTTGTGAAAATTGTACATAATCCCGGAAAAAACCATTGCTGCCACAACAATGGCACCTGTAATCAGAATCAAGGGTTTCTTATATTCTTTTGCATAGCGCGCTGCCTTTAAAAGGCTTTCCTGAAAAGGATCTACTTGTCCAAGTTCTTTTTTCCGCTCATTTGAGACTCTTTGTTCTGCCATTCTTCCATTCCACCTTAAAATATATTAAAATTATCTATTACCATACAAGCGTTTTATAAATCCAGCCGACATCCCCGTCAGCGTGCTCGATTTTAATCCAGTTGCCTTTCCTTGAAAGGACCTTAAACGGCACTCCTCGTTCAACCGTGAACACAACGCTGCTTTTAGTACTAGGTCTGGATCTTACATTGCATTTGTCTTTTATCGTGATCACACCTTGAACTTTGCCTAAAAGGGATTTATGAACCCAGGCCTCATCGTTTTCAAAATCTTTGATTTTATACCAGTTTCCTTTTTTTTCAATAACTATTACAGGATGATATTGCTCCACCTGCCACAGCACATCGTATTTTGTTCCAGGACCTGACCTCATATTGGCAATACCGGCTGTTACAGAAAGCCTTTCCTGTGCAAATACAAAACCAGGTATTATCAATGAAGCCACCATAATAGCGGTAATAATTTTAATGATGACTTCTATATTCAAACGCTTCATAAAAAGCCTCCGTATTATTTCTTCTAACCCAGGCCCAAGATCATTCCCGTCCGGTATACTAAAAAAGACATGCCCCATGCAACCATAGTTGTATATAGTAAATTAAATCCGGCCCACTTAGCAGAAGTTTCCCTGTAAATAGTTGAAACAGTTGCAAAACATGGCACATACAATAAAACAAAAACCATCATTGAGAGTGCAGAAAGAGCCGTCATACCGGATTTCTTAAGCGCTTTTTCAAGAGCATCTCCCCCTCCTGAGCCAACACCATATAACACACCCATGGTACTGACAACAACCTCTTTGGCAACAAAACCCGTAACAAGGGCAACACTTGCCTGCCACCCTATCCCAACGGGTTTAAATACCGGTTCCAGCACTTTCCCGATTTTCCCTATATAAGAATTAGATACCCGCTCCTGCTCTTTCTTAGTTTCAATACTCTTTAGCTCCAGGGCAAATTGCCGGTTTAATCCTTCTGTTTCCCCGGCTGCAGCCATTTTTATTTTCCTGGAATAATCAGATTTTACGTCAGTGATCTTTTTGTCATAATCCACAGTATAGGGAACGGATTCAGGGAAACTTGAAAGCGCCCAGATAAGAATCGATCCGATAAGAATAACTCCGGTCATTTTTTTTAAAAACATTTTGCTTCTGTCCCACATATGGATCAAAAGACTTTTCAGCATGGGCATCCGGTATGGCGGTAACTCCATAATAAAAGGAGCCTCTTCTCCTTTAAACAATAAAGTTCTTAAAACCCTGCCAGACAAAATAGCAACGATTATACCGGTGAAATACAGGCTGAAAATTACAGTACCAGCCTTGCCCGCAAAAAATGTACCTGCAAGTACAATATATACCGGCAGCCTTGCCGAACAGGACATGAATGGCGTCATAAGGATCGTTAAAACCCGGTCTTTATTGCTCTCTAATGTACGCGTGGCCATAATTGCAGGCACACTGCAGCCAAATCCCATTAACATTGGAATAAAGGATTTTCCGTGCAGTCCTGACGTATGCATTACCCTGTCCATCAGGAATGCCGCCCTTGCCATATATCCTGTGTCCTCAAAAAGAGCGATGCAAAAAAACAAAATAAGAATATTGGGAAGAAAAATTATAACACTGCCGATTCCTGCAACCATGCCATTTAACAGGAGATCTTTTAACATGGACGGGGGCAGAATTTTATCAAGGCTACCCGACAGCAGCGCAACTCCCGTATTTAACCATTCCACAGGATATGCGCCAAGAGAAAAAGTCAGTTGAAACATAGCCCATATAAAAAAAATAAACACGGGAATACCGAACAACCTGTCCGTAAGCACAAGATCAATATTTCGTGATATATCGATCCTTTTACTGACAAGATTGGTTATGGTTTCTTTTAGAATCCCGGCAATGACCCCATACCGGTCATCGGTCAGCAAAATCTCAAAATCATCCTCAAATAAACTATAAAGCCTGTCCCGGCAGGCCTTAGATATCTGGAAAACCTTTTCTGATGCCTGGGGTGAAAGGTCTTGAAATCTCTTTTTAATAATCTTATCATCTTCAAGAATTTTCATTGCATTCCATCTCAGCACACCGTCAATATCCATTCCACTTTGGAGAATCCCGGCTTCAACCTTTGAGATACTGGCCTCAATCTCCTGGCTGTATCTGATGTCCCGGCTTTTTTCCCCTTTATTGAACCTTTTAATTCCTTCAACAGCAGCTTCAACAAGAGTATCAATACCCTTGTTTTTATTTCCAATTGTAAAAACAACGGGCAATCCTAACAATTGGGATAATTTTTTTTCATCAATCCTGATACCTTTTGCGTCTGCAACATCAGCCATATTCAGCACAAATAAGGCTGGCCGTCCAAGCTCTATGATTTGAATGGCAAGAAAAAGGCTCCTTTCAAGGTTTGAGGCATCAATAATATTAACAACAATATCCGGTTTTTCATTTAAAATAAAATCCCTGGCCGTGATTTCTTCAATTGAGAATGGTGTAAGGCTGTAAGTACCGGGAAGATCAACAATCTTCAAGTCATATTCCTTATACTTTAGCTTGCCTTCTTTTTTCTCCACAGTCACACCCGGCCAGTTTCCCACTTTCTGCCGGGCACCTGTAAGATTGTTAAATATGGTTGTCTTGCCGCAATTGGGATTTCCCGCAAGTGCGATGGTCAATTTCTTACTCATATTACCTTTTTTTAAATTTCACATTTCCAACAAAAATATTTGCCGCTTCCTCAACCCGGAGCGATATATGATATCCCTTGATCACAAATTCAACAGGATCTCTTAGCGGGGCATATTTTTCAACATATATTACTGACCCCCTGTTAATCCCCATTTCAAGCAGCCTGCGTCTTAAGTTGCTTTTTCCTGCAACTTTCCGGATAATTCCTTCCTGACCAGCCTTCATCTGGCTCAGCATCATTGATGATTGAGAGATATTCCTTGGTTTTTGGCTGCTGTCACAGGCTTGCGTTTTGATCTGGTCATAGGGCTGAACCCTTATTTTCTCCGCCATGCCCTTACCTAAAACCAAACGGTTCTCTCCTGCTGCAATTACTACCTGGCCGCCGAACCCGGCAGAAACAATTTCAATCAAATCCCCGATTTTAAGTCCCATTGAAGAAATTCGAAGCTGCATGTTTTTACCTGCTTCAAACTCTTTTACAATCAGCTTTTCCCCTTGTTTTGCTTTATGGAGCGACACAATGGCAGTGCGGCGTTCCATGCACTTGGAACAAATGCCGTATATTTCCATCTTATGCTGGAGCATATGGAACCCATACGCAGCTGCAAGCTTAAGCTGCAACTTTTCTATAGCCTCATCCTTAAATTCCAGAATTTTACCACATTTTGTACAAACCATATGGTCATGATGTAATCCAAGATGCCTGTGCTCATATTGGGTCTCTTTGTCATCAAACTCTATTTTACTTGCAAATCCGAACCTGCACAACAGCTCCATGCTGCTTAAGACAAGCCCTTCGTCAAGTTTGAGCCCATCTTGCCTGAGCCTTGATAAAATCTCTTTAATGGTTACATGATGTTCAATGTTTAAGAATGTTTCTAAAACCTGGAATCTAAGATCAAACCGTTCAATGCCCTGTTGCTGAAACAATCTTTTAAACTGCTTTTTTTCCTGTTCATGCGTATTGTTCATTGCATTTATCCCTTAAAAATAACATTTCAAGATATTATAGCAGGCGGCTTATGTCAAGCAAATGGCAGCCTTTCCCACGGTAAATTTATGCCACGGTAAATTTATGCTAAAAGCAAACGCCCTTTGAGTGGCAGCTATTCCGGGTCATTTTCAGATAATCAAAGACGGCACGCATGTTTTTATTCAGTCGTCGCATTTTTTGGGCAACACTGCTACCCTTTTTATGTTTTATGATTCCAACAGCAAATCGTCTGAACCGCGATACATTTTCAGGACCATATCCTGTACGTATGCGGCTGCGGTCTTCGTTATAGTTCCAG
>JAADHV010000115.1 GCA_013151635.1 Deltaproteobacteria bacterium | reverse complement strand
AACGGGCCTTGTTCTTGTGTCGTACCAAAGGCTTTATCATCAGATGACGGCACAATTTCAGGAAGGGTGTGAACAGCAATTTTTAAAACAGACAAAATATTTTCATCCCATTCAAGGGTTTCAAGGTTCATCAAAAGGGTTCGGCTGGCATTGGTGACATCTGTCACATGAACGCCTTTAAAAGGCCCGCCTGTCAGGTTCCATATTATCCAGGTGTCCATGGTGCCGAACATTGCTTTTCCTGAATTGACACCATCCCTGACCCCTGGGACATTGTCTGTTAACCATTTTATTTTCGGTCCTGAAAAATATGTGCTTAAAGGCAGGCCAGTCTGTTTTCTAAACCGGTCCCGGCCTCCTTCCCTTATAAGTTTATCGCAGATATCCCCGGACCGTGTGCATTGCCAGACAATGGCGTTAAAATATGGTTTTCCGGTCTGCCTGTCCCAGGCAAGAATAGTTTCCCTCTGGTTTGTTACCCCGACGGCGGCGAGGTCTTTTCCTGATATGCCGGAAGCTTTAAGGCCCTGTTTGATTACCTTTTTTGTATTTTCCCAGATTTGAACAGGGTCATGTTCCACCCAGCCTGGTTTTTTACAGATCTGGTCGTGCTCTTTCTGGCCTGTACCGATGATTGTGCCCTGTTTATCAAAAACAATAAACCTGGTGCTTGTGGTCCCCTGGTCAATGGCACCGATATATTTTTTCATGGAAGACTCCCAGCAGGTTGGTTAATATCATGCCTTATACAGAATCAAAGACAACCTTTCCTTCAAAATCCAGGATAATGACCCTGATTTCAAGTTTATTGCCTGAAAACCCCAAGGCATTCTGTTTTATTTTTTCCCCTACATGATTAATAAGTTCCGGGTATTCAGGATGGATAAAGGAAAATGCATGACGAGCTGTGTTGGCCCTGGCTATTTTTATTCCAAGATCAGAGCTGCCTGTGGTATCTTTTGCCCATTTTGACAATTTTTTCAAGGTCAGTTCTGATTTGGCAGCATGGGTATGTTCAAATCCAAGGGCCATTTTAACGGCTTTGCCAAAAAACACAGTATAAATAATAGTTTGAATCTTTGGGCTTAAAAGGGCCGTATCAAGGGATGCTTTAAAAAAATCCCCTGTCTGGATAAAGGCCTCCTCACCAAAAGATTTAAATTTTTCCATGGCAAAGCGTTCACTTCGTCTGCCTGTAGTAAAAACAAGTGTGTTTATCCCGTTTGCTGCTGCAACAAAAACACCTGATTTAATTGTAGCAATATAGGCATCATGGGACATTGGCCTGACAATGCCGGTGGTGCCTAAAATAGAAATCCCACCCATAATCCCAAGTCTTGAATTCAGGGTTTTTCTGGAAAGTTCCTCACCCTTTGGAACAAAGATTTCAATATCCACCTGTTTATCTTTAATATTAAATTTTTTAAAAACATCTTCCACTGAATTTTTGATCATCTTTCTTGGACCGGGATTGATTGCATGCTCTCCCACAGGAAGCTCAAGGCCTGGTTTTGTTACTTTTCCAACCCCTTTTCCACCGCATATGTTTATTGCAGGTGTTTTGTTTCCCGATATTTTTACAAAAGCGCCTATTTCAGCCTTGTGGGTTATATCAGGATCGTCTCCTGCGTCTTTGATGACAATGGCTTTAAAACAGTTTTTTGATGTTTTTTTTACAGATTTAATATCAATTGATTTTTTTTCTCCGTTTAAAAACAGGATCTCAACGGATTTGGGAGGTTTTGAAAAAAAATTCAACAGGGCTGCCTTAACAGCAGCAGCAGCAGCAGCACCTGTTGTAAACCCTTTTTTGAGTTGTTTAGACGGCATTTTTATTTTTCTTGTCCTTAAATTCTTTGCATGTATCCACAAAATGTTTTGCGCATAAAGGGTTGCTTCCAAAATGTACATGAAGATAACTTCCCAGGGTGTTGAAAACCTCGTATCCTTTAAGCGATATCGCCTGCCCTGCCCTGGAGGTCACCCGGTATACGCAGGATGCACCGGTTCCAGAATTTTCCAGGGATGAATAATGAAATTCATGCCCCCTTAGCACATCACCTTTTTTTCCGATAATGGTATCTTTTTTCAAAGTGATTTCCCTGTAGCCAAGAGACCTGAGCCGCTTTGATGTTTTAACTTTAAAATCAAAACAGCCAGACATGGAATATTTTTTTGTTTCATCAATATAAGATAGTTTGCGGCAAAGGAACATGAACCCGCCGCACTCCCCGTAAATAGGCATACCGGAACTGCTTTTTTCTTTGATTTCCTGCAAAAGTTCTGTTTTTTTAGACAATTGTTCTGCAAAAAGTTCAGGGTATCCGCCGCCAAAATAGATCCCGTCTATGTCCAGGGGCAGTCTTTTATCATTTAAGGGTGAAAATTCAATTATCTTTGCTCCGAATTTTTTTAAGGTGTCCAGATTATCCTGATAATAAAAACAAAATGCCTTGTCCCTTGCAACAGCAATAACCGGGCGATGGTCACCTGAAAATACTTGTTTTTCCAATACCGGCCTTTCTGAAATGTCAAAATCATCAAGGCTCTTTAATAAGCCTTTTATATCAATATGCTCTTTGACCATTGACTTAAGCATTGAAAGAACATCTTTTTTTATATCAAATTCTTCAGCCGTGAGAAGTCCCAGGTGCCTTTCCGGCATGACAATCTTATCGTTTTTCGGCATGAACCCGAGACACTTTGTCCTGCAGCTTTGTTCAAGTGCTTTTTTTAAATACTCATAATGCCGCAGGCTTCCTGTTTTACTGAAAATAACCCCGGCAATTTTCAAGTCCCTGTCAAAATCTTCAAACCCTTTGACAATGGCTGCCGCACTCCTGGCCTTTCCTCTGGCATTGACAATGAGTACAACAGGCAGATCCAGCCATTTTGCCATCTGGGCTGTAGAGCCTGCTTCCGACAAGCCGTCATACCCGTCAAAAAGCCCCATGACCCCTTCCACCACGGCAATATCAGAACCATTGGCCCATTTTTTAAAAACCCTTTTATTGTATTCCCTTGTAAGCATCCAGGAATCAAGGTTAATACTTGTCTTTCCCGCGATCCTGGTGTGATGGCCGGGATCAATAAAATCAGGACCGACTTTAAACGGGGCCACTTTAAATCCCTGGCCGGCAAGGTATGCCAAAATGGCAAGACTGATGGTGGTTTTGCCTGTTCCGCTCCCGGTAGCACCAATGACAAAGCCTTTGATAATAGCCTCCTATATTAATTTATTTTAGATCGAACGCCATGATGGCAAGGGCATTGACAATACTTGCCGCTATATTTGACCCGCCTTTTCTCCCCTTGTTGGTGATATAGGGAATATCAAGGGCCATTAACCCGTCCTTGGATTCAGCAGCATTTACAAAGCCCACAGGAACCCCTATCACAAGGGCAGGATCTGCTTTTTTATCCTTTACAAGTTCAATCAGCCGTAAAAGGGCGGTAGGGGCGTTCCCAATAACGTAAATCCCGTCCTTTACAAGTTCACATGCCATATCCACTGCTGCAAGAGCCCTTGTGGTTCCGGTTTTTTTTGCTTTTTTTGCTACATCTTCCTTTGCAATCAGGCAGCTTACCCGGCCGCCGAATTCATGGATTTCTTTTTTCCTTATGCCTACCCTGGCCATATTGGTATCGGTAAATATCTGGCAACCGCTTTGGATGGCGGCAATCCCTTTTTGAACCGCACCAGGAGAAAACCTGACCGTATCCATATAGTCAAAGTCAGCAGATGTGTGGATCATCCTTCTTACAACGGGCCATTGGTCATCTTTAAAAGTATGGGCCCCTGCTTCCTTTTTTATTATCTTAAAGCTTAAATCTTCTATTTCCTGTGGTTTCATTTGTATTTTGCCTGTTATTATTAAGGTTGCAGCCAATATTCATTAAGGATTGAATATCATCTTTCCCTTGTTTTTTGCAACTTCTTAAAACTTGAAAAAAACTCAATAACAGATATTAAAATTTAAAGGGTACAACATACAATTAAACAACACAAATTAATTCATTTTCCTCTATGTTCCGGGTAAAAAATCTGGTATGGTTTTTCTTTTTATAATTATCAAGAGTAAATTTTCAAAAAGGAGTTTTGTTTTGGAAGATAAGAATATCATTCGCTTTGCAAACCGCATGGACCAGCTTCCCCCTTATTTATTCGGAATGATAAATAAAATGAAAATGGAAAAAAGAAGAAACGGGGACGATGTCATTGACCTTGGTATGGGAAATCCAATGGACCCCACTCCCAATGCCGTGATTGAAAAGCTGGTTGAAGTTGCAAAAGATCCCAAGGCACACCGCTATCCTGAAAGCTCGGGCATGCCACATTTGAAAATGGAAATCTCAAAATATTACAAACGCCATTATAATATTGACCTTGACTGCGAAAAAGAAACCTATTTCACCATTGGTTCAAAAGAAGGGATATCCCATCTATGCCTGGCTATTATGGGCCCTGGAGATTCTGTCCTGGTGCCTGCCCCTGCATTCCCGGTTCATATTTATGCAGCAGTTATTGCAGGGGCCAATGTAATGAAAATACCTATAGAACCTGAAAAAAGTTTTCTTGACCGCATCATCAATATTTGTGAATCCTGTTATCCAAAACCCAGGGTCCTCATGTTGAATTACCCCCATAATCCCACAGGCGTTGTAACAGATAAATTTTTTTTTAAAGAAATAGTAAAACTTGCCAAACGATTTAAATTCATGGTTATCAACGACTTTGCATATTCAAAAATTACTTTTGACGGGTATGAAGCTCCAAGTTTTCTCGAGGCTGAAGGTGCAAAAGATGTGGGTGTTGAATTCGGATCATTTTCAAAATCATATAACATGGCAGGATGGAGAATCGGGTATTGTGTTGGCAATTCAGCGATTGTCCAGGCCCTTGGAAAAATCAAAGGGTATTTTGATTATGGAATTTTTTCCGCCATCCAGGTTGCCGGTATTATAGCTTTGCGGGACTGTGATGCAAATATTATTGAGCTTGCAAAACTATACCAGACCAGAAGAGATGTATTATGCAGCGGCCTTGAGAGGCTGGGCTGGAATATAAAAAAGCCAAAAGCCGGTATGTTTGTCTGGGCAAAAATCCCGGAACCATTCAATGAAATAGGTTCCATGCAGTTTGCAGTTGAAATGATGAACAAAGCCAATGTCGCTGTTGCTCCCGGAACAGGTTTCAGTGAAGAAGGTGAAGGTTTCCTGCGTCTTGCCCTTGTTGAAAATGAGGAACGGTTAAGACAGGCTGTCCGTCAAATGAAAAAGGCCATGGAAAATATGAATATCTAACTGATTGCACACTTGATTACCTTTACTGCCTTGTCAGCGGACAGGGTACCCGTGTTCAGCATAAGATCGTAGTTTGAAGGAGCGGTTGCATCACTGTTAAAATATCGTTTTACAAAAGCAGCCCTGTTGGCATCTGTGCTGACTATATGTTTATGCGCATCCCCTTTATTAAGATTAAGGCTTTTTTGAATATAATCCCGCCTTATTGTCATGGGTGCAACAATTCTTACCCTTAGGGTTTTTTGATTTTTTAAAACGCAATTGGCACCTCTTCCTAAAATGACGGCGTTTCCATGCTTGCCAATGGTAGTCAATATTTTAAAAAGAAGTTTTGAATATTCATCCGGCCATAAATGATGTTCATTTACAAAATTGGATACAATATCATCAACAATATTCATTCCTCTTTCGTCCAGGGTTTCCAAAAGTACCCGGCTGTTCTTTGATGTTTCGACCATGGCCTCAAGGATTTTGTTATTGAAAAGATCAAACCCCATTTCCCGGCTTATTTTTTTTGCAACCTCATATCCCCGGCTGCCTGATTCCCTTGATATGGTGATAATATTGACAAATTCATGGATGGGTTTATCCTCTTTTTTCCCTATTTCCCATCTTTTGATCTGCTCGTCGATTATTTTATAAATAGACCTGCTCATAATATCCTCCTTATTTTTTTTAAAAAATTGTAAAGATTTTATTATTGAAGTGTATTTATAGAATAAATCAGATCCATCTTTTAGTCAATTAAACCTTTGGCACATTAAAAAAAGAGCTCGCTTTATCAGTCTTGGATTTTCCCCCCGTATTTTCTGTATTGGTCCTTCCAGTCACGACCCCACTTACTTGCGAAATAAGGAGAAGACAACCTGTTATACCAGAATTCCCACGTGGATTCATCCTTATCCTGGGATTTTAAAATATCAATTAAAAAAGTTGTGATATTAATCATTTCTTCTTTTGGAAGGTAAGAAGCAGCCCCATCTTTGATTGATTTTATGAGGTTGTCAGGACTTAATGCATTGGCTGTCAACATAACGGCTGTTATATTTCTGCGCTTGGCAATGTGTAACAATTTATAGCCATCAACACCCATAATATCCAGAATTGCCATATCAAAATCATTTTTCTCCAAAAGGACTTTAGCTTCATCAAATGTGGATGCTTTTGTAACCTCGCACATATCCAGCATTTCTTCCAGCACTTCCAATACATCAGGTTCATCATCCACTATGAGAACCTTCTTATCATTCAACAAACTAGTGTCTGACATAATTCATCCCCCCTCTTCAAACCGTAAAGACCCTATTTACCAAACCCCTTAATCATAAGATCAATTATATGGTCTATATCATTTTTCCCTTCCTCTTTCATAATTTTTTTATTGAAATCCTTTTTCCCCGCTGCTGTTACAGGTCTGGACTGGGTCGAAAAAATATTGTCAGGAAATGGCAGATCAGCGTCTATGGCCCACTCTATATCCTGAGGGGCTTTATAATGTTTTTCAATGCGTATTCCCGTCTTTGCAATTTCAAGCGCTTCTTTGACACTGAGGCAGGAGATCACCTGCTGGTCAAAAGGCACGGGCTCGACAAGAGTACCACACTCTTTTGCGACAAATCTTTTATCTTTCCGGCCTATGATACTCTGTATTACCGCCATGGAGTTCTTATTGATAACAAAGCTGTCCGGAGAGACCATGCCTTGTACAATGCTTTCTCCAAATCCCCAGTTTGCTTCAATGGTGATCCTGGACTTATCTCCTGTCACAGGGTCCAGGGTAAACATCACTCCTGCGGACCTGGAATTTACCATTTTCTGTATGCCCACGCTGATAAGCACATCGTCCTGGGGAAAATTTGCCCTCATCCTGTATATAATCGCCCTGTCGGTAAAGAGGCTCGCCCAACACTTATGGGTTGCCAAAACCACCTCATCATTGCCCCGGATCCAAAGATAAGTATCCTGCTGACCTGCGAAACTCGCATCTTCAAGGTCTTCGGCAGTAGCGCTCGATCTTACGGCTACAGGAAGGTTTACAACACCACATCTGTCGCAAAGTGATTTATATGCAATAATTATTTCTTCACATATCTTATCTGGTATGGATGTGGAAAGAATGGCCTGGCGGATTTCTCTTCCAGCCTTGGCAACCCTCTTTATTTCATTTGGAGATACATCAGCCAGTAATTTTCTGATATTGGCCCATAGCGCTGTTTTTTCCATGTATTTTGCAAATGCCCTGCTTGTTACGGCAAATCCCGGGGGGACCCGTATGCCCGCATTCACCAACTCCCCCAAGTTCGCATTTTTCCCGCCGACAAGGGGAAGCGTATTTTTGCTGCATTCTTCAAACCAAAGAATATACTGAAATTTTAACTGCATGTCGCATTCCTCCTTCCTGTATTTTAGAACCGCTTAAAGGATTTAAGTTACTTCCTTTGATGTCGGACAAGGAAGTAACTTAGACCTGTCCTTTTTAATCCGGATAGTTAAACAGCTTGGTTTACTTATCCAGAATATAAACGACACCGTTGTCACCATCCACTTTAATGCGCTGTCCTGTCTTTATCTTTGCGGTTCCCTCAAAAACATTGATAACACAGGGGATTCCATACTCCCTGCTCACAATGGCCGAATGAGAGAGGCTTGCTCCCCTGTCAACCACAACACCGTTGAGAAGACCGAAGATTGGGGTCCAGCTTGGAGAAGTTGACACAGCGACCAGTATTTCCCCTTCCTGTATTTCATCAAGTTGAGTCTCCTCCATGACCACCCTGGCAATGCCCTCGGAAGTTCCTCCTGAACCGCATATCCCATAGAGGTCTGCATTCAGTTCCGGCTTGGGAACTGGCATTGAACCCACCACGACTTTGAGCGCAATGGGATCATTGGACTGAACGAGAACGCCCATGGCTTCGTCCATTGTAAAGCCCTCTTTCAGGATGGCGGGCGGATTTTCTTTTTTACACCAGCCCTTCCAGTCTTCCCGCCTCTTATCTACAATATGCCTTAAATTGAAACCATCGGGCACAAGGGTTGAGGCCCTGACCTCATCCGGGATAAGAAAGAAAATATCTTCAGGATCATCAATGACATCGGCCTTGGCCAGCCTTTTTCCTATCCCGAGACATGACCTTCGCATAAGGGCATGGGTATAAAGATCCAAGTAATGATTATGTTCCTCGCTGAAGATGCCGGTTTTCTGGGCAAGGCCCAGCAGGGTTGTAAACCAGCCTTTCTGGTCTTCCGGCACTTTGGCCAATACTTCCTTTGTGGCCTCATCACGCTTTTGAACCTGCTTTTCCCTCTCTGCATCCAGATCGAAATCTCCTCCCTGTTTAAGGAAAAACTTCACGCTTGCAATGGCCGATGTCGGGTCTTCAACCCATGTCGGCAAATTTATCTCGGCCATACGCTGCATGCGCCACCCATCTTCATCAAGTAAAACCTGAAGTTCTTCAAGCCATTTGCTGCCGGCGTCATTTCTTCCAAGCTCGGAAAGGACATCCTCTGACTTGCTGTTGAGAATGATATCAGCAATACCCATTTCCCCGGCTTTCTTGGAAAACCTCCAGAGTTCCCTGTCCACCTCAAACACTTTATTGTCAAACCCTCTCAAAAGATCGTGAAAGGTAGGATGGGTGTCGTCTATACCAAGAGTATCTTTGCATGTATTCTCAAAAAGGATGAAGCCCGTATAGACTCCATACATCATGTACATGTGAATCTCCCACATGCGCCTGCAGACATTTATGGTATCTTCAAAATTTGCAAGAAGCTCTCCATTGCCAGCGGTGTCAATATCACAGGATTTCAGTCTCCCATAATGGTCAAGCATCTCATTTACATAACCGCCCCACAGTTTGTCATAGTCATCTATGAATGGGCGAATGGCTCTCTTGAACTTTACCTCACGTTCTTTCCGCTCTTTTTCATCCGTTACAAGGATAAGGGTAAGATAACCGCCTCCATCTTTGAACCGCCAATCCCAACCCTTGACCGTCGGCAGGCTGAGTTTCTCAGCGCCATACTGCATGCCGTGGCGGCAGAAATTCACCCAGAACCACCCGAACATGGGCGTCCAGGGTGGTACAGAATGGGTGGCATCCAAAAACCACGCCGGTGATTTTTCAAGGTCTACCTTCTCATCAAACTCAAGCCCCGGAACTACATCATAGGTTTTCATCTTTCATGTCCTCCTTCTTGTTAATTAATGTTCGTTATTGTGGGTCTTTAAAATACCACTCCAGCCCCACACCGGAGCGCGGAAGCGAAAAAAATACGGCCCACTCTCACTAAGAAAGATTTTTTATTGTTCCATCAAGACCCAGCTCTCTGAGCTTGCCTGGTTTCGGAATCCCGTTTTTCCCATACCCCAAGGCTTCATAGTATTCATCCAACAGTTTATCCAAATTTCTGATCATTTGTCCGGTAGACGGCCCCGCCTTTCTTAGTGGCTCGGTTGTCATTCGTTTCGGGAGTGAATCATCCTTGCGCGCAAAACCCTCCCTGACATTGAAACACCTTTCAATGCAAACTATCCTTTCTCCGATTTTGATAAAATTGTTTACATTCTCAAACTCCTTGTTTCCTGTTGCTGCGGCAAGATATTCAGCATACATTTCGAAGGACAGCCCGGAATTTCCGAATGTGCACGCAATCAATGAGTCATCCAGGGCCTGTTCTTTCTGAACCTGGGCAATAGGTAAACCCTTATCCGTTTCTGTGAACGGGTCCTTTATCCCTGATAATTCCTCCCTGGGTCGTCCATACATGTGACTCCCGCCAATATTTGAGGTCGCCATACTCAAGGCATACCCTTTAACACCTCTGGGGTCATAACCCGCGAGTTCAAGGCCCTTGATCTCCATTGCATAAATACCTGCCTCTCCACCCAGGTCCCTGGCTGCCCGCTTTACCCCCTGGCCCAGCAGCGCACCGATCCCTTCTTTTTTTCCGATCATCTCAATGAGAGAAAAGATAGCCTTTTTATTGCCCCAGGTAAGGTCAAGGCCATTTGTATCAACTGCTGAAATAATCCCTTTTTCAAATAATTCAAAGGCAAAAGCTATGCTGACACCTGTACTGATGGTATCTAACCCGTAATAATCACAAAAAGCATTGGCATCAGTGACAAAAGCGCTATCAGTAATATCCAGCAACGGGCCAAAGGCATAAATAGACTCGTATTCCGGTCCGTCAATCTGTGTGCCCCCAAAAGGCCCCTCGGTAACGTTCCGCATACCGCCACACCGGGTCATGCACAGATAGCACCCGGCCTTTGCCATTTTCAAATCATAGAATTTTTTTCCGGAAACCTTATCAATTCCCGGAATACTTCCCTCTTGGAAATTTTTAACCGGAAGAATGCCCATTTTGTCCAGAACCGTCGTAATATAAGGGGTTCCCAGGGTGGTCATGTTTTTTTTGCGGGGATGATCTTTTAACATGCTGATCTGCTTTTTAACCAGATCCTGGAATCGGGGATTATCAAAGGGAACCGGCTTTTTCACGGGCACATTAATGGAAATGGCTTTCAGGTTTTTAGCCCCCATTACAGTTCCCACCCCTCCGCGGGATGCTGTGCGTTCTCCAGAGGTAATGGAAGCGTAACGGATGAGATTTTCCCCGGCGATCCCGATACAGGCGGATTCCGTACGCCGCCCATATTTTTTTTTGAGCAATTTTTGCAGCCCGCGTGGATCAATACCTGAGAATTCTTTGGCGTCTGAGAAATATACGCCTGATGTATCAACATGAACTGTCACAAGATTTTTGGCACTTCCCTGGATGATAATCAGATCATATCCGGCATGCTTCATCCAGGCACCGAAGTTCCCCCCGACTACGGAACGGAATATGGTTCCGGTTAAAGGGCTCTTGGTTGAAACGGCCCACTTTGAAAACCCTTGAAGCCCTGTGCCTGCAAGCACCCCTACAGACAGTATCAGTTTATTTCCAGGCCCTAAAGGATCTATGTTCGGTTTGAGTTCGTCAAAGAGGTACTTAGCGGCAAGCCCTCTTGCTGAAATGAAATCACTAAAATATAGTTCAGGGATTTGTTCTATTGTGGATGTAAAGCTGCCCAAATCAATCCGGAGTAATTTTCCAGCAAATGTTGTCATGGTCTCCCCTTTAACGGCTGAAAAATCAAATGATCAGCCAAAATCGAGTTAAAATTTTTCCTTAAACAACTGATATCCTGATAACAATCAATGCATGGCACGCCCCCCGTCAACCAACAACGTCTGCCCGGTAATAAAATCACTTTCGTCAGAGGCCAGGAAAAGAGCAGCTCCAGTCAGATCTTCCGGTTTTTCCAATCGATTAAGAGGTGTTTTCGACGTATCGTATTTAGCCAAATCAGCCAGGCCGCGACTTGCCTCGGTATCTGTGAAACCGGGAGCGACACAATTGATGCAGATGTTGTGGGGCCCCAGTTCCACTGCCAGAGCGCGGGTAAGACCGATAATCCCCCCCTTGGATGACACATAGTGGGCAAAGCCGTACGAGCCTGTAAAGAATACTTCGGAGGATAGATTGACTATCTTTCCGCAGCCCTGATTCCTCATATGGGGAAATACCGCTCTTATAGCGAGAAAGGCCCCCTTAACATTGACATTCATGACAAGGTCCCATTCATCCGGATCGATTTCATAAAAGGGCTTTCTTTTGATGCCGTCATAGATGGCAGCGTTGTTTACCAGGATATCGACCTTTCCAAATGTTTCAATGGTTGCCTCGACCATGGAGAGTGTATCCTCTTCTTTGGCAACATCTGCCTGGAAAAGGTCGGCCTCACATCCAAGGGATTTAATCTGATTGACCGTTTTCGTAAGGTTATCCATGTCTTTGCGCGTTACCACCATAACCTTTGCACCTTCCCGGGCCATCTTAATGGCAAATGCCCTTCCAAGGCCCTTGGCCCCCCCGGTCACTATAGCTACTTTGTCTTTTAAACGCATGGGGTGTCTCCTTTCTTTTAAATCTTTAATTTGATCTGGTACGCTTTTCCCAGTCCAGCCATGGGGGAGCCCGGGACTCATTACAATTCAGGTAAGGGCAAACCAAAATCTTTGGCTATAACAGTATAGCAGTTATAGCTTGATCCGCGTCCGATAGCCGGACCGCCGGCCACTCCTGAAGAACACATGTAAAGGCCCTTGATAAATGTCCGGTATCCCCCTGGCAGTCCCCGGAAACGTCCACTCTGGGACCCGCCGCAATTGCCTTCGGACCAGCCGCCTTCTCTCATATCAAGGTGGGTATCCTGTATATCAATGGGTGTTGTAATACGCTCTCCAATGAAGTTGTCGCGGGTCATGTTGGGGGCGTATTTCTGCCATTGTGCGATCATGGAATCATAGAATTCATCATGCAGTGTGCGCCATTCTTTCCTGGAAAAAATCCGGGCAGGGCAGGTAAAATCTTCAACATGCAGACTGTGTTTTCCTTTGGGCACGCGGCTTGGGTCCCAAATGCTGTCCGGCGCAGTCAAACAGAAAAATTTTGAAGGCATCCCCAGCAGGAAAATTTCATGCATATATTTGTCTTCCATAAACGCCAGATCCTTGGGCGCCCAGTAGGTCCTTGGCGTGGCATTGATATCGGGGTTATTTTTAGCCGCTGTATATAGAGGAAGCTCATGCACAGCCACGGTCCCCCAGAAAAGTTGAGCACGATCAAAGAAATAGGTATCCACCTTACGCTTCATATTGGTATTCAGATTGTCTTCTCCAATCATACGAAGGAAGAGCTGGGGAGTGGCATTATCCGATACCACCATCTGTCTGGCCTCAATCATCGTGCCATCCAGCAACTTGATGCCTTTGGCCTTGCCTTTTTCAATAATCAGTTTATCGACTTCGGAATTGATAAAATATTCAACACCCAGTTTTTTCCCTGCCGAGACAAGAGCATCCGTAATAGACTGGGTTCCTCCTTTGGCAATAGCCGCAGTCTCCCATCCAAGGACCAGGTGGAGTGCTGCAAAGATATAAACAAGCCCCGGCACATCATCGGGATAAATGCCGCAGGAAGTGAGAAACCCCCTCATCAGCAAAATTCTGAGTTCATCGCTTTCAAAAAAATAATGCGCCACCTCTTTTGCGGTCATAAATTGCATGGATGGATCAATCCCGCTCTTGGGGTTGGTCATAAGCTCTTCTAAAGCATCGGGCACTCCATAAGGAGTGGGTACGCTAAACCTGTGCCTGGCAAATGCCGGTCTGATGATCTCTTTGTATTTATCTGTCCAGTCAAGGTATGCCTCTGCGTCGGGTTTGGAAAACTGGGCTATCTGATCATAGGTTTTATTTACATTCTCTTGACTAAACCGCGTTTCACCTGTTTGCGGGTCTATTACCGGCCAACCGGCATATGCTACATAAGAGGTTCCGTCATCAAAGACTATGGCCTCATTTGTATCAGGGAAAACATACTCTAAGCCCTCATCCCGAAGATTAAACTCCTTGTAGGAAGGATGACCGTAAAAGCGTGTAAAATGAGCGCAAAAATTGCCCCGGAACCCGGGAGCAGGTGTGTCATCAAAAGACACGGCACCGCCCCCAAGATGATCCAGCCGTTCAAAAACCCCCACTTTCATCCCGGCCTTGGCCAGGTAAGGCGCAATTATTGTACCATGATGTCCCCCGCCAATAACCACAGCATCAAAAGACTTGTCTGCCATCGTGTTTTCCTCCTGTTTCTTTTTAAAATAATTGGAAACTACTCATCTATATTCTTTATCCTTTATGAACTTTATCGAAGCTCCATGAAAACAGCCGCCAGTTTCTCAGCCTGCTCATCAGCAGTGGCGCCTTCTATAAACCGGCAGTCCCTCCCCATATCAGACGGAGATAAAAGTTCAACAACCTCTGCTTTCATCAGGCTTTCACATGCCACATCAAAATCCTCGCTGTTCCATGAGGAAATGGAAGCCGCCCCCCTGAGCATCTTCAACATCCTGGTGCGGGAAATATACCGCAATTCACCCACCTCATTGCTCACCGTTACCAGTGCGGGCATCCTGGCTCTCACCCGTTCATACCCTTCAGGGTGAGTCTTTTTGACCGCCACGCTCCCGTCTGCGATACGAATATCCCTGGCCAGACTGATGCAGGGAAGCGAAAGCATTTCACCCAGTATGAGGCCGACCTGGCCAGAATCCCAATCCCCGGCCTGCCTTCCTGTCAACACCAGGTCATATTTATCGATCTTCCTGATGGCATCAGCAAGCACACAGGCCACAGAATGACTGTCCAGTTTTTCAAACGCATTATCTTCAAGGAGTATCAATTCATCAGCCCCGGCCGCCAGGGTCTTTCGCAATACTGTGTCTGAAACCTTTTTACCCATGCTCAAAACGGTAATTTTCGCATCCGTATCTTCTTTAAGCTGAATGGCTGCTTCCAGGGCATTTTCATCAAATGGGTTAATGACCTGCGGCGCATCAACGACAATCTCCTTGTTTTCAGCGTCCACGCTGACATCTGACAGCGGCGCTTCAGGATCGGGAATCTGTTTTGCACAGACGATTATTCTTATCTTTTTCATGACAATTCCTCCAGTTTCTTTGCCAGCAAGGGGATTATCGTTTCATAATCTTCCACAACCCCGTAATCCGCCACCTTAAACATGTTGCATCCTGAATCAGGGTTGATGGCAATGATTTTTTTAGACTGAACCATGCCCACCAGGTGCTGAATAGCACCCGATATACCCACTGCTACATAGATATCCGGAGAAATTATAGTTCCAGTAAGGCCCACCTGGTGGTCCGGAGAAATCCATCCTTTATCAACGGCCACCCGGCTGCATCCGATCATCACATTATTAAATGATTTATTCAGCACCCGGGTCAGATCTTCAAGAATTTCAAACCCGTCCTCATCGCCTAACCCGGCTCCGCCGGCAATCACCACATCTGCTTTGTCCAATGCAATTACGTCCTCTTTAACGATCTCTAAGGATTCTACCCTGACTATGGATTCATCAATTTCAGGCGCCATATCCACAATTTCCCCTTGTGAATCAGCCGTCTTGGCAGGCTTGTACACATTTGCCCTCAGGGTTGCCATCTGCGGCACGCCCTGGCATTTGAACACTGATATGGCATTGCCGCCTGATACCGGCTTGGTCCGGAGCAAAAGGCCGTCTTCCCCCGGTCCTCTGGCCGGGTTAATGGAAAGGTCGATACAATCAGTCGTCAGCCGTGTATCCAATCGACAGGCAAGTCTTGGGCCAAGCTCCATACCTATAAAAGAATGGCTCATGAGCAAAATTTTCGGGTTGATTTGTTTTACTGCCTGCTCAAGGGACTCAAGCCAGAAATCAGCGTTAAAATTATTTAATAAGGCATGTTCTACTTTAAAAACCTTGTCCGGCCCATAGGAAAGTGCTTCCTTGGCTGCCGCAAGAAGTCCGTCCCCGATGAGTACCACAAAAAGCCCTCCATCAAGGTCACTGGCAAGGTTTTTTCCGATGTTTAACAATTCAAGGGTGTGTTTATCCAAAGATCCCGCTCTCACCTCTCCCAATATTAAAACCTCATTCATTTTTGTTTCTCCTTATAAGAATATATTCCGTTTTTATCAGGGTTTGAATTCTTTTGAGCATCCGCACCTTCCAATGCCTGCAAAACCAGTTCGTTCAGATCCATAACCTGAAGAGTCTCATTCAATCCGGTTGCTTTGCGGGCATCTTCCAGCATAATGCGGCACAAGGGGCATGCGGTGATGAGAATCTGTGCCCCGGTGGCCTCAGCCTCTCTGATTCTAACTTCACCCATCTTGGCATCGCCGTCCAGGTCCTGCCACATTCTTCCGCCGCCGCCGCCGCAGCAGAGGCTGTCTGCCCCGTGATGGCCCATCTCCACCAGCCTGACTCCCGGGATCATTCGGATAATCTGTCTGGGCTCATCAAAAATCCGGTTGTACCGGCCAAGGTAGCAGGGGTCATGATAGGTAACATCAGCCTTAATCCCCTTTTTAAAAAAGAGCTTCCCCTGGTCTATCAGTTCCCGCAAAACCATGGTGTAATGCCGCACCTTAAAAGGCGCTTTCAGGTATTCATTTCGAAAGGTGTGGAAGCAATGGGGCGATGAAGTCATAATCTGGGTAATGCCATATTTATTAAAAAGTTCAAGGCAATTATCCATTTGTTCTGTAAACAGACCCAATTCACCCAAGTGCCTGGCAATATCTCCGCAACAGGGCTCTTTTTTGCCAAGAATGCCAAAACTGACCCCAGCTATTTGAAGAATCTTTGAAACCGAGCGGGCCATGCCCTGTGCCGTATCATCAAAAGAGGTGGTACACCCAACAAAATAGCAAAGTTCAGCTTTTGCACCCTTTTTTGTAAGATCAACCAGATCCAGGCCTTTGGCCCACGCACCCCTTTGGCGCCTGGATGACTCCCATGGATTGTCATAGTTGAAAATCTTCTCAAGGGTCTGGTTCAAAAGCTTGGGCACCCGGACACCGTCTTCCATGGCTGAAGCCCTTTTCCTGATAATGGCTTCAAATGCGGCACCGTAGATGGGACAGACCTCCAGGCAGGCCCGGCAGGTAGTACAATACCAGAAACTTTCATCCATTTTACTTTCTTCATGCCTGGTCAGAAACCGGATATCCCCTGATGGGAAATGCTTTTGCCACAGTCCGCGGCGCATGGCCTGAATAAAATCACGAGGGGAAAAAGGTTCGCCGGCTCCCGCAGATGGGCAGGACGCAACACACCGCCCGCAGCGCATGCAGGAGTCAAAAAAAATTAAATCCCCAAGATTGAATTCCATGTTAAATTCTCCTGGTCCATCTTTAATATCCGGAATAACGGGTGACACAGATTCCCGTGTATAAATACTCACAGGTGCCCCCATAATATGAAAAAGCTTGGTAAAAGGAATCACTGCAATTAATGAAAGCGTCAAAAATGCGTGGCCCCACCAGAAAGAAGGGTAAAATGCCTCAGCCATAGAAGGTGAAAACAGACCACCCATCCACTGGCCGGCAAAAGACCAGGCACCCCATGAGGGCTGGTGGCAGGCCAAACGGAGTCCTTCCAGTATAAATCCTGAAAAGACTGCCAGAAGAAGCCAAACTGACACAAGTACATCCTCCAGCCGTTTTTCAAGCCTGGGAACGCACTGAATATACCGGCGGATAAGGGCCCATATTGTCCCTGCCAAAAGCATGATCCCTCCCACCTCCATTGATAGGGAAAAGACCAGATAAGCTGTGCCTTTAAGGAACGAAATAACATAATGATGGACCGACAGGATGGAGGTACCGATAAAAAGTGATAAAAACCCCCAGAACAAAAGCAGATGCATTATACCTGCGGATATTTCGCCCTGGAGTATACGTCGTCCTGAGAAGGTATCTAAAATGGTCCTCTTGAGCCCCTTTTTTGAAAAGGGAATATCCAGGCACCCTGCGCTCTTTTTCCATACCCGGATGTGGACGGCCAGTCCTGTTAAAAAAATTACCGTGGCCAGAGCCGCTAACACGTAGAAAATCCAAATATCCTCTATTTTCCAGTACATAATACGGGAGGGTGACATTAACAATCTCCTCAGTCCTGAATATTTAAGTTGGCTGAACAACTTTTTTTATACATAACCTTTAGGTTTTTTCTTCTTGACTTGTCAAAATAATTGTTTTTATAGTTCCATAAGATTTATTTATGCATCCAAACTTTTACTTATGGGTCGCCTAATGAGAATTAATCTGAATCAACTCAGAGCATTTTTCATCGCCGCTAAAGAAAAGAGTATCACCAAAGCGGCTGAATCCCTTTATGTGACGCAGCCCGCGGTCACCATGCAGATAAAATCCTTAGAACAGGATCTGGAGATCAAGTTCTTCAGGAAGCATGGCAAGAACATTGAACTGACTGTCGCGGGCAACGTTCTTTTCGGTTATGCAGAAAAAATATTCGAAATAGTCGAAGAAATGGAGTATGTCCTGAAAGGATACGCTGACTCGACCCACGGAGCCCTCAACATTGGCACGACTCGCAGTTTCGCAAGATACCTCATGCCGGGCCTCCTGTCCCGTTTTCAGAAGCGTTTTCCAAAGGTAAAAATTATTCTGAAAGTAGGGAGTTCCCAGGAAATTGCAGATGGTGTTCAGGACTTTATCTATGATGTAGGCATCATCTGCAGGCTGCCGTATAAAGCCAGACTAAAAGTAATTCCATATTCAAGAGAAGAATTCTGCCTGGCCGTATCAGCTCAACACAGATTTTCGAAATGCGAAGTAATATCCCTTAAAGAACTTCAGAAAGAACCTATCATTATCAGGGAAAATGGCTCCGGATCAAGATACGCCATTCTTTCTCTTTTGAGTTCTCACAATGTTAAACCTCAAGTTTTATTAGAGTCCGCCAGTATAGAGTTTATCAAAGAATATGTTATTAAGGGTCAGGGAATATCCTTTCTCTATAAGCCTGAGATCAGGTTAGAAGTCGCCCAGGGTGTTCTCAAGCCTGTGCCGGTCAAAGAAGGCCCGATCTTTGTGCAAACTGACACTGTTTTCCCCCGGGACGTTGACCCTTCGCCACCGGCAAAGGCCTTCTTACAATTGATCGAAGAAGAAATACAAGGATAATCACATAATGGCCGATATTATAAACCAGAAAAATCAAAGTGGAGATGTTCAAATGAATTGGCCTGCCCTTATCCGGTGGCTTTTTCAGTGTGCTAAGCCATATCTGAAAAAAAGAGGGGATATTCTTCATGCCCGGGTGGCTCATCAATATGCATTGACCCTGATGAAGCAGGAAGGGGGCAATAAAAAAATTATCGAACCGGCCATTATCCTGCATGATGTTGGCTGGTCTTCTCTGGACCCCATACAGATTCAGGCTGCATACGGTGTAAGGCCCAAAGGAAAAGAGGCGGACCGGCTCAACCGCATCCATGAGCGGGAAGGTGCGGTGATCGCCCGGAAGATCCTTCAATCCCTAAAGTATTCCCCACAATTTACAGATGAAATTATTTTTATTATTCAACAGCATGATTCAGGGATTACAGCTCATAGCCCGGAAGAACAAATTGTCAAGGATGCAGATAAATTATGGCGGTTTTCCAAAACAGGCTTCTGGAATGAGGTTGAAAGACAAGGACTTGAACCGGCAGAGCTATATCAATATTTATCAAGTCGATATCCGGAATGGTTTTTTACCGATACCGCGTTGAGGACCGCAAAAAGAGAAATAAAAAACCGTGCTGGAGAAACAATACAAAGTACAGGGAATTAACAAAGGAGTAATTGATAATTTTTTACTCCTCTGAAAGTTGAGCTGTTAATAATCAATTGAAGAAACCTCAAGGGCATGTTTTTGAATAAAATTTCTTCTTGGTTCCCCTCCTTCTTCCAAATAAGAAGGGTGAAAATTTCATCTGCTTTTTCAGTGTCTTCAACATCCACCTGGAGCATATTTCTTTTTTCAGGGTTCATTGTGGTTTCTCAGAGCTGTTCGGGATTCTGATCAACGACAAATATTTATTTCCCGGGTGGGTACTATAGCTGACGCTGATCAGCTGTAGTAGAACTACCATCATTCGAGGGATTGAAGAATTAAAAAGGCAGGAAGCAAAACCCAAAAACAGAATCCGCAAAAAAGGAGGGGGAAGAAAGCCTGCAATCGAATAAAAAGAACTTTTAGGCAATCTATACCGGAATGGCCATGTTTACACAACAGGTATAATTGAAGTCTATGATCATGATTTTCCATACCTTGCTGAAGGGATTGTAATTCCTCATTGCACATCAATTCTCATGCTTACTGACTGCGGCGGCAGCAATTCATCCCGTCACTATATTTTCAAAGAAGACTTGCAGAATTTGGCAGATGAAATTGGAGTAGAAATACGCATGGCACATTTTCCACCTTATACATCAAAATGGAATCCTATAGAACATCGGCTATTCCCACA
>JAADHV010000095.1 GCA_013151635.1 Deltaproteobacteria bacterium | reverse complement strand
TTTTTTTGCAATTAAAGTATTTGTCTATTGTTTTGTGATAATCCAGGTGGTCCTGGGTCAGGTTTGTGAATACACCGGCATCAAAGGTGCAATAATCAACCCTGTGAAGGTCCAGCCCGTGGGAAGAAACTTCCATGATCACATGGGATACCCCGGCCTTTTTCATATCATAAAGGGTTTTTTGAAGATCAATGGAATCAGGTGTTGTGATCGGGTTGTCAAAGACCTGGTTGTTATAGCGGATGTTGACCGTCCCGATTACGCCGGTTGAAAACCCGCATGCCTTGAAAATACTTTCCAGCAGCCATGTGGTTGTGGTTTTGCCGTTGGTGCCCGTGATGCCCACAAGGGTCATCTCACTTGAAGGATTTTCATAAAAATTTGCGGCAATGGCTGCCATGGCAAGTCTTGTGTTTTCAACCAGGATGATATTTTCAAAGGCCTTTGGATTTGTCTGGGCGACTACGGCTGCCGCCCCGTTCTGAAATGCCTGTTCAATATAGTCATGACCGTCAACAGAAAATCCCTTGACAGCGATAAAAAGCCCCCCGGATCTGATATCCCTGGAGTTTGAAGTAATCAGGGAAATATCCGGATCACTTCCTTTTCTTCCTGCCTTTATAAAGGAGGATGAAACCCCTGGACAATCTTTGATTAAAAGCGACACCCTCAATTTTTTTCTCCGTTGGATAATAAGGCCACCATGTGCCTGTTTTTTTTCGGGGCTATATTTAAATAACTAAACGACTCGGCCAGGATGGTTTTAAAGGCCGGGGCCGCGACGTCCCCCCCGTAATATTGTTTTCTCGGCTCATCAACTACAACAAGAATTGCAAGTTCGGGATTTTCTTCTGGTGCAAATCCTGTAAAAATTGAAATATAATTGTTTTTTGAATATCCTTTTTTATTTTTTAATGCTTTTTGAGCGGTTCCTGTTTTCCCGCATACCGTATATCCGTCCATGGCGGCTTTTGTGCCAGTACCGTCCTCGTTTACAACAAGGCTCATCATTTTTTTAACCTGGTGGGCCGTTTTTGAGGAAATAACCCTCCGGATGGTTTCAGGGTGATACTCTATCAAGTCTTTCCCTGTGCTGGAGATAATTTTTTTTATCAGCATGGGGCGCATGAGCTTGCCATCATTTGCAATGGCACTTATGCCACTTAAAAGCTGTATGGCTGAAACAGCAACGCCCTGTCCAAAGGATATGGTGCCGGCATCAATCCTGGACCATTTTTTATAGGGGTTAAGGCTGCCCGATGTTTCCCCGGGGCTGCCTATCCTTGTTTTACTCCCAAAGCCAAAGGATCTAAGGTAATTATATAATGCCTTATCCCCAATCGTCTCAACAATTTTGGCAGCACCTATATTACTTGAAAACTTAATGATCTGGCTGATGGAAAGCCAGGAGTGAGGATGGGTGTCATGGATAGTGAATGTTCCGATCCTGTAGGTGCCGTTCTCGCAAAAAAAGATGGATTTAGGTGAAAAACCCTTTTCAAGTGCTGCTGCTGCCGTAAAGACTTTCATGGCAGAGCCGGGCTCAAATGCGTCTGTTACAGCGCGGTTTCTGAAGACAGCATTGTTATACCCTTTAAAATTGTTCGGGTTGAATCTCGGGAAATGTGCAATGGAAAGAAGCTCCCCTGTTTTTGGCCTCATAACCAGGGCTATTCCTGATTTTGCCTGATGGGTTTTTACAGTTTTTTCAAGTATCTGTTCACTTAAGAACTGGATTTTTTTATCAATTGTCAGAACAATTGAATCTCCTTTCAGCCCAGCACTCTTTTTCTTATCCAGGTCAAGAATCCTGCCATTCCCGTCCCGTTTAATCCTGATTTTCACGGAATTGCCTTCCAGAACGGAATTATATTTAAACTCAAGACCCTCTAACCCTGAATCTTCATCCCCTGTAAAGCCTAAGACCTGTGATGCAAGATCCCGGTTAGGGTAAAACCTTTTGGAATCATTTTCAAAATAAATTCCATCCAGGCTTAACTTCCTGATTTGAGTGGCCTGGTCCGGGGAAATTCTTTTTGCCACCCAGGCAAACATGCGGTGGGAGGAAAGCGTGTTTTGAAGTTTTTTTTGACTAATGGAAAGTATTTTGGCAAGCCTTTTTGCAGCAGTTGCAGGGTCTTGTATCTTTAAAGGGCAGGCAGTTATGGATACGGCATCAATGCTGGTTGCAAGTTTATTCATGTTCCTGTCTAAAATCTGCCCCCTTTCCCCTTTAACGGTGATATATCTGGAATAGTCATTTTCAGCTTTCCGGCTGAGCTCTTTGGCCTTGAAAATTTGAATATCAAATGATTTGGCCCCAAGAAGGAAAATTGAGGCAACGATCAGAACCTGGACTACAATGAGTCTTTGTTTCATCCCTTTTTGAAAATCCTTTGACATTAATCTTCTTTCCCTGGTAAAGAAACTGCCAGGTAAATCGTCTGGTTTGAAGTACTTGCTGAAAGGTTCAGCCTGGTTTTTGCAATTCTTGTAATCCGTTCGCCTGATTTTAACCGGTCCCTTTCAACCGACAGGGCTTTATTATAGGATATTGTTTTTATATTCATTTCCCGGGCTTTGGATACCCGTAAAATTGCCTGGGTTGACTCTGTCCTGACCCAGGTGTAAATCAGGAGTTCGCAAAAAATCAGGCAAATGATAAAAATCCATCGAAAACCGGTTTTTTGCGGCTCGCCCTGGTTTTTGGATATATTGTTTTTGATTGCCATAAGTTATATTTTTTGGGCTACCCTTAATTTTGAACTTCTTGCCATAGGGTTTATTTTTATTTCTTCTTTTGTTGGAACCAGGGGCTTTTTAAATACTGATTTCATTTGCGGCACAAACCCGCATAAGCAGACCGGAAGGTCTTTCGGGCATGTGCAGCCGTTTTCAAATTTCCGCAAGGCCTGCTTTACGATCCGGTCTTCAAGGGAATGAAAAGAGATTACACAAAGCCTTCCTTCCTTTAAAAGGAGTGACGGTACAATTTCCATGAATTTTTCCAGACGTTCAAGTTCCCTGTTTACTGCAATCCTCAAGGCCTGAAATATTCTTGTCGCAGGATGTATGCGCTGCTTGAATCTGTATTTTGCAGGGATAACCCCGGTGATAATATCTGCAAGTTCAGAACTATTGCAGATCAATGCCTGCCGCCTTTTTTCCACAATCTTTTTTGCAATCCTTCTTGAAAATTTTTCTTCTCCAAACTTGAAAAAAATATTGACAAGCTCACTTTCCTTAAATGAGTTAACAATATCAAAGGCTGTCAGATCGTTTCGAATATCCATCCGCATATCCAATGGTTCATTCTTGTTAAAACTAAATCCGCGTTTGCCGTTTTTCAATTGGTTCAGTGAAAAGCCTAAGTCAAGAAGTATTGAATTTACACCTTTTATTCCGTTAGAGCTCAGAATCTTTGGAAGATCGGAAAAATTGCTGTGAAACAACAGCACATTTTCCTTGAACGGGTGTAAAATCTTTTTTGCATGATTAATGGCATCCAAATCCTGGTCAATACCGATAAGCATCCCGCCGGGGAGTATTGACCTGACGCTTGCAAACGCATGACCTGCCCCGCCCAGAGTACAATCTGCTATAATGTTTCCGGGTTTAAGGTTCTGGTGCTCATGCACCTGTTGAGGCATTACAGACGTATGCTCAAATCCCATTGTTTACAACCCTAAAGAAGCAATTTCCTCTCTTACTTCTTCTTTTTTGAGTTCCTGCTCCATCCTTTTGTTGACCTTGTCCCATTGATCGCGTGCCCAGATTTCGAAACGATCCAGATTCCCTACAAGAACAATGTCTTTTTCAAGATTTGCATACTCTCTCAGGCTTTTGGGAATCAGGATGCGATCCTGCTTGTCACACATGCATTTGCAGGAATTTCCAAGGAAAAATCTCCTGAAATCCCCCATTGCACGGCTTTTCGCAGATAAAATCCTGTTTTCAACTTTTTCCCATTCACTAAAAGAATAAGCATATAAACAATCGTCCTTGTTTGAGATCATGACCCCGTACACTTCATCTGTCTTCAGGATGTTCCTGAACCTTGACGGGATAATTACCCGGCCTTTTGGATCAATTGTATGAAAGGAGCTTGATCGAAACACTTATTTTAAGCCTTAGTTAAAATATATTAACATATCCACTTTCCACCACCCTGACCCACACTTTTACGAAAAATACAGAGTAAGTCAAGAAAAAAAACAATTTTTTTAAAGATATTTCTATATCCTATGGCTGGCGGGATTTATTACATGGAATTAAAATGGATGTAAAGTGGATGTATTGTGTATGGCCCTTAATCAGAGCACAATGATTTTGTAATAACAGGTGAAAAACTTATCTCATGCCAGGGTTTATCCGGCAACCCCGGATGGGGAAAAAAGAAAGGTGGATAAAAAGTGGAGGGACTGCACAAATGCCGGGGAAAGGGCCGGGATCAAATATTTTTTTCTAAAATATCTTGAATTGCAGTTTTTAATTCTTCCATTCTATATGGCTTTAAGATAATTCCTTTAAGTCCGTAGTCCTTGTAATTAGTCATGATCGGATCATTGGAATATCCTGACGAAATAACTATTTTTGCTTTTGGATCAAGATCAAGAATGATTTTTGATGCTTTTTTGCCTCCCATCCCGCCGGGGACAGTAAGATCCATTATTACCATGTGGGCCGGTGTATTATTTTTTAAAAGTTTTTTATATTGTGAAATTGCATCTTCGCCATCCTTTGCCAGCTCAACAATATAATTAAATTTTTCAAGTATTTTTTTAGTTATTATTCTTATATGATCTTCATCATCCATAACTAAAATTCTGTGCTGTTTTTCAAAAGATGTTTTTGATTGACTTGTCTGCATTGTTGTTTGCCTTTTTGGAAAATTTATTCAAAAATAAATTTATACTAGAAAATGAAAAAAGGCAAATAAGGAGAAAGTTTTTTATTTCAATTGATAACGCCGCAAAGCTTGATCTATTAACAAAACAATTAAAAGTAATTTCTGTCGCTGAAATCGTCAGGCATGCTATTGAAGCTATGGATAAGCAGCATGGGTTTCTTAAAGTACACTTGCAATCGTCCCCCGGGTGTGTTCTATCATCCTGTTAAGATTTTCCGCATGGTAACCAAAAATATGCACCGGGCGGTGAACAATAATATCAATACTTCCGGGTGTAAGGTCAAGGGAATCAGAAGGAAGGATATGAAAAGAGTTTTTAATTGTGACAGGTAAAATGGGCAGGCCTGTTTCAAGGGCAAATCTGAATGCGCCTTTTTTAAACGGCATAACCTTTCCATCCCGGCTTCTTGTCCCTTCCGCAAAAAAGAGTACAGAGGCCTTCCTGGATAATTTATTTTTAGCTTCCCTCATCGACTTTAAGGCTTCATCATGGTTGGCCCGGTCAACATAAATACAGCCTAAGTGACGGCAGGCAGATCCGAAAATGGGAATTTTTTCAAGTTCTTTTTTCATTATCCATTTTATTTTTAAACCGAGATGGCCGTGGATTACCGGAATATCGGCCATGCTCTGATGGTTTGCCACAACAATGTAGGAATTTTTCCGGTTGTAATTTTTTTTGCCTTTGACGGTCACATTCAAGGGGACAATGGCGCAGCAGAGTTTTGCCCATGTGACGGCAATGATGTCTGCTGCGTCCTGTTTAAGCAAAGAAGCGGTAAAAATGCATATCAACCCCAGGACCATGGTAATTATGAAGATAAAAGGAATAATAATAATCCATTTATAAGGCTGATATGCAATTTTTAAAAACGGGCTCAATCTTTGTTATCTTTTTTCCTGGTTATCCCTAAAAGCTTCTCAATATTTGAAACAATTTCTTTGCCGTTGTACTGGCTCAGTACAAATGCATATTTGTTTGTTGAAGAAATTCCCCTTAAAATACCTTCCTTGCCGGTTTTAAAAAGCTTTAATTCTAACTTCTCTTTACCTTTAAGACGTATTATGCACAGGGGTTTTTCTTTTTCAAGTTCTTTTTTCGCTGAAGAATCCAAATATTTTTCACACTCAAGGAATGAAACCGAAGACATAAGATTTGAAATCATTTTTTTATCCGCAGATGTCCCATCCTTAAAACTCCAGGTGACCGAAGTTTGCTTTTTATCCTTTTTTTCTTCTTTTGAAATAAGTGTTTTGGATAATCCGTCCTTTTCAACGGTGAATTCATTTATGGATTCTTCCTTGAACTCCAATACTTTTTTATCCCTGAAATCTTCCAGGGTTTTATCAAAATCGTTTCTAAAACTTTTGTTGGCATAATATATATTTTTATCATTTGCCAGCATGACAAAGGTATGGTTAAAACTGGGCGCAGTTTTGCCAATTTTAAATTCAAAAAGGGTGTCTTTGTCTTTCATCACTTTAACCAGGATACGATTTTCATCATCAAGTTTGTATCTTTTAAGGTCATCTTTTTGAGATACCAGTGCAGACAGCTTAAATGTTTTTAAAGTATCAATAATGTCTTCAACCAGGGATGAATCAGCAGGGTATTCTTTTTTTGCAACTACCCATTTCCCATCTTTTTTTGCCAATACCACCCGGCCTTCTTTTTTATCAAGGATGATCCCTGTAATCCCTGATGTATCAATTTTTTTAATCTCAGGCAAAGTGTAATTATCCCTGTTCTCTTTATGAAGCAGAAGATATGCACCCAATATCAGTATGAGTGCGATTAGTATCAGGTATTCTTTTTTCATAGGTTCATTCCTCTTATGCTTTAAAACGGTTGGCTATTTTCTTTTTTCTGGCTGTTCTTTTGCCCAGGACTAAAAAACCGAACAAAACCACCAGGACAGGCAGGACAATAATATTAAACCCTTTGATAATTCCCCTGTCAAACGGCGAAGTCTCTGCAATAGGATTTAATGTCTGTTGCTTGCTTCGAAGCTTTGCAATCTTGTCATCACCGTTCAGGTGATCAATAATATTTAAAATAAATGTTGCATTTGTGGACCTGCCTTCAGGGTCCAGCATATTATCCTGAAGCATCTGGGAACAGGGAAGGACAAAAAGTTTGACAGGTTTTGATGTTTCCAGGAATTTGTGGGTCGCACTGAATCCTTTAATCTTATTTTTTTCTTCTTTAGTATTTTTTGATCCAATATCCTTTTGCGGGATTGCTTTGCCTTTAAAATAGCTTGTGAATGTCCCGGAAAGAAGATAGGCAAGATCATAGGATTTCATCTTGTCCTTTTCCCTGGGCGGGCTTATGAACATGGGATTTAAATTAATTGTTCCTTTCATCAGCCATGATTCATCAGAAGAGGACAAAAGCTTTGTTGCCGTGACCTTCTCTTTGTCAATATTTTCTTTTACAAGTGTAATCGGAGAAATCTGCATGGCGATAAGCCCCTTGATATTATTCATGAACCCCGGCTTATTGTTTATAGTTTTTTCTTTTAACATGGGAGCAAAATAAATGTTTTGTTCACCACCGCCCATACTTTTGGGAGCCTGGTGCTTATAAGATTGTTTGTCTAAAACATAGGCCTTTTTTATATTGACACCATAATGGGTCAAAAGTTTTTCAAGACCGGTATCAATGGGTTCATATCTTGGCGGCATGCCTATGCCTCCCTGTTGCGGCATGATTTCATTAAACGAGTCGGAAATAAAGGCAATGTTTGTCCCTTTCATAAGGGCCTGGTCAATCTGGAATAATTCATAATCTGAAAATTTCTTTGTTGGTCTTGCAATAATAAGGCAGTTTAAGCCGTCCGGGATGGAACCGTTTTTCAAGTCAATCTGCTTAATGGAATACCTGGAAGATAAAAGGCTGTTAAATATCTGCATGCCGCCTCCGGGTCTGCCCTGCATCATGGCCAGCCTGTCCGGCATAAGGGACTGGGTGCCGTGGCCTGCAAGAAAGCCTATGTCCTTGTTAATACCGATGAGCTTTTCCACAATCCCATTGAGCTCTTCTTCTAACTTACCTGGATCGGCCATTTGATAGCTTGTACCGATGATCGGGAGTTCCATGACATGGATCAGCGGCAGGGTTGTAGTTTTGCCTTTAAATTCAACTACAAGCCCGGCTGCCCCGCTGCCTGCCTGAATATTTTTTTCAGGAATCGCAGGCCATGACAATGCCATTAAATCATATTTTTTGCTAATGGTATCAAGCTGCTTTTTGTCTGAGATATCAAATTGTTTAAACTCAAGAATACCAAGGCTTTTATTATTGAGCTTTTTAATTGTATCAGCAACGGCTTTTCCTAGAAGAGGCAGCTTTTCAAGCCCGATCAAGGGAGCAATGGTGTTAAGGGAAGAAGATAAGTACATGTTGACTTTTACTTTGTCCTTAAGCCGTAATAAGGCGCTGACTTTGTTGTTCATTTTCTGGATAGCCGTGGTCAGCTTATATTCAAGCCCGTTTGTTGTAGTGATGGCTTCAATTTTTTCAATCAGATCCCCGTGGATAATTACAAGCCCCATATAAGCATTTTTAAATTTGATTTCATCGTTTTCCATTATCCTGATCTGGACGGGCTGTATTCCGTAACTTTTAGCCATATCCCGGTTTTCATCTGCCTCCCGGGTCAACGTGCCTTCTTCCGGTGTTACATCATAGAATGTATAATTAAAATATTTTCCCCCTCTTGCAGAGTATTCTTCCAGGAGATCCTTTAAATACCTTTCCGTATTATTATGGGGTGCAGGAAGGTCTTTTGAAAAAAATACTTTTATAGTCAGAGGTTCAGACAGTGTTGCTACAACATCCCGGCTTGCCTGTGACAAAGAATAAATTTTATCTTTTGTCAGGTCTATCCTGAAAAAGAGTGTGATCCCGGCAATATTTACCAGAACAATAACGACCATATATAAAATGAATTTTAAATATTTTTCTTTTATTGAAAAGTTACCCATTGTTTCTCCTTAGTTCTTCTCATGCATGACAATATAGGTTGAAAAAATGAAAATGAACACCACACTCACAAAATAAATAATATCCCTGGAATCGATAATTCCTTTGGAAATATTGCTAAAGTGGGAGTTGGCACCTATGTAATCTATGACGGAAATGATTTTTGCCGGCATGAAGAATAAAAGTTTGTCAAGAATGGTTAAAGTAAAACACAAAGCACAGCCTATGATGAAGGCAATGATCTGGTTGCGTGTCAGAGAGGAAGCAAAAAGACCAAGGGAACAATAGGCTGCGGCAAGGAAAACTGCGCCAAGATACCCTCCTATCACGGGCCCTGGATCAATCTCACCGATAAAGGAGATAAAAATCGGATAAGAAATGGTTGGTATCAGCATGGAGGCCGTAAACAAGGTGGCGGCAAAAAATTTACCCAGGGCAACCTCTGTAAAAGACACCGGCATGGTCAAAAGTGTTTCATAGGAACCAACATTCTTTTCTTCTGAAAAAAGCCGCATGGTAATTGCGGGGATGATAAAAGAAAAGATAATGGGAAGCAGGGAAAAGAAATCCCTTAAATCAGCCCGGCCAAAAATAAAAAATGTAGAAAAGAAAAACCACCCTGTTACAATTAGGAATAAGGACATTACAATATAAGCAATGGGTGAGATGAAATAATCCTTGAACTCTTTTACAGCAATATTTTTTATCTGTTTCATGATGTTTATGCCTCCTTGCTTGTCAATTCCCGGAATATTTTTTCAAGGGCCTGGGATTCTTTGGAAAACTGCGCAATTATCCAGTCAGTCTCTTTTATTTTAAGATATATGTCCGGTCTGAAATCCCGGTTCCCTGAGTTTATGATCTCAAAAGACACGAGGCCTTCTTCAACAGGGTCTGCATTCTTAACATCAAGACTTGAATCAATGGCCTGCAACAAGGATGCGGCATCTTCCTTTAATGCCCCTTTAAGTGACAGTTTAATGACTGAATTGTGTTTGGAATTCTGTTTTAAATGGGTTGCGGTATCATCGGCCACTACTTTGCCTTTATCGATAATGGCAATCCTGTCACAGGTCGCCTCGGCTTCACTTAGAATATGGGTAGAAAAGATAATGGTTTTTTCTTTTCCAATGGATTTAATGATATCCCTTATTTCTGCAATCTGGTTAGGGTCCAGGCCGGAAGTGGGTTCATCCAGGATTAGGATTTCCGGATCAGTCATCATGGCATGGGCAAGGCCGACCCTTTGTTTCAATCCCTTTGAAAGATTGGCTATTGGTTTGGCCATAATGGAAGAAAGCCCGCAAAGATCAGATAATTGCAGGAAGCGGTCATACCGTTTTTCCTTATCGTCTATCCCTTTTATCCTGGCAATATACTCAAGATAGTCATAGACAAGCATATTGTGGTATAAGGGAGCGGATTCGGGAAGATAGCCTATTAAGGATTTTATTTTTATGGTATCTTCCGGCATTTTGAAATTTTTTATTTTTATTGATCCTGAACTTGGCCTGAAATACCCTGTTAACATTCTTAAGGTTGTCGTCTTACCAGCACCGTTCGGGCCAAGAAGGCCTAAAATCTCGCCTTTCCGGATCGTCATGCTGATATTGTCCACAGCTAAGAAATCTTTATAGTACTTGGTCAGCTTTTTAACTTCAATCAACGTTTCCTCCTTAATTAATAATATTGAGATATGAGTATCGCGGTCTTGTTTTTATTTATTAAAACCCCTCCAGAACCCGGCTTTTCTCAATAAAGTCGAAAAGTTCTTCTTCTGCCTTATGGCAGGCAAATATTGCTTTTTCAATACGCCTGCAAAAAGGATCATCTTTCCCGAGAATGCTGACGGCTTTTTTGTAAAGCAGTTTGCCCCGGTTAAAATGATCAACAGCATCCTTTTGCAGGATTTTGCGTTCTTCATGCCTTGCTTTTTCAGCAATGATAATGGATTCCAGCTTTTTAACCGAATATTCAACCAGTGCATCCCTGGGGGTCCCGTATGCCCGGGAAATAGCCCCGAGAGCTTCAATTGTTTTGCGGCTTAATACAAAAGTTTTCTGTTTCCTCGGAATTTTTTTAAACTGTCTGATTTGAATGGTTTTTGCAAGACGGTCCAGGGCATCCAGGTCTTCGATGATGTGATCAAAAAGGGATTTTTGTTTTATTCCCATGTGGATGGCAACAAGCCCGATAGCATCAATGGCTTTCTGGGAAAGCTTGAATGTTGCCCGGACAGATTGTTTTCCCCTCAGGTCAAACATAGTCGATTCCGGGAATTGATTCTCAATCTTTGACATAACAGCTTCCTTTTTCGGAGTGCGTATGATTAATTTTATTTCATTCAAAATAGTAATGAAAATATATTATGGTTCGAATTTTACATCAAAAAAAAATGGTGATCAATGGGAAACATTAAAGATGACCAAAAAATAATCTTTATTTAAAAATAGATAAAACTCAGAGCAATTACAAAACCTGCGGCAAGAAACAGGATTTCCTTTCCAGATGGTGTAAATTCAGGATCTGTCCTGTCATCGCTGTAACATCGTGATTCCATGGCAAGAACAAGATTGTCAGCAGACAGAAAAGTTTTTTTAAGCAGGGGTAAAACAAGATGAATAATTTTTTTTACAGGGTTTTTTTCAAGATCGGCACACCTTGCTTTCCCTGCATCTGAAATTAACCTGGCCTGAAGGGCGATGACCGGCATAAAACCAATTGACAGGCTGATCATGATTGCCAGCCGTTTTTCAGGTACAAAAGGAACAGGTTTGAAAAACCACTGAACAGCACTTTTAACACAGGACGGTTTAGTGGTGGCAGAAAAAATAATGCCTGTCAACATCACCAAAAAGAATTTAAATGCCACAAGCAAGCCCTCGTTCACACCCTGTTTTGTTATTGACATGCCGTAAAATGAAAAAAGCATATCACCTTTCATGGAAAAAGCACGTGCTGCAAAAACAAAAAAGAGCAATACTATGAAATACTTAATGCTGTTCAATGTTGAAAAGATATTAAGGCCGGCTTTTTTAAATAAAAACATCAGGATTAAAAAATAAAGGAAACCTGCAGGCAGGCTCGCCTTTAACATGGTCATGCTGATAAGGCATATGATGAAAAATTTACATCTCACATCAAGAAGGTGTAAAGCGGATTTGCCCGCCCTGAATGAAAAAGGTGTCAGGGAAGCCATGGTTGCAGCCCCAGCCCGAATCTGGAAGAACAAGGTTCTTTAACACCATGGGACTCCAGGTGTTTTACAATGTCATGGGGTTTCCCGTCCTTTTTGATAACCCCGTCTTCCATAATAATAATTCTTGTTGCTTCACAGATCATTGTCTCAATATCATGGGTTGCAATAATTATGGTATGGCCTGACCGGTTTAAATCAATGATGGTTTTAAGAACCTGGATGGTTCCCTGGTAATCCAGGTTGGAAAAAGGCTCGTCAAACAAAATCACCTCCGGGTCCATCACAAGGATTCCGGCTATGGCAATTTTACGTTTTTCACCGCCTGAAAGGGTGGACGGGTTCCTTTCTCTTAAATGGAAAAGATTTAAATATTCAAGAATAAGGCTTACCTTTTTATTGATTTTTGCCCGTTTGAATTTCAGGTTTTCAAGACCGAATGCCACTTCATCAAAAACCGTGTCGCCAACAATCTGCGCATCTGCATCCTGGAAGACCATGCCTATTGTTTTCCTTGTCCGGACAAGGTTGTTTGAGACATTTTTATTATTTACCATGATTTTACCGGAATCTGGCAGCAAAAGACCGTTCAAATGCCGCAGGAATGTTGTTTTCCCGGATCCGTTTTTCCCGGCAAGAATAATAAATTCTCCCTTTGATATGGATAAGGATATATTTTTAAGTCCTTTATAACCATCTGCAAAGGTATGGCAGACAGTGTCTATTTCAATGATTTTTCCCGGCATGGTTTAAAATTTGATGATAGAGCTTACAAGTTAATGACAGGCCTGAGAGTTTTTGCAATAAATGCCGCAGCAATTATTTTAAGCGCGTCCCCGATCAGGAATGGGTACATGCCGACGGCCACGGCTTTTTCAAATGTCATGGATGTCACAACCTTGAGCCAGGGAACCCCTGCCCCGTAAACAATTAAAGATCCGATCACCATTGCAATAATATCTGTTGACAGTTTTTTGCCAAGGGCTTTTGAAATACCGGCAGTGACAAAAACACAGGGAAGATATCCTAAAAGATAACCACCAGTGGGGCCGAATAATTTACCGATACCAGATGTGCCCCCTGCAAAAACAGGAAGGCCTGCAAGTCCGATTAAAAGGTAAATGCCAACGCAGGCAAGCCCCCACAAAGGGCCTAAAATAATGGCTGCCAGAAGAACGAACATGTTCTGGAGGACTATTGGAACAGGCCCTATGGGAATGGCAATAAATGCGCCAATGGCAATAAATGCAACAAATAAAGATGTATATACGGTCATTTTAAGCTGTTTTGAATTATTCATTCTTCGTTTCCCCTATGTATGAAAACAATCTCCGTAAATTATTTTTTTTGTACACCCTTGCTTATCTTTAATTATTAAAGCCCCTGTTTCATCAACATCAACGGCGAGACCCTCATAAACATCATTCAATGTTTCAATCCTGACCCGGCTGCCAATGGTGGATGTCTGTTCTTTCCAAAGGTCAATAATCTTTTTGCAGTCTGTCTCCCGGATCTGGTGTTTGAAATCATCAAGAAAAGTTTCCAGGATTAATTTTCTTGATACTTTCTTTTTTAAAACATCCTTTAATGAAATAGCTTTGGGTTCATATTTTTGCGGCTTATTATTGACATTCATGCCGATTCCGATATTGATAAATTCAACCATATCCCCGCGGGTTTCCATTTCAGAAAGAAGACCAACCAGTTTTTTCCCATCCAATAAAAGATCATTGGGCCATTTAACACTGACATCCACCTTAAATAACCTTTTTAAAGATCTTGCAAGGCTCAAGGATGCAGAAAAATTGTAAATATAGGAAAGAACAGGGGGTGTCTTGGGCTTTAAAATCATGGTAAACCACAACCCGCCTTTTGAGGAGAACCATTGCCGGTTCAGCCGTCCTCTGCCCGTGGTCTGGTTTTCTGCAATTACCACGCTTAAATGGGGGGCCTTATTTTTCGCCAGGAATTTTGCCTTATCCATGGTTGTTTCAAGTTCCTGGAAATAAAAGATATTGTGCTTAAATCCAGGACTGAAACAAAAGGGCATTAAAAGGTCATCATGGTTCAGCAGCGCATACCCTTTTGACTGGGATTCAACATCAAAGCCGCTTTGCTTTAAGGATGTGATATGTTTCCATACAGCCACCCTGGAAACACCAAGTGTGTTGCTTAATTTGACTCCGGAAACTGTTTTACCCTCTGCAAGATAAAGAATTTTTAATATTTCATTTTTAATATTTTTCCGTCCGTTAACCATATTAAGATGATATAGTTAACAGAATAGGGGGCCCTGGTCAAGGCATAAAGGGAAAAAGGTCATTTTTTAAACAAAGCAGTAATTTTTTAGCCCAAAGATACATCAAGGACCATCATGACTGAAAAACCAATCATTGTTGCCATTGTTACAAGGTCAATATTCTCATGCCTTTTCTGGGATTCAGGGATAAGTTCCTCCACCACAACAAAAATCATGGCTCCGGCAGCAAAACAAAGGGCATATGGGAGGATGTCCTGCATTTTCAGGACAAAAAGCGCTCCTGTCACCCCGGCAACAGGTTCAACCATGCCTGAAGCCTGCCCCATAAGAAAACTTTTTCCTTTACTCATTCCTTCCCTTCTCAATGGCATTGATACAGCAGTGCCTTCAGGGAAATTTTGAATCCCGATACCGATTGCAAGAGCGATTGCTCCCCCGATAGTAGCAGAAGGGAGATGGGCTGCCACAGCCCCGAATGCAACACCGACAGCTAATCCCTCAGGTATATTGTGAAGGGTTATGGCAAGGACCAGAAGGGTGCTTCGCTGCCACGAAGTTTTGATACCTTCTTTTTTATCAGCACTTAAGCCGGGATGAAGATGAGGAAGGAATTTATCAGTCAGCCTCATGAAAATTCCACCCCCCATAAACCCGATGGCTGCGGTGAGCCATGGGGTATGCCCCAATTGTCCCGCCATCTCTATGCCGGGAGCCAGAAGAGACCAGAAGCTTGCAGCAATCATGACCCCGGCTGCAAATCCAAGCATTGAATCCATAACTTTAAAATTCACGGTTTTCGTAAAAAAAACAAGTGCCGCGCCTGCCGCGGTCACGCCCCAGGTAAAGACTGTGGCAATAAAAGCCTGCATAACAGGGTTGAATTGTTGTATGAAATCCGCCATTTTTTGTCTCCCGCACTATATTTATAAATTTGATTCACAGAACCGTAATTATGGATTCTACCTTTTTTTATATTTATCTGCCATAAAAAATTTTCCGGTGCCGGGCAATAATTTTTTTTAAAATCAACCTTGTCTTGCCTGCCATGGTTGATTTATTGGAAAAACAAAAGTAATAAATCTTGTAACTGATATTAAATAAATAAGATATTTTTTTTAAGGGAATTAAAAAATGGCTGTTTTTTCGATAAAAAGGGAAATACTCCCAAATTTAAAGGATTTCAAGATATTCTGGGAAGAAAATGGCCCGTTTAAATATGCATTGACCAGTAAAGATTACCCACCAGTCCTTTTAGAGCCGGAAGAATGGATTTTTTCAGATGATATTGAAACGCTTTTAAAGGATCTGATGCAGTTTGACAAAAGAAAAATGAAGGTCGTGAAATCTTTGTTCAACCCTGAAAATAAAAACATATTAAGGCCTGAAACATTGAGCCCGTGGAAGATAAATGGTTTCCCGGAAGAATGGGATGCAAGTATCTGTGATCTTTTTATTCCAAAAGGACATTTGACACGGGCTGTTTTTGATAATATCAATACGCCTGAAGAGTATATGGAGCCAAAGCAGGTTGAAACAGCTTTTTTTCAAAGCCTTGAAATTAAGATTGAGCAAACCGGATACCTGCTTTTTAAACCCCGTGGATCATCAAAATATGCAGCGATTAAAAAGTACCTTGCCGAGTGGGAAGAAGATGAAAATGATGCAGGATTGCTGTGAAATTTATACCTTGCCCCCTAAAATCAGGTTTTCCAGCATGTTCTTATAATTGATGCCGGCTTTCTTAAACCCTTTTGTGCCATATTTCATGTTGCCTTCAAGAACATAAAATAGCTTATTATGTTCAATGATATCGATTCCCACATCATCCCATCCGCATTTCAATGCTGTTGTGAGAGCAAGCTCAAGGGCTTTTCGCGGCCGGGGAGCAAAACTTATGCTCCCTGCCTGGGACAGGTTGGTTCTAAAATTACCTGGAGCTGCAATCCGCCAGTAGGACAATCTTATTTTCCTGCCGATAATGATGACCCTGATATCCCGGTCTATGGGAAGGTATTCCTGGATATATGCAGGGCCTTTGTTTTGCAGATAAAGTGAAAGGTCTTTTATGTTTCGTACCAGGTAAACATCTCTTCCTCTGGCAGAACCCCTTGCTTTTTTAGCAATAAAAGGAAAGTCAAAAGACTCAAGTATGGCAAGTTTTTGTTTTTTCCCGTAAAAAATTTTTGTCTTTGGGTGGGGAATGCCGAGCATGTTAAAGACAGCGGTCTGTTTTATCTTGTCCATGGCAAATTTATAGGTATGAAAGCTTGGGAATGTTTTTTTGCCCATTGCATTAAAAAGGTCTGCATAAAAAGCTGTAGGGTAATAGATTTTTTTGGCCTTCAGGATCATGTTCTGTTCCAGAATGGAATAATCCTGGAAATTGGGCCTGAAACCAATGGTTTGAATCGACGGGTACCGGATTAACCTGGCTCCCAATGCCACAGGCCTTATATTCAAGTTTCAGTTCCTTATTTTCCCCATGATTTAATCTGGCTTATTTTTGCAGGAAAATCACATATTTCGTTCACACCGGCTTTATCCAGCTCATTTTGAAGCAGTTTTTTATCAAAGTTTTTTTGAAGGCTTGAGATAATGATGGGCACATCCTCTTTTGAATAGAGTCCTCTTGCTTCTCTTGCCAGAGTCATCCCGGTCATGTCATTTAAAAAAAGATCACAGATAACAGCACAGGGTTTTTGTGAGACAATGGCTTCAAAGGCATCCTGGGACCGCTGGAAAGTCAGGCAATAAAAACCGGATGAATAAATCAGTTTGCTGTAAATATTTAAAATGGCTTCAGAAGAGCTGATGACGATAAAAGGATCGTTTTTCCGGGCAGTTTTTTTCTTTCTTAAATCCATATATTTTTTGGTGGTTGACTTGAGCTTTCTTTTTTCCAGTATCTCAATAAATGTATTAAGAACAGGTATGGGTGCTTTCCTGGCAAGATAGTTAGAAGCCATATAGTAAAATGTATCTGAAATCATAAGGTATTCAATGATATTTGCTGCCCGGGCATCTAAAATGGTCTCTGCAAGGGTTTCCCCTTTTTTCGTACCGGATTCAATCCTGTTTTTAATTTCGGCGCATACAAAGTCTGAAAGATTTTTATCCAGGGCTTTTATGGCAGCCAGGCGGACAAACATGGCAGGTTCTGAAAGTCCATGTACAAACGATGCTGCGGATTCAAGTTCCGGGAAGGCCTCAAGTGCGATGTAGACGGCAAATTTGATCGTGTTATCTATTTTCTTTTTGTTAATGATGGCAAAAAGATCATTGACGGCTTCAACAGGAAGAGTTCTTGAAACCAGGTGCAAAACATTGATCATGAGATCATGGTCCTGCTCATGATTTAAGCTTTTTAAATATTTTAAAATACCGGACGATACTTTGGAACCTTTTTCCGAAAAGGTAATAAATGCTTTAAATCTTTTTTCAATATCCGGGGATGCAAGGAGTTCAAGTCCAATCTTGAATTCGCCGGCCGTTTCAGCTTTTTCAACCGGCAGGGATTTTTTAAATGAATCTTTTGCTTTAAGTACTTGAAGGGCATCTAAAATATCCTGGTCGCATTTTTCTGTCATAGAAGCCTGTTCGAGTTTTTCACAGGCACGGGCAGTGCCCATCCTTTCAAGGGCTTTGACTGCCTCTGTTTTTAAATCAATGTCATCATAAAAGATAAATTCCGCAATATCATCAGTCAGGGTTTCAAGTTTAATCTTTCCTGCGGTCCGGATGATTTTATTTAAAAGTTCTCTGTCTGTTTCATTGGACAGGATGTGTCGAAACAAGGGTGCGGCATGCATGATTGTCTTAATGTCTGCATTTTTAAATAAAATCAGGGCAAAATTGAAGTTAAGGTGTGCCCGGTCGGTAATGAGGTGGATCAACCGGTCATAAATATCAGGATCTTTGTGGTCTTTGTTTGTTAAAAATGATAAAAGCTCGGATGCAGCCTTATCCGGTGCAAGGGCAAGTATTTGAATCACTTCCTGCTTTTCGGTTGCAGGCCTTGAATGGATTTGGCCCAAAAGTTTTTTGGCCTGGCCGATTTTTTCTATTTTTATACTTTTTTTCAGACTGGGAATATAATCATCCATGTTTAATTTTCCCCTTGGCTTTCACGGTATCCGTCCGGGTTTTTTTTCTGCCAGTTCCATGTATCCGTACACATGTCAGCAAGTGTTTTATTTGCTTCCCAGCCAAGTTCCTTTTTTGCTTTAAAAGGATCTGCAAAACAGGCGGCAATATCGCCGGGTCTCCGGTCTGTAATTTTATAAGGGATGGTTTTACCACTTGCTGCTTCAAACCCTTTGATCATTTCCAGGACTGAATAGCCCTGGCCTGTTCCAAGATTATAAATCACCACACCCGGATTGGTAAAAAGTTTGGGCAGGGTTTTAATGTGGCCGAGTGCCAGGTCCACAACATGGATAAAGTCCCTGACACCGGTCCCGTCCAAAGTGTCATAATCATTTCCAAATACATTGACCCGGGGCAGGAAACCAGCTGCCACACGGGAAATATAAGGGGCAAGATTATTAGGTATGCCAAAAGGATCTTCCCCGATTTTTCCGCTTTCGTGGGCGCCGACAGGGTTGAAATACCTTAAAAGTGCAATGTTCCAGCTTTTGTCCGAGCAGTAAACGTCCTGCAGTATCTCTTCTGTCATAAGTTTTGTCCGGCCATAGGGATTTGTTGCTGACAATGGAAAGTCTTCTTTAATGGGAAGGGATGCAGGGTTTCCGTAAACAGTTGCAGAAGAAGAAAATACAATGTTTTTCACGTTAAAATCATCCATGACCTCAAGAAGATTCAAGGTCCCGGAAATATTATTATGAAAGTATTTTAACGGGACCAGAACCGATTCTCCTACGGCTTTTAACCCTGCAAAATGGATGACCGAATCAATTTTATGGTCCTGGAAGACGGATGCGATCTCTTTTTTATCTAAAAGATCTGCTTTATAGAATTCAAGTGATTTTCCTGTTATATTTTTTACCCTTGTCAAAGACTCTTCGGAACTATTTGAAAGATTATCTAAAACAACCACCTCGTAATTTTCATTTAAAAGCTCAACGCAGGTATGACTTCCGATATATCCGGCACCACCGGTAACAAGTATTTTCATGATAGTCCTTATACTTTCAACGGTTTTTTAATGACTGTTTTTAAAAATAAATCAAAGTATATACTACAGTTTTTAAAATCCTTTGTACAGCTTGTTAAAATGTTAAAAAAAATTGTAATATTGACATGCAACAAGTGTATGGTTAAAATTAGGGTATTCAGGCAAGGTATAGCCTGAAAAAATAAACAAATAAGGAGAGTTATACAATGATTGAGTTGACAGATCCTGCAAAAACGCAGATCGAGGACTATTTCCAGGGCAGGGAACCCAGCCCCATTAGAATTTTTCTCAATTCAGGCGGCTGAGGTGGACCTTCACTTGCCATGGCTCTGGACGAGCCAAAAGATACAGATGATACTTTTGATGCTAAAGGCCTCAAATTTGTTGTTGATAAAGAGTTTATGGAAAAAGCGGAAACTATTAAAATTGATTTCACCGGGATGGGATTCCATCTTGACTCCAATATTGATCTGGGAGAGTCAGGATGTTCCAGCTGCGGTTCCGATGGTTCCTGCGGAGATTAGTTTCCTGTATTTTTTTAAAAGAAAAGGTGTTCACACACCCTGAACACCTTTTCTTTGACCGAAAGGCAAAATAAACGCAAAGCTTTTCTCAGTCTTGTCATTAAAGTTATGCCCTTTATATCCCGAATGAAGAAAATATAATAATCTGAAATAAATAAGTACGCTTGGGTTGACCATGATTTTTCGTCATGGTAGCGTTAACATTAATGAATAGAACTCAATTTGCCAGGATGCCATCATGAAAAGACTTGCAGTCGGCCTTA
>JAADHV010000065.1:56503-59333 GCA_013151635.1 Deltaproteobacteria bacterium | reverse complement strand
TGATGGTTGAAAAATTTCGTTCTTCAAGGAGTTCTCGCATGGTATTGATGATTCTAGTTTTACCAGGTGGCGATGTGATATTGTTTTTCATGGATATCTTTGAAAGTAAATCTTTTTTACCCATAATGTATTTATGTTTATTCCATTATCTTAGATAGTTATAATTGCCTTATCATTTATTGAATTTTTTTCTATTCGTTCAGTAAATATTACCTACTTACCTTGATATCATGTGTCAAGGAAAAAATACAGCAAAAGTACAAACAAATTTCAGTGAAGGAGAAATCAATAGTTCCATTTAAATATTGCCTTGCCCAGTATATTCATAAGAACTGGTATAAGATAAATAATCCCTATGGTTATAAGTTTTGTTTTCATGGCTTTCCGGGTGATGACAAAAATAGCAGCACAGAAAAAATGGAAATAACCAAAGAGGAAAATCAGCCAGATCCCTTTAAAGGATCTTTCCCAGAAAGAATATTCCCAGACAAGGTGGCCGCCCATGTTTAAAAAACATTCGATAAATACACTAAAGGCAGAATAGGCAACAGCCCAGAACCACATGTCTGAAATGCCGAAGATTTTTGCCCCCCTGTCAGGATTCAGGGAGTGGAAATAGACAATGCCCATGATGGAAAACATGAACATGATCTCAATGTTCCAGCCCACCATGGTCCTGAGAGCTGTGTCCCCCGGAGTGGTCCATAAGGCGGACCGGCCGGACAATACCATGATCCAGCTGTTCAGGGTTTCATTGAAAAAATCCACACCGAAAATAGTAAGCCCGGCAAACACGGCATTCCAGTTTCCGGTCTCTCTTGCTTCCTTGATCTCCCTGGTGTAGATATAAAAAATCATGGAAAGGAACGGTATGACATACCATTTCAGCATGGAAAGGTCTCGTAACCGGTCAAGGGCAAGTACAGTTGCATCAGTCATAATGGGATCTCCTTGGTTTAATAAAAAGTTAACAGCTTATTGATTTAATCTGTTTTATTGACAAATTAATTAAAAATCTATAATAATTTCATTCTTTTAATACAAGGCCAATGGATTTTTTTCAAAATTAAAAAAGCATACAGCAAGGAGTACCCCCATCAATACGGATACCAGCAGCAAAGACGCAGATATTAATGACATGCAAGAAACCCTGATAGCCATAAAAGGGTGTATTCCCATCCTTGAAAAAATAGCGGGCCAGTCCGAACTCCTGGCATGCCTGAAAGAACCCGAACGAATAGCCCTGATCTGTGCAGCAGGAAAAATATCCCGGCCGGACAAAGAGGAGATAAAAAAACGCAACAAGGATAAAAAACGGTTAAAGCGCATGGCCGTTGTCAAAAAAGAACGCAGGATGAGGGCAGCCACTGGAATCCGCAGGGCAAGGGAAAAAGAGATTTTCAAAGCTCCACGAAAAATTTCGTTTACTGCCGGCAAACCAGATCCGGAAGACAAATCTCAAAGACTTGAAACACCGCGCAACTGCTATGTTTGCAAAGCCGAATTTACCAGGCTTCATCATTTTTATGATACCATGTGCCCGAAATGCGCTGAATTCAATTATCAAAAACGCTTCCAGACTGTCTCTTTAAAAGGGCAGGTTGCATTGATCACAGGTTCCCGGCTCAAGATCGGGTACCAGGCCACCTTGATGATGCTGAAAGCCGGTGCCAGGGTGATTGCAACCACCCGCTTTCCAAAAGATTCGGCCCTGCGGTTTTCCCGGGAGCCGGGTTTTTCCGAATGGGGCCAGAGGCTCCATGTCTATGGCCTGGATCTTCGCCACACCCCTAGTGTGGAACTGTTTTGCGATTATATAAAAGACACCTTCCGCCGCCTGGATATTCTCATCAATAATGCGGCCCAGACTGTCAGGAGGCCACCCGGATTTTATGCCCATCTAATGGAAAACGAAAAAAAAAGAATCACTCTGTTACCCAGGAATGCGAGATCCCTTTTAGGGCACTACCAGACCTGCATCTCAAGGCTTGAATCCGGGCAGGCACAAAATGTGGACAAAGAAAAGGCCCTGCCCGTGACCTGGAACAATACAGCTCCGGGTATTGGTCTGCGCATGTCAGCCCAATTGTCCCAGATTCCATATTCCCACGACCATTCCCTTGATGTGCCAGAGGCATTTCCCGCAGAAAAACTGGATGCAGACCTCCAGCAGGTGGATCTTCGAAAAACAAATTCCTGGCGGCTGAGGCTCGGGGAAATCCAGACATCTGAAATGATGGAGATACAGCTTGTCAATTCCGTGGCTCCTTTTGTCCTTTGCAACCGCCTGGCAGACCTGATGAAACAAGATTACACAGGACAAAAACATATTGTCAATGTCTCGGCCATGGAAGGCAAGTTCCTGAGATTTAAAAAAGGAAGCCGCCACCCGCATACCAATATGGCAAAAGCCTCCTTGAACATGCTTACCCATACTGCGGCAAGTGACCTTGCCAAATATGGAATTTTCATGAATGCCGTGGACACAGGCTGGGTTACGGATGAGGACCCTGCCGTCCTTGCTGCGCTGAAAAAAGACCGTCATGATTTTCAGCCGCCCCTGGATATTGTGGACGGGGCAGCAAGAATATGCGATCCTTTTTTCCACGGCATCCTTACAGGAAAACACTGGTGCGGCAAATTCTTAAAGGATTATTTCCCCATAGACTGGTAAACTTTTAATCTGACTGCCTGCACAAAATAGACTTTTAAAGGATCAAAAAGGTATGAAAATGAGTATATTCAAAATAGATCATGAAAAATGTGACAAAGATGGTATTTGTGCCCTTGAATGCCCGGCACATATTATTGAAATGACAAAAAAAGGACC
>JAADHV010000065.1:0-56441 GCA_013151635.1 Deltaproteobacteria bacterium | reverse complement strand
CGGTTTGCCCTAAAGCTGCTTTCAGCCTTGAATTTCTTTCACCGGACCTGTGCATGCCGGTTGAAAAAGACCTTGTTCTGACACCAGGACAGGCAGAACATTTTTTAAGGTCCAGAAGGGCTGTCCGGCGCTACAAAAACAAAGTTGTGCCAGAAAAGCTTTTTGAAAAAGCCCTTGCAATTGCATGCTGCGCACCCACCGGCAGCAATAAGCAACCTGTGAAATGGCTTGTTGTAAACAAAAAGGCTGATGTTAAAAACATCGGAGCCCATGTGATCGACTGGATGAGATATATTTCAAAGACCCACCCCCAGGTCGCTCTGACTTTGAACATGAAAACTCTGATTGACCAATGGGACAAGGGTGTTGACAGAATATGCAGGGACGCACCCCAGCTTGCTTTTGCATATGCCTCTAACGAGTTTGGAAGTGCTGCGGCAGATTGCCACACAGCCATAGCATACCTGGAGCTTGCCCTGCCCGGATTCGGCCTTGGAAGCTGCTGGGCAGGTTATGTCAACTATGCCGCAAGCCAGTGGCCGGCCCTGGCGGAAAAATTGAAATTTCCTGCAAATCATACCTGCCATGGCGCAGTCATGGTGGGATTCCCAAAATTAAAATATTACAGGGCACCTGTAAGAAAGGCACCTGATATCAGGTATCACACCTGATATTTTACAAATTAAAGCTTAGCATATTGTTCGGAAGAATATTAAACAGGAAATATTTGATTATATAAGACTTGACAAAATATTCCATATTGGAATATAGCAAAGTGGAATATATAATTTATTTTAAAAAAATGAAACCAAAGCCGTCTGTTAATTTTGTTTTGCTGGGAACGCTTTTGTCAGGCCCAAAGCACGGATATGAAATGATTCAATTTATTGATTCACATCTTGAGAATGTATGGCATATCAGTAACAGCCAGCTTTATGTTTTGCTTAAACGTCTGGAAAACGACCGGCTCGTCACGGCACGCATGGAGCATCAGGAATCCCGGCCCTCCAAACGGGTATTTGACCTTACTGATACCGGGAAAAAACTCCTTCTAAACTGGCTCCACAGCCCGGTCCTGCATGTCAGAGAGTTCAGGATGGAATTTATTGCCAAGCTCTTTTTTTTCCACTATTTTTCAATAAACGGCAGCAAAGGGTTAATTGACCGGCAAATTCATTATTTCGAACAAATAAGGGAAAAAGTCCGCTTTCATACACTTTCGGAAAAAAGGCCGTTTGATCGCCTTGTTTTTGAATTTAAGGCAGATCATATGACCCATCTTGTAGACTGGCTTTCCAATTCAGCCAAGCCATTTTTCAATAGAATTTAGTAAGGGCTGAATAAGGCATTTGACAGTTAAAAAATGATTGATCAATAATTTGGAGCATTAAATGAAAAAAAGATGGACTTTCGGACTGCTGGTTTTTATTGTTATTTTTGGTGTCCATCCTTTATTTGGACAGACGCTAAAAAAGGCCAGACTTATGGTTTTTGCTGCTGCATCCACGACAGACGCTGTGACCAGGATCTGTGAGATTTTTGCGAAAAGAGAAGGTCAGCGGGTAATAACAGCTTTTGCCGCTTCTTCCACCCTGGCCAAACAGGTTGAATACGGGGCACCGGCTGATATCTTTATTTCCGCTAATTTAAAATGGATGGACTTTCTTGAAAAAAAAGAACTTATCGTACCCTCCAGTCGATTTAATCTTTTACGCAACCGTATCGTTCTCATTGCACCGGTTTCAAGTCCGATTGAACATATTGAAATGAGTAAAAACACCGATCTTGTTTCCATGCTTCAAGGCGGGCGGTTAGCCATGGGGGATCCAGACCACGTTCCTGCCGGAATCTATGGGGAAAAAGCACTTGATAACCTTGGACTGTTTTCATCCCTTAAGGGAAAAATTGCACGGACAAAAGATGTCAGGGCCGCTCTTGCCCTGGTTGAAAGAGGGGAGGCTCCTTTGGGGCTGGTTTATCAAACCGATGCCGCTATCACGAGCAAGGTTAAAATTGTGGGTGTTTTCCCCGGTACAAGCCATCCTCCTGTTTGTTACCCTGCGGCAATCGTCCAGGGGCATGAAACTGACCAGGCCAGGCGATTTATATTATTTTTAAAATCACAACAGGTAAAAGTCATATTTAAAAAATATGGCTTTTTAATTTATAAATGAACCTGTTTAATCTGACATCAATTGAACTGGAAGCGCTTCGACTGAGCCTGTGGGTTTCAGGATGGGCCCTTGCCGGCATCCTTCCATTTGGAATTTTAATTGCCTGGGTGTTGGCCCGTAAAAATTTTCCCGGGAAAAGCATTCTTGATGGGCTTATTCATCTGCCGCTGGTACTCCCGCCTGTTGTTATCGGCTACCTGCTTCTTATTCTTTTGGGAAGAAACGGTATAATTGGTGCATTGCTGTTCAAATATCTTGGAATCAGTGTTGCATTCACCTGGAAAGGCGCAGCCATTGCATCCGGCGTAATGGCATTCCCCCTTCTGGTTCGCAGCGTCAGGCTTTCCATCGAAGCGGTTGATCAGGGCATTGAAAACGCAGCCCGGACTCTGGGAGCAGGGCCTTTGCGTGTGTTTTTTACCGTGACCCTGCCCCTGATAATACCCGGAATTATTACCGGGATTCTTCTTGCCTTTGCAAGGAGTCTTGGAGAGTTCGGGGCCACGATTACCTTTGTATCCAACATTCAAGGTGAAACCCAGACACTGCCGCTTGCCCTTTATACCCTGATCCAGATGCCGAATGGTGAAGCCTCTGCCATGAGGCTTTGCCTTTTATCTGTTTTCATAGCCATGATGGCACTTTTAATTTCCGAACTGCTGTCCAGGTGGTTTACCGCCACCTTGAACGGATAAGTTATGCTGGATATCAAGCTTGAAAAAAAATTAGGAAAATGTTTTATCAATGTTGCATTTAAATCTGATGTTACAGAGGTTATCGCGCTTTTCGGGCCCTCCGGGGCGGGAAAAACCTCGGTAATCAACATGGTGGCAGGACTTGTCCGCCCGGATGCAGGACATATTACAGTGAATCACCGAAACCTGTTTGATTCAAATGCAAAAATAAACCTGCCGCCTGAAAAACGCAATATCGGATATATATTCCAGGATGGCCGCTTATTCCCCCACCTGTCGGTGCGCAGCAACCTGGCTTATGGAATGCGGAACACATCAACCAGCGAGTCTTCCATAACATTTCACCAGGTGGTGGAGCTTTTAGGTATTGGCCAGTTACTTGACAGGAGACCGTCAAGACTGTCAGGCGGGGAAAAACAACGTGTGGCCATCGGCCGGGCATTGCTTACCAATCCTGACCTGCTCCTTATGGATGAGCCTTTTGCATCCCTTGACCAGCCCCGAAAGGCGGAAATCCTGCCCTTTGTTTCCAGGTTGTGTACTGAATTTGAAATTCCTGTGCTGTATGTCACGCATTCCTTAGAGGAAATTTCAAGGCTTGCCGACACCCTTATTGTCATGGACTCCGGGAAAATTGCCTCCACAGGGCAAACTGCCGGTCCTCCCAACGGCTGAAAATATTTTTTAATGCCTTGTAAAAAAGGCTACATCCCTTTAAACAGGTGTTCATATGATCTGCTGACAGAAATGGTGTGGTCTGTAAGGTCAAAACCTAAAATCATCTTGTTGGTAAAAGAACGCTTGATACTCCGTATTCTTTCAATATTGACAATAGAGCTTCGATGGACCCGCAGGAAGTTTCCGGGGTCAAGGCTTTTTTCAAGATCCTTAATGGGGGTTTTGATTAAATATTCCTTTTCGGCTGTCTGTACAATTGTATATTTGTCTTCTGCTTTAAAATATAATACCTGGGAAACCGGGACAAACCTGAACTCTGACCCTGTCCTTGTCTTTATCAATCTTAGATAATCCGGTGTATCCCTGTTTTCCAGCATCTGGAGTACTTTTTTAAATTTCAGATCAAAATCCCGGGACTGCCTGCAATTGTTCAATTGTTTTTTCAAGCGGGCAATGGTTGTTTCCAGGCGTTTTTCAGTAACAGGCTTTTGTATGTAATCCACGGCCTCACTTTCAAATGCCTGGATTGCAAATTGATCAAAAGCTGTGATAAAAACAATTTTACAGTCATTGGATACTTTTTTTGCCACATTGATACCTGTCATTCCCGGCATTTGAATATCCAAGAATGCAATATCAGGTTGTTCCTTTTCAATTAACGACAAAGCTTCAATCCCGTTTTGTGCTTGCCCGAGGATCTGTAACTCAGGCCATAAACGTTCCAATAAAACAGATATGGCAATTCTTAGATTTTCCTCATCATCTGCAATAATGGCAGTAAAAATTTTCATACCGGCACCTTGATCACGGCTTTTATCCCTGTTGGATGATTTTGCCTGAGTATCAGACCTGCCTTGTTTCCATAAATACTTTCCAGCCTCATGCTGACATTGTTGATTCCTATGCCTGCCTTATTGGCATCTTCATCCAGTCCCTTTCCAGTGTCTGCAACTACTATTTCAAGGCTGTTCTCCTGAATCCGGCAGTCTATTTTTATCGTGCCGCCATCAAGTTTTGGTTCGATCCCGTATTTAATGCTGTTTTCAACAAGGGGTTGGATGATTAAAGGAGGAAAAGGAAGGTCCAGAATATCAGTATGGTCATTAATCTCATAGGAGAGCCTTTTTCCCATTCTTATTTTAAATATTTCAAGGTATTGTCGTACAAGGTCCAGCTCACGTGAAAGAGTGATCATTTCCCGGCGGGTTCTTTTAAGGCAAACCCTTAAATATTCATTAAGATTGATGAGCATTGCCCTTGCCTTTTCAACATCAGTATCAAAAAGAGAAATCACGTTTGAAAGGGTGTTGAAAAGAAAATGGGGTTCGATCTGGGCCTGCAAAAGCTTCAGGGTTGTCATGGCCGCTTCTTTTTCCATTGTCAGGCGCTTGATCCTCTCTTCCCTGATTTGTTTTTCCGATTCTATAATTTTCTCACGGGAAGAAAAAAAATAAATGACGGGCACGCCAAAAATAAACCCAAAACCAACAGAATAAGAAACCACGTGTTTTAAAAAATAATCAAATTCAATATCCCGAAAAAAAAATAAAAAACCCCAGCTCAAAAAAGAGCCTGTAAAAATACCTGCTATCAAGCCCAGAGCAATGAATGCTATGATCCATATATTTTTATTCTGCCTGGCAAAACCAATGCTGTTTGTTACAAAAAAGCATATGGACAAACCCATAAGCTGTGAAATAACAAGCACATCAAAAAAATTATACTCCTTTAGAACAAAATAGGTTAATATTACGGCAATAATGATGTTAAATATAGAAGTAATAATAAGAGATTTAATTGTATCTTGCGATTTGATTTCCTGCTTCCTTTTTTTAATTTTCATTTCAAAACCATGATACTGAATTTTGGCAAAATCGCAATAATCATGTTCCGGTTTTTTTAAATTCCCGGTCTGCGGTTTCAAAATTTTCCAGCCGGGGGATTCTCTCCTCGCAGGATACAAGATCCTTATAAGGCCCTAAAAGAGTGTCATACCGGCGGTGGTAATAGCTGGGCAGAACCCGGGATTCTCCTTCATGGAACCTTCTGAACTGATGGTCTTTTTTTAAAAGATTTAAAATCTGCTTCATGGTTCGGATCATGAGCCTGAGGCTGACAGTTCGTATGGGGTGATACCCTTTGAATATCCAGCTTCTTGTGGTCCTGGCGGCATGAAACTGCATGCCGGGGGATGTCATATGGGAAAATATATCAATAATCTTTTCATAAAAATCAATGGGGTGGTAATGCTTTAAAGTAGTGGCAAGATATGGCTTGCAATAAAAAGTAAACGGCAATGATGTTAAAATCCTGCCCTTATCCAGGTACCTTTTAAATAAGGGAGTCGCGCCAAAAGGCGCAGGGATATTCAATGAATGGGATGTATAAGGGGTTTTCGAGATAAACTCCTTATTCAGAATAACCGGGCCTTCTCCTGAATCCGTATCAAGGCCGAACAATAGATTTGCCTGGATAATGGGAATGTATTGATGAATCAATTCAAAATGGTCAACTATTTCATTTAATTTGTCCCGGGCGGTCTCAAAGCTTTTAATGCCTGCTTTTTTTGAATAGGCATCCCATGATTCAATACCCGGGATAACACAAAGACATCCTGCGTCTTTCATTCTTTTGAGGCGGTCTTTTGTTAATGAATTTAAAGATCCTTCCGTTAAAAACCAGTGCTTTTTCGGGTGGGGTATTTTTTCAATGACATTCATGACATCATCAAATTTAACACCAAAATTAGGGTCATAAAAATTAATCCTTACCCCGGGAAAATTATTTGCCGCAAACAAAAGGTCCTGCTCTACCCTTTCAAGGGGCAAAGGATTGTAAGGCGAATTCCAGTCCACGCAGAAATCACAGGAATAAGGGCAGCCTGTACTGGAAAGGATAGGGATAAAGGAAAACCTCGACGGCTTTGAATTCCAGAAACTGGCTGTCCTTATTTCCGGGAGACGCTCTTCAATAGTCGGGATTTCTTTTAGTTTCCTAAGGCTTGTAACGATACTTTTTTCTGGAAAATCGCCTAAAATTTCTTTAATCAAAGTTTCATCACAATCTTTTACCACCACATCAAAAAACCGCAGCGCATCAAAAGAGAATTGTTTTGCATGGGGGCCGCCTAAAATCGTCAGGATTTTTGGATTTTTCTTTTTGAAAAGTTTTGCCAGGGCATATGCAAGGCCGCTGCCCCGGGAAAAGCATGAAATAAAAATAATATCAAGGTCATGGGGTACAAGTTTTATGGGATCTTTTTGCCCGTAATATGTTGCATAGAATACATCATGCCCAAGCTTTCTTATCCACACGCTCACAGCCTGCGGCATAATGCTGGCATATTGCCTGACCACAAAAAAATTATGGGGCATCTGGCAGAAGGACCTGTTTGCATTCTCGCTTAAAAGTTCCAGGACACCGATTTTCATTATAAAAAAATCACCTTTCTTTCATATGAAAGTCTTTGCAATCCAAATCAGGACTTTCATATTTTGTTGTGGGCAAACACTCTGGTGAAATACCAGGTCTGCCCGTGGCAGTTATTAGAAATGTTGGTCCGAAAAGATTCTATGATTTTGTCAATTAACAAGATTATCGTAAAAAATCAATAATAAGATATTCGTAAAATTTTATCATTCATTCTTTAATTTTATCATTTCATCCTCCTTTTTCTGCCGCCTGTCCCAATGAAATTGCAGCAAAAGGATAAAGAGCTTACGATAAGTGAACTTTTAAAAAAGAAAGGACAAAAAAATGAAACGCCCAAGTATTTTTCTTTCATTTATTTTCATGATCCTGGCGGTCAGCACGGCCTTTGCAGTTCAGGGCAGTTCCAGGCTGACAATTCATATCACAGGATTTGAGAACTCAGATGGTGTGGCAAAAATAGCCATAGTAAATTCAAAGAAAAACTATAATGCTGAAACACCATTCAAAGGATTTAATTTGAAAATCATAAATAAAGAGGTCATAAAAACCATCCTGCTCCCATATGGAGAATATGCCCTTAAAGTTTTTCATGATGAAAACGGTAACAATGAGCTTGACACAAGGATTTTTGGTATTCCAACAGAAAGGTATGGATTTTCAAACAATGCAAGGGGGACTTTGGGGCCCCCTGAATATGAAGAGGCTGTTTTCAAGCTTTATTCTCCAAAAAAGAAAATCACTATAACCATTCAATAACTGCCACGGGCAGACCTGGTATTTCACCAGAGTTTGCCCGCAACAAAACATGAAAGTCCTGATTTGGCTTGCAAAGACTTTTATATAAAACAAATAAAAAAAGGAGTATATCATGGGATTTCCCGATAAATTAAGCCATACGCTGTCCAGGCGAAAATTCTTCAAGACAATATTGATGGCAGCCAGTGCCGCTGCCATAGACTGGACAGGATTTGGCGCAATTGCATCAAGCATTCCCGATAAAAAAAACTTTCCGATTGTTGTTATCGGGGCAGGGCTTGGCGGGCTTGTCTCGGCAGCTTACCTGTCCAGGTACGGGTTTGATGTGACCCTGATTGAACAGCATTCTGTTCCGGGCGGATATGCCACATCTTTTGACCGGGAAGACTTTACTTTTGATGTATCTTTGCATGCAACGGTTGCAGAACATGCCATGCCCCAGATGATATTGACAGACCTTGGCATCTGGGACAAACTTAAGATTGCGCATACACCGGAGCTTAAAAGGATTATTACACCAAAATTTGATGTGACCCTTCCTGCAAAAAATCCTGAAGGTGTAAAAAAAGCAATGTCCAAAGCTTTCCCCCATGAAAAGCCCGGCATATATGATTTTTATTCTGAAATGGAACAGGTGATTTCAGAACTGTGGGAAGGCAGAAGGTTTAAGATTTCCATGATGGAAAAACTTGAAGACCTGTCCCTTGAGCAATGGATGGACATCCATGTAAGCGATCAGGACGTTAAATACTGCATGGCTGTCTTTTCCGGATATTACGGGCTTTTGCCTTCCCGCATCAATGCATTGTTCTATGCCATTGCCACAGGAGAATACCTGGTTCACGGGGGGCAGTATTATAAAACAAGATCCCAGGATTTGAGCGATACCCTTTCTTTATGTATTGAAAAAAATCATGGAAAAATCCTTTATAATACCGAGGTAAGAAATATTGGGTTTGATCTTAAAAAAAGCATAGAAAGCGTAACAGACATTAAAGGTAAAAAATACCCTGCAAAAGCTGTCATTGCCAATTGCAGCGCTCCGGCGTTATTTAATAAAATGGTGCATTCAAACCTGATCCCCCCGGACTATGCCCGGCAGGTCAAAAAAAGGCAGACGTCCCTTTCAAGCTTTGTGGTCTGGCTTGGCCTGGACAAAAAAACCGATCATATTAAAAACTATGAAATTGATCTTGCCCAGAACACGGATATAAGCCATGATATGCTCTTTTCAAAAAACAACCTTGCTGACTCCAATTTAAGTATCACCCTTTATGACAACCTGTTCAAGGATTATTCCACACCGGGGAAATCAACGATTTCCATTATGTGCCTGTCTGACTTTACCCCCTGGAAAAAATTTGAAAGAGATTATTTTAATGGTAAAAAAGATGCCTACAACAAAGAAAAGGAAAAAATTGCTCGGGCTTTTATTCAAAGGGTTGAAAAAAAATTAATACCGGGCCTGTCCTCCATGATTGAGGTCATGGAAACAGGCACCCCTCTGACCAACATGTTTTATACAAAAAACCCTGAAGGCGCCATTTACGGATTTAACCGCGACATTTCCCATTTAAAGTCAAAGACGCCTTTAAACGGCCTTTATCTTGCCTCTGCATGGTCCCACGGCGGCGGATATACGCCGGTCATGATGGCGGGAAGACAGGCTGCCGGCCTTGTTTTAAAAGATTTTAAAAATTTGCAGAGTTTTTGATCCTTTTACTTGTCCTTGAATATTTAAAACAAGCTTGTTATTGTACCTGCATTAATGCTGCAAGGCTTTTTGATCATATATAAACAGGGATAATCACAACAGGTATTGAGGCACTTTTTTCTAAATCTAAAGATCCGGCCCAAACTGCTGGGCGGGTACACCTTAATTTTCATCCTTGCCACTTTGCTGGGTGGTGCCGTGATTTATATACAGGTCCGGTCAACCATTGAGAAAAACATTGAAAGCGAACTTACCCATTCCACTGGCGCGATTCTCAATATGGTCAGGACCGCGGCCAACACATCCATTAAAAATTATCTCAGGGCCATTGCTGAAAAAAACAGGGATATCATTGAGATGATCTATAAAGACTACACCAAGGGGAAACTATCAGAGGCAGATGCAAAAAAAAAGGCGCGCAGGATTTTATTTTCCCAGACCATTGGTAAAACAGGATATATTTTCTGCGCAAATACCAAAGGGGTCGCTATTGAGCACCCAAACCCCGGGGTTGCCGGGAAAAATTTCATGGACCGCCCGTTTGTAAAAAAAATGATCGCCATGAAAAACGGTTACCTGGAATATGACTGGAAAAACCCGGGGGAACTGCATAAAAGGCCAAAAGCCATGTACATGGCCTATTTTAAACCATGGGACTGGATCATTTCCGTTTCTTCCTACCGGGAGGAATTCAAGGAGCTGATCCATATTTCTGATTTTAAAAAAAGTGTTTTAACGCTCAAATTCGGAAAAACCGGTTATGCCTATATTATTGACAGCCTGGGCAACCTGGTTGTGCATCCTTTCCTTTCCGGCAATTATTTTAATGCAGTTGATAAACAGGGGCATCACTTTGTCAGGGATATCTGCCGGCTGAAAAACGGGAAAGCCGTCTATACCTGGAAAAACCCCGGGGAAAAAAAAGAACGGGAAAAAATCGTGATCTTTAACTATATCCCTGAGTATGACTGGATTGTTGCATCGGCAAGTTATCTTGATGAAATGTTTTCCCCGCTTAAAACTATCAGGGATATCATTGCCATAACTATTGGCCTGATTATTGTACTTGTATCTGCAACCTCCCTTATGATTAACAATACAGTGATAAACCCTTTAAAATCCCTTATGGACAGGTTTGCCAGAGGGGCATCCGGAAACCTCACCGTCCGGATGCCGGTAGAATCAAAAGATGAAATCGGACAACTGGCTCAATATTTCAACAATTTCATGGAAAAGCTTGAAGTGTACAGCAGCAGCCTGGAATCAGAAATCCGCCGGCATCAGCAAACCGAGCTTTCCCTTAGAATCAGTGAAGAAAAATACAGGACCATCCTGGAGCGGATGGAGGAAGGATATTTTGAAATAGATTTAAAAGGAACCTTCACCTTTTGCAATCATTCCATGGAAAAGATGCTTGGGGTCCGGCACAAAACGCTCCTGGAAAAGCCTATTCAAACATTTTTAAATTCAAAAAATCATAAAAAAATCTCTTCTATTTTTGACAGGATAAAACACTCAGGCATTGCAATGCAGACATCTGAGCTTGATTTTATAAGGCCTGACGGGTCTTTTTGCTCGGTTGAAACTTCTGTGTCCCTGGTAAAAGATCCTGATCATTTTCCAAAAGGGTTCAGCGGTGTTGTAAGGGATGTAAGCGAACGTAAAAAAAGCGAAAAAGCACTCCGGCTTTCAGAAGAAATGTTTTCCAAGGCATTCAGAAGCAGCCCCAGCGGCATGTTTATCGCTGCATTAAAAGATTTCAGGATAATCAATGTTAATGACAGCTTTTTAAAAATTACCAGGTACAGCCTTTTTGAGCTTATAGGAAAGGAATTGATGGCTTTAAAATTTTTTATTTCCCCTGCCAGGGGGAAAAAAATAATTGAGACCATACAAAAAAAAGGAAGGCTTCAAAACACTGAAATAGGTTTTTTAAACGCCATGGGGAAAAAACGAACCGGGGTGATATCAGCTGAAATTGTATATGTCTGGGGTGAGTCCTGCATGCTGGTCGCCATGGAAGACATCACGGAATCAAGGCAGCTTGAACAAGAAGTCCTCAACATAAGTGAAAGGGAGCGCCGGAAAATCGCCATGGAACTCCACGATGATCTTTGCCCTCAGCTCATTGGAATTGAAGTCATGATTAAAATTTTAACCCAGAAACTTCAAACCGCCTCCATTGACCAGGCCAGGAATGCTGAGAAAATACGCTCACTTATTTTAGACAGTATTGAAAAAACAAGGCAGCTTTCAAAAGGACTTTTTCCGATCAATCTGCCGGAACACGGGCTTGGCCCCTCCCTTGAGGCACTTGCCGAAACCATAAAAGATCTTTATGAAATAAACTGCACCTTAAAAAGCAAGGGCTTGTGCATTATCAAGGATCATTGTGTTGCAACTCACATCTATTACATCGCTCATGAAGCAATCCACAATGCAATTAGACATGCAAAGGCAAAAAACATTGTGATTTCCTTGACGGATGAAAACAAAACCGTCACATTAAAAGTCAAAGACGATGGGACAGGGATAGAAGACCTGTCCCGGACAAGCGGTATGGGTATGAAGTTAATGAAATACAGGGCAACAAGGATCGGTGCTGTTCTAAACATTGCCAATGCCCGGGAAGGCGGAACTCTTGTTGAACTTGAAATCGAGCATGAATCATGTCTGGTAAAATAAAAATACTCATTGTTGAAGATCATCCCATTTTCAGGATGGGCCTGAAAGAATTGATTGATAATGAAACAGACATGATGGTTTGCGGCGATGCCCTGGATGTGGCAGGCGGTATGGAATTAATTAAAAAAAAGGCCCCCTGCCTTGTAATTGTGGATCTGTCATTAAAAGAAAGCAACGGCATGGACCTTGTCAAGTTTATAAGCAACGCCCATAAAGAAATATCCTGCCTTGTCCTGTCCATGCATGATGAATCCCTTCACGCTGAAAGATGTATCATGGCAGGCGCTAAAGGCTACATAATGAAGCATGAAGCCTCTGAATCCGTTGTAACAGCCATCCGCCAGATTTTATCCGGCCATATTTATGTCAGTCCGAAAATCATGAGCAATATTTTAAATAAGTTCAGGAATCAACCAGAGCTTGTTTGCGAATCGCCCCTGAAATGCCTGACAGACAGGGAACTTGAAACATTCCAGTATATTGGCAAAGGATATTCTTCCGGTCAAATTGCAAGGTTATTGAACATCAGCGTTAAAACCATTGGCACCTACAGGGAAAGAATCAAGGAAAAACTTGGAATAAAACACAGCGGAGACCTTGTTAGAAATGCCGTTATTTTTGTAGAAACAGGCATTTTTAAACCTCCTGCCTGATTTTTTAAAATAACGGCCACGGGCAGACCTGGTATTTCACCAGACTTTGCCCACAACAAAACATGAAAGTCCTGATTTGGATTGCAAAGACTTTCATATAAATGGACATATAGGTGATTTGCCTACATGGATTTAAGTCCCTGGCATACATGAATTTGGTTCCTTTACTTATTTACTTGGCTTTTTAAAGCACCTATAAAACAAGCATACATGAAAAAATCTAATTCAAGGAGGAATCATGAAAACAAAACTTGTCAACCCGACCCCCAGTGCTTACAATTATCCGCTTTTAATCAAACATCTTCTGGACACTCCCTTAATCTATTCGCCATCCCAGGAAATTATTTACAGGGACAGCTTCAGATACAATTATGAAGATTTTGGGAACAGGGTCAAGAAACTTGCAAACATGCTGGAAAAACTCGGGGTTAAACCGGGTGATACTGTTGCTGTCATGGACTGGGACAGCCACCGCTACCTGGAATGTTTTTTTGCTATCCCCATGATGGGGGCAGTCCTTCACACCATCAACATCAGGCTTACCTCTGAACAGCTTATTTATACCATCAACCATGCAGAAGATGATATCATCCTGGTCAATGAAGATTTTGTTCCATTGCTGGAAACCGTAAAAGATCAATTTGAAACCGTAAAGCACCTTGTCCTTCTTGCGGACAAACCTGTTCCGCCCGATTCCAGCCTTGATTTTGCAGGAGAATACGAAGCCCTTATCACAGATTCCCCGGATGGTTACGAATTCCCTGACTTTGATGAAAACACCATGGCTACAACATTTTATACCACAGGCACCACAGGTCGTCCCAAGGGGGTCTTCTTCAGTCACAGGCAGATCGTACTCCATACCTATGGGGCCATGTCAGGACTTTGCGCCTATGATGCCCAGGCCAATATCAATTCTTCCGATGTATACATGCCAATGACTCCCATGTTCCATGTTCATGCCTGGGGCATGCCCTATCTTATGACGCTCCTGGGTGCAAAGCAGGTTTACCCCGGCCGGTATGAACCTGAAATGCTCTTAAAACTTATCGTCGGGGAAAAGGTCACGTATTCCCACTGTGTGCCAACCATCATGAACATGCTTGTGACAAGCCCGTCCATCAACAATATCGACCTTAAAGGATGGAAAGTTGTTATCGGAGGGTCAGCGCTTTCCAAAGGACTTTGCAAGGAGGCCCTAAGCCATGGCATCAATCTTTATACCGGGTATGGAATGTCTGAAACCTGCCCCTTGCTGACCCTTGCCAATATCAAACCGCATATGCTTCAATGGAGTGAGGACGATCAGGTGGACATCCGCTGCAAAACAGGGCTTCCTGTCCCCAATGTCCAGCTTGAAATTGTTGACCCGGCCGGAAATTTTATTCCTCATGACGGGAAAAGTGCAGGGGAAATCGTGACCAGGACTCCCTGGTTGACCCAGGGCTATGTAAAGGACGAGATAAAAAGCGAAGAACTCTGGGAAAACGGGTGGCTTCACACAGGAGATATCGGCGTGATCGACCCCGAGGGTTATTTAAAGATCACAGACAGGTTAAAGGACATTATTAAAACAGGCGGGGAATGGATTTCTTCCCTTGAGATTGAAGATATCATAAGCCAGCATGAAGCTGTCAATGAAGTTGCGGTTGTCGGGATTGCCGATGAAAAGTGGGGGGAACGGCCCCTTGCCCTGGTCATGCTGAAAGAAGGGTTTCAAGATTCGGTATCAGAAGATGAAATTAAAAAGTTCTGCATGAGTTTTGTGGAAAAAGGCGTTATCCCGAAATACGGCGTACCGGAAAAAATTGTCCTGGATGCAGTTATACCTAAAACCAGCGTGGGCAAAATCAGCAAAAAAGATATCCGGGCACAATACAGCTAAACGCATGGCGTTTAAAAACTATATTTCACCCTTATAAAAACCCTGTCCCGGTCTTTGTAAGGGTGAAGGTCCGAAGAGAGGTCTGCTGCGTCATAAAAAACCATACCTGCCCCGACACTTAAAGCGTCAAAGATATCCAAGGTGCCTGAAAGCCTTAAGATATTGCCCTGGCCAGGGTTCATAAAAACCCAGAAAAGCGCAAGTTCCAGGGTTTCATTGAGCAAGTCCTTTGTGGCTTTAAAATAGGTCAGATACTCGTTTTCATCCACGCTCAAAAAGGCTCGATGATTAAGGGTGTGGATCAGTTGGGCTTCAAAACTCAGCCTAAGATCGGTAAACCCTGTATATTCTACACCTGCCAGGGAAGATACCTGGTTTTTGCTGCTGGTTGTCTTTATCAATGAGTTATCAAGTCCGGAGCTTATATTTGCAAGGACATCGTTCCGCATAATTTTTTTATCCCGGGTAAAAGCTGTTTCAAACTTGAAAAGGCCTGAGCCTTTTGCAAGGCTTGCAGAAACCCCATAAGTTATGATCCTGCCATATTCAGGCGTAAATACCATGATCCCGTTTGCCGGGCCGTCATAACTCAGGAATGGCTTGTCATCAAAAGTATCTGCCGCAACAAAAGAGATATCCCCGCCATTAAAGGCATGGGTGGCCTTGAAGGCAAAACTTGTATTTTTTATTCCGGAATCCGGCGTATGTTTGTCATTGATTAAAATCACAGGGCTTCGCAAAAGCGTATAATAGTCAAAATCCGATCCTTTTCCCGATATCTTTGAGCCTGGATGCTCATGCACGGTGACAAAATCAAAAGACCAGGCATTAAAAAAGGCTGACAGGCGAAAGGCTGCAACAGGCAGTCTTGCATCTTCAAGGTCCGTTAATCCGGGACTTGTCAGGTCCCTCGGGTTTACCACGTCCGTGATTCTGGCATAATCCGAATCCCCCCAGGCAATAATCTGCCGGCCGATTCTAACAGAAAATATATCTCCCATTTTCCCGTCCAGGTAAAAATCTTTCAGGCCAAAAGCTTTTTTTTCATCATCCAGGTTTGAGCCTTTGTTGTTATCTTTTGCTTCAATATCATAGGACATATCATAAAAAGCCTGCCCCGAAGCTTTAACCTTATAATTTTCATTTATTTTATATTCTGTCTCAATGAAAAGAAGAGGCTTTAGCCCTGACAATTTTTCATCATTTTTATGAAAGGCATATTCAGATTCAATCTCTATAAACCCGCCGACCAGGAACTTCCCGTCTTGATTTTGGACGTTCTCTTTTGTGAGAGCATCTATGTCAATTTCTTCAAACGGATCATTATCCTCAAATCCATCCTCAAATCCTTTTGGGTCATCTTCTGTAATTAATTGATTATCCGCCCCCGCAGAAACGGCAAGGCCGGGCCAGGCCTGGGCCAATGCAAACCACAAAAAAAATACCAAACCAAAAAGCCAGGGCCTTTTACTGATTCTGATTTTACCCATTATAACCCTCGTTCCATGCGCCTTGTGGTAAATGTTGCATCATCAATTACCGTATTGTACCGGATATTTGAAAATTTCAAGACAGAAGAATGTGTGACTTTTCCCTTTTTTGTCGTTACCATGGTCAATTTACAGGCAGTCCATATATCATCCACTTTTTTAATATCCGAAGCCTTGAAGTATTTAATTTTATGACCCTTTTTTACCCAGTATTTGCCTTTGACCAGCATGTAATTATCTTTTCTTATCCACATCACGGTTTTAAGATAGCCTGTTTCTTTAAGGACTTTTTCTTTTAACTCTTTTTTAGGCAGCCCCCGGACCACAAAGGTATCAAATCCTCTCTCTTTCACATTCTCTTTTATAAAAGTGTAATCCCAGTCATTAATTTTGATCCCGTTAATGTCGGAATAGGTAAAATCACTTCCCATGAACGATCCTGATTTATCAGCGGAAGCTATGCGCTTGACTTTCCGGAGGGCCGGGAGATAAAGCCATGAATCATCCTCTTTTGAGGCATCATCCCACTCATAGGACATGTAGGCCGTGTTTCTCACGTCAGCCGGACTTAAAAAAAATATAATCCCCCTGGTATCAGGGCCATAGTCTTTCCTGATATTTTTAATATTCCTGATGCGTTTTCGCTTATTTTTATTGATCAGGATCATCAATGTGTCCGTGGTAAGGGTGTCGCCGTCTTCCCTGGTATCCATTTTCCGCACCACCTCAAACGCGGTCGGCCCGGCAAAGCCCCGGGCGGTAAATCCCGTTGTAAAAAAAACACATAATATTGTTATGATAAATAATTTTTTCATATTTTTTTCTCCTTTGACTTAACCTTGTTGCGGGTGAAGCGTTAAACGCCGGGGTTCATTTGCTTTTCTTTTCATGTTTGCCCTTTTTTCAACAAAAATGATGAGAACCGGTATTAATGCAAGGGTGGAGACAGCGCTGACAAGCATTGTGACAGTGATCATCCAGCCCATAATGATAAGCGGGGTCAAAATGGAAAACCAGAGTGCCACAAAACCCAGGCCCACGGTAAACGCATTGGAAACAATGGCTTTCCCGCTGCGCCTGACCGTGTTATTTAAAGCACTTGAAAAATCCATGCCCATATCAAGATTTTTCTTTAACCTTGAAAGGTAGTGGATACTGTAATCAACGCCGATGCCAATAACAATGCTCGATATAATGGCGGTACCGATATTAAGGGGGATGCCAAAAAATCCCATAATTGAAAAATTAATGGAAATGGTCATAACAAGGGGCACCATGGCAATAGTGGCATAGGAAAGCCTTTTGAATGTAAAGACAAGCATGATAAGGACAAGACCTAAAGATACTATCATACTTATCATCTGGCCGCTTACAATTTCATCTGTTGCTGCAACCGAAACACTTGCAGAACCGCTTAAATCAACCTTTAAATGATCCGGGAAATTTTTTGCTGCAAACTCTTTCACGTCATGGCTTAATCGATAAATATCCAGAGATGAATTTGTCTGCAGTATAACAGGGATATTCAACTTCCTGTAATCTGAGTCTGTAAAATCAGAGAGTGCGTCTCCCCCGCCATTTTCATAAAGCAGTAAAAGCTGGGATATGAGATTTTTTGTACCCGGCCCGGAATCCAAGTGCACAGGCACCCTGTTAAAGGCAGGATCTTCGTCATTAAGGACAAAGTTGATTCTTTTAATAAGCTCGGTTAAACCAAGGACTTTACCGACTTTTGGCAGGGTTTTGACAAAGGCAGCCAGTTCTTCCACATATTTTAAATTTTCAGGATTCTTAAAAGGTTCTTTTTCCTTTGAATCTGTTTTAATTAAAAGATTTATTACAGAGCTGCCGGCCGCATCCTTATTGAGCTTTTCCGTGGAGATATAAATAGTTGAATCTTTTAAAAAATATTTTGCATTATTATTATCCACTAAAACCTTTGAGGCCCCGAATATGGACACAATAAATATTATCCCTGCGACAAAGGAAGTCAGGGCAGGATGGTTTACAAAAATTTTTGTCATACTGACTAATGCATCAGCATATGCTGTTTCAAATCTGGAGCCCTCTTTTCTGTTGTTTGAAGTTTTTTTATGATTTTTTTCCGGCAGTACGACAAGGAGGGCCGGTATAAAAAAAAGGGAAAACAGCATGGCCACAATTGTACCAATGGAAACAAATATGCCAAAATGCTTAAGCTGGATAATCCTGGTCATGGAAATGGCATAAAATGCAACGGCTGTTGTGAGCGAAGTCATAATTACCGGGATGGTCAGGTGTTTTAATGTGGCTTCTATGGATTCCATCCTGCCATATCCTGAAGCCAGGTTATCCCGGTATTCGGAAAATATATGAATCCCGTCGGCCACCCCGATGGAAAGAATAAACACAGGCAGTGTGGTGGTAATAATATTCAGCGGTATTTTAAACAATACCATTAATCCGAGGGTAATAATAAGCGAAAGCAGCACAACAAAAAGAGGAACAAAAACCCCTTTTAACTGCCTGAACGTGATAAAAAGCGAGGCCACCACAATAAATATGACAATGGGAAAAAGCCTTTGGGTGTCTTTTTCCATAACTTTGCCAAGTGCACCTGTCACGACCGGAAGCCCTGCGATATATTCTTTTTCATCTCCCGGAACCAAATTTTCAACAATATTTTTCACCTGCTGGTAAATCAGGTACCGGTTTTGGGTTTCATCGTCGCCCAAACCAAGTTCTATGATAATACTTGTGCTTTTACCGCCCTTGGAAAACAAAATATTTTTAAATAAATCGTTTGACTGAACTTGCTTCTCCAATTGCAAAAGCCCTTCTTTTGTTTGAGGGATCTCATCAAAGACAGGATTTACGGTAAGCTTTCCATTCGCCCCTAAAATATTGTCTGTGTTGGCAAGGGAAGTTACCTTAATTACCGGGGACAATTTTTCCATCCATGTATCAAGGGCTTTTAAAATTTTTTGATTTCCTTCAGGAGACGATAACAGGACCTCTTTGATTTCATCTATGCGCATCCAGGTTTCAGAATCAATATGGCCTTTCGCAAGCTCATGCATTTTTGATGCAACTTCCACTGGTGCTGTCCTGCTTAAACGCAAAAGTTCTTCCCTGTCTTTATCTGTCACAAGATGAATATTTTCAAATGCAGCAGTCATTTTTTTTATCCGTAAAAGCGTTCTTTTATTAAATACAGTCTTTTTTGCTTCCAGAAGGATAATGATGCTGTCGTTCGCACCGGTATAATTCTGCCGTAATTTTGCCAGGTTGACCCGGCTTTCATGAGAGGGAGGCAGAAGATAAGGTGTCGGGTCTCTTTGAAGCCCCGGGAGAAGAAGAGCTGCACCAATCGAAAACGCAACAAAAAAAACAAGGATTGCATTGGGAAATTCAACAATCGCCCTGATGATAAACCGATCTAATTTCATTTTTTTTTCCTTTTAGTATATTTAAGTTAAAATCTAGGAAATAATAGTCATGATAAGCTATCATAGTCTGTTTGTGACTATTAGTCATATAATGGGTCAAAAAAATACTCACTCTGTGAGCAAAAAAATCCGCGCAACATTAGAAACAGATGCTATCTCATAAACCCCTTAAAAACCATACTCTCAAGCAGGTTATATAATTCTTCAGAAGGTCTGACCTCTCCTGCAAGAATAGAATCAAATATGCCCTGGAATAACCCGACAGCCGCTGCAACAAGGTTATCAACCGATTCATCCTTGAAAATCTGTTCATCAATGGCCTTTTTTATCAAGCTTCTTATGAACTTGTTTTTCATGTTGCTCTGCTTTTCAAACTGGATTAACACTTCGGGTGCCATATCATCCATTAAAAGGAGGTGGTCACACTTTCTATAGACGGCAAACTTCCTGATATCCCCGACCTGCATGTCCCAGAAAACGCGCATGGTCTTTTTTATCTGCACAAGAACCGGGGCATCTGAGGGAACCGATCCCAAAAGATCAAGGAGTTCATGCCCCTGGCGGATAATAAGTACGGCAAATATATCATTCTTGCTTGTAAAATGTTTATAAATGGTACCTTTGCCGACTTCAGCCCTTTCTGCAATCATATCAATGGTGACAAATTCAATGCCATGCTCTGCAAACAATTCAAAGGCCGCCCTTATAATATCCTCTTCCCTGCGCTTAAACTCTCTTGCCTTCCTGTCGGCTACACCCATAATATTTTTTCCCTTCTCCCCGGAACAATCGTGACCACCAGTCACAAAATAAAACTTTATATTTAGCTTGTCAAGAATTTTTGTAACATTTTTTTACAATACTCTACTATACTTTTGTATATGATTATTGTAGCATCGGGGCCTTAAGAAAATTTTAACAATGAATTTATAAAACACCCCTTGAAAACAGACAAAATAGCTATATTTTTGCATAGCAATTTTATTTTAAACATATGAGGACATGTTTATGGAAACCAAATCTGATAATAGTAAAAAAATTGGAAGAAAGATATTAAGACTTATATGGAGAGGCATACCCTTTATCGTGGTCTTGTTTTCCATTCTGCTTATCATACTGCCCCTGGGTAAAAAAATCTCTGCAGAAAAAGCTGCACTTGCACAAAAACAATCCAATGAGAAAGCCATACCAAAGGCATTGACCAATGTTGTGACAATGGAACTTGTCCCTTCTATGGTCATGGAAAAAATAAGCCTTCCCGGTGTTGCAAAACCTTGGGTATCATTAGAAGTGGTCTCGGAAATAAGAGGAAAAGTCGTCAATAAAAAAGTCTTTGAAGGCCGCCATGTGAACAAAGGAGATATCCTGGCTGTCATTGACAAAAGTGATTATCAAAATGCCTATGACTCGACTCTTGCCTCCTATGAAACAGCACTTGCAAATGGAAAACGCCTGAAAGCTCTTGTAAAAAAGAATTTTGTTACACAGTCTCAACTAGATGATGCCGTGGCCCGTATAAAAACCACCAGGGCTGCTTTTGAGAATGCAAAACTTAACTTAAGCCGGTGTACGATCCGTTCTCCCATGAGGGGAATTGCAGATCGTATCCATATTGAGAACGGCAAATTTCTAAATTCAGGAGATCCTGTTGTAAGGATCATTCAAATAGATAAACTTAAAATAGTGGTCGGCATCCCGGAATCCGATGTTGATGCCGTTCGTAAGCTTAAAACATTTGAGGTGACAATTGATGCTCTGAAGGGGAAGACCTATTCAGGTGCATACCATTATCTGTATAAAACCACAGACTCCATGGCCCGTTTGTATAATCTTGAAATAAAAGTGGATAACAAGGATGCAGCAATCCTTCCCGATATGTTTGCCAGGGTGAAAATAATAAAGCAGCAAGACCCCCGGGGCCTTGCTGTGCCCATGTATGCCCTTGTAGACCATAATAAAGAGACTGGCGTATATATTGAAAACAACGGTGTTGCCCACTTCAGGCCGGTTACCATGGGCTTTCTGGATGGCTGGAAAACTCAAATTCCCAAAGGACTTTTCCCGGGTGAAAAAGTTGTTGTTGCAGGCCAACGCATTATTGAAGACGGGGAAAGGGTCAATGTGACAAAAACCATCCGGGATATGGAGGAAATCTTGCAATGATTATCTCTGATACTGCCATAAAAAACAGAACCAGCGTCCTGGTTTTGGCCCTTATAATTATGGGCATTGGTATTTATTCCTATAAAGCCCTGCCAAGGGAGAGTGACCCGGATATTACCATTCCTTATGTATTTGTACAGACCGACTACCGCGGGGTCTCTGCATCTGATATTGAAACCAGCATCACCATAAAGATTGAAAAAAAACTCAAAGGACTGGACAAGGTAAAAAATATCAGTTCCGTAAGTTCCCAGGGCCTGTCCCGGATCAATATTGAATTTTTACCAGGTACTGATATTGATGAGGTATTAACAAAGGTCAAGGACAAAGTGGATGAAGCAAAAAATGATCTTCCGTCCGACCTTGAAAATGACCCTTCCGTGTTTGAGGTTAATTTCTCGGAAATGCCCATAGTTATTTATTCCCTGGCAGGGACAAGCGGTCCGAGAGTGTTAAAGAAAATCGCAGATGATTTAAAAGATGACATTGAAGCCGTGCCAGGAGTCCTTGAAGTTGAAGTGACCGGTGGTCAGGACAGGGAAATCAGGATAGAAGTTGATCCTGATAAACTTGCATATTACAGGATTCCCATTACATCATTGCAAAGAGCGGTTGTAAGTGAGAACCAGAACACGTCCGGTGGCGCCATCACCCTTGGGGACGGCAGGTACCAGCTTAAGGTTCCGGGAGAATTTAAAACACCCGAGGAAATCCTTTCCCTTGTTGTTGCAACCCACAACGGCAAGCCCATTTATTTAAAGGATGTTGCAACCGTTGTTGACGGCATCAAGGAAGAAACCTCACGGTCACGCTTGAATGGCGTGAATTCGGTCAATATATCCGTTAAAAAAAGGGTCGGGGAAAATATTATTTTTATTTCCGACAAAATTGACACTATTATAAAAGAGGCAAAAAAAACATTCCCGAAAAACACCACCATTACCAAGCTTATGAATAAATCAAAAGATATCCGGCATATGGTGGCTGACCTTGAGAATAATATTATTTCAGGCCTCCTTCTTGTTGTTGCAATTTTATTTGTTGCGCTTGGACTTAGAAATGCCTTATTAGTAGGAATCGCCATACCTTTTTCAATGTTTTTATCTTTTGCGGTCCTCCAGGCCATGGGATATACGCTTAACATGGTTGTGCTTTTTTCTTTGACCCTTGCCCTGGGAATGCTGGTGGATAATGCAATCGTAATTATTGAAAATATTTACCGTTATATGCAGCAGGGCGTTCCAAAAGTGGACGCTGCCATGAAGGCAACAGGAGAGGTGGCCTGGCCTGTGATAGGCTCTACCCTGACGACTATTGCCGCTTTTTTCCCGATGATTTTCTGGCCGGGCATCATGGGTGAGTTCATGAAATACCTTCCTATTACCCTGATTGTGACATTATCTTCGTCTCTTTTTGTCGCTCTTGTGATCAACCCTGCCATGTGCGCTTTTTTTATGAAGGGAAAAACAAACAGCGATGGAAAAATACTCACTGCAAAAGAAATAGAGGCCCAGGGAGAAAAGCCAATTGAAATCAAGGGATTGTGGTTAAAACTTTATTCAAAAATTTTAAACAAAGCACTTGATTATAAAATCACGGTGTTGATCGGGTCTTTTGCTGTGCTGATCATTTTTGTCCAGATATGGTTTTTAAAAATCGGTGTTGAAAAACCCATAGAATTTTTTCCCCCCATTGATCCCGGATCAGTATATATAAATATTGATCCTCCGGCAGGGGCAGACCTTGATTTCATTGACAGGACCATAAAAAAAGTAGAAATAGCCATTACCGGGAACAAGACCATGGACTACAAGGATGCCATGAGACTTCAGGAACATGAAAATGCAGACGGCACAAAGTTTATGGCTCCCAGCAATATCAATAATATCGAACATATCTTTACCAAGGTTGTTCAAAATTCAGGCGGATCTGTTTTTGACTCCAACCTTCCCAACCACATAGGCATCCAGTTTATTGATTTTGCAGACAGAAAATCTCCAACCGAAGACGACCTTGAAGAGCTGAGAAAAAGGGTCAAAAACATTGCAGGTGTGAGGATCACTGTTGATCAGCAGCAGGAAGGCCCTCCCACAGGGCCTCCAGTCAATATTGAAATTTCAGGGAATAATTTTAGTATTTTAAGCAAAATAGCTGAGAATATAAAAAAAGTTATTGAAAAAATTCCCCACGTCAAAGACATCCGGGATGATTACCAGGGCAGCCTGCCAAGTGTCCAGGTCAGGATTGACCGCCAGAAAGCAGCCCTTTTCGGCCTTACCACAAGTTCCATTGGCAGCGCATTGAAAACAGCCTATAACGGCCTTAACGTCTCAACCTTTTATGAAGGGGATGATGATTATGACATTGTGGTCAGGCTTTCCGAACCCTCAAGAAAAGTGGCAGACGTCCTCCATAAGCTCATGATCTCCACGGCCACAGGAGAAATTGTCCCTTTAACCACCCTTGCAAGCATTGAATATAAGGGAACTATGGGGGATATTATAAGAAAAAACCATCAACGTGTTGTCACGGTCAAGGCGAATATTGATGAATTAAAGACCACTGGAACTCTTGTGAGGATGCAGGCCTTAAAGATGCTTAAAAAGATTAAGCTGCCTGCCGGGTATAAATATAAATTCACAGGAGAGGATGAAAGCCAGAAAGAATCCCAGGCATTCTTGTTAAAAGCATTTATAATTGCACTTTTTTTAATCTTCCTGATCCTTGTGACCTTGTTTAACTCCGTAATCCAGCCCGTCATCATCCTTACATCCGTAATCCTGTCACTAGGCGGTGCCTTCTGGGGCCTTGCCGTTATTAACTCGCCATTTGGAATAATCATGACAGGGGTGGGCATCATCTCCCTTGCCGGGGTGGTTGTAAACAATGCTATTGTTCTTATTGATTACACCAATAAGCTCAGAGATAGCGGCATGAGTATAAGGGACTCTGTCGTTGCTGCCGGGGCCACCAGGTTAAGGCCTGTTATGTTGACGGCCATTACAACTATCCTCGGGCTTTTGCCCATGGTCACAGGTATCAGTTATGATTTCCATGTCATGGCAGTTTCAATGGCAAGTGAATCCAGCCAGTGGTGGAGATCCATGGCAATTGTCGTTATTTTTGGACTTATGATCGCAACGGTTCTGACCCTTGTTGTTGTCCCGACACTCTATGCTTTGATTGAAAACAGCAAGCTTAAACTTAAAACCGGCTATGGCAAAACAAGGAAGTTTTTCCTTGGACCGGGCCAGGCCGATTTAAGCTGATTTTTCATGACCTCATTTAAAAGCGCGGCTTTCCAGAATCAAAGCCGCGCCCAAAGCACCAACCATCTGGGGATATCGGGGAACCATAACTTCCCTTTCAAGCGTGTCTGAAAGCAGTTCCCGGATGCATGCATTTTTTGCAACACCTCCTGAAAAAACAATCGGGCCGGATGATGATACCCGGCCCAGCATGCCAGCGGCCCGCCTGACCACACTTCTATGCAGGGCGCGTGCGATTTCACTTCTGTCGGCTCCCCTGGCGATCAATGACGTGACCTCGGATTCGGCAAACACAGTACACATGCTGTTGATGACCAGATCTTTTTTAGCAGTAAGAGCTGCAGGCCCGAAATTGTCAAGGCTGAACCCGAGATTTTCAGCCATGATTTCTAAAAATTTTCCTGTACCCGCAGCACAGCGGTCATTCATCTCAAATTTTTTTATACGCCCGCTGTTATCAAGGCGGATAGCCTTGCTGTCCTGCCCGCCAATATCAAGAACGGTCCCGGCATCACAAAATTCCGCCCTGGCACCTGTTGCATGGGCCTTTATTTCCGTCACTGTACCTGCATTTTCAAATGCATTTTCAAAAAGATTTCGACCATAACCTGTGGCCATAATACCATCAAATTCAAGCCCCTCAAGAAGCTTTTTGGCTTCAAAAACCGGATCAAACCCTGTCTCGGACTGGCGGCTTTCAATGACCCTGCCGCCTTCAACCAGTACAAGTTCCACTGTCCTGGAGCCAATATCAATGCCTGCGAATATCATTGCCCATCCATAAAATTTTAATTATTTAATCCTGGATCTGTTCAATAAAGGCTTCCACCCTTGTCTTGATCTGGCCCACATCCTCCATTCCATAATCAGTTTCAATCCGCAGGCAGGGGATGCCCTCTTCTTCCAGTAATTTTTCAACCGGAATGGATTCCATGTTATAGGGCTGACAGAACTGGAGGCCATAGTGAATAACCCCGTCGGCCTTATAGGCTCTGGTCATTTCCAAAATATGGTCACGCCTGTCCTGGTTCGGGGTAAAAATTGCACAGTCAATCTTGAAATACCGGTCGGCAACCGCATCCATGAGTGCATCCACAGTTTTCCCTGAATCATCCGTAAGGTTCCTTGTTCCCCGTTCTCCCACGCAGGATTCTTCACCCACAATAACGGCACCGGATGTTTCCACAATCCACGGCAGCTTCCAGTTGGGAACAGCCATGGGACAACCGGAAAATAAAATCCTGGGTGTTTTTTCAGGAAACACTCCTTTTTTTTTGCTGATGCGTTCTTCCAGTTCATCGCAAATCTTGTTTACAGATTGTGTAAACCGGGCAGGATTGTCATAAAAGAAGACCTGGTTTGCTAAAAGTGCATCCAAACCTGAAATCGGTACCGGATCAGCAATCCTCAGCTGTGATAACCTGTGGATTGCCGCCCTTTTTTCATTTACAGTCCTGATGGCCTCCTTTAATGAGTCAACGCTTATCTCAACCCCTGTCAGTTCTTCCACAGCTGATTTAAACCGGTCATATTCAGACCGGAGGAGTTTTCGTCCATTATCTGATTTCATCTGGGGCAAATCCATGACATAAAGATTGTCAACCAGGGTGCCCATGGTTTCATAGGCTTTTTTCTTGCCGTCACAGGTATTTTCCCCCACTATCATGTCTGCACATTCAAGATAGGGGCAGACCTTGGCAAGCTTGAACCCGAAAGAGGACTTGATAAGGGAACATGTATTTCTCGGCAGGTATTTTTCCACCTGCTCAACAGCAAAATCCGCGCCCGAACATAAACCGACCAGGGTTGCATTAGCTGCCAGAGCAATTTCCTCAGGGACAAATACGCAATAACTGCCGATAATTTTACGTTTTTTTTCTTTCTCATCCAGCAGTTCTTTTATCCTGAGACCGTGTATCTCACTCATAACAAAATCAAAATACTCCATTCCCCGGGGACGGTTCTCCTGTGACAGGTAAATGTCCTGATATGCCTGCCCGAGGACACCGAGCAGGACATCATGGGCTTTAAGGTCCAATCCTAAATTTTTCCACATGCTTGTATTGTCATCACTCATTTGAAAATTTCCTTTCCCAATAATATCAAGGTTATTCATAAGGATGACTTAGACTGAACCTGACAATTTATCAAATTGTTAATACCAGTAAAAAAACACTTTCATATAGAAAAGTTCTATGCCAATATTATCAATAATTCCGGATAACCCTTCTTGCTTTTCCCATTTTGGTCCGTTTAATTGAATCGGGTTTCACGAGATCAACAATCCCTTTAAAGTTCAAAGTTTCTTTGATCTTTTTCTCAATTTTTAATTTCAGACCCGGCATCCTGTCAGGTGTGATCTGTGTGCCATGCTCTACTTTTATATCAAGGCTGGTATACGGTGACCGATGATTCAGAATGATCTGGAATTCACCTGTGACATTGGGAACCATATCTTCCAGGACCATGGCAATGCCGTTGGGAAATACATTGATGCCTTTTACATGGAGCATATCATCGGCTCTTCCAACAATCCGGAACCGGAATCCTGTTCTGCCGCACTCACACGGACCTGTTTCGAGGATTTCCATGAGATCAGATGTCCGGTACCTGATCAGGGGCTGAGCTTCTTTTTTCAGATGGGTCAGAACCATTTCACCTACTGCCCCTTCCGTAACCGGAATATTTTCCAGTGTCTCAGGATCAATCAGCTGGATAAGCAATGCGCCCTGCCCCAGGAAATGGAGCTTGTAATTATCCTGGCACACGGAAGCAAAATTACACAATACATCTGAAACCCCATAGTTGGCATTCTGGGCCTTCATTCCCCAGGTGTTTTCAATCCGCTGCCTGAATACGGGATTTTCAAGGCCAGGTTCGCCGCCAAACAATCCCAGTTTAAGTCCGAGTTCCGCCGGGTCCATGTTGAATTCTGTTTTAACCACTTTTTCCAGGTGTCTGGGGTAGGAAGGTGTGGATGAAATGGCATTTATTCCGGCGTCTTTGATGACCTGGATCAGTTGCCTGGCATTGCCCACCCCAAAGGGAATGACAGTGGCCCCGGTTGCCTCCAGGTTGGCATGATCCGTATATCCGCCCATCCACATGCAGTAATTCAGGCAGTGGACAACACGGTGATGGGGGCGCAGCCCTCCTGCCCAGAATGCCCTGGCCCCGCAATTGTGGGTCAGGTCCAGGTCGTTTTTTGTCAAGGCTGTATATACAAAGCTGCCCGTGGTGCCGGATGTCCGGTGAACCCGGTTGACTTTTTCAGCAGGGGCGGCCAGAAAATCGCCAAACGGGGCCAGTCTTTTCTGGGAATCCCGCAGCTCCTGTTTGGTGGTAAATGGAAGAAGCGCAAGGTCCTTTACATCCTTTATTTTATCTTTTTTAATGCCGGCCTTTGTAAATTTGTCCTGGTACATTTTGCTGTACCCGTATACATACTCAATCTGGTCAAGGAGAAGGGCTTTCTCCATTTTTTCCTGGTCTGTTCCAGATATGGATTCCATATCCGGATTAAACATTGTCTGATCCATTTCCTTCTCCTGTGATGCATATAAATTTTTAAAATCGTCCGGTTATTTTTTGTTCATTTCCCTGAGCCGCTTTTCCACAAATTTTGTTCCGCTTTGGGCGCAGATAAGCAAATGGCTTTTTTCAAGCTCCATGATCTGGTCAAAGCTGGCCTCCATGCCATGGTCAATGGCAGTTCGTGACAGGCTGACTGCAAGGGGGGAGCGGCTGGCAATTTTTCCAGCCATGGCCATTGATTCATCCATGAGATTTCCGGGTGCCACCACCTTGTTGGCAAGACCGATTTTTAACGCTTGGGGTGCATCAATGAAATCACCGGTCAATACAAGTTCCTTGGCCTTACCCAGCCCCACAAGATGAGTCAGGATCTTTGTGCCGGCATTGGTAACGGTCATGCCCACTGTGGTTTCGGGAAATCCAAATACAGCAGCTTCTGAGGCAATCCTGATGTCACATCCCATGGCGAATTCACATCCCCCGCCCAGGGCATATCCGGGCACCGCAGCAATAATGGGCTTACCCAGCTTCATGGTCATGCGCTGGATTTCCTGGAGTCTTTCCGCTTCATCCATCCATTGTTCCAGGCTTTTGCCGGAAGCGGTCTCTTTTAGATCCTCGCCAGCGCAAAAGGATTTTCCCTCTCCTGTCAGAATAATCACCCTGGCACCTGTATCCTGTTTTGCCCTGTCAAGCTGTTTCATAAACCCTTTAAGCAGATCAAGGTTAATGGCATTGAGGCGATGGGGGCGGTTAAGGGTAATAATTCCAACGTCCTTGCTGCGGTGGTACAATACGGTTTCATTTTCCATGTTCATCTCCAAAAATTCAAATTATCTTAAAAACATGTCAACTAAAAAAAGTGCGAATTCAGGCACATAGGTTACCATAAGTATCACGGGCAATGCACCGAATATCATGAAATATCCGGCTGGTTTTATATATTCGTTCAGGGGCACGTTGCCTCCAATCATTCCGGCAAGGTAAAGCATGGGGGCGCAGGGGGGTGTGACATTGCCCAGGGAAAGATTGGTGACAGAAATAGCCGCAAAGTGAACCGGGTCTATGCCAACGGACTGTGCAACCGGCAGGAGGATAGCGGCTGAAAGAATGTTGCCGGACACATCATCCACCAGCATGCCCATAACCAGTAAAATAATATTAAGCATCAGAAGGACCCCCCATTTATTGGTGGTGATGCTGAACATGGCCTGGGTAAGGTGCTGGGGTACTTGAAGGGTTACCATGATTCTGGAAACCATTAAAATGAAAAACAGCAGGATCATAATGGCTCCGGATGTGATCATGGCGCTCTTTATGGTGGAAAACATTTTTTTAACAGTCATGACCCGGTATAGGACCAACCCAACCAGCACGGCATAGATGGCAGAGATGGCTGCCGCTTCCGTGGGGGTGAAAACTCCCCCGTAAATACCTCCCAGGACCAGGACCGGCATTAACAGGGCAAAGGTGGCCTGTTTGGTGGTACGTCCGATTTCTTTGACTTTTTCCTTTGAAGATTGCCTGGGCGCGATGGTAAGATTTTCCATACGGCGGCTCAAAAAAATATTGACCAGGCTGTAACTTATCATCATTAAAAGCCCGGGAATCAAGGTGCTTAAAAAAGCCGACAAAATGGAAATCTGTGCAGTCATGGCAAATGCAATCATGGGGATACTGGGGGGAATCAGCAGGGCCAGCATGGAGGAGGTGGCCACAAGCCCTGTTGCATACCCCCTGGGATATCCCTGCCTTGTCATTTCCGGAATCATGATGGACCCGATGGCGGCAATGGCTCCGGATGCACTGCCTGAAATGGCACCGAAAATAGTGCAGGTGACCACACAGACCACACCCAGTCCCCCCTTTGTTCTGCCCACAATGGACATGGTAAAATTCAAGAGTCGCTGGGAAATACCGGATTCGCTGATCAAGCCTCCTGCAAGGATAAACAGGGGCAGGGCCATGAGAGTATAGGATTCGATGGACCTGAAGGCAGCGGGCATGGCAAATCTCGGATCAATCCCTGTGAAAAACAGGGTGGCAAACCCGCCGAGACCAAATGCAAAACCCACGGGTACGCCTATCAACATCATCAATATAACCACCATTAATATAGAAAGTACAATTGTCATGGGGCGCTCCTTTAAGGGTCTTCCGTATAATTTAAGGCGCATGTCAGATATTTGATCACATTAGTCAGGCTGTAGAGAGTCATGAGGGCTGCGCCGAAAAACATGCTGCCAACGCTGATGATCCTGGGCCACCACAGGCCTGGAGTCCGCTCCCCAGTGCCATAGATCCACCAGGAATAGGTCCCGGAATGATAAAGAAACAAGATACAGGTCACAAGGCAGAGTACCCAGACAATGGTCCTCAGAATAATCCTTGCCCGTTCTCCTGTTATAAATTTATTTGCCACATCCCCCTGGACATGATTGTCAGTTTTGGTACTGAAGACAGCACCCAGAAAATAAATCCATATGGCCACCAGGCGTGAAAACTCTTCAAGGCCGAAAAGGGGTTGTTTAAACACATAGCGCAGCAGTACCTGGAGCACCACCGTCAGGGTCATAAGAATGCCGCCCAGAACGATGAGCAGTGTCAGGCAATTGGTTAACACATGATCAATTGCAAGGGCTGTTTTTTGAACGGTTCTCATGGACATTTTTTTCTCCCTTTGGCCGGATCCGGAAAGGAAGACCTTTCCGGACAAAATTTTTCCTATTGAGAAATAGGGGTTGCATGCTGCTTGATTTTGTTCATGAGTTCAGTTCCCAATAGTTCTTTTTCAATGATTGGCCATGCCTTTTCCCTGACAGCTTTGGCTGATAGTTTCCACTCTTGGTCACTGACTTCATAAACCTTGACTCCAGCTTTTGTGAGTTTGTTCATAAAATCCTTTTCATCCTGTTCTGCTGCCACAGCCTGGTCTGCCATAACCTTGTCTGCACTGGCGGTAAGAATGGCCTGATCTGCCGGAGAAAGAGAGTCCCATAGTTTTTTATTCATGGTCAGAAACCAGTATTCAAAAGCATCCCTTGTGGCCACATAGGTATTTATGGCATCCCTCATGACATAGGCTTCAACCGCAGGACAGGCAGACCTGGCGTCAACTATCCCTGTCTGCAGGGCGGTAAATGTTTCCGAATAGGCCACTGGTGTGGAAATAAAACCAAGGGTAGGTATATAAACTTCAAATATCCGGATGGGGGGAACCCGCATCTTGATCCCCTTACCCCTGGCATCAGCCGGTACTTTAACTAAATTTTTTACCCGGCTCGTATAAGCCATGCCGTCCCAGGCATTTAAATAAATGCCCAGCACCTTGAGGCCGATGGTTGAGTAGAGATCATTGAATATGGGGGTCAGCCATCCTTTTGAACCGATGGCAGCCCGTGCCTCATCCCAGGAAGAAAAAAGATAGGGCATGAACATAAGATTGGTCTTTGGGTTATAGGAGGTGGAGCCGGCATTGAGTCCGATTTCCAGGGTTCCCATCCGGTTGGCTTCAATCTGCTCTGACCAGTCACCCAGGGTGCCTGCCGGAAAATAATTAAGCTTCATCCGGCCCTTGGATTTTTCTTTTACAATCCGGGCAAACTGTTTGCAGCGAGCCGCGGCTGGGTGATCTTCGGCAATTCCCTGGCTGATTTTCCAATTGTATGACTTTCCGGCCAAAACAGGAGATGCCATCATAAACAGTGCAATGAGCAATACCATTAAAATGAAAAGAGTTTTGGGAGCAGACCCGGTCCTGGGGCGGGGTGTCCGTATTCCAGTGTATTTTTCTTTTTTCATTGTACGTCTCCTTTGTCTGGTTGGTGCATTATAGTTAAATTTCCCGTTTTACTCTTCTTCCAAAACAGAATTTTCAAAAGAATGCAGCGGGAGTGATTCTCTTAACAATCGTGTTACAACAAGTTCTTCATATATATTGGAAATCTGGTTTCCGGACAGACGTCCTTTGGGGTTGAACCAGTGGGCTACTGCCGTACACATGGTCAGTATGGCATAGGAGATCACCTTGGCATCCCCGGCTGCAAAATATCCCTGGTCCATTCCCTGGATAATCATGTCCTGGAATATTTTTTCATAGGCATCCCGCTGGGCTACAAAGCTTTTATAATTATTTGCGGTAAGCCCCCTGAGTTCACTGTCAGAGATCAACACCTCTTTCTGGCGGTCACAATGAAATTTGACGTGGGCCCTTACTGCGGCCCGCATCCTGTTTTCAATATTTTCAACCCCTTCAAGACAGGTTTCTATATAGATGGTTAATTCTTTCATGGTTGTCATGAGGATATCATAAAGTATATCTTCCTTGCTTGCGTAGTGATGATAGATGCTGGCTTTGCGTATACTGCTGTCAAGGGCGATATTGCTCATGGCCGTGGCAAAATAGCTTTTTTTATAAAACAAATTGATGGCTGCCTTTTTAATGGTCTCTTTTGTGGAATTCACAGATGAAAATCCTCCTGTTTTGTTTTTCGTGATATCGATTTCAATTCAGCCTTGGTTGTACTCAGATCCGTCATCGCAAAAGGTATTATTTTAAATAATATCTACCGTACGCACGGTAGATATTACCTATATAACAATTTAGATTTATTGATATATAGCAATTCAAATTGTTAATATTCTTTAAAATGCCTACCTACCGTACGGTAGATTTTTTGTATATATTAACTTGAATTCTATTTGTCAATAGTTTTTTTTTGATTTTCTATATTTTTTTTAGTCAATGATTGCGTGTCCCCCAGGCAGGCTACCCAAGGTTCGCATTTCAGGGCCCACCGTATCTCACAGAAACAAGGTCAAAGATGACGCTGCCTATAAATACCCTTACTTTTATTCTTACGGGAATTTTCCGATCATCTGCCGTAACCCATACTTTTACGCTTGGATTTTCACTCTTTTTAAACACACCTGAAAAATGATTTACCTGCGGGGCCAGCACATATGTATCAAAGCTGCCTGACGGCAAGGTTATTTTTTCTTTACCAATCACCTTGCCTTTCTGCATGAAATATTTTTTCCCATCCGTCACAGGAAAGGACAGGTCTTGATTGGATTCAAGATCCAGGGTCCGCATTTTATAAAAAGCTGAAAGCGGATCAAAAGCATTTAAAGGAATCCTGACAGGATCTCTTTTCCCGCCAAAGTTTGAATAGGTGGCTGTGTTTGCTTCCCAGTCAAATTGAACCTCCACCTGCTTTTTTTCCCTGCCGGATTGTGTCTTCCTGTATAAAAAAGATTTTGTAAACTTAATATCTGTAAAGCCTTCCAGCCGGTCCCTGATTTTGAAAAGCATATCAATATATCTGTTTGATCTTACATCAAGTATAAAATGATATGCTTTCTCTCCATTGGCCATTGTAAAAGGAAGAACCTTGAACGATGCTTTTCCGGCCCGGATCATTTCCCATCTGACAGAATAGCGGATTTTTTCTCCAAAGGAAAACGGCAAAACCTTTGGGCCGGCGTAGCTGGAAGGCTTTGAGAACAATATTATACCCGTCAGTACAACAAAAAATAATTGATCCTTTATATTTAACTTTTTTTTAATCTGTCTTATCTAGTGCATCGCCTCTGCAATGGATACGGTCCTGTCACCAAGCATGTTAACATAACTTGCCATTTCATTGTCATACCACCCGTAAATCACTGTCTGGGTAACCTGAATGCTCGTGACCTGGTTTTTTATCATATCAAGTATATTTTTATCTATGCCTCTTACATGTTCAAGATTGATATTAATGGCCCCGGTTCGCGAATGGGTTTCATGGCCTTCAATAACAGCGGCAGCCCTTGGGGTCCCGATGATATCTGAAGAGACATTCTGTTTATCCGTATACATCAGGTAACCGTTTGTATTGGCTTTTACTGCATTCTCATAAATTGAGTTAACCATTTCACGCCGGATCGGCTTTTTATTCAACTCTTCCTGGAAATTCATCACAAGGATGATCAAAGAACCTGTGGAAGTGGGAATTCGTACCGATTCTGCAATAAACCCGACTGTTGCCATTTCCGGGATAACCAGTTGCAGTGCTTTTGCAGCTCCTGTTGTGGTTAAAATTATATTATTTAAAATAGACCTGTTTTTTCTTAAGTCCATGGCATTGGTTTTCGGCAGACGGTCCAATACCTGCTGGGAGCCTGTGGCGGCATGCACGGTTGCCATGGAGGCGGAAAGGATTCTTTCAATACCAAAATAATCCAGTAACGGCTTGATCATATGGGACAGGCATGTGGTTGTGCAGGATGCATTGGAAATAATATTATGCCTTAAAGGGTCATAGTCTCCATCATTGATTCCCATGACTGTTGTCACGGTGTCTTCAGGTATTTTCACACCTTCTTTAAGTTTAAAAGGGGCAGATGCAATTACTTTCTGGGCACCGGCTTCTATATGGCCCCTGATAGATCCTTTCGGGGCAGATGCTTCAAGTGAAGGGTCTAAAAACTGACCTGTTGTATCCACAACAATTTTAGCATCATGTTTGGCCCATGCAATATCTTTTGGATTCCTGTTGTCCCTTAATATTTTTACCTTTACGCCGTTCACATCCAAAGAGCCTGCGGCTTCGTCAACATCGCTGATAACAGGCTCTGCCTGATGGCCGTAAAGAAAAGAATCAAGCCGTCCATAAGTTGAGTCTCTTTCAATATAATGAATAATATCCTGAAAAGATTTGCCCACGTCCCGGCCGATATTGATCACTATGGTATCAAAATATTTCCTGCCGGCATGATGCCACAAAGAAAGCTTTCCTATCCTTCCAAGTCCGTTAATTCCAAGTGTTATCCCATTTCCTGTATTCATCTGTTTCCTCTTTTTAAGTTATCTTGATTGCACCTTTATATACTGATCCTTTTTGACCGTTAACACTGATATAATCACCCGTGACCATTTTGATTCCATTGAGCATACACTCTTTTTTATGCTCATTGCAAACAAGATTTTCACATCCCACCACACAGGTTTTACCAAGATTATATGTTACGACAGCAGCATGGGAAGTAAGCCCGCCCCTGGCTGTCAGAATTCCATCTGCGGCATCAATTTCAAGGATATCGTCCGGTACTGTATCATTCCTCAATAAAATCAAGCTGGCATCCGGGTCTTTTTTCCTGAATATATCAATTTCCTCCAGTGTAAAGACGATCCTGCCACTCATGGCACCACCGCTTACACCTATTCCCTGACCAAGATATGCTTTATCAAGAATCTCGGGATCTACATCAAAATCCACAATCTTTTTCCTGTCCCTTTGTGACATATCCCTTGCCTGAAGGATGAAAAGGTCTCCTATGGCATCTCCTTCAAAGGTGAACTCAATTTCCTGGGGGTTCCATCCTTCGTCATAAATCAGGTGATGCACGATTCTTTTTAATTGCTTATATGTATTTGGAAAACTTTCCTCAAGGCTTATCTTTGAATCCCTGTCCTCCAATTCCCTCTGGATTTCTGAAATAGGAAGGGTTTTTACAAGGCCTGACACAACGTCCTCTCCCTGGTTGCCAATGGTAAAATCCCCCCAAAGCCGTACCGTATCCCCCGGCAGTTTAGGACTGTGACTGAACACGACTCCTGATCCAGATCGCCTTGACAGGTTTCCAAACACCATGGATTGGACTGTAACAGCAGTGCCCCAGTCATCGGATATCCCCATAATCCGCCTGTAATCCCTTCCCCTTTTTGATTTCCAGGATGAAAAAACCTTGTCAATGGCCAGGAACAGCTGGTCAGCGGGAGACTCGATTAATTCAATCCCGGAATCAAGCAATAATTGTTTATAGGCAAGGGAAATGACCCTCATCTGGTCGCCTGTGAAATATCGTTTAAACTCTATTCCGCACTCGTGCTTTTTTTTATAAATTATATGGTCAAACTCATCTCTTGTGATTCCAAACGCCATTCCATACCCTTGAATAAACCTTCTGTAACAGTCCCAGGCAAACCATGGGTTCTTGCTTGCTTTTGCAATGCTTGCCGCGATCTCCTCGTTCAGTCCCACGTTTAAAAATGAATCAAGCATGCCGGGTTGGGAAATGGAAGAGCCGCTCCTGACCGACAACAGCAATGGATGTTTAAGATCTCCAAACCTTTTTTGGGTTCTCTTTTCAAGGTTAGCCACCATTTTTGTGACATATCTTTTAAAATTGATATTGGCCGGCTTGTAATTATTAATAATTTCACGGCATTTAAAGACTTCCGTGGTAATAATAAAGCCTTCCGGGACTTCCACGCCTATTTTTTTTAATTTGATCAGGTTTAACCCCTTATTCCCAAGAAATATAATATTATTACTTATGGGATCAAAGCTGCCGACTTCAATGACTGCACATTTGGGATCATAGTTTAAAAGCCTGCTCAAATGAATTTGTGACAACTTTTCAGACTGCTGAAAAAGGGTCTGTAAAATCCTGTTTAAAAACACATCTATCTGCTGAAGCCCGAGGGAAGTTGCAATCCTGTCCATAAAAAAAATCTCGGCCACCCGCTGGTCCAGTTTTGATTTACGGTTTTTGGATTCTTTGGGCAGGTATTTTTCAAGGATCTGATCCTTTCCTATCCTTGATTCTATATGGAATAAATTATTGGCATGAATATTATTAAAATGATCATTGATGATATCTGCCACAGCCCTTGTAAACCCCTTAAAAATATCCAGGTACTGTGTAAAGGTGCAGGTTCTGATGTCCACTGAAAATTTTAAAAAATCCATTTGTACATCAAGCTGGTTGGATGAAATTCCATCCAGGTCCAAAGCCATTTTAAACAGGTTCAGTATACTGTAAATCCGTTTAAAAGTAGACTTGGTGATAACCTGGAGGTCAATGCTGTTGATCAATTCTTCAAACAGGACATTAAGGATATTTTCAACCCTGAGAGTCAGCCCCAGGGCATCAAATTTTGCTTCATTGTAGCTTCCGTACATGGATGGTATATCAACGGCAAAATGGCGTTTATAATAAATAGCCTCATTAGCTTCATAAACTTTATTGGAAATAATAATCTTTTTAAGCTCTTTCATGTAGGAAATAAGTGACAGGATCTTATTTTCCAGGTTTTTCTCTTCAAGCGCCAAAAGAAGTTTTTGGGTATCCGGCAAATTTTCAGAATTAAACGAAGCCAGGTATTTTTTAAGTTCCAGGTTATCGGTCCTGTATTTCTGGTTTAAGAGCCTGTGGAAACCAAATATCATTTTGACCCTTGCAATATCCTGGTCAGAAACTCCTTTTACCTCATCAATTAAATTATTGATAGCCTCCTCTGTATAGATCAGGTAATCATTGGGAAGGGAAATGTCTTTTGATTCAAGGAATAAAAGGATTTGTCTCGGCCCGTCAACAAAAACACCTGACGACCTGATTTCACAATACATGGACGGGGGAACATAAGGCTCCAGCTTTTTTTTCTCACCAGTCTTCCAGAAAAGAATCACTTCTTCGATAAAATCCACGATCCGGCTTGAACTTTCAACATGGCATTGTTTTCTTAAGAAATGAATAAGCCTGTCTTTGCGCTGGCAGGACTCATCCAGCATAGTTGAAATATCCCTTAGTTGCCCTTCTGCCCCTATTTCATTAAAAAAAGCTGGCAGCAACCTTGCTAACTGCTTTACAAGATTAAACACAGGCTCAATATCTGAATTTAAAAACTTTGTAATGTCACGCGGAAAAAGATCTGTATCTTTGATAAAAACACCGCCGATGGCCAGGGATATAATCAAGGCCGACAGCAGCCTTCTTGATTTTTTAGGATGCTGGGCAATAAGCTCGAGGAAAACGCGGATATTTTTAACATGGGCAGCATTGCTCTTTATCTGCCAGTCTTCGCCTGTCCCCTCAATCATTGGAAACTGGAAACCATGATCAACCGCCCTGTCTATAAAATGATTGATAAGTTCAATCTTTGATGTTTTGTAAACTGCATCTCCAATTTTATGAATGCAGTCAAGAACGGTTTCAGGGTATTTGCCTTTATGCTCTTTGAGCAGAGAAAATGTCTGGTCAACAATATTTATATCGTTTTTAAAATCATTATCACCGATCAGGTGGGTAAGGGTGGTGTTAATGTCCCGCAAGGCCTGCACATGGATGGTGGCAAGTCCGGGGATATGAATAATATAAAAAAGAAAGCTGAGTTTCAAATGGAAGCATGCCGTATCATCCCCTTTCACAGCCATTATTTTTTTGGGCACTTCCCATACCCGGCTGACAAAATTCTGATAGCTGACCAGGGATATTAATTCTTGTGTTGCATAGCGCGGGTCTTTGTCCAATATCTGTATGACGGCTTCAAGTTTTTTTCGCCAGTTTAATATATTTTTATGGGAGACATTCATCAATATGGACTTCAAGCCGTCATCAAGCATAGTTACATCAATATTCTGGCCTATCCAGGCAATCGGGTCTTCCTGTTTGAGCCAGTAGTTAAATGAACTGTCATAGAATTTTACCAGGAACCTGTTTAAAGGTTTGAAAACAGCAGCATCACCATTAAGGTAGGAAAGCAGATTTTTTGCAATTTTATCAGGCTGGTAATAAGACCTTACAAAAAAATAAAAATCTTTTGTTTCATAGGATTCAATTTTCCGGACCGCTTTTTCAATCACCAAAAGAAAACCATCCAAGTCATCCTTTGATTCTTTAACAATATGCTGCAAAAAAAGCATCAAATTATCCGCAGCACTTGTTTTCACCTTTGAACCGGAATTTGATTCAAATGAAGCAAAAAAGATATCGGCAAAAAGCTCCAATGCCCTTTTGCCTTCAGGATGAGGCTTGTATAAGTAAAAATATTGAAGGGAAAGGTGTCTTGCTTCACTTACAATAAATTCCCAATTTTTATAGGGATGGGACAACTCTTCTAAAAAAATGTTCATCCGGTTCTTGATCCCTACATAAGAAGAAACAATATCAAGGAAAACATTGTATTTTGAGTCGATGACAACATCAACCTTTGTGTCGGATAAATTAACCTCAAGAGCTGTGGATTTCACAAAGCATCCTTTCTTTATTTACAAGCGGTTTAACTTCTTTGTTTTGATATTTTACCACTTTGATTTGTATTTTCAATGAAATTTACATTCCCATTTCTTTTATCCGCCGCCATAATGTAGTAACGCTTGTGCCAAGAATTTTGGAAGCCTTTTGCTTGTTTTGGTTTGTAGTTTTCAGTACCAGCCTGGTATACCTTTTTTCCAGTTCTTTTAATGTAGGGAGATCAGAAGAAATCGCCGTCAGAGGGTCTTCAGATACGATAGACTGTGGAAAATGTTCCGGCATGATTCTGTCCTGTCCTGCTAAAATTATAGCGTATTCAATGCAGTTTTCAAGCTCCCTGACATTACCCGGCCAGGGATAAGTTTCCATCATCCTGATCGCTGCCGGTGAAAATCCCGGATGCCCTGGCCGCAATTGTTCAAGAAAATGCCGGGAAAGCAGGAGGATATCTTCTTTGCGATCGCGCAAGGGCTTCACGGTCAAAGGGAATACGGCAAGGCGATAATACAGATCCTCCCGAAACATTTTTTCTTTGACCAATGTCTTTAAATCACGGTTTGTTGCAGCAATAATACGCGCTTTAGTGGGAATGGATTTTAAACCGCCGACAGGCCTGATTTCCTTTTCCTGCAAAACCCTTAATAATTTTGACTGGAGTTCAAGTGGAAGCTCTCCGATTTCATCAAGGAAAAAAGAGCCTTTACCGGTTTCCAGAAACAAGCCTTTGTGGTTTGAATTCGCACCGGTAAAAGCACCTTTTACATGCCCGAAAAGCTCTGATTCCAGGAGCTTTGGGGGAAGGGCAGCGCAGTTAACAGCAAAAAAAGGATGTTCAGACCGGCCCGAATGGTTATGGATATACCTTGCAAGCACTTCCTTTCCTGTACCGCTTTCACCCTGGATCAGAACTATTGAATGAGTGGGGGCTACTTTATCTGCAAGAAGAATCAATTTTTTCATATTGCCGCTTCTATAAATAATCCCGTCCTTGTCACCAATCTGAGTTGTTTGGGCCTCCAGATCATGGATTTTTTCTTTTTGCCTGGCAAGGTCCTTTTGTGTTTTTTTTAATTTTTCTTCCAGCAATTCTATCTCTTTTTCAAAAGGATTCATCTCCAGCTGCGCCCAAAGCTCTCTTACCTGGGCAGATGACAGTCCCCAATCCGAAGCTGACCTTCCCTCGGCAAAACAATGCTTATGTCCCTGGGCCTGGCAGGCTACCTCCTTTGCCAATACTTCACTTCCAAACACCACGCTTGCAAATCCACTCAGCGCCCCTGTTGAAATGTGGCAGATGGGATTTGGCGCCATGTCTGTTGATATGGATTTCCAGCATTCCACCTCAAATGAAGATTTACAAATCACGGAAAATTTAAGTGATTTTGTTTCCCTGTCAAAATGCTGAATTTCAATCATAGAATCTGCAATTCCTGCAATGCTGCCAATATATTTGAATGATTTGAGCCATTCCATTGGTGAATCAAAATCATACAGGGCTGCGATCTTCAAGGCACCTGCCATGCCTATCTGGTAGCCGAACCTGGAAAGGACGCCGGCAAGCTGTTCAGGGCCGATAAGGGTAAGTAATTGTTTCAATAACCGGCTCATGGCCGGCAACCCGCTTATTATCATTCGCTGGGCACCAAACAGGGGAAATCCTGTTCCGGGTTCCTGGCTTAATATTTCCGATAACTTAATGTCTTTGGCTAACATTTTTTGACCTTGATAATTTATAATTAAACTTGAATTTATATTACTATTTGAAAATTACTATTTCAAGTTGAAAAGAATGTCGCTTGGACAATTTTTAACCTCTTGCATGCAATATGCTGGAATAATTATATTTTTCTTCTATATTATCCTATGGCACAAGCATTGCATTTGTTCTTTTCCAGGTAAACACATAACTTATAATATTTTATAAACTAAGGATGAAACAAAATGAAAAAAAATATGGTAAAAACAAGTTTAATGATCGCCGTTTTCTGTTTTTCAATGGCAATTAGTATCCCTGGACAGGCAAATGCCGGCTGGCTTGCCTCATATTACAAAACCAACCCCATGACGGCAGACCAGTTAAAGGCATCCTATGGAGAACCTGTCAATGTTATTAAAATGGACGATGGCGCTGAAAAAATGATTTTCGGCCCAAAAGATCCGGAAATAGGTTATACTTATTTTCTAACCCGGAACGGCCGGGTAATTGACAGGGGAACCACGGATGATACAGGCTCAAAAAAAGCTTCCGGAATAAAAAACAACCCGGAACCCAGAGGACTCATGGCTGATTACTATAATGCAAACCCCTTGACTGTTGACGAGTTGAAAGCCAGATGGGGAAACCCTGTCAGCAACCATGACTATGACAACGGCATTAAAAAGCTGACTTTCGGCCCAAAAGATCCGGAAATAGGTTATACTTATTTTCTAATCAAAGACGGTATGGTTGTGGACAAAAATATCACGGGTTCAAATTAAGCCAGTATAAATTTGAACCAATACTGTAAAAAAAGGAATCAAATCCATCTGCATAAGATTTGATTCTTTTTTTTTAAACATCAATATCCTTTTTTAAGCCAGGATTCAAAATCAAGGGCAATTTCTTTGGGCCCGGGTGCCTGATTTTTTTTATTGCGGCTCTTCTTTGCAGCAAATTCATGGATTTCAATAAATTGTTTAATGGCACCCACTTCTTTTATCAACATAGAAAGTTTGGATTCAATATTGGAAAGTGCTTTCAAAGTATCCGGGTCTTTTTCTTTTAAAGGCGCTTTTTGAAGAACCGGGTCTTTTTTTATTTTATAATGTTTCTCAAAAAAAGACAGGCACTTGTCCCAGAAAATCTCTAAGGGCATATCCCCGGTGCTGTCAGCCCTGTTTATTAATTTTTGGGTAATGGCTTTGATACACTTTGATGCAATTGTATCAGGGAAAAGCATGAAAAAAGGTGTCTGGGAAATAACTGCGGCCCTGACATTCTTATCCCATGCAACAATTCCCAGAGGTTCCACATTGATACAAAGAAATCTTTTCACAGTATCTTTCAACTTTGCATAGGCCTTTTGGGCGGCCTTGCCTTGCTTGACCTGGTTGATCACGACTTTGACAGGGTTCTTATATTGATACTTTGACAATACTTTGAGCATTGAATATGCATCGGTTAAGGATGTTGGCTCGCAGGTGGCCACAAGGATGATTTCATGGGATGCCATGCAAAAGGAAAGAACCTGGGATGAGATACCGGCTGATGTGTCAAAAATAAAATAATCATAGTCTTTAATATCTAGAAAAGCGCTGATGAGAGTTCCAGTCTGAGTCCGGGTCAGGTCTGCGATTTTTTCCACCCCTGAGCTTCCCGGAATTATATCAATGCCCTGAAAGTCTTTTATGATGATTTCATTTAAACCAAATTGTCCCGATATCACGGATTCAAGATCCTTTTTGGGATATATGCCGGTTAGAATATTCACATTGGCAAGGCCAAGGTCTGCATCAAACAGGCAGACTTTGTATCCTTCTGATGCCAGAGACAAAGACAGGTTAAGGCTTATACCTGTTTTCCCTACCCCGCCTTTTCCACTGGTAATTGTAATGATTCTTGCCATAATGGTTCACTTACCTTTTTGGAAACGCCACAATTTTGATATCCTGATTTTCCTTTTTCAAAAAAAACTCAATGCACCTGCTTTTATACTCTTGTGTGATTCTTTTATGGGTTTGCAAAATAAATTCCTTAAATTCATTCTGCATGTTATCACGCCTTGGCTTCCCGGCTGACTCCCTGAGTAATTCATATCTTTCATACAATGTTTTTATGGATTCATTTTGCTGTTCAGGATCTTGGATAATTGTTTTAAAACTTAAAAGCTTTGCAATATCTAATGCTCCTTTGTCCGGGCTTACTTCCTGCCCGGTTTTGTCATATATTATTTTATAAAACCATGAAAACCCGGAAAAAGGAATGAACAAGACCTTGAACCGGTATTGGGGAAATTGATCATTCAAATTTCGTATGAACAATATGTTTTCAGGGTCAGTAATACCGAACAATATTGTATTGTCCTTTAAAACCATCGGTATAATCCCGTTTTTAAGGGCCTTTTGTTTATCCAGAACCAGACTGAGTTCTTTTTTGTCCTTTTTATTAAAGATAAAATCACTTATTGATCTAAACGGGATATGGAAAAGCTCAAACAATAATTCTTGCATTTTTACAGTAGAGATCAGCTTTTTTTTAAGAAGAAAGCTTATGAATGGAATATTCTGCTCATGCGATCCGTTTTCCGTTTTTAATAAAACTTGCTTTGAAATTATATTTTTTGACACCAGTACAGATTGAATGGATGTAAATTTATTATATTTATTAAGAACATAAAAATTATCCACCGGTGTGACCAGGTTCAGGTCACATAAAATCATTCCTAAAAAACGTTTCTTTCCAAGGGTCAATGAATCCTGCTTCTTTTCCTGGATCGAAAGGGCCATATCAATATCATCAAGACGTATTAACCCCTCTTTTACAAGCAGTTCGCCGGTTTTTAACGGTCCTGCCATTTCAGGCATTATTATTCTTCGATATTGCAATGGCCTCAAGCCTTTATCCTTATTTTCTCTTTGATGAGCTGACAGGCAGCGTGATGATAAAACGGCTTCCCTTGCCAGGCTTTGTCTCACAAATAATTTTTCCGTTCAACTCTTTTATAATGGAGTGGACAATGGAAAGTCCCAGGCCTGAGTTGGCAGCACCTATTTTGGTTGTGGTATAAGGTTCAAACAATGTTTCTTTTATTTTTTCAGAAATCCCGGGTCCATTGTCAGCAACAATAATTTCAATGCTTCCGGGAATTCGTTTTTTTTCATCAATCATAATTTTGGCCGACCCTGATAAAAAACGTGTGGAGACGCTTATTTTGCCACCCTTATCCATGGCCTCGGCTGCATTTTTCACAAGGTTTATAAAAACCTGTTTTAATCCGTCCTGGTCTGTCTTTACCTTTGGCATTTCAGGGTCAATGGTGATGACGGCCTCAATATGTTTTGGAAGCAGGATTGATTTTTTTAAAATCTCAAGTATGCTTTGACAAAGCTTGTTAATATCCACTGGTTCAAATCCGTCGATTTTAGGCCTTGAAAAACTCCTGAGTTTGTCTAAAAGGCCTGCAACCCGGTTCATTTCCTCACCGATCACTGAAAGTTCATCCTGGGCCGGGTGCTTGTCAGGCAATTTCAGGCTCAGGGTTTCAATATAGTTTTTAATAATTGCAATGGGATTGTTGATTTCATGAATAACTTTATCGGTCAGAGTGGAATAGGCTTCCATTTTCTTTTCGTGAATATTGTCTGCATACTCATTATGGAACCGTATGCTCTGGATGCAGACACCTGTCTGCTTTGAAAACAGCCGGACCAGGCCTTTGCTGTTATCAAGGCTTTTGATCTTTGTTTTATCAACTCCCAATGCCATTACACCGGAAGCTTTTTTTGAAGAATATATGGGAACACAATACAAGCCTTCTGCTTCAAGCAACCGGATAATCTGTGTGTCCGATATTGCAAGTTTCCGGGGGGCTTTTTCATTAAAGCTGTTTTGAACTTTCTGTTGCTTTACACATTTCACAAGAAGGCTCGATGTGTTTGACAGCGGCAGGGCAATAGTTTTTATAATCTTATGGGATTTATCATTGCTGGTACAGAATCCTGTTAAAATATTTCTTTTTTCATCCAAAAGAAAATAAAATACCCTTGAAATATTGAAAATAATTTTAAACCCGTTTTGGGCAACATCCAATACGGAATCAATGTCCCTGGCTTGCAGCAGGTTCTGAAGTGTGCCGTAAAATAAAGACAGGTCCTTTATTTCCGAGGTTAACGAATCCTCATAAATTGTGTCCTGAATCTCGTCAAGGTTAATGCCAAGGCTCTTGGCCATATCAGCAACTTCTTCTTCAGCCTCAATTGAAATCTGTTCCAGTCTTGCCTGGGGAATATCAGTAAGGCAGGCAATATCAGGGATTTTTTCAAGGACCTCCTGCCGGGCCAGGAAATTTGAAATAAACACCACTTTTACATGAGAAAGAGCGCCTTCAATCTGTTCAATGCTTTCATTGATAAAAAGTACTGCATCTGAAATCAACGGATTTAAATTCCATTGGCTGAAAAGCCATGCACTGACCTGGGGGGTGTCGGTATCAAACATTTCCATTTCAGCGGCCATGGTCTGGTCTTCGTTGGAAGATGTCTTAAGGATAGCCTTATAATCATCGGGGAAATTCTGCAATAGAACCAATCGGCCGATGTCATGCAAAAGACCGGCAAGAAAGAATTCATCAGGGTTGGAAAAATCATTTTCTTCTGCTACTTTTCTTGCAATTACTCCGCATTTATAAGAGTGGTACCAGAACCTTCCTGTATCAAACCCCGGAACGGCCTTTGAAAAATTAAAAAACCGCATGGCTGAGGTGCTGATGGCAATATTCCGTATGGTATCAAGCCCAAGGTAGACAACAGCCGTTTTTATGCTGTTCACGGCTTTAGGAAGATTAATATAGGGTGACCCGATAATCTGCAAGAGCCGGGATGTTAAAGAAGGATCTGTTGAAATAATCCCGGTCAGCTCGTCAATACTTGTTTTTTCACTGTTGCAGGCCTTGATCAGTTTCAGCATGACCTGGGGAAGCTGGGGAAGATTATTCGATTGTTTTATTTTTTCAAAAATATTTTTTTGCACTATTCCCCAAGACAATAATAACCGGTTAAAAAAATTAAACTCCTTCTAATACAAAAGCTCTATTAGTTTCTATAGATATTTTACACGTATAAATCAATAGTTTTAAAGTCCCGGCTATTTAAATATGCAATGAATTTATAAAACCAGCCTGTGTTTATCCTACCCTTTCCTTGTATATCCCGATTTTCCGGGTTTTATGAACTTGCCGTTCACCCAGTCAAGATCCAGCCACCATTTATGCCTATAGTCTGGTTTATGATACCCTAAAAGATCATCACAAAAAATACCAAACCTGCGGGTGGACGGAAACTTTCTCAAAAACCAGTTAACCGTCCGGTGAAAGGGTGTAAAAGGCTTGTTCCACGGACATGCCTTGATACAGGTACCGCACCCGGAACCATTGGGGTTGCCAATTCTCATGGAAGTACATTTTTCAACATCATGACCCCACTTTTCATACCCGTTGTGCATAATTTTATCCCCATAGCTGATGGCCTGGGAAGGACACATTTCAGCACATTTTCCGCACTTTCTACAAAAATCCTGAAGCCCGAAATCAATGGGCCTGTCTATTTCAAGGGGCATATCTGTTGTTACGACAGCAGCCTTATACCTTGGTCCTAAAAAAGGATTAACAACAACATCCCCCATGCGGGACATTTCTCCCATGCCTGACCATAAAAGAATCGGGGGAACAACCACCTGGTAATTCATGGCATGGTGTGCCCTGGCAGGATAGCCAAGCCGCCGGATATAATCTGCAAGGATGCAGGCGATAAATCCTGAACTGGCATAAGATATAAAACTCATGGAATTGCTGATCCAGTCATTTCCTTTGAACGCAGACGACGTTCTCCAATCCTGATCCACAAGAATGGAAACAGCATATTTATGGTTAAGTTCGATTTTTTTACCATTATGCTTGGAGTGAGAAAACACGGCATATCCCGGAAGCTTGCAGATTCCGACAATATCAGACCTTAAAAAATAAGCTGTCTCTTTTATATGCCAGGCATTTGTTTTTGGATCATCTGTTCCAGGGGCAATGGTTTGTGACATATTGGGCATGGGAGCCCAGGAAGATACGCCCCAAGGCGTTTGGCCAGCTTCTTCAATTTTTACAGGTTCGTCCACAAGATGCCCGAGTGCCCCGCCCATGGTACACAATGCACCGGATAAAGGATGTTTTCCCACAAACCTTTTATATTCTTTTTTCAGCTTTTTCCCGAACTCCCCTTTTCCAGCCCTGCAGAACCCACCGTCTCTTTCATCCACCCTTTGGACCTTGTCATCACGAATAACGGTTGTGGGCCTGTCCACCCTGTCAAGAATATGCACCGGAAACGGGTCCGGCCTGTCTTTTCTTAAACTGTCCCGAATATCAGAAGTGAATATGCGCGTCATTTTTCCTCCTTGTATAAAATATTAATGCCTGATCCGCTTATTTTTCCCCAAGCTGTTTCTTCATCCTGTTCGATCAGTTCAATATCCATGCCATTGCCCTGAATTTAAATAATACAATAAATTCAGGCAGTTCTGATTTTTCACCCGGCTTGAATTCAACGACATCGCGTTTTTATTGATTTTTCGTTGCAGAAGAACTATATTTCGTATGATTTAGAACGGGTATTTAGCACCTGGACGGCTTCCCTTGCGATTTGGAGTTCCTCATCTGTCTGAATCACCCATATCTGGACGTGGCTTAATTCAGAATGGATACAAAAAGGTGTTGAAGATGGGGCTTTGTTTTTCTTGGAATCAATTTTTACACCAAAAGATGAAAGATTTTCACAAGCCATTAACCGGATGATATGATCATTTTCACCGATTCCTGCTGTAAAAACAATGGCATCAACATTCCCGAGAACAGCAAAATAAGCCCCGATCTGTTTTCTTATGCGGTAAGAAAACATTTTTATTGCAAGATTTGCTCTTTCATCCCCTTGTCGGGCTTTTGCATGGATATCTCTCATATCATTCAGGCCGCAAATACCTTTTAACCCGCTCTCCTTATTGAGCATGCGGTACAGATGCTTTTTATCCATATCTGTATTTTCAAGAAGGTGCCCGATGATGGCTGGATCGAAATCCCCCGGACGGGTTCCCATCATCAAACCTGCAAGAGGTGTCATTCCCATGGAAGTATCCACGCATTTTCCATTTTCAACAGCACAGGCAGAGCAGCCATTGCCAAGATGGAGTGTAATTAAATTTGTCCGGCCCGGGGCTTTTCCCATAAGCCTTGACGCTTTTTGGGCCACGTATTTATGTGATGTCCCGTGAAACCCGTATTTGCGAATTTTATACTTTTCATAGAATTCATAGGGAAGGGCATATAAAAATGTTTCCGGCGGCATGGAGTTGTGGAAATCAGTATCAAACACGGCGATATTGGGTTTGCCGGGAAAAATATGTTCGGCAACTTCAATCCCGGCCAGATTTGAAGGGTTATGCAACGGGGCAAGTTTGCTGTTTTCTTTTATTGCTTTTTTTACTTTATCATTGATTAAGCTTGCGCTTGTTGATTTTTCTCCGCCCAGTACCACACGATGGCCTATGGCATCAATAGTTTCTATATTTTCAATCACCCCGGTTTTTACATTTACGATAAGTTCCGCAACTTCGTGCATTCCCTGGCTATGGTCGGCAATTCTTTTTTTAATATAAACTGTATTTTCATGGCTGTTTGACAAAACCGTATGGCTGATCCCGGACTGGCTTTCCCCGATCCTCTCAACAATGCCGCCGGCCAGAGCTTTATTGCTCTTCATATCAAACAATTTATATTTCAGGGAGGAACTGCCCGTATTGATCACAAGAATTTTCATAAATTCTACATTATGTTCCGGTTTTTATTTATTCGGTTAAAAATCCATAAGGTTTTTCTCTTCAAGAATGAGATCAACACGGCCCCGAACCAGTTTTCTTATATTTTGCAAATCATTGGTCACACCGTCTTTCTTAAGAAAATCAGCCCTGTCAAGTTCCGGTGTATTCACATATCCGTTTACCACACCGATCCTGTATGGGGCCAGATATTTCAGGGAATTATACCGGATCTTTAATTCCTTTCTTGCACATAAAACCAGCAAATAGCATACGGACCACCCTGGGCATATTGACAGGTCATCATGCTTTTATCAAAAACTTTGGGATGACTTGCATCTTGTGCCATTTTATAAACGCCTGTTTTACAAAATCTGTTTTAAGAAAAGCTTTGTCCTGGCATGTTCGGGGTTGACAAAAAAATGTTCGGGTGTGCCTTCTTCGATCACCTGTCCTTCATCCATAAAAATTACCCTGTCTGCCACCTCTTTTGCAAATCCCATTTCATGGGTGACACAGACCATTGTCATGCCTTCTTTGGCAAGGGTTTTCATAACATCTAAAACCTCGCCGATCATTTCAGGATCAAGCGCGGATGTGGGCTCGTCAAACAGCATGATTTTAGGGTCCATTGCAAGGGCCCTTGCAATGGCAACCCGCTGCTGCTGGCCGCCGGAAAGGTTTGACGGATATGCATCGGCCTTGTCTGCTATACCAACTTTTTTAAGCAGCATCATGGCCTTTTCTTCACTCTCTTCCTTTCCCCTTTTTCTTACCAGTTTCTGTGAAACAGTCACGTTTCCAAGTATGGACAAATGGGGAAAAAGGTTAAAGGACTGGAATACCATTCCCATTTCAGCCCGGACTTTATTAATGTCGGTTTTCGGATCAAAAATATCCACGCCGTTAACAAAAATCTGCCCGTGATCAGCAGTCTCCAGGCGATTTAAGCATCTTAAAAAAGTACTCTTTCCTGAGCCTGACGGTCCTATCACGACCACAACTTCCCCGGCTTCAATTTTATTTGAGACATCTACAAGGGCTTTGACCTCGTGGGGGACAAAAAATGTTTTATAAATATTTTTTACTTCTATCATTTTCTTGAAGTCCTCCGTTCCAGATATTGTACACACATGGAAAGTGTAAAGGTCATGATCAGATAAAGAATTGCACACATAATCCATAGCTCAAACGTCTGGAGACTTGTGGTAATCCCCTCACGGGTTGCCCTTGTCAATTCCCTGATGGATATCATACCCAGAAGGGATGAATCCTTGATCAGATTGATAAACTGACCTGCCAATGGCGGCAGGATGGTTTTCAGCGCCTGGGGGAGAATAACATGATACATGCTCTGAAAATAGGTCATCCCGGCTGACCGGGCCGCTTCCACCTGTCCTGGATGAATGGCCTCTATTCCTGCACGCACAATCTCTACCACATACGCCCCTGTAAAAACGGAAAGTGCTGCAATTCCATACCATTCAGGCTCAAGTTTAGGCAAACCATGCATCGTGAGAATTTTATTGATTGTGGTCCCAAGGACAAAATAGGCAATCATGATCTGGACCAGCAAAGGGGAACCTCTTACAATTTCCACATAGGTAATGGCTGTCCATTTAAGAATCGGGGTGTCTGACACCCTGGCCACACCGCCTAAAATTCCAAGAAGAATTCCCATGATGGTCGAGATAAAACTGATTTTCAGAGTAATCCATAAACCAATGGTCAAAAGTCCCGGCTTCCACCCGTCTTCATATTCTGCTATTTTATCGCCCGGCGATGTAAAATCCCCCTCCTCAAGGTCAAAGGAACCTTTAGGAACCGTATAGGTCTGATCTCCTAAATCATCGGTAATAATTATGTCAAATTTATCCCCGTTTGCCCTGATCTCTTTTACTGTGCCGTTGGAGCTCGCCGTAATGGATACTGTATCCTTATACATAAAGTATTTCGGGACCTTATACCATCTCCAGATATACTCAACCGTATAGGTTGCATAATATACTGATCCTATGGCCAGCAGCATCAGTGCAACAAAACCTGCTATTGAAAATGACCGGGCAGTGGGATTACTCAGCCTTTGAATATTGGATATTTTTGAGTCCATATATTTTATTTAAGCCTTAAATCTTACAAAATTAAAAAAAAGGCCGACAGGAAATTTCCTTATCGGCCTTAAAAACTATCACATCAAATGCTTAGTCGCTGACTTTTTCAAACCAGTCTGTGCTCTTGAACCATTTATTATATGATCTCTGCCACAGTCCGTCACCTTTATATTGACGTAAAAAATTGTTCAAAAAATTCATGAAATCAGGATCACCCTTTCTGATGGCCATGGCAAGAGGTTCATAGGTAAAGGGCTTGTCAAGGGCAATTGTTTTACCCGCTCCATTCTGGGCCTGGGCTTTTTCAATAAAAGGAAGGTCGTAGATCATGGCATCTGCATTGCCCTGAATAACTTCCATGGAAGCTTCTACTTCTGATTCAAATGCTTTGTAATTTGCTTTTGGGATCATTCTTTTAGCAGCTTGCTCACCGGTTGTTCCAAGTCTTGAAACAATGGTGTATTTCGGATCATTAAGATCTTTGTAGGATTTAATCTTGCCTTCATATTTTTTATTTAAAAGGACTGCCTGGCCTACAATAATATAAGGAGTGGAAAAGTTGATCTGGAGGTTTCTGGACTGGGTAATGGTCATTCCACCAATGATAATATCAAATTTGTCTGTTACAAGAGCCGGAATAATACCATCCCAGGCTGTATTCACGGGAACAAATTTTACGCCCATTGATTTGGCAAGAGCTTTTGCAAGGTCTATGTCAAAGCCCATGAATTTACCATTTTTATTGGTCATTTCAAACGGCATGTAGCCGGATTCAAAACCGACACGAAGCTGTTTGCTTTGAAGAATTGTTTCAATGGTTGATTTTTTAGCCAGGTTAATATCATCTGCAAATGCAAGCGCCGACACTAATAGAAACGCCATTGCAAACAACGAAATGAGTACTTTTTTCATCTTTCCCCTCCTAAGTTAAAAAGTTTGACTTATTCCGGCAGCCTGAAAAATTATTATCCGGGCAACCTTTCAAAAAGTCATAGTTAAAAAATAATAAAACCCTGTTTCAAATGAGACTAATATGTAGCACAATCATTTGAAATGGCAAGAATTATTTGTTATCTTCAGCAATCCTCCTGTATGTTGCTACCACAATAGCGACATACCTTGCTAAGCACTAAATGTCAACCCATAATTTATACTATCACCTTATTTTCTAAACAGGTTGTCCGGAATTTTAAGAAGCACTTATTTATTTCCTTGACTTATATTTTCAGGCTTTATAATAGCAGGGGCAGGGCAAACAACGAATACACATAATAATATTGCGCAGGGTTTAATGAACGATAATCAAACAGGTAGAAAGAAGTAATTTATGCCTGCCCCCCGCAATTTAAGAATCCTTACAGTCTCGGATTTTGTTGACAAATCATTGACTAAGATGGTTGAAAACAAAACCCTTGTCCCTCCTGACCTTATCATTTCCTGCGGCGACCTGGCACCGGAATACCTTTCATTTCTGAGGGACAGGCTTGACAGGCCTTTATTCTATGTTAAAGGCAACCATGATATCCGGTACTCACCATCCAATCCTGCAGGGTGTGAAAACATTCACGCAAAGCTTGTCCGGTTTAAATCCTTAAATATTCTGGGCCTTGAAGGCTCCATATGGTATAATGGTGGTGCAAATCAGTATACGGACAAGGAAATGAAAAAGATTATTTTTGGCATGTGGTTTCCTATCTGGAGAAAAGGCGGCATCCACCTTGTGGCCACCCATGCCCCGCCAAGAAACATCCATGATGCCAAAGACCGTTGTCATATGGGGTTTGAAAGTTTTGTCAAATTAATAAATAAAAGGAAACCGGAAATTTTAATCCACGGCCACATTCATAAAGAGTTTAAAACCCATGAACAGAGAATTACAATAGTTGACACAACTAAAGTGATTAACACCTGCGGGTACACAATTTTAGAGGTCTAACCATGAAAAATTTTTTCAGGCATCTTTTTTCACCAGGGAAAATTGAACCGGGCAACCATGTCTGTTCCTTTAATGAACAGCAGGAACAAGAAGAGGATGTTGAATTCATTAGCCATGGAGTCAAAACTGTTGATCTTGGAAAAATTATCGGCAGTGTTGGAAAATATTACGATTTCGACTCCCAGTTCAGACCGAAAAAGCATATATCGGGGAAACGATTTACCGATATCAAAAGGGCGATGCGGGACGGGAAATATCTGCCCCCGGTAAAACTGTATCAAATCAGAGATGGCTATTATGTTCTGGACGGCAACCACAGGGTTGCTGCGGCAAAAGAGTTGGGACGATTTGATATCCAGGCAAAAGTGGTTGAATTGCTTTCAGCAAAAAATACCATGGAAAACCTTTTATATATTGAGAAAAAAAAGTTTTGCGAAAAAACAGGATTGTCCGAAAAAATTGACCTGACTGAAGTGGGGAAATATAATTTTTTAGAAAAGCAGATCAAAAACCATAAAAACCATTTAACCAATATATCAGGCAAGGAAAATGATTTTAAAAAAGCTGCCTTAGACTGGTATAATACGATTTATATACCTTTAACCACCATCATAAGCAACGGGGATCTGATCAAATATTTCCCCAAAAGAAGTGTTGCCGATCTATACACCTATATTGCTTATCATCATTGGGAGAGAACCTCCAACCGGAGATATGGCATAGGCATTGACCGGCTGATACCAAAAAGCATGGAAGCCTTCAGGACCGCCATGCTTGAAAAAAGCACCCCTGATTACCCTGAAATGAAACGCACCATAACAGCATTTATAATGATCGATATTAACACATCAACAGAAATAAAGGTCATTGACAAATTATTTGACATGGATGAAGTCCAGGAAGTTCACTCTGTACACGGGGCCATTGATATCCTTGTGAAAATTGTCTTGAGAAGAGATTTTCTGGCATCTGATGCTGAAATTATTGCAGAATTTGTGGACCAGCGTATACGTAAAATTAGCGGGATAAACAGGACCCAGACCATTATCCCCGGTATTTCAAAAGTTAAAAAAGGGTTTATGGTCTAAAATTTTTCACTTTACCCCGGTTTCTGTAATTCTCATTATCCATGGCTGATGATGTTGATCCAAAACCATTTATCCTCGGCATATGCTTTGGTACAAGTGCCTGTTATGCCGGCACCATAAAAACTCTTGACCCGGATACAGGACAATTAGTAAAGTAAAAAATAAAAACTTGGTTTCCACAATAAATTTAACCCATCAGCCGGAGACAAAAATGAATTCACCAAAGGCAAATAAAATAGTACTTGGCCAGCCACAGGATTTTAAAAATATTATCCAGGGAGCAACCCTGTTCGCATCCGGCGGTGGTGGCTCTAAAACTCTTGCTTTAAAATTCCTTGATCAAAGTGGAATTACAGGTGCCGGGGTCAGCATAGACCTGTATAATTCTGCTGGGGTGCCGGACCAGTGCCTGCTTGCATTTGTTGCAGAGCTTTTCGCCCCTGAAAAAATGCAGAAAAACCCTGATTTCACATGTGGAGTCAATGCCTATTATGATTTAATGAATCAAAAAGGCCCTGTTGTTTCATCACTTGGAGAAACCGGGATCCTGTTTGGTGAAATCGGTGCCGTAAATGTAGCCGTCCCCATGATTATCGCATATAAAAATAAAAACTTTCTCATTGATGGAGCTTCAGTGGGCAGGGCCGTAGCAGAACTCGACATGACCGTATTTGCAAGCGATAATATACCAATGGGTGCCCTGGTTGTTGCAGCAAGAGGAGAAGAAAAGAACCACTTTTTTGTTATAGGACATCCCGAAACGCCAGATGAGGCTGAACTCTTTATTAACAATACCATGAAAGAACACGAAAAAGAGTACAAGGATGTGGCTGGATTTGCTTTATATAAAATGAGCGGCCAGGATCTTAAAAAGATATCCAACCTGCCAAGATTCGGTATCACCCAATCTAAAAAAATCGGTGAAATCATGTACCAGGCTTCAAGCCCGTCTTTGGCCTATCAAACCCTGATACCGCCAAAAGGCAGGGCAGGGGGGAATTCTCTTTCAAATATTGTATCAAAAACAATATTTACCCTGTTCGATGGCGTCGTAAAAAGCAAACACACGACTTCAGGAGCACAGTCAGACGGCATGGTCACCTATAAAAATAAAAAAAACCCTGAAGAATCTTATACTGTTTACTATGAAAATGAAAATGTCCTGTCAAAATATGAAGTCACTGACGGAACAACAACCATAAAAAAGTATTCCGTGATTGCACCTGATGCCATTTGTTATTTGCTCAAAGATCAATTCTGGGAGAACGGATTATCTTATTCAAATTCAGAAATTGATACAAACCTGAATTTTTTTCAAAACAGTGAAACCTCTATTATCGGTATTCCTTACCCTGATATGCGGACCCCATACCTGGAAAACTCTTTTTTAAAAGGAATCCAGGGAATTCTTGATGCGATTAAAAACAAGATTCACATTGATCCGGGTGTTACCTGCCCTGATAATTATGAATCAATTGAAGACTTGAACAGGATTCCAAAACCAAATATTGATATCATCCCGAATGGCTGGAGCAAGGACAATATAGGTGCCGGTGCAAGACGGTACCTGATACAGATTGATTGCGGCAATGTTGCAAATATCTCCATCCGTTATACCATGGATGGAACCCTTCCTACGCTTGCTTCACCGGAATATACAGCGCCTGTTCACTACTGGGCCGAACAAGGCGGCACACTCAAGGTAATTGCCTATGACTTGAATTATGACAATAAAGGCACTTACAAACATTTCAGCAGGGAATCAATTGCAACGCTTCCCTGTTCTCCCTGGGCCTTTGTCAAAAATGATCTATCTTAAATTTCGGATTGTGGAAAATCCATTTTCCAATTTTTATAGATCTCCACATGACACTCTTTTAAAAAATCCATTAGAGCCTTGTCCTTATGAAACTTATAAAAGTTCATGAGCAAAGTGTGTATTCCAATAGCCTTGCTGCCGGGACTGAGCACGGCAAGATGCCATTACTCATGAACAATCCATTTTTTTTATATTCACTTTCTATGGAATTATCAAAAAAGATTTTAGAATGGTATTGACATTATATCAATAAAATAAAAATGATTCTAAACACAAAAAGCCCTGACCGTTTGCAATAACGGTCAGGGCTTTTATGAGAATAATCTGGCAGCGTTCTACTCTCCCACACAGTCTCCCAT
>JAADHV010000018.1 GCA_013151635.1 Deltaproteobacteria bacterium | reverse complement strand
CCGTTTATCAGGTGGCATTGGCAGCCCGCCAAATATTCCATTCCCGATCCAATCCTGCCACTGGTCGTTGATGGTTTTATTTACTGCATACAATGAAAGCGTATAGGGCTCTTTTGGTCCGCCTTCATATATAGTTGTTTTAAATTTTGTATTGGGTTGTATCCTGGGAGCTTTTGGCCAGCATAACCCGAGATCCGGTTTGTCCACGGCAAGCCAGACATATTGCCCGGGTTCAAGGTTTTGGGTTTCACCAATTACTTTTACGGTCTGGCCTGTCAGTGACCCGGCTGCAGGAGATATAATTTTTCCGTAGGGGCCGGTAATGGGATCAGATGAAAAAATGGATGTTGAAAAATATAAAAATGCGACTATACAAAGAGAGATAAAAGAAGTTAGGCTGATAATTTTTAAGACTTGCGATTTTTTAATTGTTTCTGGGTGGGAATCTGCGTTTTCACGCAATGCTTGAATAATTTCAGATTTTAAATCTTTTTCGGGCATCTCACCTCCCAAACGCCACTAGGACATCGTTAATTTCTTCTTTAATTTGTTCTTGTTTTTTTCTGATAATTTTGGTTACGGCTTCTTTTTGTTTTGCATTGATTTCAACACCAGCTTTTTGAATGCATTCATTCAATAGTTTAACTGCAGGGTTTATTGAAATAAGCTTGTTGGGTGGTGTGGCTGACTTACCTTCCAATAAATCTTTACCGTATTGTAAAAAGGATAAGTAGTCGTAACCGCATGCATTGGCTATTTTTATTTGTTTATTAAAAGGAACATTGCGACTTTCACCAAGGTATCTGCTAACGGTTCCATCTTCAACACCGATTTCAAGAGCAAGCCAGTTTTGGGTTTTTTCATTTTTTTCAAGCCACATCATAGCAGCTTTTTTGAAATATGCGTATGCCATATCTTCCATTTTTTAAAACTATAACAGTGAAAGTAAAAACAAAAACAAAAAATATTGCCATTATGGCAATATTTTTTGTTGACTTTTTATTTCCAATATGGAAATAATACCATTATGGAAACATTGAACCAAAAAGAAGCCGCTGAATTTTTAGGTATATCAGATAGTTATCTTTCTAAAATCCTTTCTGGTAAGAGTATCCCAAGACCAAAAATAATAAAAAAACTTACCAAAATAACAAAATCGGATTCGAATATTTGGTTATTTGGTGATCGAGTGCAAAAAGAAAATTCAATCAAACAAGCATTATCAAATAACAATGAAGCGGCCTGATGAATAAATTAACCGACACCTAAATTTAAAGCGAGGTCAAAATGAAAAGTAAAAAGACTACACGAGGTCTAAATGTCAAAACTTAAAACCATACCCGTTAAAACATGGCAATTTTTTAATGCCTGCAAGCAGAATCTTGGTATTACGTCACTTACTTCTCTTTTCAAGGTTGGACCCAGGCAGATTGACCGGTGGGCATGTGATCCCGACTTTACAGAAAGCTCTCAGCGTAATCCTCTGGACAGATATGAAACCCTGTTAAAAAAACTGATGGATCGTGGCGTGGATGATATTGCCAGGGCCGAGGTGGATCGGCAGGTTAAAATCGTGGGTTGTACTATGAGGGTCAATCATCCTGTCCCGGATAAGGGTAGTATTACAGAAGAACTTTTAGACAATCTGCCGGCAATGGCAGCATATCAGGAAGCAGCCAGGCCGGAAGCAAATCAGCCGTTGGCAGTGATCCGTGAGAAGGCAAGGGCGTTAATTCAGGAAATAGAAGAAGATTTGGCCCTGATTGAGGAAACAGTGAGAGAGTAGTCAAAATGGCTTTGAAAAAAGTGACACCCACACATAAATCGATCGAGACGATTAAGAGCACAATCAAATTCTTGGAGCTTCAACTGGATGCTTTGTATGCCACGTTGAGGATTCCCAGCAGCAAATTAAAGGTAAGCGGATGATTATTCATCCTTTGACGCAGAAGAAAAGTTATTACGAAATCAAAACAAATTGCAATTGTCAACAAAGGAATTTCTAATGGATAGAAAAATAAATTTTGAAATTTTAACTTTAAAATGGCTTGGGGCGTGGTCAGATACAAACCAAGTCTAAAGGATGGAAGTTTTGAAAAAGGCATTTTCCTTTATCTGTAACCTGGCAGGCCATCTTCTTTTAATTGCCATGATTTATTTTTATGCAGTGATTTTACTAACTTTTTAAGATTAGGAGGCATTTTATGCTTTGTCCGAAATGTAAAAAAAAATGGATGCGGATTGAGTCTTTTAAAGAAACTAAGGACCGGATAACTTATTTCTGGACCTGTGCCTGCGGGTATAAAAAAAACACATATGAAGAAAAATAATGGGATCCCTGATTGCGTTCACCGGATCACACGGTACCGGCAAAAGTACGGCAGCTTCTGTGATGTATCGTGATTTAAAATATAAATATCCGAAAAAATCAATTCACGTCCTGTTTGATCAGGAAGTGTTCTGTCCTTACCCTATCAATAAAGAAACAACCCCGGAATCTCAACTTTGGATTTTCACAAATCAGATCCGGCAGGAGCTGTCCTTGCTCAGCCGGTTCGACCTTGTCGTGACCGACCGGACTATCGTTGATGTTATTGCATACACATCTTCCGCAGGTTTTGATTCACTGACCATGGCCATGCTTTCAATAGCTGAAAATCATATGTCAATTTACCGGAAAATTTATTTTCGCAAAATCATCAATAACGATTTCTGCTATGCAGACGGCATCCGGGAAGCGAAGGATCAGACGTTCAGGGATGAAATAGAAGAGTTGATGCTTGTTTATTTTGATGAGCTCTTACATGGCAAATATATCACAGGAGAGTTTAAATATGTCTAAAAACACAAAAATAACAATCGAATTAACCGAGAAAGAAGCAGAGGCGTACGCACAGTTTTTAGAACGCATTATTTTCGATAATTATCTATATCTGGCCGTCTCAGACGATGAGGAATGCCGGCGATAAGATCCGGGAGCAACTTATTAAAAGATAAAGTTTAGAAAATTATGAAGAAATACCTATCATTTGGAGGCGGTGTCAACAGCGTTGCGATGATGCTTTTGCTTTTGGATCAGCAAGAAGATTTTGAGGCTATTTTTGTGGATCATGGAACTGATTGGCCGGAAACATATGAATATTTTGAAATGTTTCAGGGATGGCTTGATGATAACGGTCATAAAAAAATCAAATTATTAAAACCCAAAATAATCAGGAAAAAAGACGGCAAATTTTTTGACAATCTTTATGACTATGCATTTTATTATAAAATGATCGCATCAAGAATGTTCAGATGGTGTACTGCTGAATTTAAAGTTAAACCGATACATCAATATGTTGAGACTCCTTGTTTTATGTATATCGGTATAGATTATGGTGAATCACACAGGGCGAAGATTTCAACGCAAAACGGGATAGAAAACAGATATCCATTAATTGAAAACGAAATTAATAGGAACGATTGTGAAAAAATAATTTTGGACCACGGGCTTCCTGTACCTATGAAATCCGGTTGTTTTATTTGCCCGTTCCAGCCAAACGGACAGTGGATTGAGCTAAGGAAGACTCACCCGGAATTATTTTGCAAGGCTCAACAACTTGAAAAAAATGCTGCCAAATATAGAATTGAAAGAGGAAAAACACCTATTTCAATACGAAGTAAATCATTAAAAAGCATTGTTGATGAAGATCAAATGAACTTATTTGAGCAAGACAATTACCCGCCATGTCAGTGCGGTTTATGATGTAACAAGCACCCTGGAAGAAATTTAAAAATGAGCTGTGAATATGTCAGAGAATATTATGGAGTACCGGCCGAAATTGGAAGAAGAATTGAACACAATGACAAGCCTGGAATCATTGCAGAAGATCGGGGCCATTATATTGGCGTTAACTTCGATGAAAATAATCCCGGCGTGGTTTTCAATGTCCATCCGACTGATCAGGTTAAGTATCTTGAAATGGGTAAAATCAGGAAAATGACACGATCCCAAAGGCGGTATCAAGAATATTTAAAAGTGGCTGATTGCTTCGATGATTTCATGCATTTTTTGCGGTACAGATCAGCGATGAAACAGGAAAGTTACTAATACATAAGCAGGAATTTAAATCATGATTAAATCAGCTACAATTTCAGACTGCAAAAAATACCGGTAC
>JAADHV010000086.1 GCA_013151635.1 Deltaproteobacteria bacterium | reverse complement strand
CTTTTTTATTAAAAATCGGTCTGGAACTTAACAAACAGGTTCCTGTCTTTAGAAGTATAAAGAAACAGGGTTTGGCTTTTTTTCTCCACTAAAATTACATTCTCATTTTCAGGTAATTTAATAATAGAGGAAGGCCATGGCTGTTCAGCTGAAAAAACAATAGAATTCCATGGTAAAAAAAACAGCACTGTGAAAAGTAAAAACAGAAAAGTCCGTTTATATAAATTTATATTATTTTCCATCTAAATTAACAATAACGCCTCATTTTATGGTTCAAGCTTAAGATGTTTATATGCTTTTTCCGATGCTTTCCTGCCGCTGGATGTTCGAAGAACCAGACCGATTTTTAATAAAAAAGGTTCTACAACATCCACAAGCGTATCGGTTTCTTCCTGCAATGTTGCCGCTATGGCTTCAATTCCTACAGGGCCACCTTTATAAAAATCTATTATCGTTTTCAGGTAATTCCTGTCAAGCGATGTCAGCCCTAAAGCATCAATTCCTTCAAGTTCAAGTGCTGCCTTAACATTCTTTCTTGTCACTTTGCCATGTGATTTCACCTGTGAATAATCCCTGACTCTTTTTAATAATCTATTTGCGATCCTCGGGGTTCCCCTTGATCTTTCTGCAAGTTCCAGGGCGCCATCATCAGAGGTTATGGTACCAAGGATCATGGAGGATCGTTTAATAATGACAACAAGTTGTTCCACAGAATAAAAATCAAGTGTGCGGAAAATCCCGAACCTGTCCCTTAAAGGGGAGGACAAAAGGCCAACCCTTGTGGTTGCACCGATAAGAACAAATTGTTTTAACCGGTACCTATGGCTTCTTGCATGGAGACCCTTGTCAAATACAAAATCAACTGCAAAATCTTCCATGGCAGGATATAAAAACTCCTCAACCACTTTTGGAATCCTGTGGATTTCGTCTATGAAAAGGATGTCCCCTTCGCCAAGGTTAGTCAATATCCCGATAAGATCCCCTCCCTTTTCCAGAGTAGGCCCTGAGGTAACGGTTAAATCTTTTTCCATTTCATTGGCAATAATATGAGAAATTGTTGTTTTACCTAAACCCGGAGGTCCATGAAGTAATATGTGGTCCAAAGATTCATTCCTCATTTTGGCTGCCTGAATGGCAATCTTCAAGGTCTCAACCGTATCTGTCTGTCCTATATATTCTTTAAAACTTGTGGGCCTTAAAGACACAATATCAGAAGATAAATCATCAGGTGTGGTATTGGATGTGACAATCCCCTTTTTATCGGAGGAATAGGAAATTATATCACCGGCCATATTTTACCCTTTTTCCTTAAAGACCTCATCAAAGAGCTCCTCCGGGGTTGAAATTTTGCTATTCCTCTGGAATGCCTCCCTGGTCATCCTTTTTGCAGATGAAGGGGTATGCCCTAATTGTTCTACAAGGACATCTTCAACCTGCATGCCTATGTCACGCATCTCAACCGGGATATAGTCTGTGTCAATTTCTTTTTTGCCGGTTGTTACAGCCACAAACCTGTCCACTTTTCCATTAAGGGTTGCGATAATTTTTTCAGCAGTTCTTTTCCCTATTCCACTCAAACTTGTTAAAAATGTGACATCTTTTTTTTCAATAGCCCTTGCCATCTCGCCAACCGGCCTTGTCATTGCCTTTACGGCTTTCATTGGACCTATGGCATCCACGGTAATAAATGTTTGAAAAAACTCTTTATCCTCAAGTGTCTCAAAACCAATGAGAACAGGTTTAGGCTGCCTTTCTGTCTGATGATAATAAATGTATAAAGAAATATTGCTTTCATTTGAATTCCGGAATTTTAATTTTTCAACCATTTGCGGATTCAATAAAACTTCATATCCGATATTGCCCGCAAGCATCAAAATTCCATCAGATTCAAACTGAAGAATGGTTCCTTGAAGATACCCTATCATAAAAGCCTTTTATATCTGTAATATCCGGTCAAAGCAAGCCCCAGCGCATCCGACGCATGAAATGGCCGAATGGGTTCCCCGTGTTTCAATAAATGGCGGACAGAACGTTCCACCTGGTATTTATCTGCGCTCCCGTTGCCGGAAACAATTTTTTTTACTTCCCGGACAGGAATTTCTTCCACATCAAGCCCTGCCTTAAATGCTGCCACAAGAAGAACGCCTGAAACTTTTCCCAACATAATACCTGATCCCGGATATTTTTCAAGTGAGTATATATCCTCTATCACAACACGGTCAGGCTGTTGTTCACAAAGAAAATCCAGGGTTCTGGAATAAATGGTATGAAGTCTGAAATGAATCGGGTCTTTTGCACAGGTTGAAATGCTTCCAAAAGAATACCCGATGATACTTTCCCTGTTTCCTTCTATAACACCGATACCTGTACCGGCAAGTCCCGGGTCAATACCTACTACTTTTATCATAGGGATCTTTTGAATTACTTTAAACTTTTTAATTTCTCTTTGGCATATTTGGCTTCATTGGAGTCAGGATGTTTTTTTACCAACTCTTTTAAAATAAGTCTTGCATTGGCTTTTTCACCCAGTTCAGCAAAGGCATAGCCTTGTTTAAGTCTTGCTGCCGCCAATTTATTACTATGCGGATACTCCTCCAATACTTTTTGATACTCAAGGATCGCCTTTTCAAACCATTTTTCAGAATAGTAGCTGTCTGCAATCCAGAACCTGGCATTGTCAGCATTATCGGAATCAGGATATTTATTTATAAAATTTTCAAACTGTATGCGGGCATTCCCCATGTCTCCGTCATCAAACAGCTTCTTAGCCAAGCCGTACAGTTTCTGCTCGGCACTCTTTTTTGTTTCCTGAGATGATGATACGGCTTTGTTTTCAGGCTGCGTGTCTGCTGACGGCTCAAAGCCCATATATTTCTCCAGCTTGATTACTTTTTCATAATTCCTGGAAATGGCCTGGTCAAGCCTTGCAAGCTTCTTCTCAATCACTTCTCTATCTTTTTTGCCATACTCTTCAACACTGTGGTTAACTTCTTCTATTACACCGTTGAGACGCTGAAGGTCTTCTTTGATTGTCTGGATATCATATTTTAAATCCGCATACTCTTCTTTACTGATGCTGTGGCTTGCACTTAACCTTTTTTCTATGGATTCAATATCTTTTCTCAGCTTCAATTGGTTCTGTTTGTTTTGAAATTCAGATTCCTTCAATTTTTCATTTTTCCGGGTGAACTGTCTGCTGTTTTCCATTTCAATGGCAGCCACCCTGTTTTCAAGAGCAGTAAATTGCCGGGGTTCTACACAACCCGAAAAAATAAACAGGCTTACCAGAATGCAAAAAAGGTATCTTGTTTTCATAACCAAACTCCAACAATCAAAAAAATAAATTATCCAGGCGTAACGCTAAAAGCCACAAAGGCATTACGCCTGAATTAAAAATTTCTTTTATCAAAAAAAACTATTGAATTGCAAAATGTGCGCGCCTGTTTTTCCTGTATGCGCTTTCTGTTTTACCGGTATCTATGGGCCGTTCTTCACCATAACTTATTGTATTTAAACGGGAAGCTGAGATACCAAGATCTCCTAGGTAGGCTTTCACCTCGCTTGCGCGACGTTCACCCAGTGCAAGGTTATATTCGGTTGTTCCGCGTTCATCACAATGGCCTTCAATGGTAACGGATACTGACAAATTTGCTTTTAACCAGGCAGCCTTTTCCTTTAACAGCATTTTTGCCATGGAACTCAATTCCGAGCTGTCATATTCAAAATGAATATCCTGGTTTTCAAAGCGTTTCTTTGCAGCCATGGCTTTAGCTTCCTTGAGCGCTTTTTCATTGGCCATCTGATCTTCAAGTTTTTGCTGTGCAATACGTTCTGCATCGACCTTTGCCTGGGCTGCGGCTTTTGCCTGGGCATCAGTTTTGGCCTGATCCTCTATGGTGGTCGCATCAGACACTATTGTTTTTTTTGCACATGAGACAGTAAAAAAAAGCCCTGCTACAAGAACTGCCATGAAAAGATTAATCCACATTCTGTTTTTCATTACCTTCTCTCCTCCTTATTCAATTAATTAAATTTGCATAATCAATTTTCCATAGTTTTTGACATTGACCAGGCAGGTTGGGTCTGTTTGCCTTTCAATTTTAAAAGTCTCCTCGGGTCCGACCCTGATGCGTTCATAACAAATATCCTTGAAATGCCGCCCTCTCGGGTTGATGTAAAAACCAGCATACTTCCATCCGGCGACCAGGAAGGATCTTCGTTATCACCCTCGTTCATTGTTAACTGGACCTGCATGCCTGAATCAATATTTATCACAAAAATATTAATATTATTTTTTTCTATGCCCACAAAAGCAACCTTTTTGCCATCAGGTGAAAAAGCAGGGGATGTATTATTTGGCCCTTTGAATGTCAACCTTTGCACCCTTTCGGATTCAATGTCCTTTATATATATCTGGGGGGTTCCTGCCCGCTTTGATGAAAACACAATCTTTCTGCCGTCCGGCGAAAAACTTGGCGACACATCTATTCCCCAGCTTTTTGTTATTCTTTTAATAATTTCTCCCGTTATGGTCAACAAATAAATTTCCTGGTCCCCGGAAAAACTTAAGGCTGCCGCAAGTTTGAGCTGGCCCGGCATCCAATCGGGAGAAATATTCATTCCTTTATAATTGACAATGGTCCCTCTTTTTTCCTTAAGGTTTTTTATAAATATCTGTGGTGTTCCCCTTGCATAGGAAACATAAGCCAGCCATTTGCCGTCAAAAGACCATGACGGGGAAAGAGAAATACTTTTATGGAAAGTGATCTGTTTTATGTTCTGCCCGTCAAAATCGCAGGTAAATACTTCTTTTTTACCTTTTACTGTTGAAATAAATGCAATTTTACTATTAAACACCCCCCATTTGCCGGTCAGCTGATAAGATATTTCACTGCAAAAAAGATGTATCATTTTTCTTATCTGAGACCGGGGACCGGTATACACTTTGCCGACCAGAAGTTTTGCATTAAATGTATCAAAAAGTCTTAATTTAAGCTTTACTTTGCCATGGGCTTCAATAACGCCCCCTGTGATCAAAAGTTCAGCCCCTATCCCTGTCCAGTCCCGAAAATTAATCTGGCCAAGTTGAATGCCTGTTTCAGCCGGATGGGAAAGAAATGCAGCAGGGTTCATTGTTTTAAGGTATCCTGTAAAATTAAGCGCATCTTTTAGAATATCCCAGGCTTTTTTCCCTGCCCTGACTTCTGCTGCATGCCCGTTAAATGCTTTAAATTCCGGTACGGCAACAGGCGTTTTCCTTAAAAAAGGGTTGCTGATATTAATATAATTATAATCTTTGGCAGCTACAGGTACAGAATATAAAAACAAACAACCCGGCAAGAAAAAACAATATATTATGGATAAAATAATTTTATTTAACATGTCACGGGAACAATACCGTTTATTCCCCATAAATGAAACCATTATTATTTAAGCCCCTTTGGTGTAAAAATCAGACCGACATCATATGAGTGAAGGCCAGCAGGTAATCGAGGCAAGGGATTTGCCTTTTTAATCGCTTTTTTAGCTGATTCATCAAGATAATGATTGCCTGATTTGGTTTCATAAATAATATCCCTTATTTCCCCGCTTTTTAAAATTTTAATAAGAATTCTGACCTCAAGATTCTGGTCCATCCTGGCAAGAATATCATTAAACACCCAGTTTTGCTCTATTGTTGAACCGATAATTAAATTATAAAGGTCAATGGGCTTGTACCCTTTTTTCCCATATCCCGCACCTGATCCTTTTGACTTTCTATCATTTGTCTTACCTTGTTCCATAACTTTTTTTTGAAGACGGCTCAAGACTTGCGCAATCCTGTCCTGATTTTGATCTTCAACTTTTTTTGCAAGTTTTTCCCTTGCTTCTTCCAAGGTCTTATCAGGGTTAATTCGCCTTTTTGGTTTCTTTTTCTCAGCAGGTTTTTTCCTGGCCGGCTCTTTCTTTTTTTTCTTTTTTTCCGCCATCAGGTCTTTCAGGTTTTTGGGTTTTGTTTTAAGGCTTATATCAGGTTTGATTGTGGGAATCTTCCGGGCCTTTTTTTTAACAATGGTTGTTTTGACGGCAATCCCCTCATTTTTAGAATTATTTTCATTCTTTGCCGGCTCTTCAAATGCTGGTTCAGGTGCAAAAGATACCAGGTCAATCTGTATAACAGGCGGCAGCGGCTTAGGCCTTTTAAAATCCTGAAACATTATTAAACCGGCAAAGAAAAGGCCATGCAAGATAACAGAAACACTGAAAAAAATAATCCTGGTTCTTCCGGTGTGGTCCATGGGGGTGAGATAAGATTCTCCCGTGTTTTTAAAATTCTTCTTAGAATTCATACCCGTCTATCAGGACTTGTTTTCATTTTCAGGAAGCGTAATCATCCCAAGACTGTCAACACCTGCCTTTTTAATCTTTGAAATAACATTGATAACTACTCCATAGGGTACTTTTTTATCTGCCCTAAGATAAACATTTTTCTTGTCAAAATTTTCCAGTATGGCGCCAAGCTTGTCAGTTAAAAATTCAACACTGACAACCTGTTCATTAATAAACACTTTAAGGTTGTCATCAATGGATATAATCAGACGCTCTTCACTGCCCTTTAACGCTTTTGAAGTGGCTTTGGGCAAATCCACATCAACACCCTGAACCATCATCGGGGCCGTCACCATGAAAATAATCAGCAAGACAAGCATCACATCAACAAATGGTGTAACATTAATTTCAGACATTAACTGGTCATTACCGGAGCCTAATTGCATTATGCCTCCATCTGGTTTTGAATATCACGTTCCATTATATTTAAAAGGTCGGAAGAAAAACTCTGGAGCTCGGAATCCAGGGCCCTTATCCTGTCGGTAAAATAATTGTAGCCGATAACAGAAGGGATAGCCACGGCAAGCCCGGCTGCTGTTGCGACCAATGCTTCTGAAATACCGGGAGCAACAACGGCAAGACTTGCAGAGCCGCTCAAACCAATTCCATGAAAGGTATCCATGATTCCCCAGACAGTTCCGAAAAGGCCGATAAAAGGGGCGGTATTACCTGCTGTTGCAAGAAATGGTACAAGTTGGACAAGACGTCTTACTTCCACGCTGATGGTTCTGTTGATCGACCGTTTTAAACTCCCTATAATTTGAAAATAGGAGCCTTCTGTTCGTTTTATCTGTGATTTTTTCTTGCCCTTGCCGTCAGATCTTGCCATCTCCATATATGCGGCTATAAAAATTCTTGCAACCGGGCTTGATCGCAATGCCTTGGCCTTTGAAAAAGCATCGGCAAGATTCCTGCACTCCCAGAAAATATCAGTAAAATCAGCAGACTCTTTAAATGCCTTTCTTACATACCTGAACTTGATAAACATAATTGCCCATGATGTTATCGAAAAAAACAACAAAACCAGTAAAACAAACTTAACAACCGGGCCTGCATCGCTCAGCATGTAAAACAATCCAATGGTTTCCGTGGTCATATAACCTCTCTTGCAAATCTATTTTCCCAATATTGGTAAAATAATAAATAAAATCCATAAAACTTAGTATATGAGCAGACATGGCATGTCAAGTTCTTAATTGTACTCCAAAGCTTAGCGAAAGGGGTATTGCCTGCCCGGACAGTTTTTAAAAAAAAATCCCTGCACATAAAACATGCAGGGATTTTTTTTAAAAACTATATGAATATTAAATTTTCAGTTCAATATTACATCATTCCGGGCATTCCGCCCATTCCGCCGCCCATTCCGCCGCCAGGCATTCCACCGCCAGGCATTCCGCCACCTGCACTTTCTTCAGGTTTTTCAGCGATCATGGCTTCTGTGGTCAGCATGATAGATGCGACACTGGCTGCGTTCTGAAGAGCAAAACGAACCACTTTCTTGGGATCCATAACACCTGCTTCAATAAGATCTTCATAAACATTCGTTCTTGCATTGTAACCAAACGCGCCCTCACCCTCTTTGACTTTATTGATGACAACAGAGCCTTCAACACCGGCGTTGTCGGCAATTTTTCTAAGGGGTTCTTCAATGGCTCTTATAACGACATCAAGACCTAATTTTTCTTCGCCTTCAAGTTTAAGCTCTTCAAGGCCGTCAACGCATCTTACAAGGGCGACTCCGCCGCCGGGGACGATACCTTCTTCAACTGCTGCGCGGGTCGCGTTAAGTGCGTCTTCAACCCTTGCTTTCTTTTCTTTCATTTCAGTTTCAGTGGCTGCTCCAACATTGATAACAGCAACACCGCCAACAAGTTTGGCAAGTCTTTCCTGAAGTTTTTCCCTGTCATAGTCAGAAGAAGTTTCATCAACCTGGGCACGGATCATTTTCACGCGGCCCTCAAGAGCTTCTCTGGAACCTGCACCGTCAACGATAGTAGTGTTGTCTTTATCAATTGTAACTGATTTTGCCTGTCCAAGATCCTGCAGGCTTACATTTTCAAGCTTGATTCCAATATCCTCGGAAACAACCTGTCCGCCGGTTAATACGGCAATATCTTCAAGCATGGCTTTTCTTCTGTCACCAAAACCAGGGGCTTTGACAGCAGCAACATTTAATGTGCCGCGAAGTTTATTAACAACCAGTGTTGCAAGGGCTTCACCTTCAATATCCTCAGCAACGAGAACAAGAGGCTTGCCTGTTTTTGCAATCTCTTCTAAAACGGGAAGAAGATCTTTCATGGAAGAAATCTTTTTATCACAGATTAAAATAAAAGGATTTTCAAGGGCGGCAACCATTTTTTCCGAATCTGTTACAAAATAAGGAGAGAGGTAACCGCGGTCAAACTGCATACCTTCCACAACTTCCAGGGTAGTATCCATTGATTTGGCTTCTTCAACAGTGATAACACCCTCTTTACCAACTTTATCCATGGCTTCTGCAATGATATTACCAATGGTTTCATCATTGTTTGCAGAAATGGTTCCAACCTGGGCGATATCATTCTGGTCCTTGGTTGGTTTTGTCATTACTTCAAGGTTTTCAACAATTTTAGCAACTGCTTTGTCGATGCCTCTTTTAATCCCCATTGGGTTGTTGCCGGCAACAACAAGTTTTTGACCGTTTTCATAAATAGCTCTTGCCAGAACAGTTGCAGTGGTTGTACCGTCACCTGCCATATCAGAAGTTTTGCTGGACACTTCTTTTACCATCTGGGCGCCCATGTTTTCAAATTTATCTTCAAGGTCGACTTCTTTTGCAACGGTTACACCATCTTTAGTCACATTGGGTGAGCCCCAGGATTTTTCAATAACGACGTTTCTGCCTTTGGGTCCAAGAGTAACCACAACCGCATCTGCAAGGGCCTGAACACCCTTAAGCATTGCTTCACGGGCCTTAGCATCATATTTAATTTCTTTTGCCATCTTCAATAATCTCCATTTATATCGTTAAATTATTCAATTATTCCAAGAACGTCATCCTGTCGCAGGATAAGATAATCAATACCATCAATTTTCACGTCTGTTCCCCCATATTTACTGAAAAGAACACGGTCTCCAACCTTTACGTCCATTGGAAGAAGTTTTCCGTCTTCACCCATGCGGCCGTTACCGGTGGCAACGATTTTACCTTCTGCCGGTTTTTCTTTTGCTGTATCAGGGATAATAATACCGCCTTTGGTTTTTTCATCCTCTTCAACACGTTCAACCAGAATTCTGTCACTAAGTGGTCTCAAACTCATGATTCATTTCTCCTTTTCTTACTATTTGTTGTGTTAATGTAGTTGATTTATTTTGCAACTTCAATTTTTTGAAGCTGTTGTTTTTTTTGAAGTAGTTTTTGCTTCTTTTGTTTTTGCATTGGCTTTTGCGCCGGGCTTTGCTTCAGGTCCGGTTTTGGCCCCGCCATAATCTGTTACATACCATCCTGATCCTTTAAGGTGAAACGAGCTTTGCGAAATAAGTTTTTTCAAATGACCATGGCAATGTGAACAGGTCTTATGGGGCGGATCTGAAATTTTTTGAAAAGCTTCTTCTATTTGTCCGCACTCTGTGCATTGATACTCATAAACTGGCATTTCTTTACTTCTCCGTTTTTCTTTTGTCGTCTTGCAAAATCAAAGATAAAATAATTAGTCTTTTACCCTTGTCAAGACGGTTTATCCAAATTTTTTACCAGGGATTCAAGCACGCAATTACCTGCGCCAATCTTTATAAAATTCAAACACTTTGCTTAAGCCCCGAACAGATACGGTCTTTAGAATAGTGTGAGTCAGCAGATGAACTTTTCGTTCTTCATCCAATGTAACATCAGCTTCATTTTTATTTTCATACCTCTGCTTGAATTTTGAAAACCTGACAACATGAACAAGTTCATGGATCAATATGTAAAGTAAGAAAGGCTCTAATGACAGATCATTTTCTTCTGAGACCTTTTTAAGAATTGCAGGATCCTGAAGGCATATTTTATAAAGGCTGAAGCAAGAAGATCCCAGATGTATTCCTTTTTTCCGCCCCTCATATTTAATCACCTGGGCAAACGGGCCTTCCACACATTCATGAACAGCCAGGTCTTTGGCTGTTTTTATATCGTACCTGTTTTTCAGCCACTGGCCAGAAGACATTTTAAAAAAATTATTGATAAGTTCTTCTGAAACCTTTACGGCCTCATCAACCTTTGAAAGCTCTTTTTTATTAAAATGTTGTATTTTTTGCATCCATTACCTTTTATACAATAAAAAAATGGACATTTAATAAAATTTTATGGTATGGTAGTTGCTTAACTGATTTAGAATTATAAAAATATAAGTTTACATAAAGGAGGTGATTTTTTTGGGTAGTGTTATTAAAAAGAGAAGGAAAAAAATGCGGAAACATAAACACAGGAAACTCCTTGCCAAGACCAGACACCAGAGAAAGAAAAAATAGCAGTTAAAATATAGAGAGTATTGAGTTGCAAATCATTCAACTCAATACTCAGTTCTCCTTTTGCCTTATTTTTCAATACCTTTGAAATATTTCATAAAATCCGAATCTGTTGAAAGAATCAAGGTACTGTCTTTTTTCATTGTTTTCTTATAGACATCCAGTGTCTTTAAAAATGCGTAAAATTCCGGGTCTGCACCATATGCGTCTGCATAAATCTTTGTGGCGGTTGCATCAGCGTCACCCTTGATCTTCTGGGCATTTTTATAGGCATGGGATTTAATAACCTGAAGGTCTTTTTCTTTTTCACCCCTTATATTGCTTGCTTCACCCATACCTTCCGCCCGGTATTTCTCGGCGATCTGGTTCCTTTCGGCAATCATTCTGTTATAAACGGCTTTACGTACACTTTCAATATAGTTAATCCGTTTTATTTTTACATCCACAAGCTCAATCCCAAACGGATTCAGCTTCTCCCTGGCCTGCTTTACAATTCGTCTTGTGATCTCATCCCGGCCAAGATTAATTTTATATTGAGCCCGTTTCCTGTTTTCTTTATCCATGCCCTCAAAGGTATCCATGGGGCGGCTGGAATTTCTTACGCTTTCTACCAGGGGATAGGATGTAACAAGGTTTCTCATGGACGGGCCAATAATATCATCCAGACGTTCAAGTGCGGCAAATTCATTATTTACCGTCTGGAAATATTTCACTGGGTCCACAATTTTCCATATTGCAAAAGTATCCACCCATATATAGGTCTTATCTTTTGTAGGTACCTGGCCTGGGTCGCCATCCCAGGTCAGGAGGTTCTTTGGGAAATAATTGGCGACTTGAAAAAACGGCAGCTTGAACTTTAAGCCGGATTCGGTAACAGGTTTTCCTATCACTTTACCGAACTGGGTGATCACAACCTGCTCTGTTTCATCAACAACATAGACAGAGCTATAGATTACTACAATAAAGACAGCGATGACAGCCAACGATAAAGTTCTAATCATATTATTCATTTTTTACTCACTTTTGTTTGGAGAATCTGTTTTGAGGAGCAAGAGGAGAAACTCCTTCACCCATATTTAAAAAAGGCAATAAGTTTTTTTGTTCCGAGTCAATAATGTATTTCGGCCCAAGCCTTGGAAAAATTTCAAGCATTGCTTCTAAATACAATCGTCTTTTTGTTACATCTTTTGCTTTTGCATAAGCTTTATACACTGCTGTAAATTTGGTGGCATCACCCTGGGCACGGTTTATCCGGTCAATTGCATATCCTTCAGCATCCTTTACCACCCTTTTGGCTTCCCCTCGGGCCAGGGGCACAGCTTTATTATATTCTTCCTTTGCTTTATAAATCGTTTGTTCTTTTTCCTGGATGGCCTGGTTTACCTCATTAAAAGATGCCTGGACAGGCTGGGGGACATTTGTCTTTTTCATTTCAATGGTGACGATATTGATGCCGGACTTGGCATAGTTCATCTCTTTTTGAAGTCTGTCTTTGGCAGCAAGGGCAATCTCCTCGCGCTTGCTGATTACTTCATTTATGCTTCTGTCCCCAACAACAGTCCTCATGGAAGCCTCTGACATATCCCTTAAAATAGCCTTCACATCCTTGACCTTGAACAAATAATCACTGGGGTTGGAAATCCGGTATTGAATAATCCAGGGGACAATTGCTACATTCAAATCCCCGGTTAACATCAAAGAGGTCTCCTGAGAAGGTCCTTGACTTGAGAACCTGTAATTGCTGGCTCCTTTAACAGTCTGGAATCCGAATTCTTCCTTATAGACCCTTTTCACTTTTACCTTGGTCACTTTTTCAATACCTGACGGGAACTTGAAATTCAATCCCGGCTGTGCAAGTCTGGTGTACTTTCCAAATCGCTGGATTACACCTACTTCATCGGTTTCAATCGTAAAAAAAGTGGACGACCCGAAAAACAACGCCAAAAGAACAATAACGACAATAAAAACCCCTGAAGACTTAAAATTTTTAAACCTGTCTAAAAGTTCATCCATCTGGGGAGGCCTTGGCATGCTTGGCCCGCCGCCCTCTCTCTTATGCTCGAACTTCTGCTGATTTTCCCTTAATTTCTCCCAATCCCAATTCATAGACACTATCCTGTTTATTATTTTTAAAAAATCACATTATGAAAGCAAAATATATCCTTATTTATATTTATCAACCCAAAAAGGCAATATTTATTTGTCCTTGACCATCGGCGGGTTTTTGGTAATGGTATTAATGCGGGAATATATTTTTGGTATATTCAGGTTGAATTATATGATATGAAATAAGCTTAAAAACGATCCTTAATTGAAGGCGTATTCAATTGAATAAAAAAAAGAAGAACAGCAAACTCATTCACATAAGTGATATCTTGAATTCTGCACTGGGCAGGTACAGGCCTGCCATGGATACTGAGATGACGAGAATCTGGGATATCTGGGACAGGGCTGTAGGAAAACCCATTGCCATGAATGCCAAGCCTGATTCTTTTAAGGACGGAATACTCATTGTTAATGTCTCAAGTTCTGCCTGGATTCACCAGCTTAAATTCCTTGAGAAAGAAATGATTTTAAATATCAATAAGCAGCTTGACCTTGTACTTGTCAAACAGCTCCGGTTTAAAATTGGAAAAATTCTCAGCTGAACATTTCTTTGGCCGCAGGATAACGGTATTCCAGCCAGAGAAAGGATACAGGTTTTCCATGGACCCTTTTATCCTTGCCGCCCATGTCCAGCCAGAGGGTGTAAAAAAAATAATTGATATAGGGTGCGGGTGCGGGATTATGCCTTTAATCCTGGCATTCAGATATCCCTGGCTTCAGGTTACCGGGGTTGAAATTCAAGAAGAACTTTATAAGTTTGCAAAAAAAAACATCATCGCAAGCCGATTAAATAAAACCATCCATATTATCCGTGAAGATATTAAAAAGGTAAAAATTTCCGATATAAAAGGGAAAGCAGATATTATTATTTCAAACCCCCCGTATAAAAAAAAAGATTCCGGCAGGCTTAATCCTGACTCACAAAAAGCCATTGCGCGCCACGAAATCACACTTGACATTGATTTGCTTTTTAATTGTTCAAACAAGCTTTTGAAAGGACAGGGCCGGATATATATTATCTTTCCGGCACAGCGTCTGAATGACCTTATGCTTGCCATGGCACATTATGAATTCACACCTGATCACATAAGGTTTGTATACATAAAGAAAAACACCAAAGCCAAACGCATCATCCTTTGTGCCGTGAAAAAAAAAGACCGGACCTGTGTTATCCGTCCTCCCCTTTATATCTATGCATCTGAAAATAAATTTACAGATGAGTATGCTTCAATGTTTAAACCTTGACACAATTGCAAAAAGATACTATTTTGCCTTGAACAATTTAACGAGGAGAGGTGACCGAGATGGCTGAAGGTGCACGCCTGGAAAGCGTGTGTATCCTAACCGGGTACCGAGGGTTCGAATCCCTCCCTCTCCGCCACTGATCATACCGGACAAGATGGCATACCAAGTATTAGCACTGAAATATAGGCCCCAGACATTTGATGAAGTTGTCGGGCAAAGTCATGTTACCACGACTCTGTCCAATGCCATATCCCAGGACAGGGTTGCCCATGCAATGCTTTTTACAGGCCCGAGGGGCACCGGAAAAACAACCATTGCAAGAATTTTGGCCAAGGCAATGAATTGCAAAAAAGGATCTTCCCCCCTTCCCTGCAATACCTGTAAAATTTGCAGGGATATCATTGAAGGCCATTGCGCGGACGTGTTTGAAATCGACGGTGCATCCAACAACAGTGTAGATCAAATCAGGGATTTAAGAGAAAACGTAATCTATATGCCTTCATCGGCAAAGTATAAAATATATATTATTGATGAAGTCCATATGCTGTCCACTGCTGCATTTAATGCACTGCTTAAAACCCTTGAAGAACCGCCTGACCATGTGATGTTCATTTTTGCCACAACTGAAGTGCATAAAATTCCTGCGACCATATTATCCAGATGCCAGAGACATGATCTTGGCAGGATCTCTCTGGCATTGATTTCAAATCATCTGCAACATCTTTGCGAAAAGGAAGGGTTCAGCGTTGAAACCCAAAGTCTTGACTTAATTTCCCAGGAAGCTGACGGCTCCATAAGAGATGCCCTAAGTCTCCTCGACAGGGTATTATCATCGGCTGACACCAGGGAAATTAAGCATAAAAGGATACTTGACGGATTAGGTATTCTCGACCATGAGACCCTGCATGATATATCATCGGCAATTTTTAAAAAGAACGGCGCAAGGCTCATTGAAATAATAGAAAAAGTAAATGCCGCAGGAATTGATCTGAAAAAATATTATTCTGATTTAATTCTTCATTTCAGAAACTTGAACATAATTAAAATTTGCGGTAAAGACAGCCCGGTTGCCAACATCACCGACTCTGAAAAAGAAAAAATTTTTCAGGCCGTTTCAATGTTTTCAAGCGGTTTTATAAATACTTTGTTACAAGTCCTTTTAACAGAAGAATCTATTGTGAAATATTCTTCCCATACAAAAACCGCTATTGAGATGGTCCTTTTAAAACTGCTGCAGATAAATTCCGGTGCACAAATCAACCAGATCATTGACAAGCTGGATATCCTTGCAAATAAGATAGATTCAAAACTTTCATATGGCCGGCAAAACCTGGAACCGGTGAAAAAAAAGGATAGCAAAAGCCCGCCTGCAAATTACAGCACTGACATCCAGGCCGTGCGGGAACCTGATACAGCGTCCGGGTACAATACCGGCCAGGATGCTTTAAGGATAAATAAAAATATCCCTGATGAAAAAACATGGAATAATTTTTTAAAAAAAATTGAACAAAAACTTCCCTTCATGTTTGCACTTTTGTCAAAAGGATTTATAAAAGAAAAAGATAATGGTGAAATCATTGTTGATCTAAAAAATTGTTCTTCCTTTGACAAAAAAAGACTTGAAAGCAAAAAACCGGAACTTCAAAAACTCTGCAAAGAATTTCTCGGCAAAAAGCTTATATTCAACATTGTTTCCGAAAAAAATAAATTTGCTAAAAATGAAAATGAAAAAAATGAAAAAAAAGCCAGACAAGCTGCCTTCAACCACCCTCTTGTTGTTGAAGCCCAAAAAATGTTTAATGGCCGGATAATAAATTATTAACCAAGGAGTGATAAAAGATGAAAAATATGAATTCAATGATGAAACAGGCCCAAAAGCTTCAGAAAAAAATGATGAAAACCCAGAAAGAACTGGCGACAAAAACCGTTGAAGCCTCTGCCGGCGGCGGCATGGTCAAAGTAGTTGCCAATGGTGGACAGCAAATAGAATCCATAGTTCTTGAAAAAGAAGTGGTTGACCCGGAAGATATTGAAATGCTTCAGGATCTTGTTTTGGCAGCAGTCAATGATGCGTTAAACAAGTCCCAGGAAATGGTGTCTTCTGAAATGGGTAAGCTTACCGGCGGGCTTAATATCCCGGGCCTTTAAAAATATGAAGCATTACCCTGAACCAATTTTAAAACTGATTACAAGTCTGTCAAAGCTTCCCGGCATTGGAAAAAAAACAGCAGAACGACTTGCTCTCCACATTCTCCATGCCCCGGGCCAGGAAGCCGCAACCCTGGCTGCCGATATAATTGAACTGAAAACCAGTATCAGGCTCTGCACAGTCTGCTTTGCCCTTAGCGACAAAGAAAAATGCAGGATATGTTCCGACCACCTGAGAGATCAAACCATTATATGTGTAGTGGAGAACCCGACTGACATGGCAGCCATAGAAAAATCAAATGCATTCTCTGGAGTCTATCACATACTTGGAGGTGTTCTTTCCCCCATTGACGGTATAGGTCCGGATGATATCAGGATCAGGGAATTATTTAAAAGAGCTGATCCTGAAAAAATAAAAGAAATTATCCTTGCCACTAAAACAAATGTTGAAGGAGAGGCCACGGCTTCTTATATCCTTGAAAAGCTAAAGAAGACAAAAATCAAGCTCACAAGGATTGCTTCGGGTATCCCTATGGGAGGCGACCTGCAATATATTGATCAACTGACCATGCAGAAAGCTATGGAAAAAAGATATGGATTCTGAGTATAAAAGCCCTGGTGATGTATTTGAATGTCGGCAATGCGGTGACTGCTGCAAAGGCTTTGGCGGTACATATATAACCCCCCGGGATATCTCCGATATCTCGAAATATATCAAATCTGATCCTGAAAAATTTGTTGAAAAATATTGTGACCGGTCAGGCTCAAGGCATGTTTTAACAATCGGCAAAAACGGATATTGTATATTCTTTGATAAAAGAAAACAATGTACTATTCATCCGGTAAAACCTTATATGTGCAGGGCATGGCCTTTTATTCAAACTATTATCAAGCATCCTGAAAACTGGAATGCCATGGCAAATTCATGTTCCGGAATGAAAAAGGATATCCCTTATGGAAACCTTCAAAAAATTGTAGCTGTGGCAAAAGGAAAACTTGACAGGACGGCTTAACTGCCTGGAATGTTTTGAGTATTGTGGGAAGATAAATCACATTTTTAATTACTCACATTTCACAGGTTTCATACAACTGGCGTTTAAATTTCACACCAATACCATTTTCCTGAAGCCTGACAACTTCCCCCATGATTTTGTATAGTTTTTGACTTGCAGGCATCTGGAATTTCATTATAATTTTTTCACCGGTGAAAAAGGCCCGGCCCGGCTGGTCCTGCATCGCTGTCTCAATAAACATTCCACACCTGCTGATATTTCTAATGAAATAATCGTATGATGATTTATCTTTTTCAGGGTCAACTAAAACGACCCAGGGATTTTTAAGATTTGTCCTGATATGCCTTCTTGATCCTTTATTACCGCTTGTATCCAGTTTATCCAAAAGGTTAAGCTGCTCACCTACAGGCATATCAAGGATTATATTGAGAAGACGCGAGGTAATTTCAATTTCATCAAAATTCTTTTTCCCGGATTCAATCAAACAAGCCTGTTGCGCCATAGTTTTTACCTATTTTCCCACACCCATATCAGCAAACTGTCTTGCAATACTGTCTCTTTCATAAACTATTTCAACCCGTCTGTTCAAAGCCCTTCCTTTTTCCGTATCATTAGTGGCCACGGGATGGTACTGGGCATACCCTTCTGCTGAGATATATTGAGGGGGAACCCCGTTTTTAACCAGCAGCCGGACAACTGTTGATGCCCTTGCACTGGATAGTTCCCAGTTTGAGGGAAACAGGGGAGATGAAATAGGGGAACTGTCTGTATGACCTCTTATCTTAACATGGTAAGCAAGCTTGGAAAGAACACCGGCAACTTTTTTTAAAATATCCCGCCCTTTTTCAGAAAGTTTTGCACCCCCTCTTGAGAATAGTAAAAGGTCTGAAAGAGTTATCACAACACCGTCTTCAGTTTTTGTTACACTGACTTCACCACCCAGCTTGTTAAACAGAACAAGCTCTCTTACCTCGCTTACTATATCCTCCATCTCTTTTTCTATCATCCCGCCAAGCTCGTCAATGGCCTGGTTTTCAGAAGGTTCCTCAGAAGGGACCGCGTGCATGGTAAGGCCCTCTCTTGTACCGGATTCAGGTACTGCCTGGGCTCCCAGCGCGCTTCTTAATGATTGAACAAGTTCTTTATAGGTTTCCTGCTGCGTTGTGCTCATGGCAAAAAGCAAAACAAAAAAACACATTAAAAGAGTAACCAGATCGGAAAAAGTACACATCCATTCCGGGGCACCGGTTTTTTGCTTTTTTTCTTCTTCCGGCGGAGCTGAAAGCACCATCTCCTCTTCAGCTTCTACCGCACCTGTATCATCAGCCATATTTATTCTCTTTTATTCTTTGTTTCCTTTTTTATCTTTGCCCTCACTTAAATATATTTTCAATTTATCTTCCATCAATTTCGGGTGTTCTCCCTCTCTTATGGAAATAATGCCCTCGAAAATTATATTCATATTGGTTATTTCTTCTTCATTCCGTCCTGTTAATTTTTCTGCCATGGGAATAAAAAACAGGTTGGCCATGACAGCCCCATAAAACGTCGTGATCATTGCCACGGCCATTTTCGGGCCAATGGATGAAGGATCATCCAAATTGGCAAGCATCTGTACCAACCCGATCAATGTCCCGATCATCCCAAATGCAGGAGCATATGACCCCATGCCTTCAAAAACACCAACACCTATATCAAGATCTTTTTTTGTAAGGGTCATCTTTTTTTGCATGATCGCTGCAATATCTGCTGTTTTAACGCCGTCAACCGTCATCTGCAGGGCCTGGGCAAGATATGGGTCACTTGTAGTCTGGATGTCGCTCTCAATGGAAAGAAGGCCACCCTTCCTTGCTTTATTGGAGATTTCAACAAGGTTTGCAATAATCTCTTCAGGGGCCTGGATTTTGAACATAAAAACCTTTATGGAGGTTTTAAACACACTTAAAAAATCAGCCAGAGGAAATGCAATCATGCTGGATGCAAGGGTGCCGCCTACTACAATTAAAACCGAAGGGATATTGACAAACATCATGATACTGCCGCCAAGCATTATGGTCCCAAGAATAAATCCCATACCAGAGACAACACCGATAATCGAAGATATATCCATAATCTTACGCCCTTATATAAACAGTTTCTTCAACAGGATATTCCCTGTTATATTTTCTGATCTTATCAATAGCATCCCTGGTAAGTAAAGTGTTTACAGAAAAAAGTTTGGTTCCGGTATCTGCAAAAAGAGCCGTTCCAAGAGTCATCCCGGGCTCAAGCTGGTGGATGCCCACACCTTTTACCCTGTACGAATCTGACCCCATATGAAGTACTGCATATTTTTCAAGCAACGCTACAATATTCGGATCAAGCCTTGTTCCTGAAAATACTTCCAGTTTTTCCAAAAATATTTCCAGGGATGAAACGCCTTTTTCATCTTTTAATGAGTCAAAAACATCAGCCCCTGTTAAAATTCTTGACATCAAGGGGATATATCTTCGTTTTAAGCCCTGGGGACTGCCGGTACCATCGGAATTTTCATTCAAATGCCGGATAATCCCGGCATAATTATCAAATTCAGTGCAGCAGGAAAGAAGCTGGGCCCCCTTTACCGGATACTGCACAAATAAATCTTTTTCATATTCAGTCAATTCATCTTTTGATTTCTGCAATGTCACTTCAGGGACAAAAAGAAGTCCGACTTCATGCAGCATAGCTGCTTTTCGAAGATCCTCCAGCTTTTTTTTATTAAACTTAAGTTGCCTGCCAATAAAAGAGACAATATGGGCCACACGTTCACCATGCCCCCTGTTTTTTTCAATCCCTGTTTTAATCAGGTTGGAAAGTATGTCTGAAAATCCTTCTATATTATTTAAAAGAGTTTTTCTCATCTCTCTTTTTTCTTTTTTCAACCGACTGCGTTCATGCGCCATCTGGTTGATCTGTTTCAACGCATTATTCAGTATTGTCCGCTCCTCAAAAAGTTGTGTTTTTGTTTCTTTGAGCTCATCTTTAAATTTATTAAGATATTCGAAAGTCTTATCTATTTTCATGTCCCGTGCAAGAACCTCTTGCCTGAAATATTTGGCTTGATGATAAATATTAAATTTTTTTTTAACTTCCCTGACTAAAAAAGGCTTGATTAAAAAATCATCATAACCCTGATACATCAAATTCAATCTTTCTTCAGGTTCCGGAACTCCTGATACAATTAAAAAAATGCATTTTTAAAAAGTTTCTCAATACCATTTTCAAAGGTCAAGGGTTTATTTAAACCCTGCTCAATAAGGATAAGGTCGGGCTTGCGTAGTTTAACCTGGCCCTGTGCTTTTGCAAAATCATCACATTCTATGAGGATAAATCCATTTGCCTTGGAAAACTCACTTAAACCCTCACTGGTCATAGAGTCATAAATATAAAGCAAGGAAATAAAGTCTTTATCCATAATATCTTTAAAAACCGATTAAATTCAATTTATTCGGAATAGTCATTCATCCACCATTCATCCCAACGGGTTTCCATGATACTTTGAGCTATTTGTCTGCCGATATCTGTTCTAAGTCTTTTAAGGACATGTGGCAACCATTTTCCAGGGCCTTTTGCCCCTGTATCCTTTATTTTTTTTAATTCAAGGATAAAAGATATTTGATCGGCATCACGGGCAAGTTCTGCTTCTTTTGTTTTTCCATGGTTAAACTCATCCATGAGATTTTCTATATCATTACCAAAAGAAAGCGACTTTATCAAATGGGAAATTGCTTTAGCCTCATCAATTTCAGAATAATTTTTTTCCACATAATTAAAATCCCCTGTTCGTGCTTCGGCAATATCATGAACCAGGGCCATGCTTAAAAGTTTTTCACGGTCAATATCGTGTTCCATTTTTGCCATGGCAAAGCAGATAAAGGCAGTCATAAAACTATGTTCGGCAATACTTTCTTTTCCAGACCCGAGGAAAGCATAACCTGATCGAACGATATCCTTTAAAATCCGCACCTCAAACAATAAATTGGCAATATTTTTCATTTTCACTCCAATCCAATGATATTCGCAACAATTCTTGACTTTTTATAGAACTATAGTTTAAATAAAGTCAAGAATTCGAGATTACAGCAAAGCAAACCAGGAGGAAAATATGCGAAAAAATAAAACAATGATTGCAGGTTTTCTTTTAACCGTTTTCGGGCTTGCTTTTTGTTCAACGGGATTTGCAGAAGACAAAAAAGATTTTAACCCGCAACAGGATTCAGGTTTTTATTATACTATAAAAAAAGGGGATACCTTGTGGGATTTATCGCAAAAATTTTATAATTCCGAGTGGGACTGGCCAGGACTCTGGGAACTGAATGATGATATAAAAAATCCCCACAGGATATATCCCGGCAAAAGAATACGGATCTTCTTAAAGGAAAAACCCACACTTAAACCTGAAATTGTAAAAGTTAAAAAAACAAAAGCAAAACTTATTCCCGTCAAGGTTGAAACTTCTTTTTCCTTTTCAGGAATGGATCATACAGGATTTATCAGAAAAAAGGCACTGCCCTCCCTTGGCAGTATCATAAAAGAACAAGACGGCAATATTATGATGTCGACCAATGATATCATCTATATAAAACCTTCGGGCAAAGGAACTCTCATACCCGGCAGGATCTACCAGGTTTTTACGACCAGTCCTGTTAAAGAAAAGATCAATAACCAGACTTTTAGAGGTGTAAAGCACCTTATCAAAGCCAAGATTAAAATACTTGAACATAAAGTAACTTATGTAACAGCTCTTATCACAAAGGCATACAGAGTTGTGCGTAAAAATGACTTGATCATGGAATATTATAAAAGAGACCCTGTATTAAAGGTTGAAAAAAACCCTGAGCCCATAGACGCAAGATTGATCTGTTCCGAAGATAATAATTCCATGATTAATGACTACCAGATCGCCTTCATCAATGCAGGCAAATTAAAAATTAAACCCGGCCAGATATACACGATCCTCAGGAAAAATGAACTCAAGGATCACACACTCCTGGGATTTAAAAAGAAAAATGCTATTAAGCTTGAGAACCTGAAATCAGGAAAACTGATTGTGCTTCATACCGAGGATATCGCATCAACCGTGATGGTCCTTTCTTCAAAGTATGCAATTTATCCGGATGATATTGTAAATTAAATATTTTATATCATTGATCAGAATCTCAGGCTTCATCACCAACGCGGGCAATCCTATATCTGATCCCAGGTTACTCTCAGGATTTCCTGGTAGGTAGTTTGCCCTTTCAGCATTTTTTTAATACCGTTTTGCCTTAAAAGGACAAGTCCTTCTTCTATGGCTTTTGTCCTCAGTTCTTCCAGCCTTGCATTGGAAGTTGTCAGCATTTTAAGAGATTCGGAATAAGGCATGATTTCATAAATCCCGGTGCGTCCCTTATAGCCTGTGTTCCTGCATTTTACGCACCCTTTTCCATGGCTGAGCCTGACCCCCCCCCTGTCTTTGATTGTCAAGCCAAGGGCATTAAGCTCTTTGGCATCCATTTCAAATTCCTGGACACAATATGGACATATTTTTCTGACTAGCCTCTGGGCCACGACCCCAATTAATGAAGAATGCACAAGATAAGGGGGTATACCCAGGTCAAGCAGCCTGAAAATGGTGGAAGCAGCGTCATTGGTATGGAGCGTGGAAAGAACAAGGTGCCCTGTCAAAGCTGCCTGGACCGCAGCTTTTGCCGTTTCAAGGTCTCTTATTTCACCCACCATTATAATATCAGGATCCTGGCGGAGTATATTTCTCAAGACTGCTCCGAATGTCACATCAATCGCCGGCTGCACGGCAATCTGGTTAAATTCCTCGTGAATCATTTCAATAGGGTCTTCAATGGTCGTAATATTGACTTTTGATGAAGAAAGCATCCTCAAGCTTGAATAAAGGGTAGTGGACTTACCAGAGCCTGTGGGCCCTGTCACAAGCACAATACCAAAGGGCATTGTTATAAGCCTTTTATATCTTTCAAAATCATCTTTAAAAAAACCCAGCATTTCAAGATCCTGGAAAAGGACATCCGGGTCCATTATTCTTAAAACCACTTTCTCGCCAAATGCCACAGGGATGGTGGAAACCCTGATTTCAACTTCAACCTTGTCTTTTTCCATTTTAATCCGGCCGTCCTGGGGCCTTCTTTTTTCAGCCATATCAAGCCTTGACAGGGTCTTAATCCTGCTAACCACGGCATTATGGAGCTTTTTAGGAAGCTTGTAGACAGTATGAAGTACCCCGTCGATCCTCATCCTGACAAGGCAGATATCACGTTTGGGCTCGATATGGATATCGCTTGCTTTCTGATCAAAGGAATAGGAAAATAAGTGATTAACCGCATTAACAATATGCTGGTCTGTGGATGGGAGATCGTCAAATGATTTTAAGCTGACAAACTGCTCAAGGTTACCGATGTCAAGCCCTTTAGCTGAAAAAAGATCTTCTGCCGCAGAAATCGAATACCTGAACCCGAAAAATTCATTGATAAGCTTTTCTATATCCGACTTTGAGCTGACAACGGTTTTTACTTTAAGTTTTGACACCATTTCCACATCTTTTATGGCCTCATAATTAAAGGGGTCCGGGGTTGCAACAATCAATTTGCCTTCTTCGACCATTAACGGAAGCAATAAATGCTTTGCAGCAAATGATTTTGATATGGTGCCCGTCACAAGATTAAGTTCAAGTTTCAAGGGATCAATTTTTTTATAGGGAAATTTCCAGGCTTCAGCCAAAGTCATATAGATCAAATCTTCATCAATTCTTTTTAAGGGTTGATCCATCCGTTCTATTTTTAAATACAAGATAACATCAATAAAAGAAACCAGGGCAGCCTGCCGGTCATTTGGTAAATCCTTACCCCTTTTTTTGATTTTCTTGTTCAAAAGGATATTTCTAACATGGTTTTCCTTTTTTAAAAGTTCCCGGGCCTTTTCCTTTGAAATCAACTTGGCAGCCATAAGTATTTTACATATATTTTGCGGTAAGAATCTTTGATCTTTTTGATTCTGCATAAGAATATCATCCTGGCAGCTTTAAAGGTTAAACACTTTTTTTAATATACTTTATTCATTCTATTCTTAAAAGAAAAAATAAGCAGGCGCCTTAATCCCAGAGTGCTATTAGCCCAGACAAAGGCTTAAATGTCAAGTTAAAACCAATTTGACTTTGGCTGGGCTAATAGCAAAATTATTTTTTAAAGGAAAAAAATTTGATATATTTAAAATTAATGTTAACCGCTGTTTTCTGGGGCGGGACATTTATTGCGGGGAAATTATTATCCCACAATGTTGATCCGTTTTCTGCGGCTTTCTTAAGATTTTTCATTGCCTCTTTTTTCCTTGTCTTTTTGACCATAAAAAAAGAAGGGCAGCTCCCCTGGCTGTCCCCTGATAAGATATTTATTATATTTTTACTGGGCTTTACAGGGGTTTTTTCATATAACCTGTTTTTTTTCTCAGGCCTTAATTATATTCAGGCCAACCAGGCCTCGCTTATTATTGCAAGCAACCCTATTTTCATCAGCCTTTGTGCAGTTATCTTTTTTAAGGAAAAACTTGGTTTCGTTAAAATAATCGGGCTTTGCCTTTCTGTAACAGGGGCATTAACCGTTATCTCAAACGGGAACCTTTTTGATCTTTTAACACTTGGTATCAAAAAAGGAGAACTTCTGATCTTTGGATGTGTAGCATCCTGGGTGGCATATTCGATCCTGGGGAAAAAAGCCATGAATGATTTATCCCCCATTTCCTGTGTATGCTATTCATCCATTGCAGGGACAATCCTGCTGTTTTTCCCTGCTCTTTTCAAAGGCGTTCTTTCTAATATGGCATCCTATCAACCCATTGAATGGGCAAGCCTTTTCTATCTTGGAATTTTTGGCACCGTGCTTGGTTTTTTCTGGTATTATGAAGGAATCAAGCAAATCGGGCCTGTAAAGGCTGGTATTTTTATTAACTTTGTTCCGGTAAGTGCTATTGTTCTCTCATTTTTTATTTTAAATGAACCTGTTACTATCTCTCTTGTTACAGGAGCAATTTTAGTTATCACAGGTGTTTATATAACAAATACTGCCGGTTTAAAAAATAAGGAGAATTAATTTGTTTACCCGTGCAATAGTAAAGACCCCATGCCGGAATATGGTCAATGGTATCAGCAGCTCAAATCTTGGCAAACCTGATTATGAGCTTGCCTTAAAACAGCATGAAAATTATATAAAGGCGCTTAAGGAATGCGGTCTTAATGTAACTATGCTTGATCCGGATGAAAATTTTCCTGACTCAACCTTTATTGAGGACGTCTGCCTTATAACGCCCGGATGCGCCATTATTACAAACCCGGGAGCTGATTCAAGAAGGGATGAAATCATTTCAATTTCCCGAATTGTCAACGAACTTGGCCTGCCCGTGGAGAGGATTAAAAGCCCGGGCTTCCTTGATGCAGGCGATATCATGATGGTAAAAAACCATTATTTTGCAGGATTGTCCGACAGGACAAACAAAGAAGGCACGTCGCAGCTTAACAATATACTAAAAAAATACAATTACACTTCATCAACGATTGAGCTTGAAACTGTCCTTCATTTAAAAACCGGGATTTCCTATCTTGAAAACAACAACCTGCTTGCTTTTGGTGAATTTTTAACCAAGGAGGCACTAAAAAAATTTAATATACTGGAAGTTGCAAAGGATGAATCCTATGCTGCCAACTCTGTCTGGATCAATGATAAGGTACTTGTCCCCAGAGGATTTCCCAAAACAAAAAAAATGATAGAAAAACAAGGTTATAAGACAATTGCAGTTGATGTGTCTGAATTTAGAAAACTTGACGGGGGTCTAAGCTGCCTGTCACTGAGATTTTAAATAAAAAAATGCCGGGTAATAGTTACCCGGCATTTTATCTTTTGCATGACGTAAGTTTTTAGTCTTCTTCAACTACGATAGCGTCTTCTTCACAGACTTCCACGCAGCTTTCGCAGCCCATGCATTCTTCAGCATTTACCGGAGAAGATTTATCATCTTCCATTTCAAAAACTTCTACAGGACATACGTCCACACATTCTTCACAACCAACGCATTTAGATTGGTCAACAATTGGATGAAATGCCATTTTAACAGCCTCCTTAAAAAATTAACATTATTATATTATAAACTCATTCTTTAAATATAATCTTTATAAAAAACGCTTTTATAACATGGTATTAATAAAAATCAAGTTTTTTTTATCTCTTTTATATATGAAAGTCTTTGCAATCCAAATCAGGACTTTCATGTTTTGTTGTGGGCAAACTCTGGTGAAATACCAGGTCTGCCCGTGGCAGTTAGTTTGATCAGGCAGACAGCAACCTGTCCGCCCGGCATATTAAAGAGCCTTGCAATATCATTCCCGGAAAAAAGGTTCAATTTGATTTGCCCTGAAAAAGAACATGCATCGTTCACTTCCGGCAGATCATTTTCCAGGTTCCTATCTCCCTGAACCGCACGCATCAAATACTCACAAAAATGATGTTGCCATCTGCTCTTATTTTCACATTCATTTTCATGCACTTTTATCTTGTCGATGTCAAGGGTATTTACAACATCTTTGCAGTTTGACTCAAGGTGGTCAAAAACAGCCTCACTGGTAGTAACAAATAAAGGGGGGGCTCCTTTTTCAACAGGCCCCGGTTTCCCGGCCATACATCCTGACCAGGCAAAAATCCGTTCACGGGTCATCACAGCACCAGGATCTCTTTGGTCACAGGCTTTACTGCCTTTAGTCCCACTTAATGGGCTTTCTAACCCGCGCAGGGTTGAAACAAGTTCATCACGGGTTTTATCCACATTTTTTAATTCCAGGTCAATGCGCTCATTCTGGGCATCACACAATTTTGCCATCTTTAAAAACAATAAATCATGCTGCATGGCGGTCTTGCCGGGTAAGGACACTTTTTTATCACCTTTAAAACCTTTGATCTGTGATTTAATGGCTGTCACATAAGTATCACTTGTAAAATAAGGGGCTTGTTTTAAGAGTAATTTAAGGTTAACTTCATTTCCCTTATGTATCCCGGCCCAGGCAAGGTATTCTTCAAGCTTTTGTTCAACCGGGTCAAGTTCTTTGCCAGATGAAAAAAACGGGTGGATTATCCCTTTCTCAAATAATTTAAATAATGTTTGATTGTCCTTAAAATCCCGGCTTGCCGGGAAATAGTGAAATGACGGGAAAAAAGCCAGAATTATATTTAACTGGTCCCGGGTAATATGGGTGAATGGAAAAAATATAATTTTATTTATCATGCATCTACCTTTTTATCATGAACACTTATGCCAAGACCCTTTAATTGTTCTCTGATCTTATCTGCCACTTCAAAGTTCTCCTGCTCCCTTGCAAGGTTGCGTTCCTCAATAAGATCATTGATTTTGCCGGAATATTTCATTTTCTTATCAAAGCTGAAAATTTTAAGGACTGAATCAATTTCTTTAAAACAATCCACAAGTTTTTTGCCCCCGTAAGGATCAATCCTGTTCTGATTAAGCAGCCGGTTGATATTTTTCACATTTGCCAGCAATGAAGAGATCACGCCTGAAATTTTTAAATCATCTTCCATGGATTGAAGAAAAGCTGATTTTATATCATATATTAATTGGTCAAGTTCTTTAAAATCCTTTCCTTTTTTAATTGCACCAAGGCTTTTAATGCACCTGTTAATTTTATCCAGTGTATATTGCGCCTGTTTCAAGGATTTTTCCGACAAAAGCAAGGTTTTCCTATAATGGTTTGAAATCAGCCAGAACCGAATGGTTTTTGCCTTCCAGCCCAGATTTTCAAGATCTTCAAGAGTCAGCATTTCAATATCTTTTACCCCTAAAGAGCCGTCATAACGGACAGGATCGCAATGCAGCCAGCACCGTGCCAGCCCCGCGCCTTTTGCGGCCTTTGCAATGGCCACTTCGTTTTCATGATGAGGGAATATAAGTTCCCGGCTCCCTGTCTGAATATCAAAGTTATGCCCAAGAAACTTCATGGCAATAGCGGCACACTGCAAATGAAGAGAAGGGCGTACATTACCCCACTGGGTCTTAATCCCCACCCCTGTTTTAAGCTCGGAGAGGCGAACCCTTTTTAACAATGTAAAATCTTTTGGGTTTTGTTTTTCATAATCATCAAGATCCACTGTCGCCCCGATTTTTATCTTATCAAGATTGATATTTGAAAATTCACCATAGCCAGGCAGACTTGCAATATCAAAATAAAGAGAATGCAGTTTTTCATAGGCATGGTGCTTGGATTCAAGCTGTCTTACAACCTCGATCATCTCTTCGAAATGATCTGATACTTTAGGGTATGCATCTGCTTTTCTAATATTCAATTCTGCAAGATCATCTTTAAAAAAATCCATATAGGTTTTTGTGAACGCAGGAAGTGTCATAAGGGCTTTTTGTGCCCCCTGGATGGTCTTGTCATCATAGTCAGTAATATTGACCACATGATTTACGGCAATATTATTATACTCAATATATCTTACAAGCAAATCCGTAAATGCATATCTTCTGAGCTGGCCTATATTGAGTCTTTCATGAACCGTAGGCCCGCAGGTGTAGACAGACACTTTTTCTTTTTCAAGCGGCTCAAATGGCGACTTGGTTTTTGAAACCGTATTATAGAGGGACAGGGCAATATGTTTTTCCACAAAAAAAAGGCTGGTGGACAGATAACGTTCCCCGCTGTCCGGGAAAATGGCCACCACAACTCCCTTTTTAATCTTTTTTGCCTCATCAATGGCCGCTGCCATGGCGGCACCACTGCTCATGCCGACAAAAAGGCCCTCTTTTACCGCAAGCATGCGGGCGGCATCAAAGGCTGCATCGTCATCAATATTAACCTTTTCATCAAATCTTTTTTTATCCATGATCTCAGGGGTATAAGATTCTTTCATATTTTTAAGCCCCTGGATCTTATGCCCGAGATAAGGCTCGGCGCAGATAATCCTTATATCCTTGTTATACTCTTTCAAACTTCTTGAAAGTCCCATGAGAGTTCCGCTTGTTCCAATGGTCGCGACAAGGCTCGTTACTTTTCCCCGGGTTTGTTCAATGATTTCAGGCCCGGTGGTTTCATAATGGGCTTTCCAGTTTGCTTCATTATTATACTGGTCGGTTAAAAAATACTTATCCGGGTTTTCCCTGGCTATCCTGTACGCTTCCTCAATAGCACCATCAGACCCCAGATGCCTGGGAGTTAAAATAATCCGGGCTCCCCTTGCCCGCAGAATGCTTTTTCTCTCTTCGCTTGCATTTTCAGCCATGGTAAGCGCGATCTTATATCCTTTGACAGCACAAATCATGGCAAGCCCTATTCCTGTGTTGCCGCTGGTGGCTTCAATAACGGTTTTATCCCTGGTTAATTCACCTGATTTTTCCGCCGCGTTTATCATATAAAGTGCTGCCCGGTCTTTTACAGAACCGCCGGGATTCATATATTCAAGTTTGACAAAAATTTTAACCCCTTTTACAGGATTCATATTTGTTATCTCAATAATTGGGGTGTTACCAATGGAATCAATAATTGAAAATGTCATTTTTTATCTGCCCTCTGCCCTGTTGAACTCTCCATGCCATGTAATCTTAGCTTGACTTTTAAAGTATAAAATGGCTTTATACAGTAATTTTAAATGATGTGCAATTTTTTTACCGGGAAAGAACATGCTTAGCTCTCTTACGCAAAAGCATATGCCTTTTTTTGTGGCAATTGCTTTTTTCTACATATTTATTTCAGGCCAGAGTCCGGCAAGAGCGGATGCCCTGCCTGAAAACCCTAAAGAGATCCCCTGGCATATATCGGCCCTGTCAGTGACATTTGATAACAAAAGAAACCTTTATATTGCTGAAGACGATGTGGTCATAACAGGTGGCAAAACAAGGCTTGAAGCAGATTATGTCGAATTTTCAAACAAAACAAAGGATGCATTTGCGCAGGGCAATGTTCTTTTGATATCCGGTGAAGATTCCATTTCCTGCAATGCAATGAAAATCAATCTTATAACCCAGACCGGAATCATTAACAAAGGTACCATTTTCATACAGAAAAACAATTTTTATATTAATGGTGAAAATATAAGAAAAACAGGCAAATTTTCTTATAGCGCCAAAAAAGGCTCGATCACATCATGCCCCGGCGACTCCCCTGACTGGAAAATCACGGGAAGGAATATTAAAATTACAATCGAAGGATACGGGACGGCAAGCAATACTGTCCTCTGGGCAAAAAAGATCCCTGCCCTCTACAGCCCCTTTCTTGTGTTCCCGGTCCATACCAAGCGCCAGACAGGTCTCTTAACCCCCAGGTCCTCTTCATCCGAAAGAAAGGGTTTTGAATACGAACAGCCCCTTTTCATAGCTATTTCAAAAAATACTGATGCAACACTTTATGCAGATTACATGTCTGACCGGGGAACAAAATCAGGAGCTGAATACCGGTATGTTTTAGATAACAAAACAAAGGGTTCAATATTCTTTGATTTTCTTGAAGATGACAAAATAGACGACGGGACCAAAACAACTGAAAAGTATCGCTATTCCACAACCCCTCAAAGGACCAACTCTGACCGCTTCTGGTTCAGGATGAAGCACAACCAGGAACTTCCCGATGGATTTACAGCCAAGCTGGATATTGATGTGGCAAGTGACGCAGATTATCTCCAGGAATTTAAGGACGGATATACAGGATACACTGAAACCAAAAAATATTTTGAAAAAGAATTTGGCCGGGGTCTTGATGAATACAATGACACCACAAGGAAAAACCGGTTGAATATAAATAAATCATGGTCAACTTATACATTTAATGCAGATGTATTATGGTATGACAATATTAATGCAAGACGGCAGGACACTTCCGACACAACCCTGCAGACACTTCCCGGCATTGAATTTGACGCTTCAAAGCAGCAGATAGGCGTTTCAAAATTCTATTATTCCCTTGATACTGAATATCGGTCCTTTTACAGGAAAGATACGACAACAACCCTTGTAAAAGGGCAGAGGGCAGATATCTATCCCAGATTTTACATACCCCTGAAACTTGGCAGGCATTTTAATTTCGAACCCTTTGCCGGTGTAAGGCAAACTGTCTGGCACACCAATAATTTCACGGATATCAACGGCAATAGTGACAGTTTCAGGACAAGGCAGATGTATAATATCGGAGCCCGGCTGTCTACGAAATTGATTAAACTTTTTAACCCGGACAACTTTTTTGCAGATAAAATCAAACACGAAATTATTCCGGAACTTGATTATTCCTTTATCCCGCATATTATTCAAAATGACCTGCCATCCTTTGACTCCCTGGACAGGATCGGGGAAAACAATATTCTAACATGGTCTTTGACCAATAATTTTATTTCCAAAAAATCGGGTCTTACCCCTAAAGGGGATGAAACATTAACCTATCGAAACCTGGCTTATGTAAAACTTTACCAGAGCTATGATATTAAAAAGGCAAGAGATCATGAATCAAAACCGTTTTCAAATATCACCCTTGATGCGAAAATAAACCCGATTGATTTTTTTCTCCTTGATGTAAATCTTTCATGGTCTCCTTATGATACGCATTTTAAAACATTAAACATTGGAAATACCCTCAAGGACAACCGGGGTGACAGCTTAAACACAAAATACCGATTTTCCGAAAACTCTTCAGAATCCTTATATTCAAGAATTGATGTCGGCCTGACAGATGAATTAAGCATATACTGCTCAATTGAACAAAATCTTAAAGAAAAAAAGACAGTGGAAACAAAGGCAGGATTTTCCTTAAAAAAATCCTGCTGGTCTTTTAATCTTTATTTTTCAGAATCCCCCGGTGAACAAAGTATTACCTTTCTTATAAATCTTCACGGAATCGGAGAGTTCGGCACAAAATGATTAAACGATTGAACTGGTTTGCACTTGTGACAAGAAGCAATTTTGAGCAAACTGTGTACACGAGTATTGCAAAAAAAAATATCGAAGCTTTTCTGCCCAGAACAAAGCGGAAAAGCAGGCGGAAAGACAGGAATCTCATGATAGAAGTCCCGCTTTTCCCGGGATATGTTTTTGTAAAATCAAGCCATGAACCCTCCTGCCAGCTCAACATTCTAAAGACAACAGGGGCAGTAAGACTGTTGGGGAATCAATCAGGGCCCCTGCCCGTGCCGGAAATACAGGTTGAATCCTTGAAAATCCTGACAAGTGCAAACATGGATCTTATAACAGGGGCCAATATCCGCATGAAAAAAGGAGACCCTGTAATGATTTTAGAAGGTCCCATGGCAGGGGTAAAAGGAGAGTTTACAAGATATAAAGGAAAAGGGCGTGTTGTTATCAAAATAGATGCTTTAGGGCAATATGCCGGGGTAGACATAGATGAAGACAATGTTGAAAAAGTCCCTGGCTTCTTATCATAACCCCTTGACTTTTTATCAAATTTTAATTAAAACCATTTAAAATGCAATAATGGTGCATTATTAAAATTATTAAGAGGAAGTATGAATAAACTTGAATTAATTTCAGCATTAAAGACCAGAGCAAACCTGACAAAATCAGAAGCATCAGAAATCATTAAATTGTTTTTCGACTCGCTTTCAGATTCGTTTATACAAGGAGAAAGGGTCGAAATAAGGGGCTTTTGCAGTTTCCATATAAAAGAGTACAAAAGCTACACCGGCAGGAACCCCAAAACCGGGCAGAAAGTCACGATTCCACCTAAAAAACTGCCGTTTTTCAAATGCGGGAAAGAGTTAAAGGAGCGGGTGGATTATTAAATGGGTTTTGATTAAGCCATGTCTGATTTTGATCAAATGGGCTACCAGGCAAAAGCCTTTCTTGAGTTAACACATATCATTAAGACAAAAAAAATTCCGAATGCCATTCTTTTTTTTGGAAATGAAAATACCGGAAAAAAAGAAGCGGCATTTTTCTTTGCCAAGGGCTGTAATTGTCTAAAAGATGCAGCCGTTGCCTGTAACACTTGCAGGTCATGCCGCAAAATAGACGCACAAGCCCATCCTGATATCCTTTGTATCAAGCCTTTAAAAGATAAAAAAATAATTTCAATATCACAGATCAGGCAAATGGGCCAGGCTATTTCATCAAAGCCCAATGAAGCAAAATTCAGGATGGTATTGATTTTGAACGCAGACAGGATGAATACCCAGGCCCAGAACGCATTATTAAAAATGCTTGAGGAACCGCCTGAAAAAACATTTTTCATCCTTATTGCAGACAAGATCTCGTTATTTGCTCCAACCATTATCTCAAGGTGCAGGAAAATAAGGTTCAAACCATTGACGGACAAACTCATTGAGCAACGTCTGGCAAATGACTTCAATATTGACAAAGCTTATGCCCGAATTGCATCAAAGACTGCTGATTCAGATCTTAAAAAAGCAATGATGTATTTAAATCTGGATGATGAAATGAATAATGTCAACTGGATCAAAAGAAGGAAGTGGCTTATTAATACCCTTGCTGACATTATCAAAAAAAATAATGGGCAATGCCTATCAACAGGATTGATGCTCTCACAGAAATTAAGCCTTGACCCTGACCTTATTGATGACACCATGGCTATTATAAAAACATTTTTCCGGGATTTGATGATTTTTAAATTTCATCCGGAAAAAATAGTTAACCTTGATTTTTTTGATACTTTTTCAGATATTAACCAAAAGCTGCCAACAGGTATTTTTTTAGAATGGGTAAAAGACCTTTATGAAACCGAAAAAAGACTGAATTCAAACAGCACGCTGAGGTTAACGCTGGATAGATTTTTCCTTAAAATTGTTAGTAACAAAGGAAAGTTGATTTATGATTAAAGTTGCTGGTGTTAAATTTAAAACAGCAGGGAAAATATATGATTTTCTAAGCAGTGCTTTTGTACTTAAAGAAGGGGACCGCGTGATCGTTGAAACCGAACAGGGTCTTGGATTTGGTGCAATTGCCATACCTCCGGTTGAAGTTGAAAATACTGAAAAAAAATTTAAGCAGATTGTCAGGATTGCCACAAAAGAAGATTTTATCAGAAGAGAACAAATAAAAAAACTTGAAAAAAGGGCTTTTGACTTTTGCATTCAATGCATCAATGATTTAGAGCTTTTAATGAATCTTTTCAGTGTTGAGAGCACATTTGATCGCAACAAGCTGACTTTTTTCTATACTGCAGACGGCAGGATAGATTTCAGGGAATTAATCAAACTCCTGGTAAAAGAATTCAGCATCAGGATTGAAATGCGCCAGGTCGGGATACGCAACCTTTCAAAACATTGCGGCGGTGTGGGCAAATGCGGAAGGGAACTTTGCTGTTCTTCTTTCATGCATTCTTTTGAACCGGTTTCCATCAAAATGGCAAAAGAGCAGGGATTGTCTTTAAACCCCACCAAAATTTCAGGTGTTTGCGGCAGGCTGATGTGCTGCCTTACCTTTGAAAACAAGACTTATAAAGACCTTAAACGCCAGATGCCAAAACTTGGCAAAAAAATCACTATAGAAGAAGGTCTGGGAAAAGTTGTACGGCAGAATGTATTAAAAGAGAGTATTACGGTTAGATTAGAGGATAAAACCGAAATAGAAAAAAGTATCCATCAATTGAATAAATCATTCCAGGGGCATTCCAAATAATGAATACAAAAAAAGTTTTTTTCACAACCCCCATATATTATGTCAATGCAAAACCCCACCTGGGGCATGCATACACGTCCATCGCAGCTGATGTTGCAACAAGATTCAAAAAAATGGCCGGTTTTGAGACCTTTTTTCTGACAGGAACAGATGAACACGGGGACAAGATTGTCCAGGCAGCAGAAAAACAAAACACAACACCTAAAGAATATGCTGATAATATAAGCAGGCTTTTCCAGGATTTATTACCTGTATTAAATATTGAAAATAATTTTTTTATAAGGACAACAGACCCTTCCCATATTAAAATTGTCAAAAACATCCTTTCAAAAATCCATGAGTCAGGCGATATCTATTTTTCAAGCTATGAGGGACTATATTGCTTCGGATGCGAACGGTTTTACCAGGAAAGGGAGCTTGTTGGCGGCAAATGCCCGGATCATGGAACTGTACCAGAAGTTATCAAGGAATCCAATTATTTTTTCAAGATGGGCAAATACCAGGAATGGCTCATCAACCACATTAAAACCAATCCTGATTTTATCAGGCCTAAGCAATACAAAAAGGAAATTCTCTCTTTTTTAAAAGAACCCCTGGAAGACCTTTGCATTTCAAGGCCGAAATCCCGGCTTACCTGGGGAATCACCCTGCCCTTTGATGAGGAATATGTCACCTATGTCTGGTTTGATGCCCTTGTAAATTATATTTCAGCACTTTCCTTTCCTGATGGTGAACTCTTTAAAAAATTCTGGCCGAACACCCGCCATTTTGTGGCAAAAGACATTATAAAACCCCATGGAATTTACTGGCCCATCATGCTGAAAGCTGCAGGCATAAAAATTTATAATGGATTAAATGTCCACGGATTCTGGAATGTCAAAGGCAGTAAAATGTCAAAAAGTATCGGCAATGTCACAGACCCCATCGAAGTGACCGGTATTTACGGGACTGACGCATTCAGGTATTTTCTCATGAGGGAAATGGTTTTTGGCCTGGATGCCAATTTTACAAGGGAAACCATTGTGTCAAGAATCAATTCAGATCTTGCCAATGACCTTGGAAATCTTTTTTCAAGAGTCCTTTCCATGAACCACAGGTATTTCAAGGGTGAAGTAAAGGGCCCTGATAAAAAAATCCAGGAAGAGAAAATGCTGTCCCTGGAACCTGATGCTGTAACCGCCATTGATGCATTTACAAAGGCCATGGATCTTTGTGAATTCCATAGAGGTATCGGAGCTATCTGGCAATTTGTCAGCATTATGAATAAATACATTGATAAAAATGCTCCCTGGGTACTGGCCAAGGATGATGCTGAAAAACCATATCTTGAAACAGTCATCTATAACCTGATTGAGGGATTGAGACTTGTTTCTGGTCTTATCTACCCTGTAATGCCTGAAACTTCCTGTAAAATGCAAAAAGCCCTTAACATGGAAAAAGGGAACAATGAATTTTACACCTTAAAAGAAATATCCCAATGGGGCCAGATTAAAAAAGGAAGCATAATTGAAAATCCAAAAATTTTATTCCCGAGAATTGATACGGATAAAATCAAATCCAGTGAGCCTGTTAAACTGGCCAAACCTTTTAAACCTGCATTAAAAGAAGAAATCACTATTGATGATTTTGCAAAAGTTGATTTAAGAACAGGGATAGTAATAAAAGCTGAAAAAATTAAAAATTCCAATAAACTCTTAAAACTTCAAGTTGATCTTGGTGCTGAGACAAGACAGGTTATTGCAGGGGTTGCAAAGAGCTATACCCCGGAAGAAATAACAGGCAAACAGGTAATTGTGGTTGCGAATTTAAAAGAAGTAAAACTCATGGGAGAAATATCCCAGGGGATGCTCCTTGCCGCAACCCACACAAAAAAAATTGTACTTTCAGGTTTTGATAAAGAAATCATGCCAGGAAATCCTGTAAAATGAAAGAAACCTCATGGCGGGATTTTCAATCTGAATTTATCCTTCAAAAAAGAAAAAAAGATTTTTTTTTAAAAACGGCAAAAGGATTTACAGGGCTGTTTATCCTCCTGCTTTTGATTGCCGGTATAAAAAGTTTTAAAATAAGAGCACCTGAAAATCAAAATGCATTTAATGTCCTTCCCAAAAAAAAACCGGCACGATCTTTCGAAAAAGTAACTGGTGAAACACCTTATAAGCTTTCAAAGACCAAACTAAGTACTATTATCGCCAATACAAATTTCACAAAAACAGATAAAAATATTTTTTTTATAAACACACCTGATCATAACCTTAAAATAACCACCAGTATTGATATTTATCTCCAGGAATATTTGCTGTCAGTACTTGACCGGCTGAAAAGCATGACACGCGGAAAACCACAGAGGATTGCCATTGTGGTAATGGAAGCTGATACAGGAAAAATAATTGCCATGACAGGATTTGATCTTGAAAATCCTGATATCAATCCCTGTATTGAATCAGATTATCCCGCAGCAAGCATCTTTAAAATTATAACAGCTTCGGCAGCCATTGAAACCCTTGGTTACACGCCTAACACACAATTGTACTTTAATGGGAGCAAATACACACTATATAAGCGCCAGCTAAAGGATATTAAAAATAAATACTCATATAAAATTTCTTTTTCCAGGGCTTTTGCAGAATCAGTAAACCCGGTGTTTGGAAAAATTGGAAAAAATTATCTTGGGAAAGAAAAACTTGAGTCCTACGCCAGGGCTTTTGGATTCAACCAGGTCATCAACTGGGAATTACCCTTTGTTTCAGGTAAATTCAAGACAAACACCAGTGACTATCACCTGGCCGAACTTGGTTGCGGGTTCAACCGTGACACGACTATCTCACCGCTGTTCGGTGCCATGCTTATCTCGGCTGTGGTCAACTCCGGCAAAGCCATGCTGCCAAGTATTATTGAACATGTGACTGACTCTGACGGAAAGATCATTTACAAAAACAAAAAAGAAACATATAAAACACCAATAAGCCCTGAAACAGCAGCCACGATGATTAAATTAATGGAAAGCACCGTATCAAAAGGAACAGCCAGAAAATCATTCAGGGGTTCTTCAAGGGATAGCGTTCTTTCCAGACTCACGATAGGCGGAAAGACAGGATCAATTTATAATAAAAAGCATACTGTCAAATACGACTGGTTTGCAGGGTTTGGAAAAGAAAAAAAGAAAAAAATCGTGTTGGCTATTGTTGTGGGCCATAGAAAATATATCGGGACAAGAGCCAGCACTTATGCAAAGATGATTTTAAAAAAATACTTTAAAAAAAATAACACAACCGCACAATTGTGACGAACAAACCTTTTAAATGGGGGAAAAAATAATGATTCTGCAGGGAAAGCCTTTTTTAAACCCTTTTTTCAATCAGGTCAAAAAACTATTTTCAATCAATGTTGAATGCGGAAAATCCATAGCCAAAGCAAGAGAAAACTCTATTATATTTTTCCCGGATCAACCAAATACAATATCATGCGGTATCTCGGCATTTGTCGCATTCAAGGGCAATGCCGCCCTGCAGGATTTTAATTTACAAGAGATCCAGGCACAGGCCCTTTCCTTGAAAGAAAAAGCCCTAACCTCTGACCCTGTTTCAAAAAACAATGATATTAAGGATAAATTCCTTGGTGGTGATGATTTTTTAAATATGATTCTTGAAAAATTCCAGGGATTCAAACAGGAAAATATTTTTGCCGATCTTTTTTTTAACCCGGATAAAAAAAACCTGCTTTCTTCAATTACAGACAATATGGAACAAATGATTCTTGATCAGGCATCCATCTCTAAAAAACAGGCCCCCAGCCTTTCGAGCGAAGACATTAGAACCGTTTCCTTAAGGCTTGAAAAGCTTAAAGATATCTGCTGGTGCCTTAAAAAAGAAATCATGGATAATATCACTGCAATAAGCAATCTTGCCATAGGCCTTGAAAATTCCGGCAATATCAAAGGCCTAAAAGTATTTAAGCAGATAAACGCGGTTTTGAACAGCATTGACAGGCTTGAGGTCAGGGGAAGGGATTCTGCCGGGATATCGGTTATTTTCACTTTTACAAAAAAGGAATTTGAAAATTTCAGGGAAGCCATGATCAAGGCCGGGCTTTCGGAAAGGCTCAAACAGAGAACAAACCACCTGGTACTTGGAAATAACAGCCTTACCATAAATGACACTTTCCCTGAAAACAATGGGCATTATGTAACAATTTCCTTTGTCTATAAATTTGCGGCTGAAATAGGCGCGCTCGGGGACAATGTGTTATTTATCAGAAGCCAGATCAAAAATGATCTACTGCTCCAATTGCTTACCCAGTATGATTTTATTGCAAATTCTGTTTTAGCCCATACAAGGTGGGCTTCCATAGGAGATATTACAATTGCCAACTGCCACCCCCAGGACAATACTCCAACCGACAAAGAAATCTCCAGAACCGGCATTATCCATGTCTGCCTGAACGGTGACATTGATAATTATCTTGAATTAAAAACAGAATATGAAGCAAGATATGATAAAATCCATGAAAATATTAACACAGATACCAAACTGATTCCCCTCCAGGTTGAGCACTACCTGAAACAGAATAACCCTATCGAAGAAGCGTTCAGGCTGGCAGTCAATGATTTTGAAGGTTCCCATGCCATAAGCATGCACACGGATCTTGCTCCCGGAAAATTGTTTTTAGCCCAGAAGGGAAGCGGACAGGCTATTTTTGTCGGGATTGCCAAAGATCATTATATTGCTGCATCAGAACTCTATGGCATTGTTGAGGAAACCCAGGATTATATCAAGCTCAACGGGGAAAAAAAAGGCCAGATTGTCATCCTGGACCAGGATTCCACAGGCGGCGTATCAGGTATCCAATCCTTGTGCTATGACAACACCCCCATCCTGATACAGGAAGATCATGTGCTGACAAGCCAGATTACATCACGGGATATTGACCGGCAGAATTTCCCTCATTATTTTTTAAAAGAAATTGCAGAATCCCCGGGTTCAATTGAAAAAACCCTGGAAAATAAATTCAAACAGGATACTGAAACAAAACTTTTTTCCACAACCCTTGATAAAACAGTGATCCCTGAATCTTTGGAAGATGACTTCAGGAACAGCAGGATCAAAAAGGTGTGTTTCATCGGCCAGGGTACAGCCGGGATTGCAGCCCAGGGATGTGCCGACCTGTTAAATTACTATCTGGGTGATAAAAATATCGACATCAGGGCATTAAAATCATCAGAACTCTCCGGATTCAGTATTTATGAAGGTGAAAATGCTGAAAACTCCATGACCAACACCCTTGTTGTTGCCATCAGCCAGTCAGGTACAACAACCGATACCAACAGAACAGTTGATATGGTAAAAGCCTGTGGTGCCAGGACCCTGGCCATCGTTAACAGGAGAGACTCTGATCTTACTTTTAAAACAGACGGGGTTCTTTATACAAGTTCCGGCAGGGACATTGAAATGTCTGTTGCATCAACAAAAGCATTTTATTCACAGATTACGGCAGGGGCAATTCTAGGTCTTCATATTGCACACATTGCAAAGGCAAGATCAAAAGAATTTATTACAGACCAGGTCAATGAGATTATGAGCCTTCCTGACAAAATGAGAACCATTCTTGGAATGAAAGATCAAATCAAGGATTCCGCCTTCAGGCTTGCCGTGTCAAAACACTATTGGGCAACAGTCGGGTCAGGATCAAACAAAGCATCTGCCGACGAGATCAGGATCAAACTAAGTGAACTTTGCTATAAAACCATTTCCTCTGACTTTGTTGAGGATAAAAAACATATTGACCTTTCAAGCGAGCCCCTGATCATTATATGTGCCGCATCCACAAGGGAAAGCGTATTGGGTGATATAATCAAGGACACGGCAATTTTCCATGCCCACAAAGCCACCCCCATTGTTATTACCACAATTGGAGAGGAAAGGTTTGACATTTATGCCAGTGATGTATTTAAAATCCCTGAAACAAGGGAACATTTTGCACCGGTTTTAAATACTCTTGTAGGGCACATATGGGGATATTATGCCGCCCTTGCCATTAATGAGGGCTCAAGATTCATGTATGAAGGAAGGGCAGAAGTCCGTGATCTCTTAGATGAATACACTTCCATGGGACATGATGTGTATGAAGTCCTCCTGGAAAAAAAATTCAGGGAAACTATTGCCCGGTTTTATAACAGGTTTTCAAAAAAACGGAGGCAAGGCGGGTTCCCTGATGCCATGGGACTTGACAATGTCGCCAATCTGACTTTACTTTTAAAATACCTCTCAGGCAGGCTGCCAGTGTCGGATTTTGAAATCGATTTTAAAACAAAGGGCACCCCTTCCAACATGTTAAATACCTTTTTTGATAATATCGGCCAGGCCATAAATACAATGGCAAGGCCGGTTGATGCCATCAAGCACCAGGCCAAAACCGTGACAGTAGGCACAAGCAGGATCAGTGAAAAATTTGAAGGCCTTGTTTTTGATGAATTATATAACAATGACATCCATATTTCACAGATTACCAACAAGAATGTGCTTGTAATTAAAAACCTCCAGGAGGTCATTGCCGGGATAAACGGGGGTTTTCTTTACCAGATTTCAGGCTTAAATCTTCTTGGCGAAGTCAGTCGTGAAACCAAAATTAAGATAATAAATAAAACAGGAGCTTTAAGGAACGAACATTCTCGAGTTGAAACAGACCAGAAGCTTAAAGGGACTAAGAACATAATTGTCAGGGAAGGAAATGTTTATATAGGCAAAGGCAGAAAAGACCAAAAAAACATCCTTGTTATTCCTGTTATTTCTTCAAATCCTGTAACACCAAATATTATTGAGTATATACTTTCTTTAAACATCAGTTTTAAAGCTTCAACCGACGTGCCTCTTTTGAAAAAGATCAAAGCCCTTGGCGGCAAATACAACAGGCTTAAGGACTGGATACTTGAAAGTGATAATTTCCACTGGGATGACAAATATCTTAATCTCATAGAAGTTGAAACTCTTTTTGGAGACACTGCGGAAAAGGTAGTTGAAAAAATTCTTGATAAAATTTAATTGTAAATACTTTTTTTATGCCTGATTATAAAAAAGAACTGATGTATTCTTATCTCATCGTCCTGACTATCTGTTCCAGTGCAGGGCTCCAGTGCTGGAGAACACTTTTTGACAATTTCAGCGTTAATGTTGTAGGACTTGACGGCAATCACATCGGCCTGCTTCAGTCTGTCCGTGAAATCCCGGGATTTTTGGCATTACTTGTCACATATGTGCTCTTTATCATTAAAGAACACAAGTTATCAGCCCTTTCCATAATCATAATGGGGGCTGGAATTTTTTTAACCGGTTTTTTGCCAAGCTTATCAGGGCTTATTTTTACAACCATGGTCATGAGTTTCGGATTCCATTATTATGAAACAACAAACCAGTCTTTAACGCTCCAGTATTTTGATAAACTCACATCTCCCATTGTTTTCAGCACCCAGCGAAGATATGCTGCCGCAGCCAATATCGTGGTTGGCATCCTTATATTTTTGATCGCCCCTTTTTTAAGCTACAAAACCATGTATATTCTTTTTGGCGGACTCATAAGTGCCTGTGGTATCTGGGCCATCACAAAAAGCCCTGCAAAAAAAACCATCATCCCCCAGAAAAAACAATTGATATTTAAAAAAAAGTATTGGCTCTTTTATTTTTTAACCTTCATGGCCGGGGCAAGAAGACAGATTTTTGTCGCATTTGCCGTATTCCTGCTGGTAAAAAAATTTGGATTCTCTGTCCAGCAGATCACGGTGCTTTTCATTGTGAACAATGTCATCAATTTTTTTATCAACCCTTTCATAGGAAAATTTATAATAAAATACGGGGAAAGAAAGCTTCTTTCAATTGAGTATTTTTCCCTTATCCTGATTTTTATTTCCTATGCCTTTGTGGAATCAAGGGTCATTGTTGGCGCTTTATATATCCTTGATCACATTTTATTTAATTTTGCCACGGGTATTAAAACCTATTTCCAGAAGATTGCGGATCCAGAGGATATTGCACCCAGCGCTGCCGTGGGATTTACAATTAACCATATTGCAGCCGTAGTCCTGCCGGTCATAGGTGGGCTTTTATGGATGGTTGATTATAAAATTCCTTTCCTGGCCGGGTCCTTTTTCAGCCTTATCTCCCTTTGTCTGGTCCAGTCTATCAGGACAAAAAAGCCTTCTTTGGAAAATTCAACAAGTCTTTAAAATAATTGGCAACAATCATTTCACTGCATCGGCAGCTTTACTTATAACCATGGCAGCTCGTAAGGTCCGGTCACCACCAGGTTATGGTTTTCCTGAATTGTTACTTCTATACTGAATTGTCTGCCGGGATATTTTTCAGCTAACACTAACAGCCATGGGCTGCCTTGATTTTTCATCCCGGCGTGCCCACAACGAATCATGAAAGAACCTGATTGGTTTGGTATGTTCTTTCATATAAATTGCATTAGAAAAAATCCAGCAATAATAAAAATAAGCCCTGAATACCTGAACGTATCGCCAAAAGCTAGCGTACCAATTGAATGACCATCTGGATATGGAGCAATAAAAACACCGGTGTTATGGTCTCCTTTGGTGTTCTGACATAAACTAAAGCTATTCGGAAAGCCCGTACTCTTCAAGTATCTTTTTATATATGCCGTTCGCCTTTATGATCTTAAACCCTTTTTCGTAGGCATCTATCAATTCCTTCCCATCCGGGTGGGCCTTTGATACCATAAGGTGCAAAGCCTTTGTAAAAAGAGGGGTTTTTGAAGTGGCAAACTTGGATTTTGACGATGCAAGCTTGGATTTGATCACCTGCCATCCAACAAGCTGGCTTTCCGGTACAACATCAATACGCCCGTGGACAAGCTTTTTTAAAGAGCTTTCTGTATTCGGTCCGTATTCAGCCTTTACGCCGCCGCTTTTAAAAATTCCAACATAAGAGTATCCTTCTGACCCTCCGACTTTTAATTTTTTAAGCTGGTCCAAGCCGGTATAATCCCAGTCACCAAGCTTATCCTTAATATAAAAGAAAACCATTTTCTGGGTGGCGATAGGAGTGGAAAGATAACATTTTTTTTTAAATTCATCAGTTGCAGACCAGGGAAAAGTTGCCACGGCTTTTCCCTGCTGGGTCAAAACCTCTGTCCTTTTCCAGGGCACATATTTGAAACTTGCTGTATGGCCGACTGCTTTCAATACCTGGGAAACAATAATTGCAGTGGGTCCCCCGTCCTTCATACTCTTTGAAACATAAGGCGCCCACTCGCCCGTCAGAATTTCAAAATTCTTTGCAAAAGCAGAGGACAACGAAACCATAAAAATCATCAAGGCTAAACAAACTATTTTTTTCATAACACCTATCTCCCTTTATTGATTAATAAAATTTTTGTTTTGAATTTGAAATAAAAGTCTTTGTGATTGCTGGTGCATGAAAGAGCAAAAAAAATCAACTCGCTCCATATGATTGTATAGATTAAGGCATAACCCTGTCCCTTGTCAAGGGACCCATAAAAATATTTTACAATAATTTCCTGGTGTCAAAATCAAGTTTGAATAAAAGGCAGGATGATATCAATTATCTTATCCGGGTCTTCCATCATTAAAAAGTGACCAAGTTTTTTCTGTTCAACAAAGGTGCAGTTTTTCATTTTCTTTGCAAGCCTTTGACCTGCCTTTTTAAAAAACAGGTCTGATTTTTCTCCCCTGACAACAAGAACAGGAATATTAATATGATTTGCATGCCGCCAGGTATTAAAAGGGACAAATTCATAAATCTGTGCTTCAAATTCAGGGCTGCAGCAAAGTCCGTATGTGGTTGAGGAATCTTTTTCTATGGCTGTATCCACATAAGCCCGGACAAATTCGGGTTTCCATGATTTAAACATGCCCTTTCCCGAATAATGGGCCAACGCCTCTTTCCTTGACTGAAATTCAGACTTTTTCCCACGGGTCATTTTAGGAAGCGAAAGATGCCTTGCAAATCCCGTCTTTCTTATCAGGGTTGCAAACAGGACAATTTCAGGGGGAAAAATAATCGGGTCCAGCAGGATCAACTTTGAAAAAAGATGGGGATATAATGCTGCTGCCGCATAGGTGAAATACCCGCCTATGGAATGCCCGATACCTATAACAGGAGGCTTTGTGATGGATGAGACAATCTGCTCAATATCCTTGACGAAAATATCCCAATTTTCAACCCTGACTGTGTTTTCCTTTGTTGAGAACCCGTGTCCCCTGATATCTGGTGCGTAAATTTTAAAATTACAAGTGCAAAGTTTTTCTAAAAAAGGAAGGTATGTTCCGGCACTTAAAGAATTTCCGTGGCAAAAATGGATTTGCCTGCCTGATTCTCCAAGAACATGATAATGGAAAAAACCCTGGCCTGTATTTATAAAATTCGCTTTTATCATTATTTATAACTTTTGTTCTTTATCCTTTTTTAAATAACTGAACCAAAAAAAATCTCAGGTTCTTGCCAGCACCAGCGCCGTTACCTTCAAGGCCCCGTGTTTCAATAACGCCCCTGCTGCTTCATTGCAGGTTGCACCGGTTGTAAACACATCATCAATCAGAAGAATGTGTTTATTATCTATTGTTTTTTTATTGACAACTTTAAACGCATTTTTCAAATTGTTTTTTCTCTGGTCAATATCAAAGCCTGTTTGGGGTTGTGTTTTTTTAATTCTGGCAAGCGAAGTCGTATCAATTTCCCATAACGGCGGTTGTTCAAATTCTTTTTGATATAATTTTTTAAAATTACGTATCATAAGAAAGGCCTGGTTAAATCCCCTTTTTCTTTGTTTCTCCCTGTGCAGCGGCACCGGCATGATAATGTCAATGCGAAAGCTTGAATAATATTGCAAGAATGCCTGGAACAGCAGATTCTCAAACAATTTCGCAGCCGACAGCTTTGAATGATATTTAAAAAGGGGAATCGCATCTTTTATTATGCCGCTATACTCAAGTGCCGCCCGGACCCGATCAAGTTTTAAAGGTGCTTTCAAGCAGGGTTCACATATATGGTTTTCTTTAAAGCTGTTATGGAACTTAAGTCCGCATTTGGTGCAAAAGGGAGGATCAAAAGGGTAAAAGCCTGATTTCATGCAATGCTCACAAAAAAAAGCCTCTATTGTATCAGGTTCAATCATATCAGGATTGATATATACACCGCATTTTAAACACTTTAAAGGATATAAAAACTGTTCCAAAAGCCTGATGGACTTTTTTAATATTGATACTAAAAAAATCTTGTTCATCTTACTCATTCACGCTGCCGAAGAGCCTCATACATGGCAACTCCCCCTGCAACAGACGCATTTAAAGAATTTATATTCCCTTTATTGGGGATAGATATTAAAAAATCACATTCTTTTTTCACAAGCGGCCTGATCCCTTTGTGTTCACCGCCGATAACAAGCGCAATATTCCCGGTCAGGTCAGCATGAAACAAGGATGTGTCACCATTGCCATCCAGGCCTGACACCCATACCCCTTTTTCTTTCAAAGTCCTTAAAATGGATGTGGTATTGGTGATCATATAAATATCAGCATGTTCCATGGCACCGGCAGAACTCCTGGAAACAGCGGATGACGGCCCTGCTGACCGGTCTTTTGGAATAAGGATATAATCAACCCCGGAACAAAGAGCTGTTCTTATTAAGGCCCCAAGATTATGAGGGTCTTCAATGTTCTCCATTATAAGGATAAAACACGGACCTTTTTTTTCCTTTAAACTTGTTATGACATCAGTGGCTTTTTTAACCGGGAAAAAAGAGGTTGTGGCAACCAGGCCCTGGTGATTTGAAAAACCGGTCATCCTGTCCAGCAACTCAGGGTCGGCAAGTTCAATTTTTATGTTTCTTTTTACGGCATAAGACTCTATTTTTTTTGTTCGCTGCAAAGATCTTTTTTTTGAAATCAATATTTTATAAATTCTTCTCTTTTGGGCCCTTAATGCTTCATACACGGAATGGAACCCAAAAAGAACATCATTTTTTTCTTTCATTTCTCAGGCCATCTCTATCTCTTTCTTGAAAATCAAGCAGAGCTCCTTAGTTGCCTTATCAAGGTCATCATTGACAATAACATATTTATACAGGTCTTTCCGGGCCATTTCGGCTTTTGCATTTCCAAGGCGCCTTGCAATCACTTCTTTGGAATCTGTCCCCCGGTTTTCAAGGCGCTGGGATAAAACTTCAAAAGAGGGGGGCAGGATAAATATGGTAACCGGTTCAAGCTCCGATGCCATGACCTTTTTTGCCCCCTGGACATCAATATCCAGAAGAAGGTTCCGGCCTTTTTCAAGACAGTTTTTCACAAATTGCCTTGATGTGCCATAGTAATTTTCATGAACTTTTGCCCATTCAAGCCAGTGGTCCAGTAAAATTTTTTGTTCAAACTCTTTTACTGTGATAAAAAAATAATCAACACTGTCCTGTTCATTTTTCCTGGGACTTCTTGTGGTGTGCGATACAGAATATGAAAGAGAGTTAAAACGCTTAAGCACCTTTCTTACCAATGTTGTTTTCCCGGCCCCGGAAGGGGCGGATATTACAAAAAGCTTTCCTGTGCCGGCCATGGTATTATTCTTCTTGTCCATCAGTCAGGGATTCAAACCGGTTGGAAACGGTCTCGGCCTGGATGGCGGAAAGAATGACATGATTGCTCTGGGTTACAATCATAGCCCTTGTCTTTCTGCCATGGGTCACGTCAATCAGGCGTTTGTCCTCCCTGGCTTCATCCTTGACCCGTTTCATGGGAGATGAGTTTGGAGATAAAATTGCTACAACTTTATCTGCCACCACAGTATTTCCAAAGCCTAAATTTAATAGGAGCTGTTCCATTAAGTTCACCCTTCTAAATATATGAAAATTATTCTATATTCTGTACTTGTTCCCTGATCTTTTCAAGCTCTGATTTCAAATCGACCACCCGGTGCGACAAAGATGCATTTCCGGCCTTTGATCCGATTGTGTTAAATTCACGGTTAAACTCCTGGATTAAAAAATTTAATTTTCTTCCTTCAGAATCATTTGAATCCAGAATATCACGGAATTGTTTAATATGGCTGTAAAGTCTTACTATCTCTTCTGACACATCACTTTTGTCCGCTAAGACAGCAGCCTCCTGGGAAATTCTGACCATATCCATGTCTTTTGCATCAGAAACAAGATAAGAAATCCTTTCCATGAGCCTTTTCTTATAGATCGGCGGGATTTTTGCTGCATCTTTTTCAATTAATTTTAAATTTTCTTCAATATAATTGATTCTTGCTGTCAAATCAGAATAAAGATTTTTCCCTTCTTTTTTCCGCATGGAATCAAGATGGGCACAGGCTTTCTTAACGGACGGCTCTATTGCCTTCCAGAGGTTGGCCGAATCATGCTCCTTTTTGAAAGGAACAATCACATCCCTGGCTGATAAGATATTTGACAGAGAAATGGAGGAAGCCAGGTTTAAATCTTCTTTTATCTTTTTTAACGCATGATAATAAGATACTGCCTTTACCTCATCCACTTCAAACTGGTCAGGATCCTTTACTTCATCCCGGACAAACAATTTAATTTCAATTCTTCCGCGGCTTAAGATCCCTGCAATAATTTTTTTAATGGCATCTTCAAATACCTGGCAGGATTCCGGGCAAAAATAAGCAATGTCAAGGTACCGCGAATTATAAGAACGTATGGTGACATCGGCTGTGATAGTGCTGTAAGTATTTGACGCTTCAGAAAAAGCGGTCATGCTTTTAATCATTTTTTTTTCCTTTGCCTGCCTTTAAATCCAAAAGATATTTATCCCTTACCTTTGATAAAAATGCAATCATGCTGTCAGAAGCATAGTCAGGATATGTCCAGTCCAAAGTTTTAAAACCCTCTTTTTTTGAATACATCAAAGTCAGGTCAGCATAAATCCTGCGACCGATATAAATCCTGTGGGAATATTCCTTGCCCGTGGCCAGGATAAACCGTGAGGATACAAGATACCCCGGATCAATATTTACATTTCTTTTTCCTGAACTGACAAATCTTTTTTCAAGTTCATTTGTCTTTTCCTTTATCAGTGCAAGCTCATCCTGGGCAATCAGGTGCTTAAACACAAAAACCTTTCGAAACAAGGGAGAACCCATTTCTTTGTAGTAATAATCAGTATAGGCAAAATCAAGCCAGCGACTGATGATGTCTACGGGGCCGAAGGTGTCTTCCAGCATAGGATAGAGCTTGCCAATGGATGCTTTATCATTTATAATGCATCCTGTCACAAGCTTTGCCGGATCAGGTTTTTTCGGAATACTCATGGGTTAAAGTGGCTTTGCCTCATCAATCAGCATGATGGGGATATCGTCTTTTATCTCATATAGAAGCCTGCATTTATCACATACAAGCCCATCCCGGTTTTCATTCAAATGGATCTCGCCCTTGCATTTTGGGCAGACCAGTATTTCCAATAATTCTTTGGAAACCGCCATTGTTCTCTCCTTTAATTATTTAATCCTTTAGCAGCCTGCATGGCCTGAAGTTTAAAATACTCGCCTTTTTCCGCCATAAGCTCTTCATGGGTTCCCTGTTCTTTTATGGACCCGTTTTTCAACAGAATAATCCTTGATGCATAATCAATAGTGGACAGCCTGTGGGCAATCACAAAGGATGTCCTGCCCTTCATAAGGTTTCCAAGTGCTTTTTGAACCACCCTTTCAGCTTGTGAATCAAGTGCCGAAGTTGCCTCATCCAGGATAAGAACAGGGGCATCCTTGATTAAGGCCCTGGCAATACAGATGCGCTGTTTTTCCCCTCCTGAAAGCCTGGAGCCCAGCTCACCGATAACGGTATCAAACCCTTTTGGAAATCCTTTAATAAAATCATAGGCATAGGCTGCCCTTGCAGCCTTTTCTATCTCAAGGTCAGTGGCATTCATTTTACCATACCTGATATTGTCTTTGACAGATTCATTAAACAGAATCGGTTCCTGGGTCACAATGGAAATATGGTCCCGCAATGACTTGATAGAAATATCTTTAACATTTTTCCCTGCAATCAATACATTGCCGCAAGTGGCATCATACAGCCGCGGCACCAGGTTGACAAGGCTGGTTTTTCCCCCTCCGCTCATCCCTACAAGGGCCAGGACCTCCCCGGGGGCGACCTTTAGATTGATATCATTTAATGCAGGTTCCTCATTTTCATTATAGGAAAAACCAACATGGTCAAACTCTACTTCAAAAAAATTCCCTTTCAGAATTTCAGGAGATTTTTTTTCAACAATAAAGGATTCTTCTTCTAAGACATCAAATATCCTAGTGGCGGAGGCCACCCCTTCCTGTAGGGTGTTGTTGAGCTTTGATAATTTTTTAACAGGATCATAGAGCATCATCACAGCAGTAAGAAAAGAAAAAAAAGTTCCTGGCGTTGAAGTCCCGTTAATCACCCTAAGACCGCCAAACCAGATAATAAATGCAATGCCAAGCCCTCCTAAAAATTCCATGACAGGAGAAGATAAGGCCTTGGCAATAACTTTTTTCATCTCAAGCCTGAAAAGCTCTTTTGTTTTCTTTTTAAACCGTTTTTTTTCAAAAACCTCTAGATTGAAAATCTTAATTATCTTGCTGCCGGTAAAAGTTTCATGCAAAAATGAATTCAAGTCTGCCATGGTTTCCTGGGTTCCTGTGGAAAATTTTCTAACGCGCCTGCCAAACAGGACAATGGGATAAAAAGCCAGTGGCAGAACGATAAATGCACCCAGTGCAAGTTTCCAGTCCCGATAAAAGATAACAAATAAAAAAGCAAGAACTGAAAAAAAATCCCTGAACACATTAATCACTGCCGTGGAAACCATGCCTTTGACAATATTCACATCATTTGTAATACGGGACATTAACGCCCCTGTTTTTTCCTTGTGAATAAATGCAATTGGAAGATCAATGATCTTTTCATACAAAGAATCCCTGAAAAACCGGATAACCTTTTCCCCGATATAATTCATCAAATATTCTGATCCATAGGAACCTGCGCCTTTTAAAAAAAAGACAAGAACAGCCACCCCGGGGATTAATACAAGCATTTCCCTGTTCCGGCGTATGAAGATATCGTCCATGACAGGTTTGACAAGAAGTGCCATGGCACCGTTTGCGCAGGCCACAACAATCATGCACAAGGCTGCAAGCAAAAGCCTTTTCCAGTATCTGGAAACAAGAGAAATAATCTTGTCCTGCCGGGTTTTGGTTAGTTTCGGGTTTTTTATTTTCATAAACCTTATTTAATATACCAAGAGGTATTGTCAATATTTAAAAAAAATGAGAGCATATGTCCCCATGACAAAGAATGCCTTTATACTCAATTTTTTCAAACTTTACAATATGCTCTGGAGGCTTGGCCTTCCCTTTCTTAAGAATAATAAGCGTCTGAAGCCCGGATTTAGAAAACGGACTGCTTCCTTGCACCACACAAAAGCAGACATCTGGTTCCAGGCGGCTTCTGCGGGTGAAGCTTATCTTGCTGTCAATATTCTAAAAAAGCTGTCTCCTGAAACAAGCCTTAAAATTTTAGTCACCACCACGACATCCCAGGGAATGGAGATTTTAAAAAAAAATTTGACCGGGAACAATACCAGCAAGCTAATTAACCTTAAGATAGAATGGTTTACTTTTGATATGCCGGATATAATCAAGAAAGCTGTAAAAACAATTAACCCCTGCATCATGGTCCTGCTTGAAACCGAAATCTGGCCCGCCCTTCTCTATTGCCTTAAACAGAACCGCACTAAAATTTTAATCATAAATGCAAGGCTTTCCAAAAAAAGTTTTAATAATTATATGAAAACCAGATTTTTATGGAAACACCTGGCACCGGATCTCATCCTTGCAACTTCGGACCGGGATGCAGCAAGATACAGACAGGTTTTTGAACAGGCAAAGGTTAACACAATGCCGAATATCAAGTTTGAATCAATTGGAACTGACAGCCATGATCCTTATACCATGGTAAAAATTAAAAAAATTCTCCCCAAAACCCTGCCGCTGACAATTCTTGCATCAGTCAGAAGGCCAGAAGAAAAACAAGCAGGATTTATATTAAAGGATATTTTTAAAACATTCCCGCACCAGGTAGTGGCCGTCTTTCCAAGGCATATGCACAGGATCGGTTCATGGGAAAAACTCTTAAAATCCCATAATTTTGATTTTTATTTAAGGTCCGAAATAACTTGCCCCATGGAAAGCCCGGGTATTATCTTATGGGATAGATTTGGAGAACTGAAAGCAGCCTATGGTTTTGCTTCGGTCGTCTTTGTCGGCGGCAGTCTGAAAGCTCTTGGCGGCCAGAATTTCATTGAACCTGCCATTGAGGGCGCCGTAGCTGTTACAGGCCCATATTACGATGATTTTGCCTGGGCAACAGAAGATATCTTTAAAAAAAGAATTGTGATAAAAAAAGACAATTGGAAAACGATAGCTGAAACAATTTTTAAAGCCCTTAAAACCCCTGAACAAAAATCAGACCGTAAACGCCGGGCACACGAATTTATCGAATCAAAAAAAGGCGGCACTCAAAAAGCCTGTGATGAAATTTTAAAAGCCTTTGACGAATATATTTGATTGGTATATATTTAAAATAATCAAACTGACAAGTTTCTTTCTTTACAATTTGACTTATTCTGGCAAAGTTTACACACTTTTATTTCTACATCTCTTTTTCAAAACCGGATGTTTTTGTTTACCAGGCACCTTAAGTTTTCATCAAAGTGCTATTTTATAATCCAAAAGGGGAGGAAGCAATTATGGAAAATCATACCATTTATTATGACACGATTGTCCGGTTGACAACTGCTATTTCTCAATGCAAAGACCCGGAGGAAGTGGCCCTGATCACAGCGGAAAGCGTTAAGACCGCTTTTAATGCAAAAGGCTGCTCAGTATTTATTGTCAACAGGGAAAGCCGTGAACTGGGCCTTGTCGCATCATTCGGTTTAAGTTCCGAATATTTAAACAAGGGCCCGATTCATTTCATGCAGACCATAAGGGAAGCAAAGGATGCCATCCCCATCGCCATTTATGATGTAATGGATGATCCAAGGATACAATACCCTGAGGAAGCCAGGAAAGAAGGCATTGCCTCTTTGTTAGGCGTACCCATTATCAGCCATAATAAAATTATCGGTGCGCTCAGGGTTTACACAGCAAATCCCTGGGAATTTTCCTTTCATGATATCACGCTTGCCCAGGCTGTTGCATTGATATGCGGCATGGCCATGGATATGTGCCGGATGTACAAAGGTTATAAAACCAGTATTGAGATTCTTAAAAATATGAAAGTAAAAACTGCATAAAGCCCGGCAACCTGCCATTATTAAAAATTATTTGCTTGATTATCCTTCAAGGCAGCTTTGGACCAGATCTTAAAGCTGCCCCAATGTCCATAAACCGGACGGGTTAGATTTACCAGTTGTCCAGAACCCCGTCCAGTTCATGCTTTAATGACCGGTTCATCAGACGCTCAACCGTCTCTTTAACGGAAAGATTTTCAAAAAGGACTGAATAGACTTCATTACAGATTGGAAGATCAACCCCCAGTTTCCTGGAAAGATTATACACGGACTTGGTGGTTTTGACCCCTTCTGCCACCATTCGCATTTCGGAAATGATATCATCTAATTTTTTGCCCTCCCCGATCTGCTTTCCCACGGTATAGTTCCGGCTTAATGCACCAGTACAGGTCAATAAAAGGTCACCCACGCCGGCAAGCCCGGACAGGGTCAGGGGGTCTGCCCCGAGTTTTGTCCCCAGCCGGTTCATCTCTGTAAGGCCCCTTGTAATCAGCGCAGCTCTCGGATTAAGACCCATTTTCATACCGTCACAAATACCTGCCGCAATGGCCAGTACATTTTTCATAGCACCGCCTATCTGGGTACCCATGGGGTCGTCATTAACATATACCCTGAATGTGGGACAGGAAAATATTTTCTGAACATACTCGGCCACTTCCCGGCTGGTTGAAGCAGCCGCAACAACTGTAGGCACCTTATTGGCGACTTCCCTGGCAAAGCTCGGACCTGAGAGTACTGCAAAATTTTCATCCGGGAGAAAATCAATTTTTTCAGCAAGAATCTGGGTCATGGTCATATGTGTTTTATTCTCAATCCCCTTTGATGCTGTCACGACAATGGTACCAGTGCTTATGAAATCTTTTATCCTGCCTGCCACATCCCGCATGCAGTGGGAAGGTACTACCACAAGAACAAGGTCTTTTTCTTTTACAGATGTTTCAAGGTCATTGGTAGGAATAATATTATCCGGTAATTTTATATCGGGTAAAAAAACCTTATTTTCCCTGTCTGTTTGAATCTGGTCTTTTACTTCCTTTTCAAACACCCAGTGGTCAATAACAAATCCTTTATCTGCAAGTAATTTGGCAAGGGCGGTTCCCCATGCGCCTGCACCCACAACCCCTATTCTGGTTTTTGCAATGTCAATCATCCTGCTCATGCGCTAAACTTCCCTTTCAGACCTGACAAGATCCTGATATTAAAAATCAAATTGAGCATAAAAAATAGTTTATACTCTAGATTATTTCCAGGATCAACTTTATTCTGCTGCTCCAATGATCCCGGAGAACCGGCTTTTTAAAAACAATTCAGGTTTTTTCTTGAAATTAACGGGGTTTGCGATGATTTTTTCCCCCTGAATCCGTATCATAAAAAACGCTTAATGTTTCCCGGAAAAAAAGGTAATTATCAATATCATTTAATAATACAGGGTTGCAGTCTGAAAAAAGGATGGAACCCTCATCTTTCCAAAAGTTCAATCTTAAGAGGAGTAATCTTTCAAGGTTTCCATCTTTAAATAAAAATAAAAAAATCTTTCCGGTCCTGTCAAGGCAGAACCAGGAATCTGACGATGCCATTGCATCTTCCATCTCAAAAGGCTTTCTTGATTTCAGCACAAACACTTTTTCAGGATCACACACCCTGATTGTTCTGATGGCTTTTCTTTTATTGATTTTTTTGAGCACCTTTTCCTTGGAAAGGCCGATTTTAAATTCTTTATATCCTTCTTGCGTATATGAATAAATACCGGAAGGATTCACTGCCAAAAATTCTATTAATATGGCAACAAAAATAAGACTTACACCAAAAGAGATTTGTAAAATCCTCTGTTTTGATTTTCTTTTTTTCCCCATATCTCCTCTTTGCTTTACATTTGGAATATATCCTTACATTATTTTTCCATCTTTTAAAACTATGGTTTTGGTTCAGGTTTAAGCTTTCCTTGAAACAGGAACTTAAAAATGGTATTTTTAAAAAAAATCATAGTAAACCATCAGGGGAATTAGAGGCAACCATGAATCCTGCTATCAGTCTTTTGTCATCCCACAGGTCTATTCGTAAATTTACGGGCAGACCTGTTGAGGAACCCATATTTCAGACCATTGTCAGGGCAGGTCAATGTGCTGCCACTTCAAACCATGTTCAGGCCTATACCATTATCCGGGTTAAGGATAAAAACACCAGGAAAGAGCTGGCAGAGCTGGCAGGCCCCCAGCCCTGGGTTGAACAGGCCCCGGTTTTTCTTGTCTTCTGCGCCGACCTGACCCGGCTTGAATCTGCATGTCAAATGCACTGTGTTACAGCGGAAACCGGGTGGGCGGAACAATTTATCGTGACCACCGTGGATACAGCACTCATGGCACAGAACATGATGGTAGCCGCAGAATCTTTTGGCCTTGGCGGGGTTTTTATCGGCGGTATCCGCAATGACCCGGATAAAGTTTGCGGACTTTTAAAAATCCCGGATAATGCCTATCCTGTCTTTGGAATGTGCATAGGCTATCCTGACCAGGTGCCTGATATAAAACCAAGGCTGCCCCTTAACCTGGTTTTAAGAGAAGAAAACTATCACGGCTCCTGCCTGAAAACAAAGACGGCCAAAAGCCCGGACGACTATGACAAGACTATGCGTGACTATTATTTAACACGGGACAGCAATATGAAAGACATGACATGGCCGCCAGATGGCGGATTACATGGGCCGGAAAAACCGGCCCCACATGAAATCTTTTCTTGAAAAAAAAGGATTTTTCCTTAAATAAAACGGTATGCCACCTATATGGAGACGAGCTTTAATTTTCACGAACCATTGAATTTAAGGCTTCAAACTTTGGCATAATACCACTGGCAAATGAAAAAATTATTAGGTAGCAGCCCAGTTTGAAAATTAATACAAATTGCAACAAAAATATTTTCAGCCCGATTCAGGTACTGTATTATGCCGGAGTTTCAAGTATTTTATATACATTACCAACCTACTTGATTTAATGTCAATAATTAACATCCCTATCCTATGCCCGCCTGGTTAAGCCGAGTAAGAAATCCGCAGTATGTGCTAGGTGATATTTCCATCTAATTTACAACTTAGAAATGCCATATTTCCATTAATTTCTGTTGAAACAGGCATTCCAAATTTATTGAATATAGATTGTATTTCTTCAATTTTCCTTCCTATCAGCTCACCTTTATCTTCCCACACCTTCATATACTTGTCCGCAAGTCGATTTCCAATGATAAAACTAGTGAAATAATATTTAGCATTTTTACTTTTTATTGTTTTGATGCCTGTAAGTATTTTAGAAATATCATCAAGTACATGCAGCAAATTCAAGGAGATGACAGTTGTAAAACTTTCAGCCCTAAAAGGCAATTGTTGAGCATCTGCATGTAAAAATATTATGTTCTCCGGGATCGTATCATGAACTTTTGTCATTCGTGATTTAGCCATTTTTAATAATTTTAATGACTGATCCAATAAGACCACGGGGCGTTTATCGTAATTAACATAAGTTTTGGCTGTAAACGCCAGTGAGCCGCACCCAACGTCTAAGATGTTTCCATTATCTGAAGAATTCAGAGCTAACTCAGTTAGCCATGAAAATTTTGCTGTGGAGTACCCCCATATCAAACGATTGTATATTGGATTACATGCAACCAAATCATAAAAAGTACCAAATTTATTGTCGTAGGAGTTCCTTGCTTTATTATCTGGAAATACAGAAAATATAGACGGCTCAACTAGCCTGAGCTGTATGCCTTCAGCCAGAAGTGACGATAAGCCATTCTCGTTAATTTGCACCATTATTTGTCTCCTTTTTTTCTGACAGGAAATGCTCCATTAAAGAGCTAAATAATTTCACTTGGATATCTATGTTAAAAGTTGATTCTCTCAGGCCAGAATGTAAGCTATGAAAATAGAAAGCTCCAAAGGCATGTACACATTGCTCAATATCAATATTTTCTGATATTTCTTTATTATCCTTTGCTTTTTGGAATAATTGTCCAATCTGCATTAAAAAAGTAAAAAGTTGTTTCTCAAGATTTTGTCCATATGGACCTTGAAGAAAGAATAGTTCCCTAATTAGAATTCGTGAAAAATTTGGTCTTTCTGCGTAAAAACCATAAATTGCAGAAACAATATGATCTAATTGCTGAATAATATTATTTTCAGGTAATGAAACAAATGCTTTTCCGATAATTTCATTTAGATCATTGAGAAAAGCGCCTGCCAACAGGGAAGATTTGTCTGGAAAGTGTGTGAATATTGTACCGACCCCGACACCTGCTTGTTTGGCAAGCTCTCTCATTGTTGTTTCTTCATACCCATTTTTTTCAAATAAGGAATAAGCAGTCTCTTGAATTATTTTTCTTGTTTCCTCTTTTTGTATCTGTCGTCGATTCGCAGCAGTCATGTATAATACCTTCCTTCAAGTGACATTGGGTGATCTTGATCATTTACCGAACACGTTCATTTATATGATAAAAAATATACTATGTCAAGACTATTTAGTTTTTATCGATTCGAGTTAGGATAGCTTGAAAACATTTTTCTGGAAAATGGCTGGCGGCATGATTTATGGAGAATGGTAAGCCATACCCCAGAAGACCTCGTGGCATCAGTTCTAAAATCAACGTTATTCGATATGCAAATGATTTTATTATCACTGCCAGTTCGAAAGAACTCCCGGAAAAAGTGGTTAAACCGACAGTGATTAATTTCCTGAAAGAAAGAAGACTATCCCTTTCTAAGGTAAATTTTAAAATATACTCTGTCTTGGAATTAAATATAGTTGTATAGCATAAAGAATTTGTTGAACCTATGCAACAAAAGATGAAAAAGACAAACAATAATTTAAGTATAGAAAGATTCCATGGTTCCCTGCGGCTGAGTGATGTCATGATGACCTGTCTTTTGGAAGTGCCTGACTTGAGAAGATTGTTTGATCATGCTTTGTATCATGCCACAGGTTTCCTCATCAACGAGGAATTTTTCAAAACTCATGGCAATGTAAGACCCCAGGATACCGGCCAGGATTTCAGCATTTTAAAGGGCCAGGACTCCGTCCAGGGTTACCGGCCATGATCAGAGAGGCCACTACGCAGGCTTGGTTGTGACGGGCAAGTTCGATCAGGGCGCCGGCCATTTCAATACCGTCCAAAGCACCCTGGCGAAAGGTAGGGCTTCCTCTGAAGGGTTTGTCGCACAGGAGCATATTGGATAAATTCAGGTCCAGTTGGACGGTATCACTGGGCATGTCGGCTGGTTCCACCATCATCCACCCGTTCATGCTGATATAAGGGGAGATCTGGATTAATTTGGAACCCGATGAAATTCCGGTGGGAAATTATCTGAAACGACAGGGACGGTTTAAGTGAATGTTTAATTGACTGACAAGAAATTACCCTGGTGAACAAATGGAGTTAAAGAAAGCAACAACTATTGAAGAGGCCTACCAGGTATTTGAGACACAAAGCCCATTAAATCAGGATAACAAAGAGTTCTACGTTGATATTTACAAGCAGGATCTTTTAAACTTGAGAAAAGACCTGGTCCTGAATTTAATCCCGGACAAATCGTTTTTTGTTACCGGCCAGTCTGGCAATGGGAAAAGCACAGCACTCAATTTTCTTCCTGATACAGCTATCTTTAAAAAATATGATATAAAATACCTGAACGGAAGAGATGTTTTCAAGCTGGATGATATTGATATTATTGATGTCATGCTGATGATCGGCTATACTATTGTTAACTGGGATTCCAGGCTTGAAAAGAAATTTTTGGAAGAACTTGAGGATCTGAAAAAAAAGAAACTGGGGAAACTTGAAAACAGATAAAAAAAATTAGCCTAAATCAGACCAGGGAGGCGGAGATCTATCTTTTCGTGCCAAATTGCCTTTTTGGAGCCTGATTAAATTTGATTCAGGATTCTTTGCAAAATTTAAAATTGAGAAATCAAACAGGAAAACCGTAAGGGAAATATTTACCCTTGATAAGCTTGAACTGGTTGAGAAAGCAAACGACATTATCGGTGCTTATAAAGAACAGCAGAATTCAGGGAAAAACCTTTTGATTATTATCGATGATCTTGAGAAAATCAGAAAACAGGACCAGACTACGGAACTTTTTGTTGAAAATATTGATGTGTTTTAAAAGATCAAATGTGTCAAAATCATTATCTTTCCTGTTTATCTTGCCACCCAGTACGCTATGTATCAGGACGTCTCAAAGTTCAGCATCCGTATTTCCGAAAATCCCGATAAGTCTTGTGACCTGGATGTAGCCGGGAAAAACAGAGAGGCCCTGAAAAAATTCCCCCCTTACGCTGAAGCTTCGAAAAAACTCTTCCTGCCTGGTTCTTATCGGTGTAGACTCTGTTGAACCCGGGAATGCATTCAGTCAATTTATTCCTACATGTCTTAAAAAAATGGATTGGGCAAAGAGTTCCTTGCCTGTGCCGGTTTTCTCCCTGAATCATGATGGGAGAAGACGAGGATGCCGCTTTTTTGGCCGTGCGGGTGAAGTCGTTCATAGTCTTTGACAAAGCAGATTGCCCCATTGATGCTTTCCCCGTTATACAGGGGATAAACGCTGATAATCGTGTTAGGCACTCGGACCTGGTTTTATAAAAAAAAGTCCGGTTTTTGATGGGCGGTATGGTCACTTTCCCCCAGGACAGCCGTTTAAATCCACAAGCAACCGCATCAATGGCGGAGCGGTCTATTTTTAAGATATTGCGAAGTTCTTTTTCAGTTAATATTAGAACGCTCATATGATAATCTCCTTTTTTACATAAACCCGCTGTAAGTCTTTTTAACGACAGCACTGAAAACAAAATTGATCATGGTGATATAATCAAACACCGGCAAGCGGGTTTCCTTATGAACGGCATGGGCATAAGGGGGAAGCACACTGCATTCCATGAGGATAGCATTTACGTTTTTCCCATCTTCGGCAAGGATCTTGGCCGCATTGACAACCTCTGCCTGGATTTTTCCGGTATCAAGGCTTCCCTTCTCGTCCAACACGGTTGACTTGAATTCCGGACTATTCTCAAGGCCCTCGATCACAAGACCAGACATATCCTTAATACCGATTAATTCTAAAAAGGATGGGGTCAGGTTTTGTTTACTGGCCGTGATAACACCGATTTTTCTGTCATCTGGGATAATCTGGCGGATAAAGGGAACCTGGAGAAGGCTGGATAAAAAAACCGGGATGCCAAGATCCTGCTTTAGACGGTTCTGGTGAACTGCCATAAAACCGCAATCTCCGGTCACAGCTCTGACCCCGTTTTCCTTAAGATCCCTGGCAGCTTTCAAAAGATCCGGATAGATGCTCTCATCCCTACCCAAAGCCTTTTCCACTGAAAATCCGGGTACCTTTTTAAATCGTACCGGGAAATCATAGGTTGTGGCATTGGCCACATCGCCCGGGATAAAAGGAACAGGCGAGTCCAGCAAAAGAATACCAATAGCTTCTCCGTAAGAGACCTGTTGTGATTTCTGGAGATATAACATGTTAAATTCCTTTTTTTATTTTTCAAATAATTGCCGGGGTATATCAGCAAAGGTGTCACATCCGTCCCGGGTCATATAAATGGCTTCGCTGCATTCAAATCCCATAGTATCCGTCCAGATGCCCGGCATAATGTGCAGGGTCATACCCGGTTGAATAACCGTTGTATCACCCGGCCGCAGGCTGATGGTGTGCTCTCCCCAGTCCGGTGAATAGTTTGCTCAGAAAGAATAGCCGATCCTGGATTCTTTAACCCCCCTTGAACCGGAGATGGAATCCCGCCACTTGGCTTCAATGTCCTGGGCCTGGATACCCGGCTTTATAAAGTCCACCACGGTATTAAGACCGTGAATGACGGTTTTGGAGATATTATCCAGTTCTCGGGATGGGGTCCCCGTGATAACGGTTCGGGCTAAAGGGGCATGATACCGGTGTTTGCATCTGGATAATTCCAATAGGACAATTTCATTTTTTAGATATTTTCTGTCGGTCCATGACAGGTGAGCGGTAGTTGTCCTTCTGCCGGACGGAATGATGGGAATGATGGCAGAGTAATCACCTGAAAATTCCGGTGTGCCTGCGATCATGGTTTTATAAACCTGGGCTGCAACATCCCCTTCTCGAACACCCGATTCGATGAGGTCTACAGCAGTCTTCATAACATTTTCAAGGATTTTTCCAGCCATTTTAATGTAATCTATTTCTTTGTTAGACTTGATGACTCTGAGCCAATTAATTATCAATTCACCGTCCCGAATCTTGGCAAGAGGAAGTCCTTTTAGCAAATGTTCATAACAACATGCTGTAAAATAATAGTTATCCTTTTCAACACCAACGATTTTGTTCGCATATTGGTGTTCCTTGATCAGGTCAGATACAAAATCATAAGGGTGGATGGTCTGTGACTGAACATAATGATCCTTATAACCGATGATATTTTCATCGTCCAGCCAGGTAGTGATTCGGGCGCCATTGCTGTCTTGCTCTCGTCCAAACCAGATAGGCTGGTCCTTATCGATAAATATGATCAGGCCCTGATGAACATAAAAAGACCAGCCATCATAACCTGTGATATAATTCATATTGGCCGGATCTGTTACAATCAGTATATCCAGTCCTTTTTTTGCCATTGCCTGTTTGGTTTTATTCAACCGTTCTTTATATTCCAAAATATCAAAAAGAAGCATGTTATTAGTCCTGTTTATGATCTCCCCTAAAGACGTTTTTCCGGCCTTACATATTTGGAAAGAATATTATAAAAAAGAGTGGTATCCATGTTTCCGCCGGAAAGGATGCCGGCAATATGGTTTCCCATCATTGTGAGCTTTTTTTTTAGCAGCCATGACAAGGTAACGGCAGCTGCCCCTTCGATCATAATACCATGATGCTGCCAGGCAAAAACAATACCCTGTTCGGTCTCTTTTTCCGATACCAGTTCAATCGTATCCACATACTGCTCAACCATTGGGTAGGAGTATTGGTTATCAAGCCCGATACCTCCCAATAAAGCATCTGCCAATGAATCCTTTTCTTCTATTTCAACCGGTTTTCCTGCTTTGATGGAATGATACATGGCGGGAGCGCATTCCATGGAGACACCGATAACCTTAATAGACGGATCAATCGTTTTCATAACTTTGGCAATCCCGGCTGCCAGGCCGCCACCTGACACCGGGACCACCAATGTGTCTATGTCAGGCATATGGTGTATTATTTCAAGGCCAATGGTACCCTGTCCGGCAATGACAAACGGGTCATCAAACGGGCTTATCATGGTAAGTTCTTCATCCTTTTCAAGTTTTAAAGCCACTTCATAGGCATCATCCTGACTGTCTCCTTTTTGAATCACCTGGGCACCGAATTTTTCCATAGCAGCCACTCTATATGCCGGAACCCTTTTTGAAAGACAGATCACACACCGGATTCCCAGTTGACGGGCTACCCAGGCTACGGCCCTGCCGTGGTTCCCGGTTGAAAAAGCAAGCACCCCTTTGTCTCTTTGTTTGTCTGAAAGGCTTAACAGTGCATTTGCAGCCCCCCTGAGTTTGAATGATCCTGTTTCCTGGAGATTTTCCAATTTAAGAATGACTTTTTTACCCAGTACATCATAAAGGGCTTGTGAAGGGATCATCGGTGTAGGTCTCACCATCGCCTTGATCCTTTTTTTCGCCTGGAAAATCTCTTTTAGCGATATGTCTGACAGTTTCATATGTCTATTGATTCCTCTTTGTCTTATGATTCAGCCCGTATGTTCAGGTTTTATCTGCCTGTTACAAAAATAGAAATCTGAGAGCTGCGAAGCACTTTTTTCTATCCCCCCAATGCCATATTCGGTAAAAACAAAGCAATCTGGGGAAATGCAATCAGGATAATGGTGGCCAGAATCAAAATCAGCAAAAAAGGTAACGAGTGGCCAATGACTTCAAGGTATGGCCGCCTGAAGATCAGTTGGGCAGTAAAAATATCACAGCCAAACGGCGGGGTTGCCGAGCCTATGGCTGCCTGAAGGGTGACAAGGGTTCCCAGCAGTATTGGATTTACACCTGCTCCGACAACATAGGGTTGAAATATTGGACTTAAGATAAAAATAGCCACAATAGGATCCACAAACATGCAGGCGACAAAGTAGACAACAACAATGATGCCGATAACCTTGAGCATAGATGGAGCTGTCCCGAAAAGAGGGGGCAGGAATTGATCAGGAAGTTGCAAAAACCCGATTAAAAATGAAAAGGCCTGACCTGCGCCCACCAGGATGAAGACAACCCCGGTAATAACACCAGTCTGTAAAAATACGTCAACAATGATATCAAATGTCAAGCTTTTATAAATAATTACTTCCAGAATCAGGGAATATAATACTGCAGCTGCTGCTGCTTCTGTAGGACTGAAAATTCCGGTATAGATACCCCCCACAATAATAAACGGGAATCCCATGACCGGCAGCCCGTCCTTGATAGCAGTCAAACGCTCAGCATTGCTTGCCTTGGGCAGGGTCCCGACTTTCTTAATCTTGGAATACACATAGCAGTAGATGGAAAACATCACCAGGATCATAAGTCCTGGAATAATGCCGGATAGAAAAAGCATGCCGATGGAGGTGCTGGTGGCAACCCCGTATACAATGAACCCGATACTGGGCGGAATTAAAAAAGCAATGTCACTGGAATTAATGATCAGCCCGAGCGTGAAGGAGCTCTTATATCCTGCATCCAGGAGCATGGGGCGCATGGTGCCACCAATGGCGGCCACGGTGGCCTGTGTGGAGCCTGACACAGCACCGAAAAGGGTGCATGAGGCATTGGTGGTGATGAGAAGGCCTCCCGGCAGATGGCCGACAAAAACTTTAATCATCCGGACCAACCGGCCTGCCGACTCTCCTGCGGTAATGATACTGGCCGACAGGATAAAAAGCGGCACGCAGACAAGAGCCGGAGGTGTGACCCCGGTAATGACCTGCTGGACCATGGTAATGATCATCCTGGGGGCAAAGTCCGGCATATAAACAAAAATATAGAGTATCAGTGATCCCAAAAGCGTCACCATGAAAGGGAATCCGAAAAGCAGCATAATAATCAAGCTTAACCCCAATAGCATCATAACTTAAGCACCTCCTGTCTGTTCATCTTCGTATTCACTTTGCTGATCTGGTGACTGCCAGGGATCTTTTTCCGTAATATTTTTAATTATCGTTCTGACATACTGGATACAGGCAAGGCCGAACCCGATGGGTATGATCACATAAAATGTCCATTTTGGGACACGTAAGGCTGCAGTCACATGGCCTTTGGACATGGCATTGATGAGATACTCATACGATGCCCAGCACATGATTCCCATGACAATGGCGGAAATCAGGGAAATAATAATAATAAAGATTTTTTCCATTTTTGGCGGCATGGCATCTAAAAATGCACCCATCCTGATATGCCTTGCCTTTCTTACGCCGTAACTCACACCGGTGAAGGTTGTGAGCATCACCAGAAATTTAGAGATTTCCTCGGTAAAGTAGATACTTTCAAAAAACGTGCGTGCAAATACATTGACAATGAGCAGAATTCCCAGGGCAGCGACACAGAAAACCAATATGGAGACTTCCACGCTGTTAACCACACGCCCTGTGTATTTATTAAATTTTTGAAAAGGGCTTAAGGAGGTGCTATCCTTATTTTTTTCATTCATAATAAGCCTCTTATATAAAAATACAGAACAGCCCCGACACCATTGTACCGGGTACTGCTCTATTTTAAGATTATTTCACATTCAGGGCTTTTTTAGCTTTCTCAATATCGGAAAGCAATGCATTCAGGATCTCTTGTGAACCCTCTCCACCAATTTCGGTAAATTTAGGATAAACTGTCTGGGCCTGTGCTTTGAACGTGGCAATGGTTGCATCATCTAAAACATTAAATTTAAGTCCTGGTTTGGCTTTCAACATTTTTTCCTTGTCATCTGCATTTTTTTGCATGATCCAGTTTCCGGCAGGGATAATGGCATTGATCCAGAACTTGCGCATTTCGTCCTGAACATTTTTAGGAAGAGAATCAAAAAATTTCTTATTAACCGTGGGAATACCAAGAAATGGTTCACTTTTCAGCTGGGTACAATAGTTTTGAACTTCATAAAATTTCATGCTGTTGATGGCAAACAGGGGGTTTACCTGGCCGTCGATTAATCCCATCTGCAGCCCTGAGTAAACTTCACCATAACTCATTGGAGTCGGTGATGCACCATAGGCTTTATAATCTTCCACCAATAGTTTTGATGACATAACCCGAAGTTTAAGTCCTTTGATATCTTCAAGGGACTTGACTTCGATTTTTGTGGTCATCCACTGCCATCCTTCAAACATGATGGAAAGAGGGACAAGATCATTTTTTCTAAAGGCTTTTTCCATAAGAGGAAAAAACTCACCGTTTCGAACAATCCAGTCAATCACCTCAGGCACTTTTTCAGTGGGAAAAAGATAGTTCAGAGCCAGAACCTGACCCTGGGGAACAAAGGAAGAGATCCAGGCATAATCGGAAAATACATATTGAACAACACCCATTTGGGCCAGTTCATTGATATCACCGGTGGCACCCAGAGTCCCATAAGGATAAACATTTACATCAATTTTGTTGTCTGACCAGTTTTTCATGTGATCTGAAAAATTTCTGGCCCAGACGGTCATAAAATCACCTTCGATTTCTTCTGATGCCAACTTTGCTTTAATCAGCTTTCCTGTATAATTGGCGGCACCGGCATGTGATGAAAGCAAACAGAAGATGACTGCGATGCATAAAACGGTTAATTTTTTAAATTTTGTGTCCATGGGAGTCTCCTTTTTTTATTGGTTTTAAAATATATATTGACCATATCAGGGCCTAAGCTTTACCTGAGCGGGTCAAAAAGGTTAAGGCACCTGTAACATGCAATTCCACTCCTTTCACTAAAACGTCTTCGTCGATATTAAAGTTTGGATTGTGCAAGGGAATATCAGTTCCCTTTTCTGGGTCAGCACATCCCAGAAAAATAAAAACACCTGGCACACGGGATGTATACTCGCTGAAATCTTCACTGGTTATATACCGGCCTGGATCAATAACATCCATACTGCCAAACACCTTGGCAGCTGTCTTTTTAGCAAAGGCCGTCATCTTTTTGTCATTGACCAGGGGAATGTTTTCATGTTCGATCTCTATGTCGCAGGTACATTGATGTGCCTGACAGATGGCTTCACTGATCCGGATAAATCGTTTAGCCGGATTGTCATCGTCATCCGGTGCTGCATCGTGGAGAAAACGGATGGTCCCTTCCAAATAAACTTCTTCGGGGATGATATTTGATTTTTTACCGGCATTAAGTTTGCCGAACATGATGACGACAGGTTTTTGTGCATCCATTTCCCGGGTCTGAATGGTCTGGACCGTCTGGATAATATTAGCAGCCGCAATAACAGGATCAACCGCCTCATGGGGATAACCGGTGTGCCCGCCTTTGCCTATAACCCTCATTTTAAAGACATCCATACCCCCCATGACAACACCAGGTGTGATGGAAACTCTGCCCGATGGAATCAAGCTCCAGATATGAATACCCATCACCGCATCCACTGCAGGGGATTTAAGGATACCTTCATCTACCATTTTGGCAGCACCTGCGATCTCTTCATCAGGCTGGAATACAAATTTTATCTTACCGGAAAGCAAGGCCTGGTTTTCTTTGAGAACTTTTGCCGCAACCAAGAGCATTGCCATGTGGGAATCATGGCCGCAAGCATGCATAATACCATCGTTTTTTGACTTGTAATCAACTTCATTGGCCTCGGTTACCGGCAGGGCATCCATGTCCGCTCTGAGCATTAGAACAGGACCGGGTTTACCGCTGTCAAGAATTGTAACAACCCCTGTTTTAGCTATTCGAAGGGTCTCAAATCCGAGGTTTTGAAGATAATTTTCAATTATACTGGCAGTCTCAAATTCCTTGAACCCCAGTTCCGGGTACATATGAAAATTACGCCTCAGTTCAATGACTTCATATGTGAGTTCCTGGATTCTTTTTTGTATATAGTCCATAAAATGCCCCGTTTTTTATTTATTCAATGACAAAAAGTTTTCGTTCAAACCGGGCAAAAGTCTTTGCCCCGTTTTCCGTAACCCGGAAGGACTCTGAACATTCAAATCCGTAATTGTCCATCCACATTCCCAGGATCATGTGAAAGGTCATATTGGGTTTCAAAATAGTTTTATCGCCGGGTCGAAGACTAGCAGTATGCTCGCCCCAGTCCGGGGGATAGTTCAGCCCAATGGGATACCCGATGCGGGATTCTTTTTCGAATCCCTTTTTGGCAATATGCTCCCGCCAGACACGCTCTACATCTTCCGCTTTAAGGCCGGGCTTGATGACGTCCAGGGTCAGGTTCAATCCTTCAACGGTAATATCAGCAAGTTCTTTGAGTTTTTCCGGGGGATTGTTGCCGATAAAGGCGGTTCGGGCAATGGGGCAATGATAACGATGGCGGCAGCCAGCCAGTTCGAGGTTAACGGCCTGGCCGGTTTGATAGGGTTCATCCGTCCATGTCAGGTGCGGTGCACTGGTTTTTTCACCGGTGGGCATCATGGGAACAATGGATGGATAATCACCGCCAAGATCCTTTGTGCCTGTGACCTGGGCCTGGTAGACAGCAGCCACGGCATCACATTCCCGAATACCGGGGGCGAGTTTTGAAAGGGCGGTTGACATGACATTTTCAGCAATTTTACCAGCCTGTTTCATCATCTCGATCTCTGCATCTGATTTGACAAGCCGAACCCAGTTGACCAGCAGGTTGCCATCCAGAAGAGTATCTTTTCCAAGGCTTTTTTTCAGTTCATTGTCGCTTCTTGCAGTATAATAATAGGCATCGGTTTCAACACCGATATTTTTTTGGGCCCATCCTTTTTCTTTGATAATGTCTGCAACAAAATTCATAGGATGTTTAATATCAGACTGGACATAATCATCTGGATACCCGATCATATTCTCCGGCCGGATAAAAGCAGTATATTTGGCCCCGTTAGTATCCATACCCCTGCCAATCCAGATGGGTTCTTCCTGGTCGTCAATCACCAGGACTGCCTGGGGCACGTAAAAAGACCAGCCATCATACCCTGTGAGATAATTCATGTTGGCCGGATCACACACCACAAGAATTTCAATTTCTTTTTTTGCCATGGACTCCTTGGTTTGGGTGATCCGTTCAAGGAATTCATTTTTACTGAATAAGGCCATTATTTCTCCTGTTTTGTTATGGAATACCAGGTCCGAAAACCATAAAGCGGTTGTCGGTCCTGGTTTTTATTTCAATGGACTATATGCCTGCAATACCTTTTTCCAACTTTTTCAGTGCTGTTTCAATATTCCGGGAACTTGTGGCAAAGGAGAGCCTTAGAAACCCTTCTCCATTTTCTCCAAATATGGAACCCGGTAAAAGGGCCAATTTATGCTCGTTGACCATATATTTTGCAAAATCCCAGGATGACATCCCGAAAGAAGAGACATTGGGGAATGCATAAAAAGTGGATTCCGGCTTGATGCAGGAAATACCTTTTATATTGTTGAGTCCGTTATACATCAATTCCCTTCGTTTGGCATACCGCTCCACCATCTGTTTGACACAATCCTGGGAATCGGTAATGGCTGCAAGGGCGGCCCGCTGGGCAACGGCTGTCACCCCGGACACCATATGTTCCATAAGCTTTTCCATTTCAGCGATGACAGCTTTGTTGGCCACCACATATCCGACTCTCCAACCCGTCATAGCATAGGATTTTGAAAGCGTGTAAATGGAAACTGTCAAATCTTTCATGCCATCAAAAGACCCAATGGAAACATGTTCATTCCCGTCAAACAGAATATGTTCATAGGGTTCGTCTGAAATGACCATAATCTCGTGTTCTTTACAAATAATCGCAATTTGTTCTAAGATTTCTCTATCAAATACCGCACCTGTAGGATTTGATGGTGTATTCAGGATAATGGCCTTAGTTTTAAGAGTAACTGCTTTTTTAACGTCTTCCGGATCAATCTTGAAACGATTTTCTTCTTTGACCGCTACCCTGACCGGTACACCGCCGAATAAACGGATCTGGGAATAATAATCATACCCTGGGTCTACCACGATGACTTCGTCTCCAGGATTGACAAGATGAAGCATGACATTAAAGATTCCCTGCATAGCCCCCACGCTGATAAATATTTCAGAGTCCGGGTCTGCCTGCAATTTGTTTTCCGCCTCAACTTTTCTGGCCACAGCTTCTCGCAAATCCTGAAAGCCTGCAGCCGGGGGATACCGTGTAAACCCCTGATCAAGGCCCCTTTTGGCAGCATCTCGTATATGGATCGGTGTGTCAAAATCCGGCTGGCCGATACCCAGGTTGGTCACCCCATCTATTTTATCAGCCATGGCAAACATGATGCGGATACCGGACCATTCAACCCCTGCATTCCGTTTGGCAAATAATTTTTCAATATTCATGGTATCTGTCTTTTCATTTTATGATTCAGGGTTTTGTCAGGACCAGATCTTTGGCACCTTTGGGAGAGGTCAGCATCTCAGGAGCATGTTCATCCATAATTTCCATGACGATTGAGGCAATTTTGACTTTTTGCTCAATGAAATTTGCATGCCATTCTTCTGCAATCCAGGGCATGTAAATTTCTGATTCAGATGTACCGGGCTCGAATTTGAAATAGCAGGGTGAGGCCACTTTTGCGATTTCCGGAGCTTCATAGGCCCTGAAGTTACCGCCAAAGGAATTAACCACGATGATGTAAACATCCAGAGGGATATCCACTGCCTGACGGATGGAGGACAGGATGGGCCGGGAAATATCGGAAATGGGGTTCAGCGAGTTGGCACCCATGCTTTCAATGACTTTTGCACCGGCTGCACTACAGTATCCGCCGAATACGGAAAATTTAAAAATGGTTTCAGCAGGGATCAGACCTTCTGCTCTCATTTTATTGAGGATAAACAGCACGCCTTCATCATAGACAAGAAATCCTCTGAACCCGGCCTCAATGCTTCGCATGATATCGGCAATATGATAGGAAATATTGTCTGATCCTCTGAGACGGAATCCCTGCATTTGGCCTTCTGAGGTAAAGGATTCCTTTGCACCGGTGTCCCATCCTTTTCGATGGCCAACGGTCATAATGATTTCAATGTTTTCGTCTTTGGCCATCTGGGCCATATCTTTTAATTCCTGGGCATCACAATAAGTGGAACCTCCAACCGCTGCAATGGCGCGGTGAATAACGACATTTCTTTTATGAGATTCTTTGATCATGGCCTCCATTGTGGTGCCACGTTCAACGCCGGCAATTTCTATCCTGAAATTTGCTCCGTCGGGAAATGTCTTGCCCGATGCAGCAAGTTCATATCCGTCCCGTCCTGGAATTCCCTCTTTTTCCATGAAATTTCTGATTGTATTTAGCACTTCACTCATGTGATTATCCTTTTTTTAAATTTGTTATTAAGTTTATCCAATTCGCCATCAACCATTTTATAAGTATGTTCCGGTGCTGGAAATTTGCCTTCCTTTACATCATCTCTGTAATCTGAAAAGGCTTTAATCGTTTTGTCTGCAAGGTTTTCATACTTTTTTACAAATTTAGGGGTAAAGGCCTGAAAAACCCCTGCCACATCGGAAGAAATCATCAACTGACCGTCGGCATCAATACCGGCTCCAATACTGTATACAGGGATAGTCAATGTTTTCCTGATAATATTACAGACTTCCGGGGGCACCGCTTCCACCAGCAGTGCAAAAGCGCCTGCTTCCTGAATCGCTTCAGCGTCTTCAATCAACTCAAAGGCGGCATCTGCGGTTCTTCCCTGAGCTTTAAATCCGCCTAACTGGCCTGAACTCTGGGGGGTCAGACCAATATGCCCCATTACCAACATCCCGCCATCTGTGATTGCCCGGATTTGAGGGCAGACCCGTTTGCCACCCTCGAGCTTGATGGCGTCCACGCCAGCTTCTTTATGGAATCTACCGGCATTCAATACCGCGTTTTCAATACTAACCTGATAAGAAAGAAAAGGCATATCACCGACGATAAATGTATTTTTTGCAGCCCTGCGAACCGCTTCTGAATGATAAATACATTGCTCCATGGTAACAGGTACTGTGCTTTCATAGCCATAAACACACATTCCCAGTGAATCTCCGACCAGAATCATATCCATGCCGGCTTTTTCTGCAAAGGATGCGTTCCAGTAATCATATGCAGTGATCCATGCTGCATTTTCACCGGACTCCTTCATTTTTTGAAGATCCCATCTTGTTAGCTTTTTATTACCCATTTTACCTCCATATATTTATTTTATTTGGTATTTAACAATAATTTATGTCACGTAATATGTGACAACTGTTTGCATTATGTGACATGACGTAAATAATAAATATCCCTGTGTTTTGTCAAGGAATATATTTATATTTTTTATAGAGGGGAGCGTACCCGTTGGAAAGGGATTTAAGGAGTACCCATTTTACGGGATAATTCGGAAGCTGCTTGTAAAATATCTGTTTTCATTTCCTCAAGTGTTCGGTGGGTCTGCCGCATAGAAGGTCCTGAAATACTCAATGCATAGGCAGGATAAGAGTTATGATCAAAAATAGGAGCCCCAATACATCGAAGCCCAAAGGTCATTTCTTCATCATCAATGGCATATCGGTTCTGTCGAATTCTGGACAGCTCGGACAGGAATTCTTCTTTATCCGTGATTGTATTGGGGGTAAGCTGTTTGAATTTTGTGTTCTCAAGGTAGTGTTCCAGCTCATGATCCGGTAGAAAGGCCAGTATGGCTTTTCCAAGAGCTGTGCAATAGGCAGGCGCTTTATCCCCCAATGCAGAATCCATTCTCAATACCTCAAGGCTGTCAATTTTGTCAATATGGATGATTTCCTTATTTTTAAAAAATCCCAAGTTGATGGTTTCCTTGTACGCCATGGAAAGTTTGTGCATATATGGTCTGGCGATCCGGCGAATTTCAAACCGGTTGGCCACTTTCATAGCCAGTTTCATGATTTTAAGTGTCGGTTGATATTTATTGCTGTCATTTTTCTCAACATACCCAAGATCCTTTAATGTGGAAATGAACCGATGGCTTCCGGCACGATTTGTATCCATCAGCCTGGCTGCCTCGCTGACGCTTAACTCTCCATGCTCGGCCAGCAGTTCAAGAATCCTGATTCCCTTTTCCAAGGAGGCAATTCTATAATACTTTTTATCTGTCATCCTCAATCCTTTTTAGATGTGGTCACATATTAAAAGACGAACGGTCTATGTAAGTGACAAACAATATGGCTATTTCTATTTTTTTAGTCAAGCTAAATTTTAAAATCCGCCCCCACACAAGATCTTTAACTTTTCATTCTGGAAATAGGACATGAATTTTATGGGATTAAAATAATCAATAAAACGAAAAAAAACTCACATTTTACCAAACCAGAAACTCAAGACTAACTTGCATTATTCAAACCTCTTTTTCATCGAGATTTTGTTTCTGTATCTTTTGTTATCCTTAAGAAATTGGTCAGCGTCTATAATACCCGCAGAAAAAAAATATTTGTCGTTGACCATATTACAGCCATCCACCAAGGATCGGGAGGATTGTTCAGAAAAGCCAACCATCTGGCCCGGGGCTCAATAATTGTTGCAGCCAGGAAAAAATCAGCAATGGTTACTTCCGAACACGTTCGGATTGCAGCAACTGAAATTCTTTAATATATGAGGTGACCATGAATATCGATGAAAAAGAATTTGAAAAAACGATGGCCCAGATAGTTGAACAAATGGGATATCTGCTGATGGATATTATCCTTATGAGCTTCAAAAAAATCAATACGGAGTCAGGATATCCCGGGGAGGAAACCTGACAAGGGAAGCCGGAAGCAGGTGGCATTGAATAATGCGCCAGGGGGAAGCAGGTCAATTCGGCTTCCCCTCTTTTTATCCTGCAAAGATTATTCAAGCTTTCCTGCCCATGTCTTAAAAAAACCATATAAATCAGTTGAGCAAAGCGACTTCCACATTTGTTTAAAATAAACCCCAACGTTGCAGAAAATATTTCATTTTCAGGCTGCTTTTTGCAACACGTCCATAAAATGCAGTAAATCTTTTCTAACTGCCCGGTTTGAACTCATTGTAAAGGTGAGTTCCCCCTGGGACCGGATGCGCCACCATTTGCATTGACAATGATATCCACGGCCATTATGGAAAAGAACAACTGCCTTTGCAGATTCTGTTTTATTGGTTACAATGACCCTGTACTCATAATTCAGATCAAGGGGTTCAAAAAGATCCAGCTGGAGAGGGCCTCTTTGTGGTTTTTTGATTTTCTTTCCGGTAAACACAAACCGGAACTCAGTCCTGTTGTAATAATCAATCTCTCTCAACCGCCTGAAACCAAGAATCAGATGGATGACAAGCAGCATAACGATCAAATGGTGTCCGAATATGGGAGAAACATTTTTTAAATTTAGCTTTCAAATTAAGTCGTTTAAACAATAGTTGAAAAATTAAAAGTCAGGAAAAAGATGTGAGTTATTGATCTTCAAATCGAATCTCAGGGATTTTATGGAATTTAGTATAAATTTGTGCTTTGCTGGACTTTACTTGAGGTGGTCTCCTGAATAGGGTTATTTTTGTTTTATTAACTTATTATAAGCTTTATTCATTGGCTTCCTCAAGCCTTTTTACTATTAATTTCCTTCTTTTTTTATGCAATTACGGGGGTTATTTTGGAAAATGTATAGCCCCCATAAAACGCCGTTGGACAATGTATGGCAATTACTGTAGATTGTTGAAAAGACTTAAAAGGCTAACTCCTTTCGCCGGAACTTGTTCCGATGGCGCCCCCACAAGCCCGGTGAATTTGCATAACAGCGGCAGCAGCGCGATTAGTATTGAAAAAATGATTTTACGAACATCGAAAATAATCATATTCTTTTTTCTTTTTTTTCTATATCACTACAATAGCAACCTCGCCTTTTGTTCTAACAAGCATTTTCTCTCTGTAAAAAATGATAAAATCGTTAATGAAACTGGCAGAGAGGTAAAAGAGGTAAAACTGCGAGGTATTCAGATTGATTTTGGCTCTATCAGAGGAGATATATATAGTTATCCAGGCAACAATAAAAAATTAGAGAATTTTTTTGATATGATGTTAGATTATGTAATAACTGAAGATGATTTTCGCAATATAAGGGATATGGGAGCAAATATGATCCGGCTGTCATTAAGTACCTATAAAGATTTTGAACATGATACTAACCCGTTTACTTACAGAGAGAAAAATTTCAAAAGATTGGACAGACTCATCAAGTGGGCAGGAAAATATAGACTTTACATAATTATGAGCATGAGGCAATCACCGGGCGGACATAATTCGACCCCTCATTCAGGGAACAAGGGTTTAAACAAACTATGGACAAATAGAGAATATCAAAGAAGATTGATTGTCCTATGGAAAACAATTGCTTTAAGATATGCAAGAGATCCCGTTATCGCCGGCTATGATTTATTGAATGAGCCGGATGCTCCCGACAAAGAAGTCTTTAATAAGGTATACAGAGAGATAACAAAAGGAATAAGAGAAGTAGATGATAAACATATTATATTTTTAGAAGGAAACCTGTGGGCAAAAAATCTTGATTGGATACAATCACCTTTGGATACTAATACCGCCCTAAGCATTCACTTTTATGAACCCGGCATTTACATTGAAGGAGAAGGAACCTATCCGTCAAAAATAAGAGGAAACATATTTGATCAACAAGCACTAAGGAGACGATTGAAAAAAAGAGTTGTTCCTGGTCAGCTGTTAAATAGACCGGTGTGGGTCGGTGAGTTTGGCGCAATGACTAAGGCCGATAATTATTTAAAGTATGATCAAGATGTCATTCATTTATTAGAAGAGCTAAACCTGCACTGGACCTATTGGAATTATAAGAATCTAAGAGGAAAACCCGACACCCAGGCAATTTATTACTCGACACCCAATAATAAATTTATTCGACTGATTTCTAAAATAAAAAAATCCAAGAGAACTTTCTCTAGTTTCACTAAACAAAATTTAAGGGAGGCCCTGGAATTCTTACAAACTGTAAATTTTTCTGAAAAACATCAACTTAAAGAACTACTAACCGAATTCTATTGTTTCTAAATATCATTCCCCGGGAATTGCTGATAAAATAAATATTACTTGCACAATCTAATAGAATCCTGTATACTTCTATTTTGATTTTCATGGCCGGTTATTCCGGTCTTTTTTTTTAAGGAACCCTATGTCCCATAAAATTTTACCAAAGATCCGGTTTGACGAAATGAACCTGAACCCTGCCGTATTCTCCATATTGCAGAATGTAGGCTATGAAACCCCAACACCAATCCAGTCCATGACTATTCCCCATCTGATAGAGGGGAAGGATATGATAGGTCAGGCCAGGACCGGTACCGGCAAGACCGCGGCCTTTGCACTGCCCCTTTTGTCCAGGATTGACCTTGGCAATAAACGGCCCCAGGTCCTGGTTTTGACCCCCACCCGTGAGCTTGCCATACAGGTGGCTGATTCTTTTAAAACATACGGCGCGAAGATGAAAGGGCTGAACGTGTTGCCCGTGTACGGCGGCCAGAGTTACGGGGTACAGCTCAATCAGCTCAGGAAAGGTGTCCATGTGGTTGTAGGAACGCCGGGAAGGCTCATGGATCATATGCGGAAAAAAACCATCTCTTTTGCAGATCTTTTCTGTGTGATCATAGATGAGGCCGATGAAATGCTTCACATGGGCTTTATTGATGATGTGGAATGGATCCTTAAAAGGACCCCGGATGATTCACAGACCGCTCTTTTTTCAGCCACCATGCCAAGACCAATAAGGAAGATAGCCCAAAAATACCTTACTGACCCGCAAGAGGTCATTGTAAAACCGGACAATACAGAACAAAAGAACATCCATCAGCAGTACTGGATAGTCAAAGGTGCTAAAAAAACCCATGCCCTGGTCAGGATTCTTGAGGCTGTATCCTTTGACGGGGTGATCGTGTTTGCCAAGACCAAAACCTCCACCGTTGATATCGCTAAAATCCTTGAAAATAAAGGATTTAAGGCAGAGGCCTTGAATGGTGATATTGCTCAGAATGCGAGAGAGAGAACTATCAACCGGCTGAAAAACGGTTATATTGATATCCTGGTGGCAACGGATGTAGCTGCCCGGGGCCTTGATGTGGACCGGATTTCCCATGTGATAAATTTTGACATGCCGTCCAAGGTGGAACCCTATATCCACAGAATCGGCAGAACCGGCAGGGCCGGCCGCACAGGAGAAGCCATCCTGTTCGCTGGTAGAAATGAGCGCTGGATGCTCAGACTCATAGAAAACAAAACAAAACAGAAAATCAGGGAAATTAATCTCCCCTCCAATAAGGATATTAACCAGAAGAGGGTGGCAGACTTTAAAGAATCCATCACAAAGGCCCTTTTTTCAGAAGACTTAAACGTTTTCCAGAGCCTGGTTGAAGAATATGTCAAAGACCAGAAGATTCCTGTAGTTAAAGTTGCGGCAGCCCTTGCAAAACTCGCCCATGGCGACACCCCCTTTTTCCTGCCAGCCCAAAGAGAGCTTTCCTGCCAGAAAAACATATCTTCAAAAAAACAAAAACAGATACAAATCAAAAAACCGTCCCGGATAAAAGAGAACAACCTCATCCCCTTAGAAAAGGGTATGGAGCGGTACCGAATCGAACTGGGCCGGCATCACGGGGTCCGGGCGGGAAATATTGTGGGGGCCATTGCAAATGAAGCCGGTCTTGAGAGCAAATACATACAAAACATTGCTGTCAACCAGAAATTTTCATTGGTAGATCTTCCTTACGGCATGCCGGAAAAAGTTTTCGCCCTGTTGAAAAAAACATGGATAAAATCCCATCAGATGGAAATCTCAAAGTGTGCGTAAAAACTTACGGCACGCTTTTGCAGAAAATAAAATATCAATAATTCCGGATTGCAGTTATGTTTACAAAAAAACTGTAATATATTTTTTTGATTGACAAAAAATATATTACAGTTTACGTAAACGTTAATTATTATTTTTAATAAATCTCTAACTGCTTTGCCCGGAGGATTGCCATGACCGGTGATAAAAACAGCTCATATAAAACCTATACCATATCCCAGATCGCGGACCAGCTTGATATCAGCACCCGGACCATACGCTTTTACGAAGAAAAAGGGTTGATCATGCCCCGGAGAACCGCAGGGAATCAGCGGGTCTATACTCCCAGGAACAAGGCAAGGCTCAAGCTTGTCCTCAGGGGCAAAAGGTTTGGATTCTCTCTTGATGAGATTGCTGAAATGATCGGCATGGCAGATACCATCCCCAATGAAATCGAACAGATTGAAAAAAGCCTGGAATTCGGAAAAGCAAAGCTGAAAGAAATCCGGGAAAGAAAAAAGGAATTAACACTTTTAGAGCAGGACATTCGTGCAACAAGGAAAAAACTTATCAAACGGAGGACAGCACTTAAACAAAAGACTAACCAGAAATAAGAGGAGAAAAAAATGAATGTCATTGAGATTATTGATGCAAATGCCGCCCGGCACCCTGACAAAACAGCCCTTTGCACCATGGACAAGAAAGTCACCTTCAGAGAGGTAAAGGAAAAAAGCGAGCAGGCCGCAGCCTGTTTTAAGGCCTCAGGGATAAAAAAAGGAGACTCCGTGGCCATTATGAGTCAAAACAGCTTTGATTTTGTATTCTCCTTTTTCGGCATACTAAAAGCAGGTGGGGTTGCAGTCCCTGTTAACCATAAGCTGACAGCAGCTGAGGTGGATTATATCCTTGAAAACAGCCATGCTGCCCTATTTCTTTTTGATGGCAGTCTTGCAAAAGTGGCCTGCAGCCTGGACGTTGACATTCAAAAAATGGCCCTGGATACAAGAGTCAAAAATATCGGCTTTCTCGGTGATGCCATGGATAAGGCCCCTGATTTCACCCCTGTTCCCATTCAAGATGAAGACCTGGCTGAAATCCTTTATACCAGCGGCACAACAGGCAGTCCCAAAGGCTGTGTCCATACCCATAAAAGCGTAGTGTCCGCAGGGATTACCGGTTCCAAACTCGCTGGCCTGGATGAAAACGACATAATGCTGATTGCCATGCCCATCTGGCACTCCTCGCCCTTGAACAACTGGTTCATGGGCACCACCTATGTGGCCGGCACCTGCGTACTCCTGAGAGAATATCATCCCCTTCACTTTCTTGAGGCCATTGAAAAAAAATCGTGTACCGCTTATTTTGGAGCACCCATCTCTTATCTGCTGCCCCTTAAGGTGATCCCGCATTTCAGCGAATTTAACCTGTCCTCCATGAAAGCCTGGATATACGGCGGTGGGCCCATTGCCCCGGAAACTGTCAAAAAGCTTGTTAAAAGCTACAAGTCAGACAGGTTTTATCAAGTCTATGGCATGACAGAATCAGGCCCCACAGGCATTGTTCTTTCACCGGAAGACCATGGGGAACATGCAGGATCCATTGGTAAAAAAGCACTTCCCGGAGCCAGGATGAAAGTCATGAAAAACCAGACCACTCCGGCAGGTCCGGGGGAAACAGGAGAAATCTGGCTTAAAGCCGAATCCATGATGAAAGGATACCTTGATAACCCCCTGGCCACCAGGGAAGCTTTTTATGACGGCTGGTACCGGACCTGCGACATGGCAAGAATCGATGAAAACGGATTCCTGTTTATTGTAGACCGGATCAAAGATATGATTATCACAGGCGGGGAAAACGTCTATTCAAAAGAAGTGGAAGACAGAATCATGGAATATCCGGGAGTTGATGAGGCCGCTGTCATAGGCTTGGCCCAAAAAGACTGGGGAGAAACTGTAAATGCAGTGATCGTGCCGGGCAAAGACGCAGACTTGACAGAAGACGGCTTAACACAATTTCTTTCAGGCAGGCTGGCAAAATACAAGATTCCCCGTAAATTCCATTTTGTGGAAAAACTTCCCCATACACCATCCGGAAAAGTGATGAAATATAAACTAAGAGAGGAATTTTCAAATGTTTGATTATCTTTTAAGCGACAAACAAAAAAAATTACAAAGTGAGGCCCGCGATTTTGTAAAATCCATTCCAAGAAAAATGATACTGGACATGGATGCGGATGAAATACAATTCCCAAAAGAATTTTTAAAGGAAGCGGGCAAAAGGAACTTAATGGGCTGCCGCTATCCTGAAAAATGGGGCGGTCGCGGCATGGACTGGGTTTCCACCTGCATGGTCATGCAGGAAATAGGGGTCATTGGCTATATCTTTGCCTGCACCTTTGGCGTGGGAGCAGAGCTTGTCTGTGATGCCATCATCCTCCATGGCAATGATGCACAAAAAGAAAAATACGTCAAACCCCTTCTCAAAGGCGAAATATTTGCTGCCGAATGCCTTACCGAACCAAGGGGCGGATCAGATTTCTTCGGCACATCCACCACGGCCGATGACAAGGGTGATCACTTCCTTCTCAACGGCCAGAAAAGGTTTATAGTGGGCGGTGAAGGAGCAGATTATTTCCTGGTATATGCCAGGACAAATCCTGAAGGTGAACCACACAAAAGCATTTCGTGCTTTATTGTGGATAAAAGCAAAGGGGTTGAAAGCCAGTATCTTTACGGGCTTATGGGATGCCGGGGCGGCGGGGCGGCCCGGGTGGTATTCAAGGACGTAAAAGTCCCGAAAGAAAACCTCCTGGGCGGGCTGAACCAGGGGGTAAAAATTTTTAACACCATGATGATACCGGAACGTCTGGGTACGGCCGCCATGACCATCGGTGCTGCCGCACCTGCAGTGGATGTGGCCACAGGCTACACTTCAAAAAGGAAAGCATTCGGGAAACCCGTGGCAGCCTTCCAGGGAGTATCCTTCCAGGTGGCTGAGGCCGTAACCCTGCTGGATGCCTCCCGTGCCATGATATACGCTACGGCCAGGGCTGTTGACGAACAAATCCCTGAAAAGCAGATTAGAAGGATGGTATCCCAATCTAAAAAATTTGTCACCGAATCCTGCCAGAAAGCCGTCCACAATGCCATGCAGGTCATGGGTGGCATTGGATACACCAATATATATCCTGTGGAACGAATTTTCAGGGATCTCCGGCTGGCCTCCATCTGGACCGGAACCAATGAGGTCATGTCCATGATAATTGCCAATGAATGGTATAAGCAATACCATGACAAAAAAAAAGACGGCGCGGTTCGCGACCTGGAAAAAGACGCAGTTGAAGCTGATGCAAAGGATGAAAAAATATTTGAATAAAAAAATAACTGGTAAGGATGATGATGGGATAAAGATCAACAAGTTCAGATAATAATAGCTTGTTTTGTTTTTACCCAGCCGATTTTATTTTTTGAAAACATTATTTTTAAATATCCATCTCTTTTTTCTTCAACTTTTACCCTGGTTCCTGCATGGAGGCTGAACAATTTTGTAGAAGTATCTGTCACACCTGAACGGACAGATACTTGTGGGGCTACAATGACTGCATTTTTAAGGAAAGATCCTTTATAGTAATTTATGCAGGTAATGGCTGTGAAAAAAATAAATATTGAACATAAAATAATACCTGACCCTGAAAAAACCTTTTGTTTTTTCACAACTTTAATTGCCGCCCATGCAAAAAAAGCAAAAGAAAAGAAAATGGCCGAGATCTGAATTGTTTTTACGGAAACCAGGTTGTCCCAGAAAAAGAGTACATCAAAAACAGTCATGGTATCTTCTCTTTTATCTTTCACAAGGCTATTGGCATAAGCAAGGTTAAAATTAAGATCAGGGTCATTGGGGGCAAGAACCTTTGCCCTTTCGTACCACAAAATAGCACGGCCGATATCATTGGCCTTTAAGTAAGCATTAGCTATATTATAAAAAAGATAAGGGTTTTTAAGTTTTTTTTTCGCAAGTGTCTCAAACTCGGCAGCGGCCTTTTTAAAATGCCCGGCATTATAATTTTTAATTCCGTCCATGAATGTTTTTGCAGGGTCTGCCATTGCCTTTTGAGGCACAAAAGAAAATATGCCCAGGAAAACAAGTGCAAGGCAAAGCATTTTCATTATTTTACTTGTTTTTGACAAAAGCTGCTTTGCTTTGGCTTTATCAATTTTTTCCCCTCCGAAACGAATTGATTCCATTGTTTCAAGAAGGCGGGTGGCCTGATTTATTTTATCTGCATCCACGCTTGCATCTTCTAAAATTGAAACAGCTTCCTTTATTGTCACACTCTCGCCCTTTTTTTTGCCTTTTGCCAGGATAAGTGCCACAAGGCCGGAATACAGATGACCTGAAAATGCATTGTCCTCTTTAATTTTTTTTGATGCCTGCTTTAAATGATACCTTGCCCTTTCCCGCATCACCTTTTCAATCGATACTTCCTTTTTTACAGCAAGGGTAAAAACTTTGAGCCCTGAAAATAAAATCGCAGGGGTTGACAGCATTAAAATAAAGAAAAAAGGGCTTATTTCCCTTTGGTTTTCAAGAACTAAAGGCCCCTCCTTTATTTCCAGGATATCTTTATTGACAAGGGATACTTCCTGTTTGGCAGTTAATTGTTTTTTTACCGGGCCAAATGATTTTGAAGCCTGTTGCATTTTACCTGGAAAAAGGACATCAAGCTTGATTTCATCAGTTAAAACCTTTCGATAGGCTTTTTGATCCACATCAAAATATATAAGCTTGATTGGTTTGATCACATATTTGCCGGGATTAACAGGAACAATGGCTTTTTTAAATACCTTAAAGCCCTCATACCCTGACTGGGTCAAATGAATATTCTCAACCGGGTTATCATCATAAACTTTGAATGCATCCTTATCCAGTCCGATTTCAGGAAGACTTGCATCCATGATATTTCCCGAGCCTGAAATTTTAATGGTAAGGGTTGCTGATTCACCTGCCTTAAGACTTTTCTTATCTATGTTTGCTTGGATGTCAAAACGGCCGATAAGTCCTGAAAACACTTGGTTCCCCTGATATAGCGGCAAAGGAGATACTTTTATTTTAACAGGATTTGAAACGACCCGGACAGGTTTAAACCTGTCTGAGGACAAAAAAGAATCATTGAAAAACGAGTCATTGAAAAATGAATCAAAACCTGGAGCACGCCTTGATTTAACCTTCACCCTTGCAATCAGGACAGCAGGATCGATTTTAAAATTCCCGGGGCTTTCCGGGATAATCAGATAACTGACCTGGGTCACCTGGTAAAGGATACCATTGATATTCCGTGTATAGGTTTTTTGTTTTTCAAACGGTTTTGATGAAAACCCGGCAAATTCGGGTGGAGTTTCAAACCCTAAACCTGACAAGCTTTTTGATGAAAAAAATCTCAATGTATAAACCGTCTGCTGGCCTGCAAACAGGTTTTGCTGCACTGCATCTGCCTTTGCAAACAATGCTTTTACATCGCCTTGTTTTACAATATTTTCTGAAACATGTATGATAATTTCCCTTGTAAATGCGGTCTGGCCATCCCTCACAGCTTTAATGGCAGGGATCTTTAACTCTCCATTGGCAAGAGGGATCAGGGCATATTGATAGCTTGCTTTTCTTTCTGATTTGCCGTTAATAAAATTATAACTTGAAGAAGAACCCCTGGAAATAACCTTAAAATCCTTGATCAGTGAAAGATCAAGGTCTGCTTTGCCGCCTTTTACCTCCACGGTTAAAAAAACAGCGTCTTCCCGGGAAATCCGGGTTTTATCCACAAGTGCCGTGACATTGAAACAAAAACCTGTTGCCGGTAATATTATAAGCAACAAGATTGTGATAAAAAAAATTCTTTTTTTGTTCATTATCTTCACCAGTCTTTTTCAACATGTTGTTCTTGCAGCAAAGGCATCATTCCGGAACCTGGTTTATCTTCCAGTCTGTTGAGCTTATTTTCCAATATCTTATTTGCCTGTCCGGTCTGTTTTTCTTTCAAGGCTGCTTTTTTATTTTCCCGGGGTTTAAGTTTTTCCTGTTCCGGTTTGTCTTTGTTTTTATTTCCTTGTGTTTTTTTATCCCGGTGCTGCTTTTGTTTATTCTGCTTTGAATTCTTGTTCCGGTCTTTTTTATTCTTCTTATTATTTTTGTCTTTACCGGTTTTGGATTCCTTTTTTTTCTTTTGCTTTTTTTTCTTTTGCTTTTTTACAAACTTAAGGTTTTCTTTTGCCTGCTTATCCCCAGGGAATTTTTTTAAAATATTTTCATATTCCTTTATGGCCTCGCCCAAATTTCCCATCCTGTAATATGTATTGGCAAGATTATAACGGGCATCATGGCGCAGGCTGGCATCATCTGATTTCAAAGCCTGTGTGAAATTTTTTTTGGCCTGATCATACTCCTTATTCATATAGGCTGCGGCCCCTATGTCATAATAGAGTTTTGCGTTTTCAGGATTTTCAAGCTGGGCATCAATAAAATGCTTTTTCGCGTTTTCATAATTTTGCCGGTCAAATGCCTTTATCCCCTTTTTAACACTTAAAGAAACACTTTTGGCATAAACCGGCTGATTCTGGAAAAAAAGCATTGCAACGCCAAGTGCAAGAACAAATAATTTATTTATTCTTTTTTTTGAGGGCAGCATGAATTCCATCAGCAATAAAACAAGGGCAGGAAAAAGAAACCATTGATACCTGTTTTCCCATACTTTTCTCTTCCCGGATGTCAGGGTCTTTCGTTCCATGGTTCCAAGGATCCTGTCTTTATAAATCAGGTCCAGATCCATATCCCCGGCCACTGATCTGACATAGATGCCTCCTGTCACGGCAGCCAGTTTTTCAAGAGCTTTTTCATCCACTTTTGACATGATGATATTACCGGCCCCGTCTTTTTTAAAACCACCGTTTTCATCCGGTATGGGTGCGCCCTGAAGATTTCCAACCCCGATACTGAAAATTTTAATTCCTTTTTTTGCCATAAGTTTTGCTGTTTCTTCCACATCACCGGAAGTGCTTTCGCCATCTGTAATAATAATTATGGCTTTTTTGGTATCGGATTTTTTTTCAAAACCTTCATAACTTGTCTTTATTGCCGCTTCAAGGTTAGTTCCGCCAACCGGCAGGAATCCTGGCTTAAGAACCTTTAAGAAGATATTAAATGCTTCATGGTCAAGGGTTAAAGGGCATTGAAGGATAGCCCTGCCTGAAAAAGCCACAAGCCCTGCCCTGTCTGATTTCATCATGTGCAGAAGATCAATAATCTCCCTTTTTGCCCGCTCAAGGCGGTTTGGTTTGATATCCCTTGCCAGCATGCTTTTTGAGCAGTCAAGGGCAATCATGATATCCACACCTTTCTGGGTAGTCTTTTCCCATTTGTATCCAAGTTGCGGCCCGGAAAGGGCAATAATGGCAAAACCAAAAGCAAGGATGAGTAAAACCGCCTTTATCCACCTTCTTTTAGGATCAAATCCCGGAACAATCAAAGAAAGCATTCCGGCCCCGGCAAAGCCTGAAAGTATTTTTTTTTGTTTTAAAATACCATATGACATGATACCAAACAAAGGTATTAATCCCCATAATAAATTCAAAAGATATGGATTGGCAAATTTCATCTAGGGTATCCTTAGAAACCTTGTATTAGTCAAGATAATATACAAAAGAAAAATGAGCAGTCCGGCCGACAGAACCCCTTTATACAACTCCTTGTACTCCACCCATTTTTCAACATCCACCTTTGTTTTTTCAAGATTGTTGATCATCTTATAAATCTGCTCAAGGGACTTTAAATCCCCTGCCTTAAAAAAACTGCCCGATGTCTGCCCGGCAATTGTTTTTAAGGCATCAAGATCCACATCCACTTTCCGGTATACATAACGTTTTCCAAACATGCCATCCACAAGGAATGGAGCTTCCCCTTTTGTGCCGACCCCGATGGTATAGATTTTCACTTTTCTTTGAACGGCAATCTTTGTTGCATCCTGCCAGGAAAGTTCACCTGAATTGCTTTTCCCGTCTGTTAAAAGGATGATAATATTGGATTTGCTTTTAATATCTTCAAGCCGTTTTAATGAGATACCAATGGCATCCCCTATTGCCGTGCTGGGGCCTGCCGCACCGATTTTCAACCGGTCAAGGATAAAGGAAATCGTGTTGTAGTCCCGGGTCAAAGGAAGCTGGGTAAAGGCATGTGATCCGAACACGACCATACCGATCCTGTCCCCTTCACGCCTCATGATAAAATCCTGTACTACACTTTTCACCGCCTCAAGCCTTGTCACGATCTTATTATCTTTTTTAAAATCAAGGGCGCGCATGGATTCGGAAAGATCAAGAGCCAATATAATATTGACCCCTTGTGTGGCCACGTGTATTTTTTTATCCCCCCACTGGGGTCTTGCAAGTGCAATAATCAAAAGAACCAGGGACATGATTTTTAAAAAAGGAAAAAATTTTGAAAGCCTTGCCGCAAAAGACTGGGGGAAAGAACCAAGGCCTTTCAAGGAAGACACCTTGATATGGCTTTTACCTTTTTTTCTGAGCTTTATAAAAAGAATAAGGGCCGGCACAAAAAGCAATAACAAGAACAGGGGCGAGTCAAACCTGAACATTATTGATCCTCCTCTTGTTTCTGCTTAAGTTTTAAAAGGTCTTTTTCTATTTGAATGATTTTCTCTTTTATAAAAACAAGATCCTCTTTTACCCTGCTTTTTCCGGGAACGACCCCGGCGTATTTAAACCGGTCTGATATTTTTTGAAACTCTGAAATATCTCTTTTTATTGTTTTATCAAGATCAAGGCTGTTAAGGCTTCTTATAAATTCCTGGGAGGTCATCTCGATGGCGTTGATTCCAAAGGACCTGCCGATATATTTTTTTAAGGCCGCTGTAAGAGCAAAATAAAAAAGTCTTGAATCATCTATTTTACTTTGAAAAAGAAGATCGATTTCCTTTAATGCAGCTTCATAGGGTGCTAAAGGTTCAGGAAGGTATTTCAGGTCTCCCGGCCGGTTTCTTTTTTTCCACCATTTTCTTATTAAAAAAAACAAGGCCACAAGGAAAATGGCTCCTGCCAGCACCATAAGGGCAATTTTAATCAGCATTGGATCGAAACCGACCTGGACCGGGGGTCTTATTGCGTGTATATCCTTCATTTACCTTAACCGTCTTTCCCTGTACTTAAAATATTGCATCAGGGTATCAGACACCAGATCCCCGGTTTCAAGTTCGATCACATCACTTTTTGCCTTGGAAAAAACATTCAGTGTTTTCTGGTGGGCTGACTTATTAACATAAGTAAATTTATCCCGGCTTTTTTTATTGAACCCGTCAAAAACCATTTCTTCTGCTGTTTCAAGATCAGAAAGGGTAATAATACCGCTGGAAGGAAGGCAAAATGCCCCTTTATCATATATCATCACGCCTATGACTTCATGTTTCTGCCGGACTGTTCTCAAGCTCTTCAAATAATTGTCATCTAAAAAATCGGAAAGGACAAAGACAAAAGATCTTTTCTTGGATATTTTTGCAAAATAATCCAGGGCAGCCGAGATATTTGTTCCTTTTCCCTTTGGCAAAAAGGTGAATATTTCCTTGATCACCCGCCAGATATGGCCGGACCCTTTTTTAGGCGGTATATATTTTTCAACCCTGTCCGTGAAAAAAACCACCCCTACTTTATCATTGTTTTTAATGGCGTTGAAAGCAAGGACCGATGCCACCTCGGCAGCCCTTTCAAGTTTTGATCCTGAAAATGTTCCGAACTTCAAAGATGAGCTCATGTCTATCAGCAGCATGACAATGCTTTCGCGCTCTTCCTTGTAAAGTTTGACAAAAGGTTTCCCAAGCCTTGCCGAAACCTTCCAGTCTATTGTTTTGACATCATCACCAGGACAATATTCCCTGACTTCTTCAAACTCAATGCCGCAACCTCTGAATACAGACTTATACTGCCCTGCCATGATAGTATTTACCGTGCGGCTGGATTTAATATGGATTCTTTTTATCTTTTTGATAATATGAGCCGGGATCATCTGGTGCTGCTCCTTTTAAGGCACCTCAACAGAATCAAACACCGCCTGTATTATATCATCACAGGACACATCTTCCGCCTCTGCCTCAAAGCTTAAAATAATCCTGTGCCTCAATACATCAGGACCCACAAGCTTGATATCCTGGGGGGTGACATAGGCCCTGCCAGATAAAAAAGCATTTACCCTGGCGGCTTTTGCAAGAAAAATTGTGGCCCTTGGAGATGCACCATAGTCAATATATTCTGCCACATCAATTCCGTATTTTTGGGGCTGGCGCGTGGAAAACACAAGATCCACTATATATTCTTTGAGTTTTTCATCCACATAGACCTGGTCGATCAATTCGCCCATTGCGACCAGCTGATCGCAATCAATGACTGCCTTGAGTTCCACGGGTTTTTGAAAGCTGTTCTTTTTAAGGATCTCAAGTTCCTGGGTCTTATCAGGGTAGTCAACTAAGACTTTAAGCATAAACCTGTCCACCTGGGCTTCGGGCAAAGGATAGGTCCCTTCCTGCTCAATTGGGTTCTGGGTTGCAAGAACCAGGAAAGGAGCGGGTAAAGAAAAAGTCCGGTCGCCTATTGTGACCTGTTTTTCCTCCATTGCTTCAAGCAGTGCGGACTGGACCTTGGAAGGTGCCCTGTTGATTTCATCTGCCAGGATAATATTATTAAACAAAGGTCCTTTTCTTGTAATAAAATCAGATGTTTTAGGACGGTAAATTTCAGTGCCCGTCAAATCCGCCGGGAGAAGATCCGGGGTAAACTGGATGCGTTTGAACTTTGCCTTGACAACAGAAGCAAGTGCCTTTATAGCACTTGTTTTAGCAAGCCCGGGCACACCTTCAACCAGGACGTGTCCCCCTGTTAAAAGTCCTGTCAAAAGGCTGTCCACAAGTTTTTCCTGGCCAACGAGTTCCTTTGAAATCTCATTTCGGATACTGCTTATTAAAAAATGGGTTTCCTCGATTGATTCTTTGATTTGTTCCATAATCTTTTATGCCCGTATTATTTGAGGTTACACGAAATAGCCCGTGTAAAAAAATACATTAAAAACGAATTTCATCTAATATAATATTGGAAAACAAAGTGTCAAGGAATGAAACAGGCAAGGAACAGACCAGGCATTCCTTACTTGTTTATTAACTGGTCAGAGTAAAGAGAACACGTTATTTTAATTACTTTTATAATATAACTTCTAATGGCATTTTTATTCTTTAAAGGGTAATTGCGAAAGGTCATTAAGATACCTGTTATAGATGCAATAAAGGAATGGGAATACATTCTTGCATTTTTATTTTTTACCCCGTGCCTTAACAGGAGCTGTTCAAAAAGGTCAAAAAAAATCTTGGTGACTGAATCAAACTTGCCCATGACAGGATTTGCCAGGTTGTCTTTCAGCATAAGATATGTCATCATCTGGAATGTGGGTTCGTTTTCCATAAGATGATCTATAAATTTGATGCCGAATTCTTCAATGCTTGCAGGTTTATCTTTCTGCACCATTGACTTAAACTCTTTGCTGGCCAAAGAAATGTCCTGGATAAAAGCTTCATTAAACAATTCTTCCTGGCTTGGAAAATACCTGTAAATAGTTGCAGGGGAGATCCCTGCCTGCTCGGCAACTTCCCGCATGCCAACTTCGAAAAACGGCTTTTTTGCAAAAAGGGCTAAAGCAGACTCAACGACAATCTGTCTTCTTGCTTCTTTTTCCTTTTCCTTTAACTCTGCAAATTTTGACTCAGCCACGGATACTAACCCTTTCCTGCGTATAGCATTGATTGAATAACCTTTCTGACTTATCATTTGTTTCACTATCTGACAAGGCAAAATAAATTTGACTGTACAGGAAAAAACTAGTTCTAAACCTTAAAGCTCTGCACTATCTTTTTCATTTCCTCTGCCATTGAACTCATTTTATCAGAGCTCTCCATGACTAAATCACTGCTTTGTTTCATCTGATCCGTAGCCGAATTAACACCCCCTATCTCCTTTGCAATACTTTCTGCAACCTGGGAACCCTGGCTGACACTTTCATTGGCTTCCTGTATACTAAGGGACAGGCTTGAGATATTACTGACAATCTCCTGGGTTGCGGCAGACTGCTGGGTTACTGCTGCTGCAATGGTGGAAACGATTTCATTCACGTCATGGATAACACCTGAAACTTCTTTAATAGAGCCCACTGTTGCATCAGTGTTGCTTTGGACATTATCGATCTGCTCCCTGATATCTTTTGTTGCAGCAACTGTCTGGTTGGCAAGCTCCTTGATCTCATTGGCGACCACGGCAAAGCCTTTTCCGGCTTCTCCCGCCCTTGCAGCTTCAATAGTTGCATTCAGGGCCAGGAGATTGGTCTGGTCTGATATTTCCGCTATGGTATCTGTTACTTTTCCAATGGACTGAGCCGCTTTATTCAATACAGACATGGATTCTTCTGCTTCTGACGTTTTCAAGGCCGCGCTTTCGGAAATGGCCCTTGCCTTTTCTGCATTCTGGGAAATCTCATTAATTGTGGCGTTCATCTCCTCTGCTGCAGAAGCCACCATGGTTGCGTTGGAAGAAGACTCTTCCATGGATGCTGCCACAGAAGCAAGATTTGAATTCATTTCTTCGGAGGCATTGGTAACCTTCCCTGCCATATCAGAGGTATTGCCGGCATTATTGGCCATGTCCGTTGCAATAGTAACAAGCTCGGTAGAAGAACTGTCTATATTTTCCGAATTCCCTGCTAACTGGCGGATGATTTTCTGGAGTTTTTCCATGAACAGGTTAAACAGGTTGCCAAGTGCAGCCAGTTCATCTTTGGAATTGATTTTAATCCTCTTTGTTAAATCCCCCTCACCTTTTGCAACATCTTCAAAATTTACAAGCATTGCATTAAGAGATGAACCTATGCCAAATACAATGATCAGGCACAATGCCGCGATTCCAAGAAAAATAATACCGGAGGTAATAACCATTTTAATAATAAATGCTTTGACATTTGAATTAATCTCGTTGCTGATTAAAGCCTTTGTGGCCTCAATATTATCAAGATACACCCCTGTTCCTATCCAGAAGTCCGTTCCCGGAATCATCTGGGCATAGCTGAGTTTCGGGGTGTCGCCTTTGCCTGGTTTATCCCATATATATGTTACAAACCCGCCCCCTTTTTGAGCCTGGTCCAAAAGTTCTTTTATCAAAAAAACACCATTTTTATCTTTCAGGTCTTTTAAATCCTTGCCAATAAGGCTTTTCTTGATATGGGCGAACATGACTGTGCCTTTATTCACAAAGAAATACCCTGAATTATCATCTTCAAACCTTATTCCTTCAAGCTCTTTTCTGATAATATCAATCTTTTCTTCCTCTTTTTTAACCCCTTTAATCATATTGGAAATTGCAACAGCCATTGATTTTGTTACAATTTTAATTTTCTCTTTCTGGGCTTCAAGCATCGCCTGGCCTGTTTTCTCAATGGCAAGATCCCTTGCCGTATTGCTGCTGTTAACTGCAAACCAGACCATGAGAAGAAATAGAACCAGAATCGAAACTATGATCAGATACATTCTTCCTTTAATGCTGAAACGGTTTAACATATGACCCTCCTTAGAATAAAATATATTATTAATCTGCATTTCTTAAGTTATTTACAGCATGTTTACAGCAATTTCAGTGCCCGGAAATATCTCAGGATATAACCCGGCATATTGAGCAATTTGATAATTTTGAATATGATAATACATTCTCGCATATCCCAAGAAAAATCAAGGACAAATCCCGGATATTGACGATTCTTCCGGCAGTTGATATAGATAGATTTTATTTATAAATTAGATAGTGTCAGCCATGGAAAATATTATTAAAAGAGACATGTTTGACTTTGAAATCGGGTATTTGACTAAAAGTCCGTGCTTAAATTGCGAGCATAGATCAGAACTTCCAAAATGCCATGCAGATTGCCATATCCTGGACAAAATCCAGACAATGCTTGCAAGGGGTATCTCATCACAGTCTTCCGGTTATGAAAGTTAGGTGATTTTTGAGCTTGTCTGCTTTTCCACAGGAATCAGGCTCCCTTGTAAAAAAACATTTGTCACGGGAAATCTATAAAGCTCTTGAACATAAACAGACCTGTTCCGGGTTTACCCTGGCAAAGGCTATAAATTCCGGGGTTAAGAACCCTGACAGTGCTATTGGCATTTATGCCGGGGATGCCCAGTCTTATGATACTTTTTCACAGCTTTTTGACCCTGTAATTTCCGAGTACCATGGATTTTCAAAAGGCAAAAAGCACAAATCGGATATCACAAAGCTTGACCTCCCAAGCCTTGACCCTGAAGGCAAATTTATAAGGTCTACAAGGATAAGAGTTGCAAGAAACCTTAATGGCTTTTGTTTTCCATGCCATATCAGTTTGCCCCGGCGCAAAGAACTTGAAAACAAAATCATTACGGCCTTAAGCTTTTTAAAAAAAGATCTTAAAGGAAATTATTTTTCTTTTGAGCAAATGGATAAAAAAAAAATCCAACAGCTTGAAAAAAAAAATTTAATCTTTAAAAAGGGGGACCGGTTCCAGGATGCCGCAGGGATCAACTCTGATTTCCCCGGATGCAGGGGTGTGTTTTGCTCTTTTAACAAAAAGTTTATGGTCTGGGTAAACGAGGAAGATCACTTAAGGATCATAAGCCTTGAAAAGACATCTGATATTTCAAGCGTTTATAACCGCCTTTGCCGGGCGCTCATGTCATTAAACAGGGGCCTTGAATTCGCCAGGGATGAAACATATGGCTATCTTACATCCTGTCCTACAAACATAGGCACATCCATGAGGGCCGGCGTACACATACAGCTTGAAAAGCTTGAACAAGAAAAAGACCTTCTTGGCAATCTCTGCCTTGAATATAATCTTCAAATCAGGGGGACCCTGGGAGAAAAAACAAAAATTAAAAATGCTGTTTTTGATATCAGCAACCGGCAACGGCTCGGGGTCACGGAACACGGGATAATCAGCAACCTTTACCAAGGGCTTATGGCAATTATCAAGGCTGAAAAAAACCTATGATTTTTTAAGTCCCCCAAAAAACCGTTTATTGCTTTAACTATTTTTTTTAAAAGTTTATCAATCAGCGCGGAAGCTTAAAAGTAAATATTGTTCCCTGGTCCGAAGATGACTTAAAACTTACTTTTCCCTTTAAGTGGTCTTCTCCAATCAGTTTCATTGAAAAAGTACCTATACCTCTACCCATGTCTGACTTGGTACTGAAATGCCTCTGAAAAATTCTTTTCTGTATGTCCGGCGGGATAAAACTCTTGTTCCATACTTCCCATATTATATGCCTGGGCCCTGCCTTTTCGGTAATTTGAACCAAACCCCCATTTTCTGTTGCCTCAAGGGCATTTATAACCATATTCCCAAGAATTTTCGAAACCATGAAAATATCTGTGTATATTTTTATATCCTTGTCCGGCCAGGATTCTTTAACCTGTTTCCCCTTTAAAGATTCATGTCCGTGTATTATAAGGGCAAGCTCTTTTTTTATGTCATTGACCGAGGCTTTCGTCTTTCTCAAAAGAGATTTGGCATCTTTATAATGAATAAGGGTTTTTTGTATTTTGATTTCATTGTGCAGCCTTTCGGTCACATCTTTTATTTGCTCAACATCTTTATTGCCGGGCATTTCCATTGATAACAGCTCAATGTTGCCAAGTAAAGAGGTGAGCATATTGTTAATGTCATGGAAAAACACCCTTTCCATGTTAGCCCAGAACTGCTGTTGGGTGATGTCCTGGGCAAATATTAAAATCCACCTGTTATTTTCCAGTGTGATCGCCTGCGCCCTTATCATCAGGCAAATATCATTTTTAACTCCATCCTTCTCAGAGGTGAGCACACAAATTTGTTCATCGGTTTTATCATCCCTTATGGCTGCCATTGTTGCGATTACGGCCCCGCATGTAACACAGCAAGGTGTAGTTCCACATCCATTGGGCTCTTGTTGTGCATTTACACAATGAAGGGTTTCACCTAAACGCAAACCAAGGGTTTCTTGAACATCAGCAACGCCGACAGCCTCTAAAAAAGCATGATTCAGGGCAACGATCTGGCGGTCTTCATTTAGAACTATCATTAAACCTGACATTGTCTTTAAAAGGGTATCCATAATCGGGCTATGGCTTATGTCAAAGATTTGATTTTTAAACTTCCGCCTGTCTGTTCTTTTAGCAGGAGCAAAACACGTTTCCATAATATCAAGTCTCCCTTAAGGATATTGTTTCATCGAATCTGTGGCCAAATATTAATTTCAAAGTACCTGTAAAGACAATTCCACTTACAGGTTTCAAACACATCCGGAACAGGTGCCGGTACAAAACAGGCCCCGCCTTTGGAAGTGGTTACATTAAAATCTTATATTTATCATTTCACCTTTTTGTTTTCGCCAGTGGATAAATTGATCTCATATATTGTACGATACAGATGGTGGTTCCTAAAAGAATCTTCCCCGGCCCCGTATGCAAGCATCACCCTTGTTGTACTTTCGGGGTTGACGGGTTTGTCATATTTATCACCTGAATTAAGTGGGAATGAAAAAGAAACGGTTGTTATACCGTCTTCTTCAGTACCTGACGGGTTTAAGACATCATTTGTTCCTCCCAGTTTCTCATCACTTGCATGTCCTCTTTTCCTGTTGGCATAGTGGTCCTCGATTTTTACTCTGCCGTTCTTAACCGCACCAATAATAATATTGGCACCTGACATGGCCTTTTCAGGACCAAAACCCACGGCTACCCAGCCGGTTGTCTTTGCAGACAACCTGATATGGATCAGCTCTCCTTCAATAGTCCATAAAAATTGCATATTCTTTACTTCAAGTTTATGCTGGTATTCCATTGCAGACAAAGACAATGGTATTGCAAGGGACATGAGTGCCAATATTGAAATAACCAGGAAAAATTTTTTCATTTTTTTTACTCCTTTCTATCCATGTTGAAGCTCACCGCCAAAGGTATGCTGCCAGTCAAGGTAACCTGCAAAAGCTGTCGGAAATATTCCCAAAAGTCCTAAGACCGCGCAATGATATCCTGTTCTTGCAAGGAGCCTTGATTCGGGCAAAAAAGATGCTATCCTGAACGACCGCCCCCATCACCATTCCCACCGGGAATTGAAGGCTTGTTTTTAATAGATACTTTTAAGATTTAAACAAGTCAAGGAAATTCATGGTTCCAAGGCAGAGGCTCTATAGAAAAGGCATTCCCGGAATTTCCCGGCGGCTGTCTTTTTTAACCTTTTGTTTTTTTATATTTTAAAATATAATCACCCAAATATTAAATAAATTAAACACCTATGGATTCATTATACGAGATGTCAGGCAAACTAATTGACAAATTATGCTTAAAGGACCGGGGAGTCATAAGCCTTATTGGTGCCGGCGGAAAGACAAGCCTTATGTTCCGCCTGGCAAAGGAGCTTGAAAATTCGGGAAAAACAGTTTTAACAACAACCACAACTAAAATCTTTATGCCGGACAGGGCTCAATCCCCTTACACCATTGTTGCAAACTCCTTTGATAAAATTCTTGACAGGACAAAATCAAGTTTACATCAATACCGGCATTTTTCAGCAGGAAGTGTTCATGACCAGGCAGCAGGGAAGCTCAACGGCTTTAGCCCCGGCATCATAGATCAACTTTGGGAGAAAAATCTGTTTGACTGGATAATTGTGGAAGCGGACGGGGCAAAGCAAAAATCCCTTAAGGCCACGGCTTTACATGAACCTGTGGTCCCCGGTACCACCACCCGCCTGGTTCTTGTTACAGGGCTTGATGCTGTCGGGAAAATCCTTGATGACAAAATAGTCCACAGGGCAAAACTCTTTTCAAATAATACAGGACTTTTACCTGGTGAAGCAATAAATGAGCAGTCTATTGCAACCTCAATTGCCTTTGAGATAAAAAAAGCCGGGCTCTTTTTACCTTTTTTAAACTTTGTGTTTCTAAACAAGGCAGACAACAAGAGCCAGATAAAATCCGGTGAAAAAATTGCAGGCCTCCTGCAAACAAATGGTGCCATCAGCAGGGTTATTATAGCATCCCTTAAGGATAAGGCCCCTTTAAAAAATAATTTTAATTGTAAAAAAATAAATAATAAAAGGAAAAAATAATGGGGGAAAATATATATAAAAAAGTTCATGAGCTTCTTTTGACAGGGCAAAGAATTGTTCTTGCAAGAACCATAAGACGCTCCGGGTCCGCTCCAAGGGACGTGGGTTCAATGTGCATCATCACGGAACAAGGAGAGCTTATCGGAACTGTTGGCGGCGGCATTTTAGAATACCGGGTTCAAGAAAAGGCCAGAACTCTTTTAAAACAGGGAAAATCATTCATATACAGGTTCAAGCTCAGCAATGAGGATCTGGCCAGGAACGGCATGATCTGCGGTGGAAACGTTGACCTTTACCTGGAAGGACTTTTCCCCTCAAACACAGGAATGGTATCGCTTTTCAAAACAATACACAGCCACATCATCGACAACAAAGGCGGTATCCTGGTAACAAGGATTGAGGACGGCATCAATGCCATGGATACCGGGGCAAGACTATTTATATCAGATAATGGTAAAATATCAGGAAACATTCCAGGCCTTGATCCAGGAACAATAAGCCTTGATAAAGATGTTCCTTATGATCTCACAGCTTCGGGTGATAAAAAAACAGATCTCTTTTTGGAAAGAATTGTCATCAACTCCGGAATTTTTCTTTTCGGGGCAGGCCATGTCTCTTTTTTTGTGGCAAAACTTGCAAAAACAGTGGGATTTAAAATCACCGTACTTGATGACAGGCCTGAGTTTGCCAACAAGCAAAAATTTCCTGAAGCTGATGAAATCATTGTAACTGATTTTAAAAAAGCCTTTGAACAGGTAAATATTCCACAAAATTCATATATACTTATTATCACAAGAGGCCACCTTCATGATAAAACCGTACTGGAACAGGCCCTTTTGTCCCGGGCATCCTATATCGGCATGATCGGAAGCATTAAAAAAAGGAATATCATATATAAGGATCTTATGGACAAAGGATTTTCAAAAGAAACCCTTGAAAAAGTTTACTCACCCGTCGGTCTTGATATCAATGCTGAAACCCCGGAGGAAATCGCTGTAAGCATAGTGGGAGAGCTGATAAAAAAACGGGCGCCAGAGAGAAAAAAGCAAAACCTTATCTTATGAATCCATCTCAAAAAAAAATTTCCGGGATCATACTCGCTGCCGGGTCTGGATCAAGGATGGGTAAAACCAAACAAATCCTGCCGTTTGCCAGCACCACGCTTCTTGGCCGGGTGATTCAAAATGCCAGGGAATCGGCTCTATATGAAATCATTGTAGTCCTGGGCCACGATGCCAAAAAAATCTGTAAAGTCGTAAATTTTTCCGGCACGAAAATCGTAAGAAACAAAGAGTATAAAAAAGGACAGAGTACCTCACTTATCGCCGGACTTGAAAATGTTTCACCCCTTTGCAGCGCAGCAATGTTCATCCTTGCAGATCAACCCTTTGTCACAGCCGCTATTATCAACAAGCTTATTGATGCTCTTAAAACACCTGAAGACCGGATTGCGGTTCCTTATTGCAGCGGCAGACGGGGCAATCCCGTCATCATTGGAAACACTTTTTTTGGCCGCATCAAATCATTGTCTGCCGATACAGGTGCAAGAGTCCTTTTTGACGAATTCAAAGAAGCCGTATTAAAAGTTACGATTCAGGATAATGCTATCCTAATCGATGTGGATACAATGGATGATTATAAAAAATTAATATTAAAAACCCAAGGAGTATGAGCCTATACTATTTCACGCCGGGCCGGTGAACCTGTGCGGGTCATCCACCAGAGGCGGAGGGCCTATATCGCGGCTAAAATAAATCTATATTTTATCTTGACAATGAAGGCAAATTAACCTTTAATTTTCAACAAGCTTCCCGTTCCAGCCATCAAACATCAAAGGAGGATACCATGACAATCCCTTGCCATCATATATCTGCTCAAATCATGAAGAGCTCCAATTCCTTTCCCATGCTTGATTTCGGAGACGGTTGAATGACACAGGCAACAGCGGACAAACCAAAACCTTTTCCGGATCTGTTCTGTACCGGCAAACATAAACAGGCCGGGGAAAAACAACAGGAAGCGGAATTGAAAAAATTTGCTGCTGTTATTGAGCAGACAGCGGAAGAAGTCGTGATTACAAATGTGGAAGGAATGATACAATATGTCAATCCGGCATTTGAAAAAAATACCGGTTTTGACAAAAGCGATATATTGGGAAAAAATCCCAGGATACTTAAAAGCGGGTTCCATGACCATTTGTTTTATAAAAACCTTTGGCACACAATTCTTAACAAAAAAACATGGAAAGGCAAAATAATCAACCAGTCCAGAGACGGCAGGCAGCTCATTCATGATGCCACCATTAGCCCTATTCTTGATACAGGAGGCGACATAATCTCTTTTGTATCTGTCAGAAGGGATATCACTGAGCAGGAAACAATAGAAAAACGGTTACAGCAGACACATAAAATGGAAACAATTGGTGCGCTTGCCGGTGGTATTGCCCATGATTTCAATAATATCCTTACCGGGATTATGGGATATACCGAACTTGTGATTGAAGATCTGGAAGACAACAACGTTCCTTCCAAAACCCTTGAGAGGCTTGAAAACGTAGTCGCTTCTGTCAACCGGGCAAAAGACCTGGTCAAGCAGATTCTCACCTTCAGCCGTTCAACCCATGGAGACCGGCACCCTGTTGATGTCACTTTGCTGATCAAGGAAGTAACAAAACTTTTAAGGGCCTCTTTACCTTCCACTATTAAAATCGAACAATCCTTGATGTCCAGCCACTGTGTAATGGCTGATCCGATAAATATCCACCAGGTTCTTATGAATATCTGCACCAATGCAAAAGATGCAATGGAAAAAACCGGTGGTGTTTTATCTATTTCCACAACAGATGCAATTCTGGATAAAACAGATTTGGCAGGACATGAAAATACCAAGCCAGGAAAATTTATTTTGATTTCCATTGCAGATACCGGCACGGGAATAAGCGGTAATATCATTAAAAAAATCATGGAACCCTTTTTTACAACAAAAGCCAAAGAACAGGGGACCGGGATGGGGCTGTTTGTGGTCCATGGTATTGTCAAAGGCCTGGGCGGGTTTATAACTTTAACCAGCAAGATTAATACCGGGTCAAAGTTTGATATTTACCTCCCGGCTTGCAGTAATGTACCGAAGATATAAATGAACAAATGCTTCAAAAACGAAAATTAATGCAATTTTATATAAACCCATCACAATTAAAAAAATGGCTTTAGTTATCAGGGATGTTCTTGACGGAAAAATCAAATGGTAAAAATTCTTGTTATTGATGATGAAGAATACATAAGGGATATTCTCTCAACCAGGGTGGAGCGGATGGGGCATGTCGCCTATACTGCATCAACCATAGAACATGGGTTAAAAAGGCTGGAACAGACTGCATTCGGACTTGTATTTCTGGATGTCAACCTGCCCGATGGCAACGGGCTTACTGCATTGCCTGCCATCAAGGCAAACAGGCATCAGCCCCAGGTCATCATTATTACGGCCGTGGGCAGCGTCCGGGGGGCGGAGCTGGCTATAAAAAACGGGGCCTGGGATTATATTGAAAAACCGTTTAAAAAAGAAGATATCATCCTGCATGTTCAAAGAGCCCTCGAATTCAGGGATGCCAAACAGCATCAACCCCAACGGGTTTTACTTGATACGGATACTATCATCGGCAAAAGCAATGCCATTAACAAATGCCTTCAACAAGTTGCCCAATGCGCTTCCGGTTCAGTAAATGTCCTCATCCAGGGGGAAACCGGAACCGGTAAGGAGTTATTCGCAAAAGCCATTCACGATAATTGCATGGCAACAAATGACACTTATATTGTAGTGGATTGTGCAGCCATGCCCGAAGCCCTGACAGAGAGTGTCCTTTTCGGGCATAAAAAAGGGGCCTTCACAGGTGCTGACAAAGATTCAAAAGGCCTGATTGAAAAGGCAGATGGAGGCACCCTTTTTTTAGATGAAATAGGCGAGCTGCCTTTGCCCACGCAAAAGGCTTTTTTACGAGTTCTACAGGAAAAAAAATTCAGGCCTGTGGGCAGCACAAAGGAAATTAAATCCAGCTTCCGGTTGATTTCCGCAACGAATAGAAACCTTGATATAATGGTGGAACAGGGAGAATTCAGAAATGACCTGCTTCACCGGCTGAAAACTTTTGTAATTGAACTGCCCCCCCTGCGGGACAGGAAAGAAGATATTAAAGACATCTCGCTGTTTTACCTGGATCAATTATGCAAAAAACATGAAACCCCCCAGAAAGTACTGCTGCCGGATACACTCAGTATACTGGAAGCCTATGACTGGCCGGGGAATGTAAGGGAGCTTATCAATGCCATTGAAAAAGCGATTTTGTCCGAACCGGATATGCCACTGCTGTATTCCATGTTGCTGCCTGCCCATATCCGCGTTTCCCATGCTGAAAAAGGATTGAAATATTTGAATACCAATTCCACGGGAACTGCATTGCCTTCACTGGCCTCCTTGCTGTGCCTGACCACGTTCAATGATCAAATTCCCCCATTCAAGGTATTTCGAAACAACACCCTTGAACAGGTTGAACCCCTTTACTTTCAGACCCTGATGGTTCAAGCCGGGTGGAATTTAGATCAGGCAGCAAAAATATCAGGTCTGAGCAAAAACCGCCTTTATTTTTTTATACGAAAGTATCATCTAAAAAAGGATTGATTTTTTGAAAAACAAAAAACCTGTTTTGAAAAACAAAAAAATCACCTGACTTTTTATTCCGCAGTCCAATAGGAAAAACTCGCAAACAAATATAAGTGCTTTTAATTACTCTATTTATTTTAATTTTAGTTTTATGGCACGAATCTTGATTTATTTTATGATAACTAAAACAACGCACTGGTTATCATAAGGATCAGACGATTGAATATTATTATTTACAACACCAGGTATCACCCGGTCATCCAGGTCATTAAAACCAGGGCATTAAAATTTACAAACTGCATGATAATCCAAGTCACAGATTACAAACCGTTTAAAAAAAAACTGTCGGCCTGTTTTGCCGGGGAATGCATCATTATTTTTTTTGTCACCAGGGAAAAAGACATTGTGTTTCTTGAATCCATGGAAAAAAACTTTGTGGATATCAAACTTTTGATCCATCTGGACATTGAAGATGCCACCATTGCTTCCAGGGCCTACGCCCTGTCTCCCAGGCTGGTAACAGACAATGACAGCTGCAAAGACTTACTGCCTTCCGCCCTGGAAGGGATTATAAAACATTTAAAGAGACAAACTTATAAATAATTCAATTAAGGAGTACTTCATGACAAAATTTAAAGATCTTAAATTAGGCGTCAAGCTCATTGGTGGTTTTTTGCTGGTAAGTGTGATTACAGTTGTTGTCGCCTTAACCGGAATTTCAGGATTAAAAGCTATTGAGGCAGATTTTTTCAAAATCATTAAAACCGCACCATTAATTGACGCAGCCTTGACAATGAAAATTTCTGTGGAAAAAGACATGCGGATGATCATGGAACTTCTGGCCTCCAAGTCAAAGGATGACCTTGATAAAGCTTGGAAGGAGCATAAAGCTGCTGCTGAAACATTTGATATATTTGTAAAAGCTTTTCTTGAAGGAGGAATGACAAAAGAAGGCCGGATCTATCCGGCCAAGGATGAAAAGCTCAGGGAAATCGTTAAAAAATCGGATCTCTTTCATAATAATGAATTCCAACCCAGGATTAAAAAAATTCATGCCTTGATGGGCCAAAAATTATCCGGAAAAAATTTTTCTCAAAAAATGCTTAAAAAATTTGATCGTGAAGCAGACGATGTCGGTGACCAGATGCTGAATACACTTACTATAATAGAGAAGGTGGCAAGGGATACAATCAGGGCAACTCAAGCTGCTACCACCGAGACAACTGACCGTGAGATAGAGATGTTGATCATTATCGGCCTTGCAGGAATAATATTGTCTCTTGTTCTAGGTTTTTTCATCACCAGAATGATCACAAAACCTATAATTAAGGGTGTGACTATGGCCCAGGTCATAGCCAGAGGAGACCTGACTCAAACTCTGGATATTCATCAGAAAGATGAAATCGGAACGCTTGCCAATGCATTAAACAGCATGTCTGAAAATCTAAGAAAGATGTTCACTGAAATTGCATTGGGTACTAAGACGCTGACAGCATCTTCCACCGAGCTTTCAGCCGTTTCAGAGCAAATCAGCACAAATTCCGAACAAACCGCAGAAAAATCAAACAGCGTTGCAACAGCGGCTGAAGAAATGTCGACCAATATGAACAGCGTTGCAGCAGCTACAGAACAGACCACGACAAATATACAGATGATTGTTTCCGCCGCAGAAGAGATGACCGCCACGATCAATGAAATTGCAAGCAATACGGCTAAAGGAAGTGAAACAACCGCCCGGGCGGTTGAAAAAGCCGAGGAAGTATCAGAAAAAGTCGATGAGCTTGGAAAGGCTGCCACAGAAATCAGTAAGGTCACGGAAACTATTGTGGATATTTCCGAACAGACAAACCTCCTGGCACTCAATGCCACTATTGAGGCTGCCAGGGCCGGGGAATCCGGTAAAGGGTTTGCTGTTGTGGCAGGAGAAATTAAGGCCCTTGCCAAGCAGACAGCCGAAGCCACCAGGGAAATCAATAAAAAAATTTCCGGGGTCCAGACCACCACGGCAGAGTCTGTTACTGCCATTGAATCCATTGTCACGGTTATTAATGATATCAATAAGATTGTCACCACGGTTGCGACTGCCATTGAAGAACAGTCAGCCACCACCCAGGAAATTTCAAGCAATGTGAGTCAAATCGCAATCGCCTCAGGGGTCCAGGAAGTTAATGAAAATATTAACCAGACCTCAACCGTGGCCGGGGAGGTAACTCAAGATATTGCAGAGGTCAGCCTGGCAGCAGGAGAAATGAATAGCGGCAGCCGGCAGATCAATACCAGCGCAGAAGAATTATCAAGGCTGGCTGAAAATCTTAATGAAATGGTTGGCAGGTTTAAAGTATAAATCAAATTGAATTAATGAGGCTGGAAAGGCGGGGTAAGTCGATCTCATTCTTGAGCCGTTTCAGCAGGTCTGTTTTCGGGCGGCCCTGCTTTGCGGCTTGCCCGGGATTTGATAATCTGGCTCGGTTTCAGTTTGCGGCTGGCCGGACCAGTGCGGATAAAGAACTCTTCCGCCTCTCTCTTTTTGAGAAAAGCCGGAATATCAGAGGGCCGGCAGCGGATTTCGACTATCTTCCTGTCGCCTATTTCAACGATGGCAAAATGGATAAAACGTGAAAATTCCAGCCCGATATGAGAGCTGATCAAACTATCGATGTGGCGCAGGCATTTATCATCATTGGCAAAATTATCACGCTCAAGGCCGGCCACCATACCATCATCCTCGACTCCGATCAATAAAACCCCGCCTTCGGTATTAAGAAAACCGACAATCGCTTTTAGCCAGGCGGTCTCAATCTCATTGCCTGCCCGGTCCTCGCGCAGGTTCCAGCGCACGGTTGCTTTAAATTCAAGGCATTCGCTTTCACCCGCCTTGATCAGCTTGTAAATTCGTTGGGCCGGGTTATCAAGGGAAGCCCGCTGAGATTCATCATTGACCAGGCGCCGGTTTTCACGGTGTAACTCTTCCAGAGAATGGAGATGGTGCCGGACAAGAAAAAGAGAGATAAAAAAAAGCAGCCCGCCCACCACAAGGATAATGATAGGTATCTGGAAAAAAGTCACGGGATAGCCGACGATCTGTAAAATATCTTTCTCCGGGAGAATCACCGCCAGCCACAAGTGGCGGCCCCCGATTGCCAATGGCACAAACCCGGCCCACCAGGGCTTATCATTCATGAAAAAAGCAAAAACCTGTTCACCGGAGACCCTTGATCTCTGCCACTTGACCAGTGCCGGGCCAAGACCATTATCAGCCGGGTTTTCGACCGCAGACAGGTTCTCACCAGGACGAACAGGCCCATTTTGCGAAAGGCCCAGGACCCGCCCATCATCCGAGAGCATAAAAGCCCGCCCCTCCGGGCCCAGGTCAAGCTCAGAAGTCCAAGCCAGCAAATCCGAGAGCAAGACATCAAAAGCGATCACATAGTCTTCACCCGGCACGACTTTACCGGCTTGTGAATCAAAACCCCGAATCTTCAGTTTCAAAGCTGCAGTAATACCGATCTGGCCATTAGAAGAAAAGCGGTATGGAGATGTCCAGAAAATTTCCCGTGTACTATCCGCCCCCAATACCCCTTTAAACCAGGGACGCTGCCGTGGATCATAATCGCTCTTGACTAAACTTCCTTTGCCAACAGGAATACTGCCTTTACGCCAGTTAGTCACCAAAACCTTTCCCGGCCACTGTAAAGGGTCGCAACTACGGCTTTGCCAACCCTTGCCGGTGCGTTGTAAAAAATACTCCTGGCCATGGCTATTGGCAATAATCAGAGCATGGATTTGCGGAATACTTTCCAGCATCGGGATAAAATAGTTGTTAATCCTCTGTCTTTCCTCCAGGTTTATAGCACTCTCTTTCCCCCAGTCTCTGGCAATCCGCAAGGTAGTAACCACAGGCTCGGTAAAATGCTTGAATTCAAGCCGCTTATCATACGACAACTCAGTCACCCAGGCATGAAAAAGATTCTCCTTAGCCTCCAGAGCTTGAAGGAGGGTCATAAACGTTACAACCAGAGTCAGGAAAAGAAGCAACCAGGGAACGATCTGCAAAAAACGCTGCAGCCGGGATAGAGAGTGTTTAGTATTTTTTCTTACCGTCATTTTACCGCCATCAATAGTCCGTCACATTGGTAATTCGGATTCGAATATAGCGTAGATAGTGTTTTATAGCAACTTTTAACCACCATTCAAAAACAGAAATCATATCAGCTACAGGTTTAATGATCCCATAACCCCTGCCCTGAAGATACCCGATTTCAATCTTTTTTTTTACATACTTCTATTGACAGAAAGCATCTTCCTATTCTATTTCTATCCACGCTATGATGCAATTTAAAATATTGAGGTTACATTCATGAAAATATCAAAGTGGATCTTTGTTGTTGTTATTGTTTTAATAGTCATGACGGCTTTTCCAGGAGGGGCCAATCCTATAAACCCGGCAAAAAAAGGCCCACAGGGCAATTTGCCAGGTGCGGCAGGCCGGATAACCACAGGCCCGTCACAAACGTCTCGGTATGTCTCAATACGCCTGAAACAATCTCTTGAGACCTTGGTGGCCGGGCAAAACGGCAGCTTTGAGCTGGTAGCCAGCCTGGTCGGCCCGGAAAAGGCAAACGGTCATCAACTGCAATGGGATCCCAACGCCCAGGCACCTGTCGTGGTATGGATTGCCACCCCTGTCAAAAGCGGCATTGCCTTTATTGACAAACTGCACCCTGAAAAGCCTGTTCATCATTTCCTTGCCAAATTTTCCAGGCCCAGTAACAATTTTTTCCAACCGTTAACAACAAAGGTGAACTACACTATAGACCCAAAAACGAAAACCGGAAAACATGAACTCTGGATGGATATCCTGTCCGACCTGACCGGCCCGGAGGGACAGAAAATCCAGGACATGGGCATTGCCACCGTGCCTTTTAAAGTTGATACCCACCTTTGGACCAAGCTGCTGATGCTGCTGGTGGTAGCCGTGGCAGTATTTCTGTTCATTGTGGAATGGGTGCGGGTGGACGTAGTGGCCATCGTCATGATGGTGATGCTGCCCGAACTGAACCTGCTCAACGCTCAGGATACATTTAAAGGATTAAGCAGTAATGCCGTAGTCGCTATCATCGGGGTAATGATTATCAGTTACGGGTTAAACCGGGCAGGCCTGGTCAGCCGGCTCATTCATCCCATGCTGAAGATGATCGGCAAAAGCACCCGGCGGCTGACGATAGTTTTTTCCAGTCTGATCGCATTGATTTCGAGCATCATGCAGAATACCGGTGCTGCCGTTCTGTTTTTACCCGGTATCCGCCTGGCCACCTCTTACCGGCTCAAAGTCCCGATTTCCCGTGTACTCATGCCCATCGGCATGGCAGCAATCCTGGGCGGCACCATAACAATGATCGGCACAAGCCCGTTGATCCTGCTGAACGATATCCTGCCGCCGGGCATGCCACGATTCGGTTTCCTTGAGCTGGCCCCCATCGGTCTGGCCATCACTGTCGGAGGAATTGCATTTCTTTCCACGGTCGGCATGAGGATGCTGGCCAAGCTGCCCGCCAGCCAGGAAGATGTCTGCGATACCGGTCACAGCAGCAGTCTCCTTGATGTATATCCCCAAATTACAGGGCCTTACGAGATTGAAGTCCCAAAAAATTACCAGGCGGGCAACAAAGCGCAAAAACTGATAGATATCCGCAAAAAGTTTCTAGTCAACATCGTGGCTGCAGTAAAGGCCGACAGCAAATGCGAGATCGCCCCTCTTCCCGACATATCTATCCGGCCCGGTTTTGTGTTGTGCGCCTATGGGCCTGAAGATGCTATCCGGCAATTTATCCAAGACTACGGGCTCATCCTGAAAGAAGAACCTGAATGCTTTAAAAACAATCTGTTCAATCCTTCCCTGGCCGGTATTGTTGAGGCGGTGGTAGCCCCACGTTCCCATCTGGTCGGTCAGACGATCAAGGAAATCCGCTTCCGTGAAACTTTCAGGATCAACGCTCTGGCCCTGCACCAGGCAGGCAACACCTATTATCGGGAGTTAGCCGACCGGCCGCTCCTGCCTGGTGATACCGTGCTGATCCACGGGGCCTGGGCACAACTGCACGCCCTTCAGGATCTCCACCAGAACCTCATTATCATAACCCCTTATGAAAAAGAATTCCACAAACCTGAAAAGGCCAAATGGGCCTTAACCTGGTTTTTGATCTCCCTCTTTCTCATGGTACTCTCAAGCTTTTATTTTCAAAAGCAGCCCTACAACCCTATCCCTTTGTCGATATGCCTTATGCTGGGAGCTGTGGGTATGGTCATTTCCCGCGTCATTACAATCAATGAGGCCTACCATGCGGTTGACTGGCGGACCGTTTTTCTGCTGGCCGGACTGATCCCGCTTGGAATGGCGGTTGACCAGACCGGCACTGCCGAATGGATTGCCAAGGGCATTGTCACTGGCTTGGGAAGCCTCATGTCACCCTTGCTGCTCCTGATCATTCTTGCCTGTCTGAGCTGTGCTTTTACCATGGTGATCTCCAATGTCGGGGCCTGTACCCTGCTGGTACCCCTGGGAATTTCCATTGCCCACCAGATCGGCATCGATCCCAGGATAGCCGCTATCGTAGTCGGCCTGGGTGTTTCCAATTCCTTTATGCTGCCAACCCACCAGGTCAACGCACTGTACATGGGCCCGGGCGGATACCGATCCAAAGACTACTTTAAAATAGGCGGCTGCCTTTCGATCATCTACATCGCCATACTGGTGGCAATGACTTATTTTTTCTACCTTTGATACACGTCCCGGCCGGAAAAATGCCGCCATCATCATGGCACCATCCGGCCATCCCGGCCAGTTAAAAAAAAGGTTGACATGATCACAAGGATGTGCCATATGAATTCGTAAAATCATTACGAAAATGATTGAATAAATTTCATATTTATAAAAAGACAGAAAAGCTAAAAACAGCTCCAGGCTTTATGTAAAACATAAAGTTTTATTGTTCTAAAAATAAACCACGAAGGGTAACAGAAAAAAATCTGTACTGCTTTCGTGGTTTTTTTATTTTTGGAGGACAGGTTATGTTGTTTTAAACCCTGTCTGTTTAAAAAACCTGTATAGTGCCAAAAACCAAAGGAAAACAGTGTATGGCGGTATATGATCGAATCAAACCATTTTAAACAAAAAAGGTAACAGCAATATGTATGAAGGTGATCTGAAACAAAAAATAAGGCAACAATGGGGCAACAGGGCCCGGACTTATGATAATTGTCCCGGGCACGGCATCCATTCCGAGCAGGAGAAACAGACCTGGATGCAAATCCTTTCAAATGCGCTTGAACAAAAACAAGGACTAAGGGTGCTGGATGTGGGCACAGGCACTGGGGCACTGGCTCTTCTGCTGGCAGAGTTGGGGCACGAAACCGTCGGCATTGACTTATCGAAACGGATGTTGAAAAAAGCCGGTGAAAAGGCTCAATCCGGCAACCTGTTTGTAGAGTTCAAGGTTGGCGACGCCGAGGACCCTCCTTTTGGACACGGATCGTTTGACGCGATTGTCAGCCGGCATGTTCTCTGGACCCTGCCTGACCCGGAAAACGCCGGAAAGGCATGGAAGGACCTTCTGAAACCAGGAGGAATAATCGTTATTATCGATGGGGATTTTACCCGAAACAAGAGGACCATATTGCAGGAAATCTGGCGTCTAATGGCCATACCGTTGATCCTCCTTACGGAAAAAAGAGATCCAAGGATGAAAAAGCAAGATTGGGATGAACAACTTCCCATGAGGCGATGGAAGCGTCCTGCTGCGGATATCAAGTTATTTGAGAGCCTGGGATTTGCAGCCAGTGTAACAGAAGTGGAACTTCCAAGGGAATATTCCATTCTCAACTATATAAAATATGGTTATTCCCGGTATAGTAAATATCAATTTGTGGTCAAGGGGGTAAAGACTGCATAAGTGTTTGAATTAAAAATATTAAATATATCGCATGTTTTCAAATAAAATTTAAAAAAAAGGACTTGACAGATAATGATACTAACCAGAAAATTTGCAGTTTTATTTGTAATAATCTGCATGGCATTTACATCCGGCATAGTGGCAGCGAATCCGCTTGACAAAGACAGGCAGGTCATGGTCATGGGGGCGCAAAAAGACTTCAGGGCCGCAGCCGAAGGTAAACTCCTGGTATTTGATACATTCGTTTCCCTTGACGAGTCGGGAAACATGGTTCCCAAACTTGCGTCATCCTGGAAAATCTCTCCTGACGGAAAAGAGTGGACCCTCTTTTTAAGGAGGGGTGTCAAATATCATGACGGTACACCATTTAATGCCAGGGCAGCAAAGTTCACTATTGAAAGGGCAATGACCAGTGCGGTCTGGGGAAAATATGTGGACGCTATCAAGATTGTTGATTCGCATACCTTGAAAGTCGTCTTCAATACCTTCTATTATCCTTTTCTCAGGGATATGTCCAGCGGATGGCGTGCCGCTAATTTTGTCAGCCCGTCAGCAGTTGATCCGGCGTGGGACCCAAAAGGTAAAATAGTCAGGTATATTGGAACAGGGCCCTTCAAGGTGGTCGATTACAAAAGGGACCGGGGCGCCACCCTGGTAAGAAATAATGACTACTGGGGGAAAAAGCCAAAGCTTACAAAAATCCTGTGGAAGTATACCCCTGATCCCTATGCCCAGATACTGGCTTTGAAAGCGGGTGAGCTCGATATCATCGGGGCCCCGGAGCATCATTCCAGCATCCCTTTTATAAAACTTGCCGAGCTTGAAGCAGATCCTGATTTTGTGGTTTCAACACATTCTTACGGACGTTTCCAGGTGCTTGAGTTCAATTGTCGCCGGCCGCCTTTTGATGATGTAAGAGTTCGAAAGGCCTTCAATTGTATTATTGACAGGCAGAAAATGGTCAGATCCCTTTTCGGGAATATTACCGAACCCAGCTATCTTATTACTGATCCAAAGTTTATCTGGGGACCTTCCAATATAACAACAGGGTATAAATATGACCCTGTACAGGCCAGGAACCTCCTTACAAAGGCCGGATGGGTTGATTCGGACGGCAATGGCATCCTGGACAAGGATGGAAAAGACTTTGAGGTTGATCTTCTGGTTCCCACGGGTGAGGCCAATGCTGATATGGTTGCCCTTGTGGTTCAATCCCAGCTGAAAAGTATGGGAATCAGACTTAATATCAGAACGCTTATAAATGCATGGGACAAACGGAAAACAGGGGAGTATGATCTATTTTTGCACCATAGCGGATGTCTGCCCTCAATTCCAGGGGGAATAGGGATAGGGGGAAAGTATCACTCCAAAGGGTGGCCATATGCTTTTCACTCAGACAAGTTGGATACCTTGATTGAGTCGGCCTTTACCTCCTTGGATAAAGTGCAGATGCGGGCCAGATGCGATGAAATATGGACCTTATTGCACAATGCCAACCCATGTATTCCACTATATGACATCATAAAGGCAGTGGTAATGAATAAGAGAGTACAGGGATTCAAACACGGGCCGACGATGTTTGATATGGATTTAACAGAAGTGGTAATGACCCGGTAAACGGGTCTTTGATAAGGAAGACTTTAGATAATATGGTGAAATTTATCGCTGGCAGATTAGCTCTTGCCGTACTGATAATGCTCGGATCGGCAATACTGTCTTTTTCCATACTCACTCTTGCACCAGGGAATGCAGCCGAGGCAATCCTGTCCGCAGAACGTGCTGATGACCCCCAGCTTGCAGAGGTGGAGAGCTTTATGGAAAGGCATGGGTTGAACAACTCCCGGCTGATCCGCTTATCTCAATGGCTCCATATGTTGAGCAAGGGCAATTTTGGAATTTCTCTCAGGACCGGTGAACCGGTAGCCGAAGAATTCCGGGCACGATTTCCGGCTACATTTGAATTAGCTGCCTCCTCCATGGCGCTGGCTATCATTATTGCGTTGCCGTTTGGAGTTATCTCGGCAGTCAAACAGAATTCAATTCTGGATAATGTCATCCGGTTTGTTGCATTATGGGGCGTCTCAATGCCCAACTTTTGGTTGGGCTTACTCCTTATCCTGTGTTTCGGAGTCATTCTTGGCTGGTTTCCCACTTATGGTTCCGGGAGTATAGTCCACCTGATTCTTCCAACTATTACCTTGGGAACGAGTATGACTGCTATCTTGATGCGTTTGCAGCGTGCAAGCATGCTGGAAGTTTTAAATGAAAACTATATCAGGACAGCAAGGGCCAAGGGTCTGCACGAAGTATTGGTGATTGGAAAACACGCTTTTAAAAATACTTTGATTCCAGTTGTTACTATCATTGGCATGCAGTTCGCGCATTTGCTGTCCGGTGTTGTGATTGTGGAGCAGGTCTTTGCCTGGCCGGGCATCGGCCATTTCCTGGTCGATTCGATCAATGCCAGGGACTATCCGGTAATTCAAGGATTTGTTTTGATAATAGCCTTTTTCTTTGTTCTCTCTAATCTTATTGTGGATATACTTTATGCTTTCCTTGACCCGAGGATACGGTATGGAAGGACACAGTGACAGATGCTGCTGCATATTACAAATAAAAAAGACAGATTGGCTGTCCTTGGAATGATTATATTATTGTTATTGACCTTCATTGCGATCCTGGCACCGTATATAGCTCCGTATGATCCAGTGGAGCTGAACTTAACACAACGGCTATTATCTCCGAGTATTAAACATTTACTGGGGACTGATTCAGTGGGCAGGGATATATTGAGCAGAATTATTTATGGAACCAGAATCTCTTTGATGATTGCAGTAATCGTGGTCATCATAGAGGTATTTTTTGGTGTGGTCGTGGGTACGGCTGCAGGCTATTTCGGGAGGGCTGTCGATGAGATCATAATGAGACTTGCCGATATCCTTCTAGCCTTTCCCGGTATAATCCTGGCCCTGGTTATTGCAGGCTTGCTTGGCTCATCAATAATGAATTTGATAATTGCCCTTACCTCTGTAGGATGGGTCAGATATGCAAGGGTGGTACGCGGTTCCATCTTATCCATTAAAAAGGAAGGCTTCATCGAATCTGCCAGAGCAATCGGATGCAGCAACCTGCGTATAGCAAGCCGCCACATCCTGCCGAATATCATTTCCCCTGTCATTGTACTGGCAACACTGAATATGGGTACTATTATCATCTCCATTGCCGGGCTTAGCTTTCTCGGGCTGGGTGTTCAACCGCCAACACCTGAGTGGGGTATCATGCTCAATGAAGGGAAACCTTTCATGGAGAGCGCTCCCCATCTCATGATCTTCCCCGGACTGATGATCATGATCACAGTTCTGGCCTTTAATTTTCTTGGAGACGGGCTTAGAGACATACTGGATATGCGAATAAATGATATTGTAGAGTATTAAAGTGAGCTTACTTGATATCGTTAATTTAAACATAAGTTTTGCCACCAGGGCGGGCGTCGTGCAGGCATCGGATGAAGTATCCTTTAAGATAAGGAAAGGAGAAGCTCTCTGCTTGATTGGAGAATCGGGTTGCGGCAAGTCCATCGTGGCACTTGGCATCATGCGGTTGCTACCCGGAAATGCCCGGATCAGCGGTAAAATATTTTTTAACGGCAGGGATCTATTATCACTCCACAAAAAGGCCATGAGGAAAATGAGGGGACGGGACATTGCAATGATTTTTGAGCAGCCTGCGGGATGTCTTAACCCTGTCCTGAGTGTGGGCAACCAAATAGCCGAGGCCGTGAAAATCCATGAAAACTGTTCCGGGAAAATCTCCAGGCAAAGGGCTGTCGACCTGATGGCACTTGTGGGGATTCCTTGTCCTTGTAAAAGGTATAGTCAATATCCTTATGAGTTCAGCGGGGGAATGGCACAACGGGTGATGATCGCCATGGCACTGGCATCACACCCCTCTTTGCTGATCGCAGATGAACCTACAACGTCTTTAGATGTTACTATTCAGGCACAGATAATTGAACTTCTCAAAAATTTAGTCTCCCAGTTCAACACATCTCTTCTTCTGATAACACATGACCTTGGTGTGGCTGCCCAGATGTGTGACAGTGTTGTGGTCATGTATGCCGGCGGAATCATAGAAAAAGGAAGGATGAGTGATGTTTTCAAAAACCCTGGACACCCTTACACCCAGGCGCTTCTCAAGGCAGCGTCGGGAAAAGAGCCGGCATCTGTCAAAGGATCGGTTCCAGAGCTTACCCGCCTGCCGGACGGATGCCGATTCCATCCCCGGTGCGAATTATCCCAGGATATTTGCCGCAAAATAATGCCGCAAATGAAAAAGGGGGTCAAGTGTCACATACAAAAAAAAACCTGATTAAAGTCAAAAATCTTAAAAAGCACTTCTCCAGCGGTTTATTCCATAAGACATGCGTAAAGGCTGTAGATGGAATTTCGTTCTGTATACCCAGCGGAAAAACATTAGGCATGGTTGGAGAAAGCGGGAGTGGCAAATCCACGGTAGGCAGATGCATTCTCCGTCTAATAGAACCGACTTGCGGAGAAATCTATTTCCAGGGAAAGGACATATTGGCGACAAAAGGTGACCACAGAAATTTAAGAAAGCAAATGCAGATAATATTTCAGGATGCCGATGGTTCCATGAATCCAAGGATAAAGGTGATTGACCAGCTTCTTGAGCCACTGAGAGTACACAAACTGCTGAATGGCCAGATAAAGGAAACAGCCGCAGACCTGATGAAACTGGTAAATCTTTCAGCTGACCTGATGGACCGCTATCCCCATGAATTGTCGGGCGGACAACGGCAACGGATCGGGATTGCCCGGGCAATCAGCATAAATCCTGGGTTTATCGTTGCCGATGAAGCAGCCGCCTCTCTGGACCTGCTGGTACAGGCGCAGATGATGGATCTGCTTAAGCGACTTCAATCAGAACGTGGAATCAGTTATCTTTACATATCCCATAATCTGCCCATAATCCGGAGGATGGCGGACACAGTAGCAGTGATGTACCTGGGCAGGTTTGTTGAAACTGGTAAAACAAAGGATATATTCAATAGTCCTGCTCATCCATATACACAGGCTCTGCTGTCGGCGGTACCGAGTATCAATCCTCTGGCCCGGCCTAAAAAAAATATGCTGAGAGGTGAAATTCCAAGCCCGTTGCAGCCTTCCTGCGGCTGCAGCTTTCATCCCCGGTGTTCACAGGCCGGAACAATTTGTTCACAAATAATCCCTGAAAAAAGGCATATAGGCAGGGACCACTGGGCCTGGTGTCATTTTGTTTCACATAAGAGAGCAGCGGCATAAGCAAAACAAAAAAAAGATTTTAAAAACAGTCAAAATGGTATGCCTGGAATTATATATCCACAATCTGCAAGGAAAGAAAGCCAATAAGATGAAGCGTGGAATTTGTTTGACAACAAGTATTTAATATTCATATACTTTCCTTTAAAAATTTATCTTTATCTTCGAATCGTATCAACAGTGAAGGGGACCCAGGATGGAACAGACAAGGATTCTGGTGGTTGATGATGAATTGGTTATTCGCGAATCTCTTGCCGGCTGGCTGAGAAGAGACGGTTATCATGTACAAAGCGTGCCAAGCGGTGAAGACGCCCTTGAAATATTAAAAGTCAATAGTTTTGACATCCTGCTGCTGGACATTCAGATGGACGGTATCAGCGGAATGGACGTTCTTTCGCATGTAAAGGAACATTATCCTGATATTGACGTGATCATGATCACGGCATTTGGTTCCATTCCCTCCGCTGTCCAGGCCATGAAATCCCATGCCTTTGATTATCTTTTAAAACCCTTTGATCCGGATGAACTTGTGGTGCTCATACAAAAATTGATCGATCACCGGGCCAGGATAAAAGAGAACCTGTTTTTAAAAGAAGAGTACGAGCAAAGAGCCCGGTTTGAAAGCATGATCGGTCAGTCCAGGCCCATGCAGGAAATTTTCAACCTGATTGAGGATATCAGAGACACGGACACCACGGTTCTTATCACAGGAGAGACCGGCACAGGAAAAGGTCTTGCCGCAAAGGCCATCCACTCCAACAGCCCGGTTTCCAACGGCCCGTTTGTCAGTGTGAATTGCGGTGCTATTCCAAAGCATATCATGGAAAGTGAACTCTTCGGTCATCAGAAAGGAGCCTTTACAGATGCCAAGGAAACCAGGAAAGGCCGCCTGGAGCTGGCTGGCGGAGGGACATTATTCCTGGATGAAATCGGGGAAATCAGTATGCGGATGCAGATTGATCTTCTCCAGGTCCTGGAAGATAAAATTTTTTACAAGGTTGGCGGGACCCAGCCCATTACAGCCGATTTCAGGGTGATTGCCGCAACCAATGCAAACATTGAGCAGGCCATTAAGGATCGAACATTTAGAGAAGATCTGTATTACCGCCTGAATGTCATTACTTTTACCATGCCGCCTTTACGGGAACACAAAGAGGATATCCCTCTGCTGGCTGAGCATTTTCTGATGAAGACCACCCAGGAAGTCAACAGGGGGGTGGAAAGAATCAGCAGGGATGCCATGGATGAACTCATGCTGTATGAGTGGCCGGGAAATGTAAGGGAACTTTCCAATGCCATTGAAAGAGCGGTAGTGGTCTGCAAAACCAGGACCATAACCCCATTGGATCTTCCCATTGTAAAGGAACTGGAAAACGAATTGAAAAAAAAGTATTTTTCTTTGAATGATGTGGAAAAACATCATATTTCCAAAATTTTAGACCAGACCAATTGGAATATTTCCAAGAGTTCCGCCATCCTTGGCATTGACAGATCAACCCTCTACAATAAGATCAAACGATATGACTTGAAAAACAGTCGTACCTGAAAGCTGAGGTCTTTTAAGCACCGGCAAATGAATAACACTGATACCATTATTGTTGCCCCGATTGGGGATATACCACCCTGGATAACTGATACCATAGCGAGGGACGTGGGGTCGTTTTTCGGATTCAGCACAAGGGTAGAGAAGGTTCTGGATGATATCCTGTTTGCATATGATCTAGAGCGCAACCAGTATCATTCAACTAAAATCCTTGAAAAACTTGCGCAAAATGCACCAGATGACAGTATCAAGATTATTGCAGTGACCAAGGAAGACCTTTTTATTCCAATTCTTACCCATGTTTATGGTGAGGCCCAGCTTGGGGGAAAAGCCTGCATCATATCCATAGCAAGATTGGTTGCAGACCTGGAAGTCGAGATGATTAACAAGGGGGGCAGGAGGATTGTCAAGGAAGCCATCCATGAACTCGGCCATACCTTTGATCTTCGCCATTGTGAAGATCAAAGGTGCATTATGTACTATTGCAGAAGGCTTGATGACGTTGACAGGAAATCAAGCCAGTTTTGCCGGTACTGCAATATCTTTTTAAACGATAATATCAGGGATCTTTGCGGATAAAGAGCTTTTTGAGCCTGTCCCAGGAAAGACCGGGCAGATTTCCGAAAAGATCAGATCCAAGCCTTCCTCCATCAGCAGCCATCAACTGGGTTTCGCCTTCTAAAAAATCATACAGCCTGTCCACCTCCCTGTTCATGAACAATTTGCTTGAGTCCATGAACATAAGCTTTTTCAAGTCTTGTTTCAGGTTCGGGCAATAAAGACTTAATACCCATCCGTCTATGTACGGATCATGATTAATCAGGCCCGGATTTTGACTTAACCGGGAGTTGACTTCTGTGATTACACCGTTTACAGGTGAAAAAAAAGATGCTGTATGCCCGTTCCTGAATATATGCATGGCATCTTTTCCCTGGAAAACCTGTTTTCCCATTAAAGGGGTTTTAATGGCGGTAAATTTTCCAAGAACCCTTGAAGCAAAGTCGTCAATACCGACACGGACATTGTTGCGATCCTCAATTTTCACCCATGTATGTCCGGAATGAAGATAATATCCTACAGGCAGGGTAACGCCGCTGATATCATTAAATTTTACCGGCTTTAAGATCGTATATACCCTGAACTGGTCATGGAAATACTGGTCAAATTCACAATCAACACAATTATAGGCTTTGGAGCAGGTTTTAAAATCGATATGGCCCTTCATGTGGTGGATGCACGGCCTTCTGGCCAGGGGCTGTTTTTTAAGCCGTTCCTTCCAGAAAACAAGACGAGCCCGTTTCCCCTTCAGGGCCGTGTCCTGATTTTGCAGGTCTTTGTTTTCATGACAAACTTTTTTTAAAGCCCGGTCAAACCGGCAGGTTGTACAGGCAAAATCTTTGTGACATATTTTTTTATTTACCACTCCTGCCTGCATCCAGAGACAGGCAGGAGCTTTTTTTTGCAATTTTGTTCCCATTTGCTGCATCCTTATCTTAAAATGTGACCACAGAACTTAAGTTTAAGTCCTGAGAAAGGTGCGGGTCAGGTTGTGCCAGCCAAGGGTGGGCAGGTTTCCATATACATCCGTCTTTAACAGGCCTCCGTCGGCACTTAAGGGGCCGGTAACTTTTTCAATCATATTTTCAAGTGTGGCCACTTCCTGTCCCAGCCATTCTTCACTGTCATTGTCAGCCATGAGATCTTGAACAGTTCCTTTTATGTCCGGGTTGTGAATGGTAAAAAGCCATCCGTCACCATAAGGGTCGTTTTTTGCAATATCCGATGACTTTCTGATATTGTGGTTGACCTCGGTGATTACCCCGTTTACAGGAGAGAGAATATCGGCCAGGTTTTCTTTTCTTTTCAAACCCCAGCCCACCTTGTCTTTATTCAGTTCCTGGCCGGTCAAGGGCAGATCAAAGGCATCCGGGCCGCCCAGTACCTTGAATGAAAAATCATCAAGCCCGATACGGATAAGACCGCCGCTGTCAATGCTGGCCCATGTGTGGCCGCTGTGAAAATAGTATCCGTCAGCTATGTTAAAGCCTTTGACATCTTTCATATATACCATGGAATGGCCGGTTTTAGGTGAAATGGTGTCTTCAAAACATTGATCAAACTCACAGTGCCGGCAGTTGTAGTTCATAGGGCAGGTCCGGTGTTCGGTCCTGTTGGTCAATGCATGTCTGCATGTTCTGTCCCTGCTGTCCCTGTTTCTCAAGGCATCCTGCCATGAGATATGTTTGCCGGCTTTTGCCATTTTATCCATGGAATCGTCATACTTGCAATTGGTGCAGTCATAAAAGTTGTTGCAGTTTTTTTTCTTTGCAACACCTGCCTGCATCCATATGCAGGGATGATCGGTTTTGTCTTTTTTAGCTTTCCAGATATTTTCGGATTTTACGGTTCTCATTAATTGTCTCATTGTCTTTTCTCCTTATTCATAAATTATTATTTTCCCCTTTGTCTAAATTTAAGAGCAAAAAGGATACCAGTCCGGGAAAAAAGACAAACTTAATATTGAGACCCCCTGTAGGGTGCGGGATTTGAGATATACTGCCAGGGCCTGTGCAATACATGCCCGGAATTTCAAATTGCAGGAGTTTACCACAGTACCCGGGGCGGTTTGCAAACCCAAATCACAGAATGTCTTTATTGGCACACATATTCAGTGCTGTTGGATTTTCCGGCAGGTCATTCTATTATTCCAACACTTTATTTTCCATAAGAACCTTGCATTCGTGATTCATACTATGTTAAAAATTAATAATATTTCCGATTGCTTATAAAACTTTTTAGGGGATGTAATTGTGAAGCTGCCTGAAAAAGAGATACAAACCATTCTCAGTGGTATCAAGGATTTTGTATTAATCATATCCCCGGAAAAGGAGATTATAGAGACAAACGCAGCTTTTTTAAAGCATATGGGATGTTCCAGAAAGGATGTCATCGGCCGCAAATGTTTTGAAGTGCTAAAGGAGGATAAAAGAGAACCCAGCAATTGTCACAGCATTTGCCCACTTGAAGAGGCCATTAAAAATAAAAGGCATTGCCAGGTTGAGCTGACAAGGCTGGACAGCAATGATAAACCCCGGTACACAGAGCTGACCATATTCCCCATCTGGGAAAAAAAAGGAAAGATTTCCAAATTTATTGAAATCAGCCGGGATATTACCCAGCGCAAACTGGACGAAGACTATCTTGTCAAAATGGTGGAAGAAAGAACCCGCCAGTTAAAAGAAACCCATGAAAGGCTTCTTCACCAGGATAAAATGGCATCTCTGGGCAAATTATCCTCATCAGTTGTACATGAAATCAACAACCCCGTTGCCGGCATATTAAATCTTGTGATGCTCAGCAAGCGGATATTAAAAGAAGATGCCATAGACCAGAAAACGATTGATCTTTTTTCACAATACCTGGAACTGATGGAGACTGAAACACGGAGAATCAGTCGTATTGTCAGCAATCTTCTGGTATTTGCACGTCAATCGAAAATTGAACTGATCAAATTTGATATCAATGAGTTGATTGAACAGACCTTGATGCTGAATTCCAATCTCTTAAAAATAAACAGCATCCGTGTCATAGAATACCTTGAACATAACCTGCCTTTGGTCATGGGATCCGGAGACCAGTTAAAGCAGGTGATCATGAATCTTGTTTCCAATGCCGTGGAAAGCATGTCAAGCTCCAGAACAAAGCGCCTGACCATTAAAACATTCAGCAAAAAAGATCAGAAAGCCATTGGCCTGCAAGTTAAAGATACCGGGGCCGGCATCCCAAAAGAAATCGTATCAAAAATTTTCGAACCGTTTTTCACTACAAAGAAAAAAGGCAAGGGTGTAGGCCTGGGACTTTCTGTTGTATATGGAATCATCCAGGAACACGGGGGAAAAATTTATGTGGATTCCACGCCTGGAGAAGGGACCTGTTTTTCAATCACGCTTTACCAGGAGATGGATCCAAAAAAAATAAAAACAAGCCTGCCAAATTCAATCCATTTATGAAAAACAGAGTTTGGATCTCATGGGTGATGCCAGCGAATCACCCTGATGCCATACTTTTCAAGGCTTTTTTGCTCTGATCTGCTTTTTTCTTTTTAAATTCAGCCATTAACTCAATTTTTTCTTCTGCCATGGTAATGTATTTGGGGTTGTCTTTAAACCTGAATGTTTCAAGTCTGTTTTCCAGGGCATCCCTGAAAACAGATCTTCCATTATCCGTCCTTGTGATGGCAGTGATCCATCCGGATTGGGCACCTGTCCCCCCAAATGAAATATCTGCATACCCTGCTGAAAAATCATCACAGAAATTACAGGCAAGACGTCTGACTTTCTCCAGTTCATAAAGGGGGATCAACAGGTGTTCACCTGTGGACAGGGAAATTATAAAATCATCCTTTACATTTATTCTCTCAATCTCTTCATACCTGAACCGGTATTTTGCCTCAAGCCCCCTTAAAAAGCTTTCGGTGAAATAATAATTACCTGAGCAGAAAACACCGAAGCAGTAGTGGATGATATCCGAAGGCACAAGACCAAGGGACTGCATTTTTCTAATGGTGTTTACCTGGCAGGGCACGCCCACAAAAGCGACCCTTTCAAGGGAATGCTTTTTCAGCTCTTTAAGTTCACTGGCTGATGGAGAAAAGGTCGAATATTCACGGGCAAAATCTACCATACCATGGGATTTTTTTAAATGTATCCCTGTTGAAGCCAGGATATCCTCCCTTGATTTTGCAAGAAAGGAAACCCTGCCACCCAGAGTATTTTTTGAAACAATTGCCCCGTCAATTCTCCGGGTATCAAACAGATGGACCAGGATGGATGAAACAACTCCGCCGTCAGCACCCCTGCTTCTCATATTTTTATCTTTTGCCCGGGCCACAGAGACTTCCATAACTTTTCCAAAGGGTTCTTTCCACTGGACACTTTCCTTGATTTCATTATCAAGTTCCCCGGTCTGGGAGCAGATACTGTAACACAGGCCGCATTCAATGCATTTATCAATCTCTTTGAAATACGGCCACCCGTCACTGTCTATGGCAAGCGCTTCATAATTTATGGCAGAACAGAATGTTACACACCCGCCGCACAGGTTGCACCGGCCCTGGTCCTGGATTTCCTGAATGAGATTTAAAAAAGTCTTCATGCAGCCCCCTCTTTTTTTGAAGAATTTTAATGCATTAAAAAATTTAAGCAGAAGATTCATACCTGTCAAAAAAAACGGCACAGCAGGAGCAGGAGATTGGTAAACTATACTAACTGCCACAGGCAGACTTGGTATTTCACCAGAGTTTGCCCACAACAAAACATGAAAGTCCTGATTTGGATTGCAAAGGCTTTCATATAAATATGGTAGAGTTTATATAAGGTTTTGAGTATATAAGCAAGAATTTATCTTTTCATCATGTACTTTCGGACGAAAAAATAAATTTCACCTTTCACCTTTCAGTATTTTGTGTTAAAGATTCCCTTAATGGGGATCAGCATTTAATTCAAGCGCTTATAACTGTTCAAAAATTGAATTGAAATCAGCATATGGCTTCCGGCTTGACTTGTAACTCATCCTAAACAAAAGGCCTGATCTTTATAAGGAATTAGTTTTTTTAGATTACTTGATTTTATTTATGTACCGGGGCTGTTTTATGATTTTTGATACTCTTTTTTATTTTTCCCTTTCCATCTGTACCATCGGGATAGGCTGTAAAGTGTTCATCTGGACAAAAAAATCCGTCGGATATCACAAGCATTCCTTTTTTCCCCATCGTTTTTCAGACATGGTCAAGGGTTTGGCCTCAACCATGTTCAGTTTTAATATCTTTTACATGGTCCGGTCATTTTTCCTTGATGTTCTTTTCCAGGGACGTATCTTAAAGACCAGTATACTCCGCTGGACCATGCATTTTCTTATTTTTTCGGGATTTTCAGCACTGCTCTTCATGCATGCTTTTGACAAGGTGTTTACTGAAAATCTGTTTTCCTATTATTACTCCACCCTTAATCCGTTTTTTTTCCTAAGGGACCTGTTCGGGTTGATGGTGCTGGCAGGCCTTGGTATTGCTGTGTACAGAAGATATTTTATAAACCAGGCAAGGCTGAAAAATTCCCGAGCCGATCTTTTTGCCATCATGATCCTTTTAATTATTATTCTGTCCGGGGCATTGCTGGAAGGCATGAAAATGGCTTCTGTCTCCAAGTTTACCTCCATGGTTGAGGAGTATACAGACCTGGATTATGGAGACAAAGAAACCCTGGCCCTTGAAACTTACTGGGTTAAAGAATTCGCCCTTGTCACGCCCCGTGTGACTGCACCCTTTAACAAAGACGTTCTGGAGCTGGGCCTTAAAACACATGAAGCAAACTGCATGGATTGTCACAGCTCGAACAAATCAGCTTTTATGGGATATGCCGCGGCAAAGCTCATATCACCGGCTGCTGTTTTTATGGATAAAAGCCACTATGTCACCTTTTTTTATTATGTCCATATCCTGGCCTGCTTTGCGGCCCTGGCACTTTTGCCATTCACCAAGATGTTTCATATTATTGCCACCCCCATCAGTCTTATGGCCAATGCCGTTCAAAACAAGGACAACCTGAAAGCTGGAAACCTGTTGACAAAGCAGGTTATGGAACTGGATGCCTGCACCCATTGCAGCACATGTAATTTGAATTGTTCTGCAGGAATGATGTACGAATCTGTTAAAAATAACTATATCCTGCCCTCGGAAAAGATACAGGCCCTTAAAAAGGCAGCCTTAAAAGATCAATTAGGTTCAAACGAATTTAAGGCACTTTTCCAGGGGGTTTACCTCTGCACCAATTGTGACCGGTGTACCGTGGTCTGCCCTTCCGGGATCAATTTAAAATCATTGTGGCTCAGTGTAAGGGAAAATCTTATCCAAAAGGACCCGGCAGAACCTTTTATTCTTTCGACATTTTCTTTTGCCCGCGGACTAAATCCCATGGATATCGAAACCTATGACAGGCCTTTGGCTGCAGCATTTGAAAAAGCCCTACCGGTTTTTAAAAAAACCGGGCCGCTGAAAATAGACGACCGGACAAAAGGGCCGGGGCTTACCATTAATCTTCCCCCTGTTGATACCTTTTCACACTGTTTCGGATGCCAGAACTGTTCCACCATATGCCCTGTGGTCGCAAATTTCCAGAGCCCTGAAGAAGCACTTACCCTGCTGCCGCATCAGATTATGTACAGCTTGGGACTGGGCCTTGTTGACATGGCAAAAGGGTCTGCCATGATCTGGAACTGTCTGAGCTGCTATCAGTGCCAGGAACACTGTCCGCAAAATGTAACGGTTACTGATATTCTGTTTCAATTAAAAAACAATGCATTTCAAAACAATCAGGATGTCGACGCATGAACTATACACTTTTTTTAGGATGCAATATCCCGGCACGGGTTCAACAATACCAGGATGCGGCACTGGCTGTCTGTAAAGAACTTGATATTGGCCTTACACCCATTAAGGAATTTATGTGCTGCGGCTATCCCATGCGAAATATTGATGAATTTGTTTTTCTGCTGTCTGCTGCAAGGAACCTGGCGCTTTCCGAGCAGAGAGGTGAGGATCTCATGGTGTTGTGCAAATGCTGTTACGGCAGCTTGAAAATGGCTATGTTCCGCTTAAAAGAGGACCCTGTTATCCTTGAAAAGGTCAATCTTGTGCTTGCAAAAGAGAACCTGGTTTTTAAGGGTTTAGCAGGAATCAAGCATTTTTTGTCTGTGCTGCATGAGGATGTGGGACTTGTAAAGCTGAAAGACCATGTAAAAATAAAATATAAAAACCTTAAGATTGCAGCAAGTGTTGGGTGCCATGCCCTTCGCCCGGCCGGTATCACAAGGTTTGACAACCCTGCTTTGCCCACGCTTTTTGATGATCTGGTGGATCTGACCGGTGCCAAAAGCGTAAACTGGTCAAAAAAGTCTGAATGCTGCGGAGCCCCCCTGCTGGGTATTAACGATGCATTATCAAAAAACATCATGGAAAAAAAGCTGTCCAATGCAAGGCAGGCCGGAGCCCACTTTATTGCCGTGGCCTGTCCTTATTCATTCTTGCAGTTTGACAGTTTTCAATCCAGAGTGGCAAAGGAGAGCAATGATTTTCAAACCCTGGGCGCAATTTTATATCCCCAGCTTCTGGGATTAACCCTGGGTATTGACTCAAGCATCCTGGGAATTCAACGCAATCAGATTGATATTACATCATTGGAATCGTATTTATCACCTGAGGCATAATGCAAAAAAAGATATTATGGGAGATATTACATGTCTGAGAACAACATAGGTTCGGTACTTGTCATTGGAGGTGGAATCAGCGGAATGCAGGCAGCCATTGATCTTGCGACCTCGGGATTTTATGTGTATCTTGTGGATTCTTCTCCTTCCATCGGCGGCATGATGTCCAAACTGAACAAAACGTTCCCTACCAATGATTGTGCCATGTGAATTATTTCTCCCAAACTGGTCGAGGTCGGCCGGAACATTAATATTGAACTTATCACCTTGTCAGAGGTCATCCGGCTGGACGGCAGGGCCGGTGATTTCACGGCCACCCTTACCCGTCATCCAAGAAGGGTATCCCAGGAAAAATGTATTGCCTGCGGCCTTTGTTCCGAAAAATGCCCGAAAAAAGTGGCCAATGCCTATGATGAAGGATTGAGCAAGCGTAAAGCCATTTATATTGATTATGCCCAGGCCGTACCCTTAAAATACAGTATTGATCCGGACCAGTGCATTTATATAAAGAAAAAAAGGTGCAAACTTTGTGAAAAAATCTGCCCGACAGGGGCGATAAATTTTGAAGAAAAGGCAACCCAAAGCCTGCTGCGTGTGGGTGCGGTCATCCTGACCATAGGAAGTGAGGCCTATGACCCTGGGAAATGGGATACATACGGATATGGAAAATCAAAAAATATCGTCACAAGCCTTGAGTTTGAAAGAATATTGTCTGCATCCGGGCCCTTTGAGGGTCACCTGGTCCGGCCTCTTGACAAAAAGGCACCCAAAAAGATTGCATGGCTTCAGTGTATCGGGTCCAGGGACGAACATATCGGAGCCCACGGATATTGTTCCGGGGTCTGCTGCACCAATTCCGTAAAAGGGGCCATTTTAGCTAAAGAACACATTAGAACCCTGGACGCAGCCATTTTTTATATTGATATACGAACCTATGGAAAAGATCTTGAGCGGTATTATAATTATGCCAGAAAAGACCTTAAGGTCAGGTTTATCAAATCCAAGATTACTGCCATTGAGCCCCTCAATAAATCAGGGAACCATCTGCTTCGCTATATTGACGCTTCCGGGCAAAGAATAGAAGAAGAGTTTGACATGGTGGTTTTGTCCGTGGGCTTGACCATTCCTGAAAAATCAAGATCATTTGCCCGTGTTCTCGGTGTTGATATCAACCGCTATGGTTTTGCAAAGACCACAAGCTTTCTGCCTGTGGAAACCTCAAGGTCCGGGGTATATGTCTGCGGCACCTTTCACAGCCCTAAAACCATTCCCACGGCTGTTATTGATGCCAGTGCAGCCTCCGGGATGGTGGGCAGCCTGCTGACAGAATCAAGGTGGACGGACACCAAAACCCTTGAAGTTGTCCCCCAGAGAGATATCAGAGGGGAACCGCCCAGAATAGGTGTTTTTGTCTGCTGCTGCGGAACCAATATCGCAGCCTACGTGGATGTGCCTGCTGTGGTGGAGTATGCAAAAACTTTACCCTATGTGGTTTTTGCCCAGCAGAATATGTTTTCCTGTTCTCAGGACACCCAGGATGAAATAACCAGGATTATCCGGGAGCAAAAGCTCAACCGTGTGGTTGTGTCAGCGTGTACTCCAAAAACCCATGAACCGCTTTTCCAGAAAACCGTTGCCAAAGCCGGGCTGAATAAATACTTGTTTGAGATGGCCAATATCCGTAACCAGTGCTCCTGGGTACATAGGTCTGATATGAGCTCAGCCACAGCCAAGGCAAAAGACCTGGTAAAAATGGCTGCGGCAAAAGCCACCCTGTACAAGCCCCTTGTGGAACCTGAAATGACGGTTAACCAGCAGGTTCTGGTTGTGGGCGGCGGCATTGCAGGATTGGAAGCGGCAAAAAACCTGTCCCGCCAGGGGTATGTGACCTATGTCATTGAAAAATCCGCCAAGCTTGGCGGGCAAACCAAAAAGCTTTACAAAACCTGGAAAGGCGAGTTCATCAATGATTATATCGACCAACTCATGGACGATATCAACGATGAATCCCATCTTTTATTCTGGTTGAATGCCGAAATCCTGGAAGTGGAGGGCTCAATCGGCAATTTTAAGACCACCATTCTCACCAATGGCCAGAAACGAATCCTTAACCATGGAGTGGTAATTATTGCCTCTGGTGCATCTCAATACAAACCCGGAGAATACCTGTACGGTCAAACCAGCCGGGTCATGACCAGTCTTGAGCTGGAACAGGCATTTAATAAAAAATCAGACTTTGAATCTTACAAAACCATTGCCTTTGTTCAATGCGTGGGATCACGAAATGAGCAACATCCCTATTGTTCCAAGGTCTGCTGCACACAGTCTATTAAAAATGCTGTTTTATTGAAGCAGATGGACGAGCAAAAGGAAATCTATATCCTGTACCGGGATATACGGACTTATGGTATGCGGGAGGACCTGTACAAAACTGCCAGGGATATGGGAATTCATTTTATCCGGTACAATTATGACAAGCCCCTGGATGTGACCCGGGACACAGGAGGGATAAAACTTGGATTCACAGATATTGTTCTTAGACGGGAAATGGTTATCAAAGCGGATCTCCTGGTACTTGCAGCTGCGGTTATTGCCCCGGAAAGGAACCCTCTGGCAAAACTTTTCAAGGTGTCCCGAAATGAGGATAATTTTTTTACAGAAGCCCATGTAAAGCTGCGGCCCAATGATTTCGCCACGGACGGCATGTTTTTATGCGGCCTTGCACACGGTCCCAAGACAGTTGGAGAATCCATTGCCCAGGCCCAGGCTGCCGCAGCAAGGGCTGTGACTGTACTGTCCCAGAAGTCGGTTTCATTGCAGGGGACAGTGGCCTATGTCAATCCGGCCTTCTGCAGCCAGTGCGGTATCTGCGTTTCAATCTGCCCCTATTATGCCCCCATGTTTGATCTTAAAACCCAAAAAGCCCGAATCCAACATACATTGTGCAAGGGATGCGGGCTCTGCGTGGCATCCTGCCGGTCAGGGGCAATCAACCTGAACGGTTTTGAAACTCCGCAAATTATGGATATGATCAAGTCTATTTTATAGGACAAGCTGCCGGGTTAATATTCCCATCTTTTGATGTAGGCCTTTTTTTCTCCGCTGTTAAACCCGGAAGCCTTGCAGAATTTTTCCACTTTTTTATTCAGGTGACCGGTCATGAACATGGCTTTATAGCAGCCGCGCTCCTTTGCATAATCAGTCGCGTACAGCAAATTAGCCATGCCATATCCTTGCCTGCGGTATTGCCTGTGGGTGGCAATATTTTCAATCAGCGCATAAGGGCGGCATCCCCTGGTCAAATTGGGAACAATGGTAATTGAGCAGGAAGCCATCAGTATGTTCTTATCAAAAACACCCAAAGCAGCAAAATTTTCACTGGTCTGAATCGTGTTCCATATCCGGTTGACAACTTTCTGGTCAGCCAAGGGGTCGTCTTTTACATCAAAAAGGTGCAGCAGATAAAATTCCAGTAATTGGTCAAGTTCACTTTCTTTGATTTCCCGTGCTTCCATCATCCCTCCTTTCTAAATAAAATGTTTATAAAAATATTTGAATAAACCTGTATTCAAGAATGGAATGGTTAATATAGTATCTGCACGCCAATGAATAATCAATGATTTTATTTTGGGGTTTAAACACATCTTTCCTATTTTTTGGCCTGGTATCATGCCTTCTTAATCTTAAACTTTTTTAAAAATTAAGGGTTTCCCTGATTGCGTTTATTAACATCTCTTTGTATAACATAAAAGAATCTTTTTCTTTATTAAGGAGAAACATCATGCCAAAACTTCTGATTTTTAATTTTGACGGGACAGATAATGAACCGCAGGATGCGGTTCAAGATGTAAAAAAAGGCGGTGGAATAGAAGACGAAAGCATCACCAATATCTTAAAATTTCATCTATTAATTGGCGGTGATTTAAAAAAAGATAACACGGCGTTGGAAAATGGCAGCCGTTGTTTCTATTACAATGGCGTGGGCACCTATGGTAATTTTTTCGAAAGGAAAATCAATGCGGGTCTGGCCCCGGATCAGTGGGATGTTGCCAGAATTATTAATCATGCCATGGCAGATTTCAAAACATATTATGAAGATCAAGGCGGCTTTGAGAAAATAGTTGTTACAGGGTTTAGCCGTGGTGCTGCCATTGCCAGACGGTTTGCATCTTTAATCAATGACAAGGTTTTTAAAAACAGTATTATTGAAGGAATTTTCGATACAGTGGCTTCCATTGGCCTACCGAATTTAAGCTCTTCTGACCGACCAAAATCCGATGTATTATTTGAAAATGGATGCACATTGCCTTCTAATGTCCATAAAGCCCTTCATCTATTATCGTTGGACGATAAACGGCGCGCTTTCCAGCCCACACTGATGAATAAAGACGGCCGTGTGCTGGAGGTGTGGTTCCCCGGCGCCCATTCAGATGTTGGTGGCGGATATTTTTATGACGGATTATCTGATACAAGTCTCAGATTTTTTATGGATTGGTTTGAAGACCTTGGCCTGGGCATAAAATTTTTAACTTCAAAAACCATCCGATATGACGCCCTGGTTGACGCAGATGCAAAATACAGCATCGGTCCGGATGATGTCCAGATTGATCCCAGCTCGTTTGGTATAAACCACCAGCAGCAGAGAAATGCTATTGTCGCTTTGGCAACACTGACCAATCGCCGATGCTGTGTGATTCAAAATGACAGGGTCAATGAAGGTGAAAAACCCTTAATACACTGGTCCGCAGCAGAGCGTATCTCAGGGGACCGCAATTACAGGCCCAAATCACTTGAGAACCTTGCACATAAAATTTTATACCCGGATGGCCAGACCAAAAGCTTTACCGGATATTCAGAGCACAAACAGATGTATAAACGTAATTTCCGTATCCCTGACGCGGCAGATGGTGTAGAGACACAGGTTTTTGCCTATAAAAAATTTAATCATACAGGGATTCTTTTTGAAAAGGGCAAATCCTATAAGATCCAGGTCATAGGGGATGATAAATGGAATGACGGGGGGATCAAAGAGCTTGATGGAAAAGGATGGGACCGCGACACTGTGCAATTGGGGTTAAAGGAAATTGCCATCGCGTCAATGGAGCCTTTCCGGCGTGTCACTGCGGACGGTGCAAAATGGTTTTCACTTTGTGGAAGTATTGGGGATGATAATAATACGGCTTTTGTTATCGGGAACCTGTGTGAAAATTATGTCGCGACCCAATCCGGAGAATTCTGTGCATTTGCCAATGACCTGGACGGTTATTATGGTAATAACTCAGGAAAACTAAAAATTAAAGTAACATTGGTTTAATCAGCCGGACAAAAATAATTAGGATTAACTAAACCTTGCCGGTTTTGTGTTTGTTTTTCAGTTTTTCAATATTATCTTTGGCAAAAGTAATGGATGGGTCAATTTTCAGGGCCATCTCATAGTACTTAATGGCAAGCCTGGTGTCACCAAGCTCCCTGTAGTTTGAACCTATATTGGCGTAGTTGATAGCAAGGGATGGATCAACCTCAAGTGCATTTTCAAAACATGTAATGGCAGTTTCATGATTTTTCAGCATGAAATGACAAAATCCCATGGTATTAAACATATCCGGCCGCTGCTCATCAATTTTAAGGCCTTGTTTGCAAATTTCAATGGCTCTTTCATATTGTTCGAGATCTTTTAAGCATGCCCCAGTATGGGAATATATGTCAGGCATGTTAAGTTTTACAGGATCCCTGTCAAGTGCGGTTTCAAATTCTTTTAAAGCAGCTTTCCGGTCATAAACAGCGTTGTGCATCAGGCCTTTATAAAAACTTGTGTAGTATTTACCAGGCAGGGTCTTTTCCAGATCATCCAGTCTTGACAGTGCCTGGACAGGATCAAAACTTTCTGTAATTAACCTGGCGGAGAACATGCCTACACTTGCAGCAACCGCTCTTTCCCTGAAATGTGCCCCTGGAATGATCGTATAAAATGCAGAAATCCCAAGTGCTTCATGCCTGGTGTTGATGACAAGGGCCTGGTAGTCTTTTTTATCCAGTGCCTGGATCAGTTTTTCCACTTCAATTTTAATATTATTATTTGAAAGGTCTGGCAATACATCCATGTTAATCATTTTTTCAGGATGGGTGATAAATCCGGCATCTTTAATATTGGTAAATTTAGGCAGACCGCTGGCTACATAATTTGAGCCTGAATTAAAGTCGCCGGCAAGCTGGGCAGTTTCCGTAAGGGCACGGCTCATGGCTTTCTGGGGATCAGGTGAGGTACCTGCTGTCCAGACAATTTCGCTCATATCAGGAAATGTAACAGGGTCCCAGGCCAGAATGCCAATGGTGGGTATTCCGGTGTCCAGGGAAAAATCAGAAGCATAGACTTTTATCCCCTCTTTTTTATATTTATTGAGCATTTCAATGACCAGGGGATCAGTAAAAGAATCAAGGTTGATTCCGGGAATATTCAGATTTTCATGGCTGACCATGGAAGAGGTATGACGTTCGACCAGTTCACAAATTCCCTGGCTTAATGCCTCTTCCGTACAATTTCCTGCACTGGGCCCATTAAATTCATTAATCATGTAAAACCAGTTAAACGGGATCAGAACCTCTTGTTTTTTTGTCAGGTTGTATCCTGTTGTCCATTTTAAGGGGAGTTCATCAAAAATATGTTTAACTTTTAATGCCTCTTCTTTATTATCATGAACGGATTTAATGATTTGTTCGTAGGAAAGTGCTTTTTCTCCCAATTCCTTTGGAGTTGAATAAAAAAAATTATCTTCATTTTTTACAAAAGAAAAAAAGCTGAACCGTTCTGCAAGCTCCATAACTGCACTGGCTTCTGACTGGGCAGGAGTTCCGCCTTTGCCCATTTGTTTTTTAGTGCCAACTACATTTTTAGCATCTGTGCCGCATTCACTGAAAAAAACAGGTATATCCAGCCGGCCGTTATCAATCCTCCGGGTCCGGCTTAAAATATCAAGATTAAGCTTGGATGTTTTTTCTTTAAATTTTGCCACAGTCTCTTCTGGTGACATGATTTTGTCCTGGTCATAGGTATAACCTTTAAGGGCATCTGCTAACTCAATTGTATAGTTCATGAATGGTCCTTGAAATAAATCATTATCTACTTGTTAATACGGTCTATCTTATCTCCGACCTTAATTGTCCCGCCTTTGAGAATCTTAGCAAATACCCCTTCTTTTGGCATAATGCAATCCCCTGTCCGGTAATAAATAGCACATTTTTTATGGCACTCTTTTCCAATCTGGGTAATTTCCACAAGTGCTTCTTTTCCAAGTTTGAAAATCTGGCCGATGGGTTGATTCTTCCAGTCAATCCCGGTTGTGGCTATATTTTCAGCAAAATCTCCAAAGTTTAATTTAAACTCTTCACTGCTTGCCTTCTCAATACTTTCCGAAGCCAGGAAACTCAGTTGCCTGTGCCAGTCACCTGCATGGGCATCATCCTTGATTCCATGGTTTTCAATCAATTCTGCCGTTTCAATACATTTTTTGGTTGTGCCTTTTTTCCTGCTGATGGCTATGGAGACAATCTTCACTCGCCTTCTCCTGAAAATAATTTATGTCCATAAAAAAATCCAGAAATGTTTATATCACATTGTAGTATAAAAATACAATATAAAAACAATGCAGGGGAAAAACACTCTGGCCTGCCTGAAATTTTTCATCTGGTATGGGGAGCATGCGTGCAGGGATAGCCTTTCCCTGCTTGACAGGCAGATTAAAAAAATGCAATGACTCCCATCAACTTTAATGATATATTCAATGTGTTTTGAATTTACAGATAATCAACGAGTGGTCTAAATGAAGCTTTCAACAAAGACACGCTATGGAGCAAGGATTTTGATTGAACTTGCATTGCAGATCAATCAGGGTGCGATCCAGGTCAGTAAAATATCCCTTAATCAAAAAATACCGGTAAAATACCTTGAACAGCTTTTGCGCAGTTTAAAAAAAGCAGGTATCGTAAAAAGCGTGAGAGGGCCGAAAGGTGGGCACCTGCTGGCAAAAGAACCCAACGAAATTTTCCTTGGAGAGATCGTCCGGCTTTTTGAAGGGCAGACAGATCTTGTAGAATGTATCAGTTCTCCTGAAAAGTGTGAAATGGCTGCAGAATGCCTTATTCGAAATGCTTGGTATGAAGCCACCTCTGTTTTGTACAAAAAACTTGACAGTATCAGTATTGCTGATTTGATACGCAGCGATGGTAAAAAACAACCTGGCTGCATGCATGTCTAAGCAAACCTGTCAAACCTGGAACACGAACAGAAAGGATACATGCCTCCGACAGGCAATGTGCCGGATGCATGTATCCTGGTAATCGGGAATCTGATCTAACCAGCCCCGAGAAGGTTTTTAATCTGCTGAAGTGTTTTTGAATCGGTGTTCTGTATCATCTTCACAAGATTTTCCTGATCAGACGAGAACCCTTCATCTGTCACAGCATCAGTTTCAGGTTCAACGTCAAGGATCTGACAGATAGTATTTACCAGAACTTCCGGAGTAACCGGCTTTTCTATTGTCCGTCTTGGTTTGAGCCCGGATGTGAAAGCATCAAAGCTTTTTATGTCTTCACTTGCAAATTCATTTCGGGCATGGGCTGTAATAACAATGACAGGCAGCTTTGACCATTTGTCATTTTTTCTTAATGTCCGGATCAGTTCAATCCCGGATTTTCTGGGCATGACCATGTCAAGGGTCATGAGGTCCGGGGGTTCTTTTTCGATCTTCTCTAACGCATCCTGCCCGTCAACAGCTGAATCTACCGTGAATCCGGCATCCTGAATACAAGTGGTTAAAAAATTCCTGATGTCAGGCTCATCATCCACTACAAGTATCTTTTTTTCAGAAGCTTTTACCATAGATTCTTCCTTTTATAATTAGTTGTTGTACTGATAGTCTGCCATTTTATGCTTCAGGTGAAATTTTACCCATAGCCTTTGTAAGCTCCATGAGGACTCCAAGTCCTTTACTTATTTCAGGATTGAACCCTGCAGATGCAAGCCCGAAAACGCCGACACTTTTTGCATTTTCAAGGTCAACATTGGAAGGAATCCTGGACAATTTTTCTAAAAGCTTAATGGCTTTGGGATCTGAAAGGCTCTTGGCCAGCCCAAGAAGCGCAACAAGTCCGTCACCCATGATTTCAATATCTTCAGCAGTATAGGCGGCAGCAACCTTAGTCCGCAAATCAACCGTAGCATTTATAATCCTGAATACTCCTTTTTGTTCCAGTCCGTCCAGGTAATGGATAATCTGGGGAACAGCAGACTTAAGCAGGGGCTCAAGGTCTTTCACAAACTCTATAATACTGGCCATCTGCTTTAAGGCAAATATAAAGTTCTGTGTGTTCCTCATGGCCTCTTTGATCAAGGACATAAAATCTTCAAGCTGGAAGCCGGCTTCCACCTCAGTCAGCTCATTGATTAAAAGTCCAGTGGCATGGTTGCCTATGGGAATCAAATCATTTTTTAATTCCGTAAATTTTTTACTGGTCTTAATCAAAGGCTGTATCTGGGCTTCAAGATGCTCAAGCTTTTCCAGTATCAACTCTTCATTAGTCATATCAGCCTCCTATTCTGTTTCAACTTTGGGCCAATGTTTTCCAGCCATCGCCATCTGAGGCTCAAGCGGCATTTCCTGTCCGGGTAATAGAAGGTTCCAGTATACCCATTTAAACATCATTTTACCCCAGTAGTTCATGCTGCTTTCGCCAACAAGCTCAAAAGGCCCGATACCCGGGAACGGGAATTTGCCTGGAAGCGGTTCTGTTTTGTAGTTAAAGTCAAACAGGAAGGCTTTGTCATAACCGGAAACAATAAAGCAGGTTGAATGGCCGTCGAAAGAAGGTTTAGGCTCTTTGCCGTCAATTTCAAGCAGCAGGTTTTCAACAATAATATCTGCCTCGTAATGAGCAACAGAGCCGGCTTTTGATGTCGGGACATTGGTTGCATCACCCACAACATAAATATTTTCATATTTTTCAGCCTGGAGCGTGTGGTGGTCTGTCAGGACATAGCCCATACCATCACCCATCCCTGAGTTTTCAATATAATCCGCACCCAGGTTCGGCATGGTGGAGATAAAAAGATCATATTCAATTTTATCCCCTCTTGCAGATTCAATGTATTTTTCTTCTGTATTTACGGTTTCAAGGTCAAAGTTCGGGGTCACCAGGATTTGTTTTTCTTCAGCAGTCGCTGTCATGACCTTGGTTGCGATGGGTTTTGTAAAAATACCGGTGTTGGGGGTAACAAATTCAATTTCAATATTGTCCCTGCAACCGTTTTTGGCAAAAAACCAGTCTGCCATAAAGATGAATTCCATGGGAACAACCGGGCATTTATGGGGCATCTCGGCAATGTTGAAAATCATTTTACCCTTTTCAAAATACTTCATCCTCTTGTAAAGTGCGCAAGCACTTTCAAGGGTGAAAAAAGTTTGTTCATTTGCTTTGGGATCAGGCTTCCAGTTTTCAAGCCCGTCCACTTCCTCTGGTGCAGGATGACATCCTGTGGCAACTATCAGGTAGTCATAGTCATATTTGCCTTTCTGACATTCAACCTCTTTTTTGTCAGGGTTCACGCCGACAACCTCATCCAGCACAAAATTTACGCCAGGGGGGATGAAATCACGCTTGGGCTTCATGCAGTCGTCTGCCGTATAAATTCCAAATGGAATAAAAAGCCAGCCTGGTTGATAATGATGCTTTTCATCATTGTCAATAATTGTGATTTCCCAGTCCCGGCCCAGTTCCCTTCTCAGTTTGGCGGCGCACATGGTTCCACCGGCACCAGATCCAAGTATTACAATCTTTTTCATTTACCTCTCCTTGTTAAGAATTAATAACAATCGTTCTTTTTTGCACTACGTAAAAATCAATAAACCCGAGCTTTCCCAGAGTTTTTTGGTTGTCCCGATTGACAGGTCTGCAAGGGTGACTTTTTCCAGCCGGTTGTAAAACGCTTCAAGGGCTTCGTCCCACGCCTCCCGTATAAGAGAATCCTGATGTTCTGAATATGTTGACGTATCATCGGAAATTTCTTTGGGGACGTATTCTTTCTCAAATATGCGGATAATCTGGGCCAGGGTAATTTGATCCGGGCTTTTGGCCAGACGGTGGCCTCCTTTTGGGCCCCTTTTACTGGTCACCAGGCCTGCATTTTTAATTGGCATGATCAGCTGTTCAAGATATTTAAGAGAGATGTTCTGACGGGAGGCAATATCGCCCATCTGCACTATCCCCTTGCTTTGGTGCATGGCCAGGTCAAGCAGTATCCTGGTTCCATATCTGACTTGAGTTACAAGTTTCATAATGATAAAAGTAAAATAATTATTGTGTTTGTATTCTCTACTAATATAATCTATATCAATTTAGTATGAATTAAATAAAATTAAATATATTGTCAAGAGGGAAAATAAAAAAAATCTCTGCTTTTTTTGAATACATAAGCTAACATTCTGGAATTAAAGTATTTTTTAAACATTATTTTTTAATTCCATTTGAACCAATCTTGATGAAAAAGGGAAATAAAGATGAAAGACCCTGCACAGGATTTGAAAGCCTGGATTGAAAAAGAATTTTTCCATGCTGTCCCTGTTTTTATTGCTGCCCTGGATAGAAAATTGAATATTGTATATGCCAATGAAGCATTTAAAAGCAGGTTTGGAGACTGGGAAGACAAAAAATGTTTTAATGCATATAAAGGCCGTGATTCCATTTGTGAGGACTGTACCAGCCGGTTTGCTTTTTCAAATGGTAAAACCAGTGTAAGCGAACAGACAGGGTATGACAAAAACGGGAAACTAATTTATTATATCAAATACACGGTGCCTGTTATTGATAAAGACAACCATGTGAACTACCTGGTTGAAATCAGTACGGAAACGACCCGGTTCAAAAAAACGGAAGAAGAATACAAGCTTTTATTTGAGCAGGTACCCTGTCATGTCATGATAATAGACAGGAATTTTAAAATCGTCCGGGCCAATAAGAGAGCTGAGGATACGATTAAAAACCTTAAAGGGGAATATTGTTACACAGCACTGAAAGGCAGAAAAGAAAAATGTATCGAATGTACGGCAAGGCAGACCTTTGAAGATGGCATGCAGCATACCGGCCATCATGTCTGGGAGCTTACCGGCGGCAGAACCTTAAATATGCACGTCATTACCATCCCATTGAAAAATGAAAATGAGAAATATGATCTGGTCATGGAGATGGCTGTGGATATTTCTAAAACCGTAAAACTGCAGGACAGCCTGGAAGCCGCCCATAATTATCTTGAATCATTGATTAATACTTCCATGGACGGTATTGTGGGGATCAGCAGGAGAGGCAAGGTGGAAGTGTTTAACTCTGCCGCCAGAAGCCTGTTTGATATTGATCAGGGGCAGATTGTCTCCCTGGAGGATATCAACACCATGCTCCCCAGGGGCTTTCTTGCCCGGGTATCCGGGGGAACGGGGCATGTCTATATGCCTGAAACAGAACTTAAACGGAGCAATGGAAAAAAGTTTTTTGGCCGTTTAACCGGGAACAAACTCAGGGATCGTGAAAAAGCAATCGGCATGGCATTTTCAGTTCACGACATAAGCCAGGTAAAAAAGCTTGAAAAAGAAAAAATAGAAGCTGAGCGTATGGCCATTGTAGGACAGACAGTCGCAGGGCTGGCCCATGGGATTAAAAACCTGATCAATGCCCTGGATGGCGGGATGTATTTTCTTAAATCCGGAATAGGCAAAGGGGATATTAAAAGAATCCATAAGGGGATTGAAACCCTGACCCGGAATATTGAACGTATCCGCCTGTTCTCAAAAGCATTCTTAAATTATTCCAGGTTCAGGGCAATAACACCGACCTTGACTGGTCCTGCAGATATTGTCTCTGAAGTTGTTGAATCTTTTGCCGCTAAACTCCGGGAAAATGAAATTAAGATCAAACTCCAGGTTGAACAGGGGCTTGCACCGGCCCCCCTTGACTATGAAAAAATTCATGAATGCGTAACCAACCTTGTCAGTAATGCCATTGATGCATTTGTTGGAGTGGACAAAGACAGGGATAAAAAAATCTGGGTTAAAGTGTATGAGGAAGAAGGTTCCATTTACATTGAAGTCAAGGATAACGGGTGTGGTATTGATAAAGACCACAGGCAGAGGCTGTTCAGTAAATTTTTTACCACCAAAGGACTGGAAGGCACGGGTCTTGGGCTCTTAATGACCCAGAAAATTATCCAGGAGCATGGCGGCAATATCAGTGTGCTGTCAAAAAAAGGCCAGGGTTCGATTTTCAGACTGCGTTTGATCAGGGGAAGGCTGCCAAAAATTTCAAATTGATTTTTAAAAAAACCGGTTTCAGGCCTTCAAGTAGTGTTAATGAATTTATTACTTGACTTGCCTGTCTTATTCTCATAAAAAAATTTAAGATAGAGTCAAACCTGTTCAATTTTAGGTATTACATATTCACTAGAATATGCATTGATATTTTCTACAAATTTTTTTAACCCTAAACTTAACCGCGAACAAGGAGGACCTATGAGAGCCAAGAAGTACGTATTAACAGAACAAGAAATGCCGCGAAAATGGTATAATATTATGGCGGATATGCCAACTCCCATGGAACCACCGCTTCACCCCGGAACCGGACAGCCCTGCGGACCTGATGATCTTGCCCCGATTTTCCCCATGAACCTTATTGAACAGGAAATGAGTACCCAAAGATGGATCGACATCCCTGAAGAAATCCTGGACAAATACGCCATATGGCGCCCTTCTCCCCTTTTCAGGGCATACGATCTTGAAAAGGCGCTTGATACACCGGCTAAAATTTATTTTAAAAACGAAGGTGTCAGCCCGGCCGGAAGCCACAAACCAAATACAGCTATTGCACAGGCCTATTATAACAAGGTTGCAGGCACAAAAAAAATTACCACGGAAACAGGGGCCGGCCAATGGGGCAGCGCTCTTTCCATGTGCTGTGCCTTTTTCGGGATTGAGTGCAAGGTGTTCATGGTAAAAATTTCTTATAACCAGAAACCTTACCGCCGCCTGATGATGGAAACCTGGGGGGCAAACTGCACAGCAAGCCCCAGTAGTGAGACAAGGGCCGGCCGCAGCATCCTTGAAAAAGACCCTGATTCTCCGGGAAGCCTTGGCATGGCAATAAGCGAGGCTGTGGAAGAAGCGGTTTCCGATGATAATACCAAATATGCTTTGGGCAGTGTATTGAATCATGTCATGATCCACCAGAGCATCATAGGCCTTGAGGCCCAGAAACAAATGGAAATGGCAGGAGATTATCCTGATGTGATTATCGGAAGTGCAGGTGGCGGCAGTAATTTTGCAGGCCTTGCCATGCCGTTTGCCCTGGATAAAATAAACGGAAAAGATATTGATATTATTGCTGTAGAACCTGCTTCCTGCCCCACCATGACAAGAGGGCCCTTTGCCTATGACTTCGGGGATACCGTCCAGATGACACCGCTTTTACCAATGCATACCCTGGGGCATAATTTTGTACCTGCACCCATCCATGCAGGGGGATTAAGATACCACGGCATGGCACCAATCGTGAGCCAGCTTATTCTAGACGGAATTATAAGGCCTGAATCCATCCACCAGATGGAGACCTTTAAAGCAGGTCTCACTTTTGCCCGGTCAGAAGGATATATCAGCGCACCCGAGTGCAACCACGCCATTGCCATGACAGTGAGAGAAGCCCTTAAAGCCAAAGAAGAAGGCAAGGAAAAAACCATCCTGTTTAACTGGAGCGGCCACGGCCTTGTGGATCTTGCAGCCTATGAATCTTATTTTAAAGGCAATCTTTCAGACCATGAACTGCCGCAGGAACAAATTGATACTGCGCTAAAAGATCTTGAAGCCCTGCCAAAACCTAAACAGGCAACCTGAACAAACTAACAAAAGCCGTTAAGCGTCTTTGAATAAGGCAAAGACCCTTAACGGCCAAATTTTAAAAAATTGAGAATCAAATGCTAAAAAATAAAAACACCACTGCTCTTCCGGGCAAGCCCCCGGAAAATGAATTCAGTATCAGATGTCCACGGCTTGGGCACCAGATTAATTTTGACTATTGCCGGTCTGAAAACAATGGGCTCCCCTGTTTTAAGACCCTTGACTGCTGGTATAATTACTTTGACGTGCATACTTATTTAACCCGGGAATTAACAAAAGAAGAATTTAAAAAAGCCTTTTTAAACAAGGGAAAACCAAAAGTCCTGTCACTCTTTGACTTGATTGAACAAGCCAAGGAAAAAAAAGGGAAAAAAGATTGATCTATTTAAGGCAGGTAAGCATCCATTCAGAAAAATTTCCTGTTTTTAATTTTTATCCCTTTAACCTTAAAATCTTCCAGAACACGGACAAAATAGAATTTAACAATGCCATTACCTTTTTTATCGGGGAAAACGGTGCAGGCAAATCAACTTTGCTGAAAGCCATGGCAATCAGATGCGGCATCCATATCTGGCAGCCCGAGTTCAACTTGAGGTGTGAGCTGAACCCCTATGAAGAAGACCTTTACAAAACGATTTTTGTTCAATGGGAAAACAGCCCTGTACCTGGTTCATTTTTCGGCTCCCAGATTTTTTCCCATTTTGCAAAAACCCTTGAGGAATGGGCTGTCAATGATGCTGAAATGCTCAATTATTTCGGGGGAAAATCCCTTGTCACCCAGTCCCACGGACAATCGCTCATGTCCTATTTTAAATCACGGTATAACATAAAAGGGTTATACTTCCTGGATGAGCCTGAGACAGCCTTGTCCCCTTCTTCTTTAATTGACCTTTTAAACCTTTTAATCAAAATAAGCCGGCAGGGCCATGCCCAGTTCCTCATTGCCACCCATTCCCCATTTTTGCTGGCCTGCCCTGATTGTGAAATATTAAGCTTTGACAAAAAAAAAATTGAGCCCATAAAATATGAAGCTACAGATTATTATAAGCTCTATAAAAATTTCATGAACAACCCTGAAAAATTCATAAAAACACCTGTTTAGCAAAATTAAAATGAATCATATTACTGAAACAAATTTGAATACGGTAAGCGTACCGGATAATTTTCGCAAAATTTTTCTCAACGCCCAGAATTATGTAAGAAACTATTTTTCCGATATTCAAAAAGACCCTGAAAAAGGCTTGATTAAATTTTCAGATGAACGCTATATCCTTATCAGGGCGGCCTCCATGTCAAAGGAATTCTTTGATATGATGACACTGATGTACAAGGACCGGGGAGAAGAAGAGGCAAGGAACCTTTCTTTTAATTTTCTTTTTGATATTGCACATTCCATAGGAAAAGCCGATGCAAAAAGTTTTTTTAAAAAAATGAAAGTAAAAGACCCCATTGAAAAACTTTCTGCAGGCCCGGTCCATTTTGCCTATACCGGCTGGGCCTGTGTAAAAATACATCCATTATCCAATCCTGTACCGGATAAAAATTTTTATCTTATCTACGATCATCCTTATTCATTTGAAGCCCAGGCATGGCTGGAAAAAAAAGAAAAAGCCAACTTTCATGTCTGTGTCATGAGCTCTGGATATTCTTCAGGCTGGTGTGAAGAAAGCTTTGGCGTCTCTCTTGTAACAGCAGAAGTCGAATGCCGGGCAAAAGGTGACAGGCACTGCCGGTTTATCATGGCCCACCCGGCCAGAATCAAGGATTATATCAGGAAGTACAGCAAAAAAGCATATATCAAATATGAACAATACACAAAAATTGATGTGCCTGAATTTTTTAAACGGAAACGCCTTGAAGATGAGTTGAGAACTCATAAGGCCCATCTTGAGGAACTTGTCCGGAAACGCACTGATAAACTTAAAAAAGCCAACCGGCAGTTCGAGGAAACCAACATTGCTTTAAAAGTGATTTTAAAACAGATGGAAGAAAAAGAAAAAAATGACAAGGAAAATTTTTTAATAAATATAAGACAATCAATCATACCCTATCTTAAACAGCTTGGGGAAACAGATTTGACCAAAGGGCAAAGCGTGCTTCTTAACAGGCTTGAAAAAAACATCAATCACATCGCATCTCCTTTAATTGCAAAACTCTCATCTACATACCTTAACCTGACACCAATGGAAATCAAGGTCGCAGGACTTGTAAAGGACGGTATCGTAAACAAGGAGATTGCACAGGTCCTGAATGTCTCTGTCAACACTATAACTTCCCACCGGTATAAAATAAGAACAAAGCTCGGGTTAAAAAATAAAAGCATTAATCTTCGCTCCTACCTGCTTTCCCTTGAAGAATAGTGATTTTTAATAACCATTTTCTAACCAAATTTACAGTCTTGACCCCTTCTTTCTAATAGTCATATAAAAAATGAACCGGATTTTTTTATTAATTTCAATTAATAAAGGAGGACTATCATGAAAGTACTCGTAAGTGATCCCCTTTCCGACATCGGCATTGAAATCTTTGAAAACACACCAGGCATTGAAGTTGATGTCAAAACCGATCTATCCGCGCCTGAGCTTGAAAAAATCATTGGTGCCTACCACGGGCTTTCCATTCGGAGTAAAACAAAGGTGACAGCCAATATGCTTTCCAGGGCCAAAAACCTCAAGGTCATTGGAAGGGCAGGCATCGGGCTTGACAATGTGGATATCCCGGCAGCCACAAGGGCCGACATCGCCGTTATGAACACGCCTTTTGGCAACACCATTACAACTGCAGAACATACCATCGCACTATTAATGTCTCTTTCCCGCAACCTGCCAAGGGCCACGGCAACTTTAAAGGACGGGAAATGGGAGAAAAAAAACCTCAGGGGCCGCGAAATATTCAATAAAACCCTGGGGCTTATCGGAATCGGCAACGTAGGAAGTATTGTAGCAGACAGGGCAATGGGGCTTAAAATGAAGGTCATTGGATTCGATCCTTACCAGGACCCCGAAGCTTTAAAAAAAGCTGGAATAAGCCTGGTCAGTTTTGACGAAATTTTAACACGGTCGGATTATATTTCCATTCACACACCCAAAACAAAAGAAACCACCAATCTTTTCAACAAGGATACATTGTCAAGGATGAAACAGGGCGCCATGCTGATCAATTGTGCCAGGGGCGGCATAGTCAACGAAGATGATCTTTATGATGCCTTAAAATCCAATCACCTTGGCGGGGCCGCACTTGATGTTTTTGAAACCGAACCCCCTGGAAAAATAAACCTCATGGATCTGGACAATTTCATCTGCTCTTCCCATTTAGGCGCATCCACACTTGAGGCCCAGGACAATGTAGCAAGGGACGTGGCAACCCAGATTGTTGATTATCTATTAACAGGCAAGGCCCCAAATATTGTTAATTCAAAAAAATGATTATTAAAAATCATTTTTATTAACCCCAATAACAGGAGGAGATATGAGGACCAAAAAGTTTTTGTTATCAGAACAGGACATGCCCAGACAATGGTACAACATCATGGCGGATATGCCAACTCCCATGGAGCCCCCCCTTCACCCCGGAACAGGGCAGCCCTGCGGGCCTGATGATCTTGCCCCGATTTTCCCCATGAACCTGATCGAGCAGGAAATGAGTACCCAAAGATGGATTGACATCCCCGAAGAAATTCTGGATAAACTGGCAATATGGCGCCCTTCTCCCCTGTTCCGGGCCAGGAGCCTTGAAAAAGCCCTTGACACCCCTGCAAAAATCTATTTTAAAAATGAAGGCGTAAGCCCTGCAGGAAGCCACAAACCAAATACTGCCATTGCCCAGGCCTATTACAACAAGGTTGCCGGCACAAAAAAGATAACCACTGAAACAGGGGCCGGCCAGTGGGGCAGCAGCCTTGCCATGAGCTGTGCATTCTTTGGAATTGAGTGCAAGGTGTTCATGGTTAAAATTTCTTATAACCAGAAACCTTACCGCCGCCTGATGATGGAGACCTGGGGGGCAAACTGCACCGCAAGCCCCAGCAATGAAACCAAGGCGGGACGTTCCATTCTGGAAAAAGACCCTGACTCCCCGGGCAGCCTTGGCATGGCCATCAGCGAAGCGGTTGAAGAGGCAGTTTCCGACGAAAACACCAAATATGCCCTGGGCAGCGTATTGAACCATGTCATGATTCATCAGAGCATCATAGGCCTTGAGGCCCAGAAACAAATGGAAATGGCCGGGGACTATCCTGATGTCATCATTGGCAGTGCCGGCGGCGGAAGTAATTTTGCAGGTCTTGCCATGCCATTTGCTCTGGATAAAATCAATGGCCGGGATATTGACATTATTGCCGTGGAACCGGCATCCTGCCCCACAATGACAAGAGGGCCCTTTGCCTATGACTTCGGAGACACCGTACAGATGACTCCGCTTCTGCCCATGCATTCTCTTGGCCATAATTTTGTACCGGCACCTATCCATGCAGGAGGCTTAAGATATCACGGCATGGCACCAATTGTAAGCCAGCTCATCCTGGATGAAATCATAAGACCGCAATCCATGCACCAGATGGAGACCTTTAAAGCAGGTCTCACATTTGCCCGGTCAGAAGGCTATATTTCCGCACCTGAATGCAACCATGCCGTTGCCATGACCATCCGCGAAGCCCTTAAGGCCAAAGAAGAAGGCAAGGAAAAAACCATCCTGTTTAACTGGAGCGGCCACGGACTTGTCGATCTCGCAGCCTATGAATCTTATTTCAGGGGCAAACTTACCGATCATGAGCTCCCCCAGGAACAAATTGACGCGGCATTAAAAGATCTTGAGCCATTACCGAAACCCAAACAAGCAACCTGATTGAATTTTTACCAGGCAAACCTGGAACTGCCATCATCATTATAAGGCAGTGTCCGGGTTTGCCTTTTTTTAACAAAAACAAACAAGAAGGGAATCCATGTCATGCATGCAAGAATCCACAATTTTAATGCCGGGCCTGCCGCTCTCCCCCTGCCCGTTCTTGAAGAAATCAAGGACTCGTTTTTAAATTTTAAAGAAAGCGGCATGTCCATCACCGAGGTCAGCCACAGGTCCAAATGGTTTGACGATGTCATCAACGATGCAATCGAACGTACAAAAAGACTTTTAAAATTAAATGACCGGTATAAAGTGCTGTTTATCCAGGGCGGCGCCAGCATGCAGTTTTGCATGGCCCCGTTAAATTTTCTTTCCGATGGCAGGAGTGCTGACTATATCAACACAGGAACATGGTCTGCCAAAGCCATTAAAGAAGCTGAGATTCAAAACAAACCCATAAAAGTTGCTGCTTCTTCCGAGGATAAAAATTTTTGCTATATCCCGGAAAACATCCCTTTTAACAAAGATGCCGTTTATGTTCATTTAACTTCAAACAATACCATTAAAGGCACCCAGTTTGAATCCCTTCCCGACACAGGGCATATCCCCATGGTTATTGATATGTCTTCGGATATCATGTCAAGGCCTGTTGACATGGGTGATATCGGGATGATCTATGCCGGGGCCCAGAAAAATATCGGGCCTGCGGGCGTGTGCATGGTCATTATCCGCCAGGACCTGCTTGATCTTGTGCCGGACAACATACCTTCCATGTTGAGTTATGCCACCTTTGCCAATAAAAATTCCATGTTCAACACCCCTCCTTGTTTTTCTATTTACACAATTGCGCTTGTCCTGAAATGGCTGGAAGAAACCATTGGAGGCCTTGAAAAAATGGACATGTTGAATCGCAAAAAAGCAAGTCTGCTCTATGATTTCATAGATAACTCAGACTTCTACAATGCCACGGCAGAAAAAGGATCCCGGTCTTTAATGAATGTCACCTTTCGCCTGCCTGCTGCCGGCCTTGAAAAAAGCTTTGTGGAAAAAGCCATTGACAACGGACTCGGAGGCCTGAAAGGCCACAGAAGTGTAGGGGGATGCCGTGCATCCATCTATAATGCCACCGGCATTGATGCTATCAATGATCTTGTCTCTTTTATGAAATTGTTTGAAAAAAATGCAGGATAGGGATATGGCCCTGCCGCTCTTTGCCGGGAACGGCAGAGCCATAAAATTTTATTTTACATAATCAAAAGCTTTTTTAAAGCCTTTTAAAGAGTCTTGAATAGTTTTGTCAGGTACAGCATAGGAAAGCCTGAAAAACCCGGGCCCGCTAAACCCTGTTCCAGGCACGGCAAGAATATTTTGTTCTTTTAATATGTTCACAAACTCCAGGTCGCTTTCTATGGGGCTTTTGGGGAAAAGATAAAATGCGCCTTCCGGCACGTCAAATTCATATCCTGCCTCATAAAGTCCTTCGCAGAACATGTCACGGCGTTTTTTATAAATACCTATATCCACTGTAACGCCCTGGAGGAGGCCTACCGCCTGCTGGAAAAGGGCAGGTGCATTCACATACATCATGGTGTTGGTCACCCCTGCCGCCCCTGCAATCATTGCTGCATCTTCAGCCTCAGGATTAATTGCAAGGTACCCGATTCTCTCTCCTGCAAGAGAAAGTTCCTTTGAATAAGATGTCAATACAATGGTATGGGGATAAACATCGAACATAAAAGGTACATCAACCCCATAGGCAATTTTTCTATAAGGCTCATCAGAGATAAGGTAAATTCGTTTCCCGAATTTTTTGCTTGCCGCATCCAGCACCCTTCCAAGACTTAGAAGCTCTTCTCTGGTGTACACGACACCTGTGGGATTATTAGGCGAATTAATCAGCATGACCCTTGTATTCCCAGTAATGGCAGAACTTATGGCATCAATGTCAAGATGAAAATCAGGAAGCGATGAAACAGTTTTCAAGTTTGCACCTGCAACAAAAGCATACTGGTTATATCCCACAAAATAAGGTGCAGGTACAAGGATGTCCTCCCCCGGATTCATCAGGGCTCTCAATGTATCATTCAATGCCCCTGCTGCTCCCGCTGTCATCACAACCAGGTCTGATGTGACTTTTGCATTGTATTCCTTATTCAGGTAATCGGCTACTGCCTGCCGGACATGGGGGTAACCCGGATTCGGCATATACCCGTGGGATATGGTCTTGCTGTTAATCAGGTTCATCAGGGTTTGTTTTACAACAGCAGGCGGGGGCACATCAGGATTCCCAAGGGAAAAATCAAATACATTGTCAGCCCCGTACTTTTCTTTCATACTTATCCCTTCTTCAAACATCTTCCGGATCATGGATGCGGCTTCAACCATCTTTACCATCTTATCTGCAATAGGCATATCAGTTTCCTTTCAAAAATTTAAATTTTAAAATTGCCTTACCATACATCAAATCCTTTATGATGAAAACACTCCTTTAAAAAAGGCATTGTGACTTTTTAAAACCTGATTTTTCATTTCAATGACATAGGAAGGCCGGACTTGATCTTTCCAGCGTGGATACCCTCCCTGCCAGACATACCGGATCAATTCACGGAACACTTTCACACCAAATACATATTGGCCGATACTAACCTTATTATCCTTGCAAAACGATAGCCTGAGATCTTTTGTCCCTGAAATTTCTTCAATACAGGATCTGACAATCTTTCTTGTCTGATAGCCTTTTGGATTCTGTTTAAAAGCTTCCGGATCGTCAGGAAAAGGGAAAAGCGTATACACCCTGCCAATAAATCCTTTAAACCTGACGCCGTGAATGGCACCCATAAGGTCCCCGATATCATTGGGATCAGCAATATAATATACAGGATATCGAAAGCTTTTGCATCCTTTATCGCCCTGTTCTGCCATTTCAATCATCCATTTGCAGAAATCGTCGGCAAAAAAGAAATAATTTTCCAGCAGCAGCATATCCGACTCAATGTTAAAAAAGCCAAATGCTATGTTTCCATGATTTTCAGTTCTGAATGACAATGGCATATCAAATTCTCTTTGTTTGTCTGTCAAAAAGCAGTGGGTGAAAGCCCGCGGGAATTGACGGCTTCAGGAAAACTGCTACGAGGCAGTCCGCCCCTGTGTCCTGCATTGGTACTCTCATTTTGTGGTTTTACCACGCCGCTTCTCCCTTAACATCAGTACGACAGGTTCTCATGTTCCGCATTAAAGCCGGTTCTGACTTCATGCCACCTCCATACCAGCTGCTGTTTCGCCCGTCTCCAGATCGCGTCGAAACTCATCCCGAAAATACCTCGTTTCCCGGTTTTGACAGCGTTTATCCATATCGAACACCTCATCAGTGGTTCATTTGCATTCATCTCTTCAGAACGTACCTGACAGATTCTTTCTGCCTTTTCCCTATCGCTCACCGCATGCACTCCCTAATGCACGCCGCATAGGGCGGTTTGGTACCAGTCTCTGATGACCGATCCCGAGGGGGCCTCCCTTTAATACAGCCGGGAAGACTCGCGTCTTCCGTCATGACATACGAGCAGCGGAATTTGCATCCGAGTTAATCTGCTCTGTTATATGTTCTTTATCATGTTACCACCATGGTAATGAAGGAAATATACTCGCTCATTACCTTCATATATGCTTTCAATACCATTGAAACTGTCCAACCTTCCATTCTGCATATTTTCATACCTTAAATTTTCTCTTTCTAATTCAGGTGGTCCTCTGAACGGATATTCAGGAGAAATTAAAAGCATCGCCTCTTTTAAGAATGAATAGATTGTTTTAGGATCAGAGCAATTTGGCAATACTTCACCATAGTAGTTCATAGTCCAAATCAACGAGGTGCTGGAATCATAAATATATTCAGTTCCAGCGAAAGGATTGAATCCATTATAGCGATCCAAATACCTATACCCATCCGCCATCATTTCAAAACCCACGGAACCATCATTGAATTTCTTCTTTTGACCTTCACCACCACTTGCGTAACTAGCTAATTTTGCTTTTATAATAAAATCAATCAAAGACATTTTTGCACGCCCTGAACCGTGCCATGAGATTTTTTTATTACATAGCTCATGTAGCACACTTCGAATGGAAGATGTTCAAATTGTTTGGTTTCTCCCGATTGAAAGCCTATCCGCTTATACCAGTTCTTAAGTTCTGTATGTTGTGCAATAATACCGATACTGACTTTGCTTATAGCATTTTTTTTTGAATAATGAATATGATGGAGTACTAATTTGTTTCCTATTCCTCTATTCCGGGCGGAAGGTATAACAGAAAGTCTGTTCAAGTATGCTACATTTTGGATGGGTGCTTCAAAAGCGACACATCCCACGGGTTTGTTGCTCCGTTCAAAAATAAAATAAATAACCCCTCGATCAAAGTCTTCTTTAATCCAGTCCGATGTGCAGAAAGATGGGTGTTTGGGAGCATTTTCATTTGTTAGGTTAAATTGTGACGCCACATCTTTATTTGCATCGCTAACAAGTGCTGCTATAAGAACTACGTGATCAGAGCTGGCTTGTATGATCTTTTCTTCCATTGTTTATTCCTACACAGATTCGAATTTTGTTCTTTCTGCCATTGATAACCCATCAAACCCCCAACCAGATGGATTTAGTTCATCAATGACAAAATAGTTTTCAGCAATATGATCTAATATGTTGGACATGAGTTTTTTGGTTTCTTGCATTATAACAGCCATTTCCTTTGAATTCAGCCCCTTTAGAGACTTTGATATTTACAAAAGAAACAAAATTAATTTCTTTTCCTCCAATTGCCCATGATGTATAGTCAATTCCTACAGTTGTTAAGGTCTTTTCTCTGTTCATTATTTGGACTGTCAAGTCACTTAAGCCCTCGAATCTACTTTTTAATTTCAGTGCTGATCTGGTCTTTCACGGCTTTCACATTAACAAATGGCATTTTCTGCTCCTTAAAATATATTATTGATAAATCATAATTCGAATTTATAAAATTTAGTATCTACCTTCATAATCGGGAAAGCGCTTGGTAAAGTTCCTATTACGATTTCATTGAAACCATTTTTCTCATAAAATCTATGGACCGCCAAAAAATTTGATGTTGTCCCTAGAAAAATTTCTTTTACCTTGTTTAACCTTGCCCATTTGAATAATTTTTCTAACAGCATGGAGGCAACATGATATGTCCCGCCCCTATATTCTTTACTGACAAACATTTTTCTTAATGCGGCTTGTTCATTCCCAATATCAAGTAATGATATTGTGCCGATCGCCTTTTCATTGAGTACAGCAACCCAAAAATTACCCTTGTCCTTTTGGTAAAAGCTTTGAATATTGCATAGATCAGGTTGGTCTTTGGCTGTAATAGCAATTCCAAATTCTTCTTGTTGTATGTTCACAATCAGATTAAGTATACCTTCTTGATATTTTGACGAAAATACATCTATTTCAACTTGATTTGAGCAGCTCATGACTAAGATCCTTTATCGTTCATAGTAAAGCATGCTGAATCGCTGTGCAGCCGCCGTGAACGCCAGCATCACCCCAATCAATACTATCTTGAGAATAAGCCATTCAACACTCAATGTATCCACCTTTTAAACAGGACGTATAGCTAAGGCTAAGGGTAATAAATTTTTCTTTTTTACCATAATAATATTTAAGTTGTATCTTGAAATGCAATGCTGCTTCTTCAGCCACACAACTTTTTGACATCCGAATGAAAGAGTATTGTATTCGTTGTCCTGCGCAATCTCCATTTTTTATTTAAGCAGTGTTTATTCGTTTTGGAGCTTCCTGTCAGTTGCGTTGCTAAATTTTACAGTGATTTCATTTTCTTTTTGTATAGCATCTTCCAATTCATCAAAAGCCCCCTGTGTCCTGGATTCCAAAGGGCAGGTTAAATTCCGCAAAACATTAAAACCTCTTCTGATGCACTCATGAAGGAGATCAAACCATATCTTGATGATCTGGTCGTTGCCGTCGAATGCATGTTCTTCCTGCATTGGGTAGCAGATTTCTGTGAAGATAGCAACATCGAATTTATCCTGGACCAGGGCCAACGCATGTAAATATTCTGAGGTGCCTATCCTGCAAACTGTTTTGCACAGCATAGCCAAACCTTCTATACTTTTTCTGAAATCAACGGGTTCAACAGCCAGGAGTATCGTCATCTGGGGGGTGCCTGTCTGCTCCAAAAGAATTTACCAAGCTCAAGGAGATCAAAATCGGTTTTACCCCTGAAACACATTTTCATTTTCGACCCACCACCGTCTGAAATGAAATCAGGCTGAGTCTCACAACCCACCTCTATAAATGCAGGAGATAATGGCTCTTTGATTATGGGGAGGTCTTGTTGAATATGCCTTTTAAGATCAGCCTGGTCACAGGTGCAATACTCTGGCAATTTTATGCAGAGTTAAATCTTCAGAATGAAAAACATTTATCGCTGCCTGCCATAGCTCTTCCGGAATCCTGGTGCCTCGTGTTCTTGTCTTACGCCAAGCTTTAAATTTTAGTTTAACATTATCAAGGGATAGTGAGCTTTGCATTGTGGTCATCGGTTCTTTCTCCTATTGAATTTGGATTATTTATAGAACCGATAATACCATTTTATAAACCTGATTCACGCATGCTCACCGAAGGAACACAGTACACTGATAAAGTTCACCGGAAACAGGTGTGCGGCAACGACGAATAGCATTAAGTGCCTTCAGACGACAAGAAAACGATTTACTTCAGTTGGATTCATGGTATACTCCTTTTTAGAAAGCCCCCGAAATTGGACAGCCATGGGAGTTATACACTTATTTTGATCTTTTTCTGCCTCATAGCGGCTTCGTCCAACAATGAAAACAACCAGGGAAAAAGGAACCTCTCTTTTTATTAACTTACCGTTAATTTAAAGATTCTTATATAAGGAACCCCAATATAAGGAGATCTACCATGACAAGACTAAACAGACTCTCTCTTGTTGCGAAAATTCTAACTGTAGCTGCCATATCATTATCTGCTTTGATTATTATCCTGTTCATTCTTTATAGTTTTAACTCAAAACAGAAAACCATCAGTTCTTATGTGGAAAAGGCAAGAGCGGTGACCCTTATAGCTGAATCAACCCGGCAGGAAATGGAAACCAAATGGGAACAAGGACTTTTTACAACGCAGATGCTTAAGGGTTTTGCTAAAAAAGGAGAACTAGAGAAAATCCTTTCAACAGTGCCTGTTGTTTCTGCCTGGAATGCTGCCATGAGGAAGGCCAAGCAGGGGGAATATGAGTTCAAAGTTCCTAAATTCAAGCCGAGAAGATCTGAGAATGCGCCTGATTATGGTGAAAAATCAAAGGTAGAGGGATTGGCTCTTGAAAAGATGAAAGCTGAAAATCTTGATGAATATTTTGTTGTTGATAAAAAAATTAATGCTGTCAGGTATTTTCTTCCGGTCAAACTCAGCAAGAACTGTATGAACTGTCACGGAGATCCGGCAACTTCCAAAGAGCTCTGGGGATTAGACAATGGATATGATCCCACCGGCAGCAAAATGGAAAACTGGAAAATAGGTGAAATTCATGGCGCCTTTGAGGTTATTCAATACCTGGATGAAGCAGACAAGATACTTCAAAGTGATATTTTGAAAGCCGGGGGAATCTCTTTGGCTGGCATTCTACTGGCTCTTATGACCTTTTATTTAATTGTAAGCAAAAATGTAGTCAACCCTATTAAAGCAATCACAAACGGGCTTAATGATGGTTCGTCCCAGGTTGCTGAGGCTTCAAACAATGTTTCAGGTTCCAGCCAGTATCTTGCCGATGGGTCATCCACCCAGGCAGCGGCTGTGGAACAGATATCATCTGCTTTGGAAGAGATTTCATCCATGACTAAGCTCAATGCCGATAATGCCAATAATGCTGACAATCTCATGAAAGAAGCGAATAATATTGTAAATAACGCCAATAATTCAATGAGCAGGCTTATAGATTCAATGGATAAAATCACCCGGGCAAGTGAAGAGACATCCAAAATAATTAAAACCATTGACGAGATCGCTTTTCAAACAAACCTGCTTGCCTTGAATGCTGCTGTCGAAGCTGCAAGGGCAGGAGAAGCTGGAGACGGGTTTGCTGTTGTGGCCGAAGAAGTAAGGAGCCTTGCCTTGCGCACTGCAGATGCTGCAAAAAACACAACAAATATAATTCAGAGCAATTTAGTCCGGACTGAGGAAGGGACTAAAATTGTTAATATGACTAATAAAGCTTTTGCAGAAGTTTTGGAATCCTCTTCTAAAGTAAGTACCCTGGTAAGTGAGATTGCCCAATCTTCAAAAGAGCAGTCAATGGGGATTGAACAGGTAAACCAGAGCATAGCTGATGTTGATAAAGTCACCCAGCAAAATGCGGCAACTGCTGAAGAATCTGCCAGTGCTGCGGAAGAACTCAATGCCCAGGCAGAGACAATGTCGAACTTTGTAAGAGATTTAGGTCAAATCATTTCAGGTGGAGGCGATGTTAGCAAACTCAAAAAAAAGATTGGAGTTGATCATATCAAGGAAAATAAAAAAAGATTGGCAGGCAGGCCTCAAAACAGTCTTCTTCATAATAAGGAAGTAAAGCCTGACCAGGTAATTCCCTTTGATGATGAGACTTTTTAGTTGAGTGGATCAATCCAGGACCCGGTGTAATGTAAGACTGGATATTTGATATAAGGGCACTGAATTTTCATCAATATTTATACTTGGCGGGTACAACAAGCCTGAAAGGATTGAGAAATGAGAAAAATCCCCATCCTGTCCTATGATTGACTGTAAGAGATGTAATACCTGCATTTAACAGGATGGCTTGATATCCGATCAATTTTTATCGACTCTTATTCTGCTGCTGATACAGGCATGGCAACTGCCTGATCTTAAGCGGGCGGCATCAGTAAGAGAGATAACACCTGAAACTGCCTGACGGTTCTCCGGGATGACAAAAAGGCGATGCAAATCTTCTATAATCATTGATTTGATCGCACTCTCTACAGGGTTCTGTTCATAACAGAGAGCTACCGGTGAAGACATAATTGTTTTTGCAGGGACAGACAGATCCTGCCCATGTCTGTAACAGAGGGTAATATCTGTTTTTGAAATAACCCCTCTTGGATAGTTATCATTATCGACAATCAAAATAGCACCGAATCTCGAGGCAGAAAGGATCTCCACCACAGACTCAAGGGCGATGTCTTCCTGGCAGGACTCAACCTTTTTTGTCATGATTTCATGAACTTTATATCTTTTGACCCTGTCTTGCTCCATCTCTTTTCGTTTATTAAAGAGACCCTGATCACAATGACTGCAATAATGGTAAAGCAAGCCCACAATATCAGGGTATGCGATGGCACCGATGACTGCATTGGAACCTTCTTCCAATGCATATAACCGGTAAATCTTATTGGATTTCATGGTATTCAATGCTGAATCAAGCGTATCGTCAGGCCTGCAGAAAAGTGGAGGAGAATTCATTATCATTTCAACAGGTGTTGATAAAGGAAGTTCCGAATACCAAGCCCCCATTATATCTGTTTTTGAAACAACTCCCAATGGTTTCTCTCCATATCTGCCTGCCAGGATAGCATTAACCTTATATTTGATTAAGTACTGTATACAGCAGTCAATGGTGTCATCAGGCCCAAGCACAATCAACTGCTTTCTCATGGCATGTCTGACTTTTAACTCGGTTAATGTATCTTTTCCCACTTTCACGCCCTTTCAAGAAGATGGTTAAAGAGATCTGAAATATAGACCATACCGACTGCTTCACCATTGGAAACAACCGGCAGTCTTCGAACATGTTTTTTTATCATGATATCCAGTACCATCATCAAGTGCGTGTCAGGAGTGACAGATATGACTTTCGGTGTCATAATATCGCCGACAAAAAGATTTTTCAGTTTGCCGGCGATGCGATCAATGATCCCCTCTATCTCAATGTCACTGATGTTGCCCCAGATTTTAACATGCTTGGGCAGAAGGAATAAAAGAACATCATACATGGATATCATACCTTCAATGGAGCCACCTTTATCGGTTACCATAATACCGAAAATTGTTTTTCCATCCAGCTTTGATGTTTTAAAAATCTCTAATGCTTCGGATATGGGAGAATCAGGGCGCAATGTTTTAAAGCTGGTTGCCATAACATCTTTGGCAGTCGTCTTCATTCCATCTCTCCTTTTTGCTAAATTGTTTAAAAATTAGCATGGCTGTCGCTTTCAATTACAGTTCATTTGACTGGCAGGATATAATCCCTTTTTAATAATCCTGTTCAAATATATAAAAATTGTCAACCAAAATAGTTTTCACAGTTTTCTGGGAATCAGATAATAGCCAGGATGGATGACGGGCTGTCTTGCCCTGACCGGCGGCATAAAAATTCCTGAAATAATGGGGAGTCCACCTATGTGGTAGAAAAAACAGGCAGGTTGCGGAGCCGTTCAATCCATTTATCATGGGCTTTTACCGCCTGTTTCCAGAAATCAGGATCAATACTGCAGGATTTTATTATCCATTCAAAAAAAGGCATTTCAGGCTGTCTGTGATAAGTAAATATCTTTTGCAGGCAACTTATTTAAAGAATAAAAAATCTTGCCTTTGTTTTGGAAAACTGTTTTTTTAATGAAAAGATTTTTTTAATTTTGTATTGCAGCCGGCATGCGGCGGCAGAAAAGATGACCTTTGAGGTTTTTAAAGGATTTTTTTAATGGAATTTTTCAATGATTTTTCAAAGTTTTCAAAGGGAATCGGCCATTGCATCACCACCATTGATTCCCATACGGAAGGGGAAGCCACCCGCCTGATTGTCAATGGTTTGGGGGATATGAAAGGCAGGACCATGATGGATAAGCTTGAATGGTTCAAATCCCGCTATGACCATATCAGGTGTCTTTTAACAAAAGAACCCAGGGGGTCAAAAGAAATCCTGGCCGCCCTGGTGACCGGGAATGTCACAAAAAATGCAAAGTTCGGATTGATATACATGGATGCAAAGCGGTATCCTTACCTTTGCGGGCATGCGACCATCGGGGCTGTCGCAACCCTTGCAGGAACAGGCTTTCTTGAACTTGAACAAGGGGAAAATTCATTATTTGTGGATACCCCGTCAGGGCCTGTGGAGGCCAGGATGTTTGTTTATGAGGGCAAGCTTGTTGCTGTGGCTATCAATATGGTGCCCTCTTTTGTTTATGATACAGGCCGGGAAATTGAGGTGAAAGGGTTTGGAACCATAAAAGTGGACCTTGTCTGTACAGGCGGTTTTTTTGCCATGGTGGATTCAAGCCAGATTCGCATGGAGCCGGTTCTGGAAAACAAGGAAATTTTAACAGACCTGGGCATGAAGATTATTGATGCTGCCAATGAACAGCTTATGGTATCCCATCCTGTCAGGCCGGATGTCAAAACCATTGATGTCACAGAGTTTTATGATTCCCACCATGACCAGGACCAGGCCTTTGGCCGGGGCATGGTCATTTACGGACAATCCCATGCAGACCGGTCTCCTTGCGGTACGGGCACGGCAGCCAAATTGACCCTGCTTCATCATTACGGAAAAATTAAAATGAACCAGAAATATATCAATTACAGTCCCCTGGATACATCTTTTGAAGCCATGCTTGTAAAAAAGGAAAAAGTCGGGCCTGTGGATGGATTCATCGTTCAGATTAAAGGCATGGCCTATTTAACCGGTGTCCATCATTTTGTGGTTGAAGATAATGACCCCTTTCAACAAGGATTTATCATGTAATGAAAGTCTGTCCGGATATTATTTTATACAATGGCAATATTCAAACCCAGGATGCTGCCTGTCCAATGACCCGGGCGGTTGCCATTTCCGGCAACAGGATTTTGAGCACCGGACCTGACAGAAAAATTTTATCGCTGGCATCAAAACATACACAGGTGATTGACCTTGATGACAGGCTGGTACTGCCGGGATTTATTGATACTCATTTTCATTTTTATGAATGGGCATTAAACTATGACAGCATTGATTTTTCACGGGTTTGCTCCTTTAAAGAAATGCAGAAGACTGTTTCAAAAAAGGCCCTGGCCCTTGGCCATGACAGCTGGGTGCTGGGCCAGGGGTTTAATGAGTCGGACTGGCCTGAAAAAAAAATGCCTGACCGGAAAGACCTTGACAGGATTGCACCCCATAACCCGGTGTGTATCTGGCGGTGCGACCTCCATCTGGCGGTTGCCAATTCCATGGCATTACGTCTTGCCGGCATCAGTTCCAAAACCCCTGATCCCAAGGACGGGGCGATTGCAAAAGATGCTTCGGGAAACCCCACCGGCGTTTTAAGAGAGCTTGCCGCAAACCTGATCCGGAATGTATTGCCAGGGCTTTCCAGGTCCAAAGTGCTTGAAAACATGCAGAAAGCCGTGCAGGACGCCCATGGGTTAGGGATTACATCCGTCCATGATATCCGGCTCATGGGCGGGCTTGACGGAAGAGATGCCTTAACGGCGTGGCAGGCTCTCAAAAGGGAAAATAAACTTCATATCCGTTGTCATGTGGCGCTTCCCGGTGAAATGACAGACCAGGCAATTGACCTGGGGCTTTGTACCGGGTTTGGGGATGATTTGCTGAAAATCGGTTATTTGAAGTTTTTTTCTGATGGTGGCATGGGTGCAAGAACAGCCTGGATGACTGAAAAATATCTGGATGCCGGGTACGGGATGCCCTTGACCCCGGCAGAGGACATTGAAAGTGCTGTGTTAAAGGCAGACCGGGCCGGGTTAAGCGTTATGGTCCATGCCATTGGCGACCGGGCCAGTAAAGAAATCATAGGCATGTTCAAAAGAGTTGAAGCCAGGTGTGAAAGCCGGTGTGTGATTCCCCATCGAATAGAGCATATCCAGATGATCCTGCCGGAGGATCTTGAAAAGCTTGCAGCATTAAAGAACATTGCCGTCTCCTGCCAGCCAAATAATTTAAGCCTTGATATTTCCATGATTGATTCCTGTGTGGGGCCCAGAGGAAAATATGCCTATAACCTGAAAAGTATCTTAAAAACAGGGGTTCCCCTGATGCTAAGTTCTGATGCGCCTGTGGCGGACCCTAATCCCCTGGCAGGGATTTATTCCGCTGTTACGAGAAAAAGAATGAACCATACCCCGGAACAGGGGTGGTATGCGGGCCAGGCACTCAGTGTTGAGCAGGCGGTTAAAGGTCTTACGATCACGCCGGCTGTAGTATCTGGGACAGGGGATCGTCTGGGCTCTGTTTCAGAGGGGAAGCTTGCGGATATGATCGTTCTTGACCAGGACATCTTTAAGATTGATTCTGACAGGATTCCTGATACCAGAGTCGATATCACTATTTTTAACGGAAGGATTGTTCATGAACGATGAATCACCGCAAGAGACCCTGGCATACCTACAGGCGATTTTTGACCGGTCGGCTGACGGCTTGATGATTTGTGATTCTAAAGGGGTAATCCTTAAGCTCAATAAAGCAGCTGAGATTTTAAACGGGGTAAAGGCATCTGAGGTACTGGGCAAAGATGTTCGAACCCTTGTAAAGGAAGGGCAGATTGACAGATCCGCCACCCAGGAAGTTCTTGAGACAAAACGTCAGGTCAGTGTGATCCAGACAACACCGCGGTCGGAATACACGTTGCTGGTTACCGGGACCCCTGTTTTTGACGACCGGCATCATATTGCTTTTGTGGTGGTAAATGAACGCGATATTTCCCTTATAGAAGGCATGAGAAAGGAGCTTGCTTTTGCAAGGCAGGAATCTGAAAAAATAAAGGACACCTTGACCGAATTAACCCTGCTTGAACTGAAACAGAACCATATTGTGGCCCAGAGTGAATCAATGAAGCAGACACTTCGACTGGCCTTGAAACTGTCTTCCATTAATGCGTCCAATATCCTGATCCAGGGGGAATCCGGGACTGGCAAGGGGTTGCTGGCAAAATTTATTCATCAGCACAGCGCCGGGAACAAAAAGCCGTTTATCCAGATCAATTGCGCGGCCCTGCCTGAAAACCTTTTAGAGGCTGAATTATTCGGGTATACCAAAGGGGCGTTTACCGGGGCCAGTGAAAATGGAAAGATAGGGCTGTTTGAACTGGCTTGCGGGGGAACGCTTTTCCTTGATGAAATCGGAGAAATGCCCCTCGGAGTACAGGCCAAGCTCTTAAAATGCCTGGACGATCACGAAATCATGCCCATTGGCGGGACCAGCCCAAAGACTATTGATTGTTCGATTATTGCCGCCACAAACCGGGACCTTGATACCCGGACAGTCAATAAGAAGTTCAGGCTGGATCTTTTGCACAGGCTTAATACATTTTTGCTTTCAATCCCGCCATTGAGAAACCGGCCCGAGGATATTCTCGAACTGGTCCGGATTACCCTTAAAAAATATAACAGACAGTATAACCGCAGGGCGCGGATCGGGTACAAGGCCTTTGAAAGGCTTCAAACCTATGATTTTCCGGGGAATGTCCGGGAGCTGGTCAATATTATCAAACAGGCCATTGTCATGTGTGACCGGCAGTCCCTGGATGATTACCTGGTAAAGGCATTAAACAGGACCAGGCCTTTTAAAACAAAGGCCCTTCCCCAAAAAGAGGACGCAACCCTGGCGGATAAAATATGGACAGTGGAAAACCAGATGCTGATGCAGGCGGCCATAAAATGTCGTACCACCCGGGAAGCAGCCCGGTTTTTAGGCATCAGCCAGCCCTCTGTGGTCAGGAAATTTAAAAGCCACGGCATTGCTATTACAAAAAGGTAATACTGATTCATTTTTGTATCAAATATACTAAAAGACCATGTTATTAAAGCTTTCAGCAAAAAGTTGCTTGATCCGTTTTTAAATCATAGTGAATGCGCAATGATTTTAAATAATTGAGTGATTTTAGTGATTTAAAGATGAATCAAATTTAATTCCACGCTGTTTTTAATATTGCCTTCATAAGCAAATTTTACCTTTATTCTCAAGTACTTGATAAAATATTATTCGTAATGGCATAAAGATTGCTGTTTAAATCATTATAGAGACATAAACTTAATCAGGATGTGTTAATGAAAAACAAACCGTGGAAACCCTGGGTGTTACTGGCCCCTTCTTTGACAGCTGTTTTCTTTCTTCTGGTCATCCCTGTCTGTTTTGTGATTGTTTATAGCTTCTGGCTCAGAGGCCCAAGCGGCCAGGACATCCCGGCTTTTCAATTTGGCAATTATGCCAAGTTTTTTAAAGATTTTTTTTACCCTTCCATTCTTTTAAGTACCCTTCGAGTTGCTCTTGAAACAGTTTTTTTATGCCTGGTTTTAGGCTACATTCCAGCGTATTTTTTTTATAGGACAGAATCCCGGCTCAAGCCCTTTCTCATGGTATTGGTCATGCTTCCGTTCTGGATCAGCTTTATCATCCGGACCTTAAGCTGGATAAATATCCTGGGGGATTCAGGCTTGATCAACCATTTGCTGCTCAAGTTTAATATCATCAACGCTCCTATGCCCATGCTGTATAATGAAGGAGCTGTTATCATGGGCCTTCTGCAATATCTTCTGCCTTTTATGATTTTAAATATCTACGTCAGCCTTGACGGCATTGACAAGAGCCTGGCTGAAGCGGCAAAAAGCCTTGGATGCACTGAGTGGCAAGCGTTTAAAGAAGTGACACTCCCTCTGAGCCTGCCGGGTGTAAGCGCTGGCTGCCTGCTGGTTTTTGTGTTGACCTGCGGAACATACCTGCCCCCGATGATTTTAGGCGGCCCTGGAAATGAAATGATTGCCAACCTGATCTTCAAGCGGGTGATCGGCACCCTTGACTGGCCCTTTGGCTCGGCCATCAGTACTGTTTTGATGGTGCTTTTGATGACCATTGTCTATACCTATAACCGGTATATGGGAATCAGCCAGATATTTAAAACCTTAAGTAATGAATCCTGACAAGGGAATGGATATGAAAAAAGTGATTTCAGGCTGGTCATTGATAAAATTGTATACACTCCTGGTTTATATCTGGATGTTCACCCCGATTATCGCCGTTATCCTTTTGGCGTTCAACCCCCAGCAGTTTGGATCATTCCCCATGGAGGGCGTAAGTTTTAAATGGTTTATAAAGCTTTCGCATAATTCAACCATCCTGGATGCTTTTAAAAATTCCCTGGTGCTGGGCTCTTTTACGGCGGTATTGTCTACGGCTTTTGGCGTGCCGGCTGCAATGGCTTTTATCCGGTATGATTTTCGGGGCAAAGAATTTTTAAACACCTTATTAATCGCCCCCATCATGGTTCCGGAGGTCGTGCTGGGGGTTGCCCTGCTGCTCTTCATCAGGTGGCTGCAGCAACCAAAGAGTTTTACCCTGCTGCTCATCGGCCACGTGGTCTTGACCCTGCCCTATGTTCTTCTCATTGTCCAGGCAAGGCTGGTCGGAATTAAGAAAGAATATGAGGAGGCTGCATTGTCCCTTGGGGCAAACCCGTTTCAAACATTTATGGAAATTACTTTTCCTTTGCTGGCACCTGCCATACTGGCCGGAATGCTGTTCAGTTTTACCATTTCCTTTGATGATGTAACGGCAACGCTTTTCTGGGCCACTGCAAGGAACCAGACCGTTCCCGTGAAAATATTCGGTATGCTGCGAAACTCCATCAGTCCTGAAATTAATGCCCTGGGTGCGGTCATGATTGTGTTAACCGTGTCCATACCCTTGCTGGCAGGATTTGTGTCCCGGCGGTTTGTACGGGGGAGGCATAAGACATAAAGGGATATATAAGCCCATGGCATGAGTCTTTTTGGGCGGTTCAACTTTTAAAATTTTTGATAAAAGGAGAAAAAAGTGAAAAAAGATCTGGAAAAGCAATTGGATGATGTGGTTGAAAATTATAACAAAGGACGTATCTCAAGACGTGATTTTGTAAAATTTATTGGTATATTCGGTGCTGCCGCAGGGCTGATAGGCGGCCCGTTCGGGCTGGTGCGAAACGCATTGGCCAAAAAAAATTCCATTACCTGTCATTCCTGGGGCGGTTCGACTTCAGAAGCCTTAAGAAAATTTGCTTTTGACCCTTTTACCAAGGCTACCGGGATTGAGGTCATTGATGCGGCATTCACGGGCATGGATGCATTCTTAACCCAGGTAAAGGCATCTTTCCCACCCGGAGGAGAATTTAATATCGCCCATTTAAGCGCTGTCTATGATTATGCCCGGTATACGGATCTGGGATTTGGCGTTGTCCTGGATGAAACCAAGATTCCAAATCTTAAAAATGTAATGACAAAGATGACAGACACCTTGAGGGCCATTACAAAAGGGACCCTTTCTGCAGTGCCTTATGATCTGGGCCAGACCGGGATTGCGTATAATACGGATAAAATATCCAGGGCAAAGGCCGAAGAGCTGGGAGCCTCGATTTTGTTTGACAAGAGTCTTAAAGGAAAACTCGGGTCCTGGGGCGGTGATTTCAGGACCAATATGTGGTATGCCGCACTCCACACCGGCCAGAGCCCCAATAATATGAAAGATCTTGGTGCGATATGGAATGCTTTGAAAGAGCAGCGGGGCCTGATAAAAAAATACTGGGCCTCTGGTTCCGAACTGATGAGTCTTCTGGCAAATAATGATATTTACGCAACAGTGGCCTGGTCCGGCAGGGTGGCTGCGCTTCAGAAACAGGGGCATCCCGTTGGATACCTTGCGCCTGATGGCACCTATTCCTGGATGGAATATATGTATGTGATCAAAGGCACAGACCTTGATGTGGCGCAGAAATTGTTAAATTTCATGCTGGAACCCAGTGCTGCCATTGCTGTTGCAAAGGGGCAGAATTATCCGCCAAGCCTTGATCCGACAAAAATTGCCATGCCGGATGAAGTTAAAAAACTTCCTGCATTTGATCCGACAGGAAAGCTTGATGGATACTTATTTGCTGATCCGGTTTACTGGAATAAGCATCAAATTGAGTGGGCGGAAAAATGGGACCGGATCATGGCCGGCAGGTAAAGGTATCACAATTGTCTTCAAAGCCGGAACTGTTCCGGCTTTGAAGAATCATTTTTTCAGATCAATTGGGAGACAGCGGTTTTGAAACAGGAAAAAGACCCTGAATTTGTAAAATTTACAGGGATTGAAAAACGTTTTGGCAAAGTGCTTGCAGTTAAAAGAATGGATCTTGAAATTCCGGAAGGCTCCCTGGTAACCCTTCTGGGGCCGTCAGGATGCGGGAAGACAACCCTTTTAAGAATGCTTGCAGGTCTGGAATCACCGACCCGGGGAGATATTTATATCAAGGGCAGGCGAATGAATGATACGCCTATACATAAAAGAAACCTGGGAATGATATTTCAAAATTATGCGCTTTTCCCCCATAAAACCATTTTTGATAATGTGGCATTCGGGCTTAAATACAGGAATATTTCAAAATCCGTTATAAAAGACAAGGTTGAAAAAGCCCTGGAAACCGTCCGGCTTCCAGGGGTCGGGGAAAGGATGCCGTCCCAGCTTTCCGGTGGCCAGCAGCAGCGGATTGCCCTTGCCAGGGCCATTGTGATTGAGCCGGATGTGCTGTTGATGGATGAACCTTTATCTGCCCTGGATGAAAATTTAAGGGAAGATATGAGAAGAGAAATTGACAACCTTCAACAGGCATTGGGCGTGACAACTATTTTTGTCACCCATGATCAAAGAGAGGCTTTATCCATGTCAGATAAAGTGGTGGTCATGAAAGACGGGTTTATCCAGCAGGAGGGCACCCCTGAAGAAGTTTACAACAATTCAATCAACCATTTTGTTGCCGATTTTTTAGGTCATTCCAATTTTATTAATTCCGTTGTCAAGGAAAAGACAGGTGATTTCCTGAGTGTAACCCTGGAGGATGATCATACCTTTTTTGCCGTTCCGGCAGGAGTACTTAACACAGGGGATAAGGCGGAAATTGTTATCCGGGCACAAAAATTCAAACTGGGGTACAGAACCGACCATGTCCCGGAAGAAGGCATGAATGTTTTTTTCGGGAAAATAGTGGACCGCAGTTATATGGGAGGAGAAGTCAGTTATTTTATAGAACTTGATAACAAACTTGTGCTGCATGCGATCAATTTTGTTAAACGATCTCCATACAGGCGGGGGGATGAAGTGTTCATGAAAGTTGCCCCTGAGCACTGCCGGCTGCTTAAACTCTAGGAATGTTCAAGCATTTATCAGACCATAAAAAAAATTTAAAAAGCTTTGGCTGGATTAAGGAAAACCTTGACCCTTTAAGGAGCTATATAATTTTTGAAAACGATTTAAATAAACAGGCGGATTCTATTTTTTCAGACTCTTTTATCGCATATCAATACCTGGAAAAGGAAAGTTATATATGGAAAAAAGTTTACGACACAGATTGTTCAAAAGAATACCTGGTCATACAGATTGGCCCGGGAAATGAAGATGAAACATTGGGAAAAATAATGGGATACGGATTTGCCAAAGACATTGTATCCTATTTGTACAAGGCTAAAAAAAAAGTATAAGGAATATGACCATGGAAAGTTACGATCGTTCAATAACAGTAGAATTCAAATATTCAGGAATGACAATAGATGTCAGTCTATCCGGTTTGACAGATGCTGTGATTGAATTTTTTGATATTTACGGGACAATACCGCTGGCAGGAAAACAATTGTGCAATATCACAAAAAAGGGCAATGGAAGGGAACGGTTCTCAGAACTTTTAAAAAAAACAGGATATCCCGATGACCCGGAAGGTTTTTTCACTGAGATTTTATCGGCCGTTGGCAGCGGTAAAATAAAAAAAATAAAGCCCGGCCAGATTGAGATTCCCCATCTCATGCTCATGGCAATCCTTGAAAAGGTCCTCCCGGGGCATGGATATATTTCCGTTAAAGATACCTGGCAGCTTGAGAAAGTTACTCACCTTGGCGTTCCTGAAAAGGACCGGGAGCAGCTCCAAAAGGTGATTGAGACTTATCCGGTCCGGTTGTCCCGCCACACCATTCGGCAGATGCTGGTGTCAAAGGATGTGGCTTATCAATACCTGCCGTTTATTGAAGAACTGGATGCAGGCGGTCATACCAACACCTGGATTGGCCAGTTTCACGACGGCCTGCTGGAGCAGATGTACCAGAACAGGGTCATCTTTCTTTTAAACATGAGTTGTCCTGTTTACTGCCGGTTTTGTTTCAGAAAGCATAAAGATTCCAGGAATGAGAAGAACCCGGCCGTGGCGGATGTTAAAAAAGCAGTCCGGCATGTCAAGGATTCACCGTCTATAAAAGAAATTGTAGTGACCGGGGGTGATCCTTTCATGAACAGGGTCAACATGGCAGCAACCCTGGACGGGCTGATGCAGGTGGACCATGTCCAGACCATCCGCCTTGCCACCCGGTCTATTGCCTATTACCCGGATCTTTTTCTTGAAAATGAATCCGCTTATCTGAAATACCTTAAACAAAAGAACTTTGAGCTTCAGCAGCATGGTAAACGGATGGAAGTGGCCACCCATTTTATTCATCCGGATGAAATATCACCTGAAAGCCTTGAGATTATATCCGATCTTGTCAACAACGGGATTGCCGTGTATGTCCAGACCCCGTTTCTTCGCGACTGCAATGATAAAGGCCCCGAGCTTGTCAGGCTTTTTTCACTGTTGCGGGGGGCAGGTGCTGAACTTCATTATATTTATATTCCCTGCAGCCCCATTCACGGGAACAGCATCTACTGGAGTCCCCTGTCCGAAGGAATACGGATTGCCAGCTACCTCCGGGCCCACCTGTCCGACAGGGTCATCCCGAGAATCTGTACGGCAACCCCCATAGGAAAAATGGACTGGTATAGCAGCGGCTGGGCAGTGGAAAAAGTAAAAGAGAATGAAAATTTTATCTGGATCAGGACCCCTTATACCCCGGATTATTTTAAGGCCTTTGCCCCCCTTGCCAATAGCCTTGCCAATATAAGGGTGAATGGTGAAGGCACCATTGATATCCAGTATATGGCGCAAATCGGGGATGAATCTTTTCTTCATGGCCCCCGGCCAGAAAGAGGGGCCATGGAAAAAAAACCTGCATCAAGTTATGATATTGAAAGGCTTACATCCTTGTTGATCAATGAACGGCAAACAGGGCCGTCCATTGTGGACACCGGTCATGAAGAGCTATTGAGGCTCCACGAAACAAGGGTTGAAATCAATGCCCGGGCGGATAAAGGCCAGATCGATTACATCCGGGCAGATGACAGGATTACGGATGTCATCATATCTTCGCAAACAGATGCCATAGACGATCTTTATTATATCAGGCCGCTTATTAAAAAGTTAAAGGGTATTCCCCATGTAAATGCCATCCGGCTGTTGAGCATGAAGTTTAACTATGATCCTCAAGCCTATACAAGGGCTGTGATCAATACCCTCGGGGACTTGAATACACTTTGTGTGGTGAACCCCTTGAGACTGGAAATCGAGACCTGGTTTACCCTGGCCCGCGAGATCACCGGCACTCATGCAAAACTTGCAGCAAGACTGAACAATAAGGGAATAACCGTGTATTGCAATACCGCTCTTTTAGGAGGAGTGAACGACAGTGACGGGCACATCCATTCCCTTGCCCATGCCATACGCAAATCCGGAATGGAATTCCACCACCTCTATGTTGCAGGGCTTCCAGTCCAGCACGAATGGAATATTGATCACCCGGTGGATTCTTACGATGTAATTGATATTGCCACAAAAGTCAGAAGGGAAGGATCAGGAAGGGAAATCCCCAGGTATATGATTTCAACAAAGCTTGGTGATGTGGATTACGGCCTGACCTCCTCTTTTGTTCATGATAACAAAGGAACAAAAATAAAGCTTGGCTGTTATGATTTATCCTATTATAAAGGAATGGATAAAAACTTTGAGTTTCCCAAAGGCATTTTTGCCCGGGATGACGGTTTTCCCGTGGTCCAGGTTCCGGGACTTGTAAAAACAAATAATTTTCCAGTTTCGTGAGGTGATGCTGAAAATGTTGAAATACCCTTATATTGCATACAGTAACAAGGTTGATATTCAACCTGTATTTAAGGACTTGACAGGGGACCCCCTGGTGGTGGATCTGTCAGTTCACTCCAATATTTTTAATGCCGTGGATATTCATGATCAAAAAGCATTCCAAAAGTTTCTGGACGAGTTGATGAAAGATCAATACACGTGGGGAGTCGCCTCCTATCTTGAAAACCGGGGAATTGTCCTGTCCCGGTATCCCCAGATGGTTGAAGAAAAGCGGTTTTTCCATCTGGGCCTGGATGTGATAGTTCCCCTTGATACCCCTTTGCATGCGCCGCTTCCTGCCAGGGTCATGGAAAGCGGGTATGAACAGGGCCAGGGAAATTACGGTGCCCACGTGCTGTTAATGCATGAAAGTCCGGATTTTGAAACATTTTACAGTTTTTACGGCCATTTAAACAAAGCAAAGCTTCCTGCCACTGGTACAAAACTTATGGCCGGGGAGGCCTTTGCCTGTATCGGGGATTTTCATGAAAACGGGAACTGGTTTTATCATACCCACCTCCAGGTCATTACCCGGAAAGGACTTGACCAGGGGTATCTTTCCAAGGGATATTGCGCTGCCAGGGATCTTTCAGTAATGGATTCCATATGCCCGTCGCCTTTGCCCCTGTTCAGGGTATGCCATGACACTTAACCGGGGTCTTCCGCAGATTGACCCTCCCCCGGACATGATCCATCTGGGATTGGGGCAGCCGAGCAGTCATTTGCTCCCTGTAAAAGAAATGGAAAAAGCTGCTGCCCCCTGGTCTCCCCGGGTTCCTTTTCAAAAATTCTGGCACCGGGGCTGAGACTGGGATGGCTGCATGCCGGCCCGGAAACAGAATGTGGGTTTTTATCCGGGCAGCCTTTTTTCCCACAAAAAAGAATTAAAAAATTATATGCGCCTTTCCTTTGCTTTTTATGATGATAAGATACTGGCTGAAGGTGCCCGGCGGCTGGGGAAGGTGATTTTTGAGCATCATTAGTTATAATACCTGCCCGATTTCAAATGTTCTATCTTGATTCCCAGCATAGATAATCTCCTTTTCTGAGCTAACCGCGGGGTTTGGGCCAATCGTTTTATTAATTAGTATAACAAAGAACATTTGCATAGCAGTATCCATTTCTTTACCCCGGAAGACAGGCATAGATGAAAAATGATTTTCAAATAATATAAATATTTTTTTACTGCTTTTTTTTGTTATCAGCCGACGATTTGGAATTAGGAAACAGTTTGGGCAGATAAAAATCCTCATAGTGTGACAACATCCCAATAATTTCAAGTGTCTTCAAATATTTGATCCTATGTTCGGAAAATCCTAAACGCTTAAAATCCAGAATACTGTTTTTAGTATGGCAGTCCTTGCAATCATGTCCTTTGGGTTTAATGTTCTTATGAAATTTATTCTTAATGCCTTCTCTTTCTTCCGGGCTGAGCCTGTTCCTGATTTTAACATAATCTTTGGCAAATGGTGTATCCTGCAACTGGATCACTGATAAGAGATTGTCCGGATTTTGAGACCCCGGGTTATTTTTATTTTCAGGAACACGTCTGAAAAAAGGGGTTATTTTAGCAATATGATCATCACCTTCCAAAAGGCTTCCGGTTTGCGGATCATAAGAAGTTCCGAAAAAAGGTCCTTTGCTATTCTTATCCAGGGGATTATACCATTTATAAACAATTTTATGATTAGGCTTTTCCTTGATATGACATGTTTCGCATGCGAAAAATTGAGTGTGCATATTCATCAGAGACCGGATACGTTTGTTTTTAGTATGGGGAAAGTCCGAGTGGCATATAAAACAGACCGGTTTCATCTTATCAGGGAGCTTGGGATATTCAACAGGAAAATTATGGAAATGATTATGTTTTTCCATTTCCAAAAGCCGCTGGGCTTCATCCATGATTGGAGATTTAGTTTGTGCCTCGTATTTTTTAACCAAAGCCCCGAGCAGTTCAGGTCCGTTCCGGGAGAAGGAAATATGATACATTACGCCGATAAGTATAATAAGCGAAAGCACCATAAAAAATGATCCGATTAAATATGACAACAAAGGATGACTCAATCTTTTCTTGGTGCCAGGCATTTTTTTATTTTCTCCTTATATCATTTTCAAAACAGCTTGTCTTTTAATATTCTCATTTAATTGATACGCGGGAAGTCTGATAGTGTGCATTTTTTTTGTTTAGAGGGCTTCTCCTCCAGAGGGCCAAGCCCCTTCTCCTTCAGCAGCCTGGTCATATACTCACGCTCCTCAGGTATCTCCTTCAGGTTATTCAGGTATTCTAAAAAATGCTCTTCTATCTGATGCTCCCTGGTAATTTTGCCTGTTAAAAAAGCCCATTGTAAAGGAAACCTGCCAGGGACAAAGTGTACGTTGATCCAATGCCAGAAAGCAAGTACGATCAACGCTAAAATGGCTTCATCTGCATGCATTAACCGGGCAAGGTCCTGGAAAAAGGCAGCAAATGACTGGGCACCGACCATGGACGGCGGAAGGATTTTACCGATGGTCTGAGGCAGTAATTTTGCCGCTATATCCGGAAATAAAAGGGCAGAGCCTGCTGCGGTCAATACAAAAGTGCCATACGTAACCGCTATATAATGGAATTTCTGCTTGTACATGAATTTTTCCATTTTTGGCCGGTAAGGTTCAAGTCCTATAAAATATTTGATGTCATGGATCAAATCATAAAGATCTTTTAACCGGGGTATCTGTGTCCTTTTTAAATCGAATTCTTTTCTGAATATTTTGATTGCTGTACCTCCCATGATAGTGAGAAGGTGGTACATAGAAGTGATCACCATCGTGATCGCACCAATTTTATGAATGAGCCGGGCAATGTCGATACCCCCATAAAATGAGATAACATACGGAGCCCAGAAAACATCACTGAAATATATCGGCAACCCGGTCGAGGCCAGGACAAGGAAGCTGATGAAAAATAATGTGTGCTGTATCACAATATGAGTTGAAAAACGCTGCAGATCACCCATTGGATCTGATGCTACATACTTAAAGATATCTCTGGGAATAAATCCCACCTCTTCCACATAGGTATAATATCCTTCATCCTCTGTTTCAGCCGGAAGAGGGAAGGGTTTTAGAGCTGTTTCAAAGGTTGTTGCCATATGGCCTCCTATTTGTTTTTTGGGGATTTAGACTTTTGCTTCCCATACCAGATTGTTCCTCTTTTCAGTAACAGGCGGGCACCATCTTTACGCCGGCCCAGCGTCTCAAGCAATAAAAGCCCCACAAGTGCCAGAACAGAGCCGTACATGCCCAAGCCAAGACTGATGCTTACCAGTTTAATAATGGGATTTCCAGAATGGACGGCTTCAGGGTGAACGGCAATATTTATAAACATTTGATCCGCATTCTTATGGCATTGACGGCATACCTGCATGATATTGTCTTTATTAATAGTCGCTTTTTTGTTATCCCTTTTATTGATATCATGCAGGGCGCTTGATGCGTGGCAATTAATACAGTTAGCTGCCTTCTGGGATCCTAACCTCACTAATTTCCCATGAACTGACCGGTTGTAGGTATCAACAGCCCGCAAGGCCTTTTTGGAAACATTCAGTTTTTTCATCAACACGTTGTCTCCATGACATTTTGTGCACAATTTAACGATTTTCCGGGAAGAACGGGATGTCCTTTTCCGAAGCCGGTGTGTAATGTGCTTATAAGCCATTATAACACCACTTTCCGGGTGGCAGTTATAACAGCGAGCCAGGGTTTCCTTATAAGCCACGCGTTTTTCGGAGATTTTTGTGTATAAGGGGTTCAGGTGACAGAATTTGCAGTTTGGCAGAGCATCTTTAAGTACTTGGGGATCATCCGGTTTAACACCGTGAGCACTCTCATTGTATAAATCAATTATTTTTTTATGGGAGAACTTTTCCTGGGCAAACGGCGGTCTTATATGGCATTGGTTCGCACAATTAACTTTTTGAGTCACGGGATCATGGGGGATTTTGGTAATATAAGTGTGGCAGTCCCGGCAGGAGATATTTCTGTGGACGCTGCGGTTATAAAGCTTTTCATTTACATGGAAATTCCTTTTTTTACCGGTTTCATCAATTCTGGCATTGGATCGATACTTATGACACATGAGACAATTTTCTTTATCCGCTGCTTTTGCAAATGATACGCTAAAGAGTTGAGCACTGATTCCAATCCATAGCAACCAAAATATGATACGTCTATTTGATATTTTCAAAGCGCCTCTCCAATAATAATTCAGGTCCCTGGCTGTTGAATCCAGCCTTTTTTAAAAAATAAATCTATCTACAAACTATCTATAGTCAGGGTCTATCATTTGCAAAAATCTACTCGTCGCGGGAGAAGTGAAAAACTAGCAAGGCAATAGGAACAAGCAAGCATTATGTATAGGATAGGAAGTTCCTTCTTGTCAAGAGGAGTATTAAAAAAACAGCAATTCTCAGTGAAACGCGATAAGCTGTAAGGTTAAAGGGAGTCAGGACCCGAAAATATTGTTTATTTTTTGCAAAATGTTATCGGAGAAAAATGTATCACCAAAGAGACGTTGGACTCCCTGACTGAAAAAAACCTGTGATCAACCATAAGATACCATGACGGCGGTACCATTAATGCTTAAACTGATTAGATGAACAGCAGCCCCTGCCTGTTTTTGCTGAATTTTATTCCGGTGTTTTGAACGAAGCTTATCAATAAACAACCGATAAGAATGCTTGTGTCCTGACTTAATTTCGAAACGCTGGTGCAAAACCTGTCTGCACCAAACACTTATTGAGGTTCCATAGTCCCGACAATATGCCGGGACGACCTATAAATAAATCTGTGCCCTCTGCCGTCCTGGTCAAGAGAGCGGGTTAATGGGTGACCCCAATTTCTGCCCCCTGTTGCCAGATATTGAACAGGCTTTATAGAGAGTCAATGCCGAAATGTTGGGCTGACATATAACAAAGGGAACCTTTTGAGTCTTCCTGCGTATTGAATATTAGATCTATGCATATCATAATGTCATTAACTTAAGAGTATAAAATAAGATTAACCTATTGAATTTAAAGATAAATTTATTAACAAATCTTATAGGGTTGGCACAGAACCTGCTTTTCAACATATGTACCAGACTGATAGAATTCCTTTCTTTAAAATGGAATGGATTTAATCCTCTCTCCATAGATGGAACGACAGTTCAATTACCCAGGATAGAGGCCATATCTGAGCATTTCGGGGCTTGGAATCCAAGGCAGGGGAATGTCCCATGGCCAGAGTTTCCCAGATGTTTGATCCTCTTAATAAAATGACAGTGGATGCAGTCATTGAGTCCAAGGATATTGATAAAAAAAGGGGCGAGAACTTTTTAAAGGTTTGCTTGTTCATGGCATGCTCCATCCGGCATGCTGTGAGGTCAATTGTCTATAGTTGATCCAAATAATGTCTGCTCATCATCAACAATTAATATTCTCATTTCATATCTCTAATCAATCCCAAAGTCCAGGCGGCGACTTAATCTTTTTTTGACTTGCCAAGGACGGCCCACGAAAAAAAATTCAGCACACGGTCCCCAACTTCATGCTATCTTCATGGTGGCCTGTTATCTTGATTTTAGAAAGGCATTGACAGTCTTTCCGGAATGAGTGCCAAAAACCATTTCAAGATAAGAGGTATCATCATCTGAACACAGCATCACACGTTTCAAAAATACCTCTGAAGAAAAGGGAGGAGGAATGATGGCAACGGGTTTCAATGTGAAAATTTTCCAGTGGATTTATCCTGGAACCGGTCCTTGCTTTAAACATGAACAAATCCAGGGTTATTTATGATGAATGTGTATTGTTCTGGAAAAGGTCGCACCTTGGCTGAATCAATCATGGGTGATACTTTTTTACCGTTCTCAAAGCCTTCAATCAACCCGGATGATATCCATGCCGTGAATGAAGTTTTGCGATCCGGCTGGATCACCACAGGCTCCAAAAGTGCTGAATTTGAAAAAAAATTTTGTGACTATACCGACAGCCCAAATGCGGTGGCTCTTACATCTGCAACAGCCGGGATGCATCTTGTATTAAAAGCTTTTGGTATTGGGCAGGGTGACGAGGTCATTACCCCTTCCATGACATGGGTATCAACCGTAAATCTTATTACCATGGCAGGGGCAACGCCTGTGTTTGCAGATATTGACAAAGATACTCTCATGATGAACAGGGAAAGCGTGGAAAAATGCCTGTCTGAAAAGGTGAAGATGATCATTCCCGTTCATTTTGCCGGTGCTCCGGCTCAAATGGATTCTTTGCAGAAAATTGCTGAAAAACATAAGATTGCCATTGTGGAAGATGCTGCCCACGCACTCGGCACCCAGTACAAAAACATAAAAATAGGATCACAGGGGACCAGTATTTTTTCCTTTCATCCCATAAAAAATATCACCACCGGGGAAGGAGGGATGCTGTGTTCAGATGATGATACCCTTATTGAAAAAATACAAAGACTTAAATTCCACGGCCTGGGCATGGATTCTTTCGACAGGATCAGCCATGGGAGACTGCCACAGGCAGAGGTCCTTGAACCGGGTTATAAATATAATTTTCCGGATATTCTGGCGGCACTTGGTATTTCCCAGTTAAGCCGGATCAATACGTTTAACAAAAAACGGGAAGCCCTTGCCCTGCATTATCTTGAGCTGTTAAATGAGGTTGAGGAAATTATCCCCCTTAAACTTCCTGAAGAGGATGCAAAACATTCATGGCATCTGTTTGTTGTCAGACTTGATATTGGCAAGGCCGGGATGTCAAGGGACCAGTTCATGGAAGACCTGAAGAAAAATAATATTGGGACAGGACTTCATTTTAAAGCGGTCCATCTTCATCGATACTATAAAAACAATCTGAATATCGCCCCCGGCTCATTGATAAATACGGAATGGAATTCCAAAAGAATCCTGTCCCTGCCGCTTTTTCCGGATATGACACACAAAGATGCCGGCCGTGTGGTGAACGTTATAAAAAAGGTATTAAAAAAATGAAAGGCGAGTTGTCGGTATCGATTGTTATACCGGTGTTTAATGAAGCTGAAAATCTTACCGAACTTATTGGAAGGTGTCTTAAAGCCTGTGAGAGCATGGATAATCCATGTGAAATTATAATGGTTGATGATGGCAGCACTGACTCATCTGAGGATAAAATAGTTGCTGCTGTCAGGATGAATCCGGGCACCCTAAAAGGGGTGTTTCTGAATAAAAACTATGGTCAACATTCAGCCATAATGGCAGGTTTTGAGCAGGCAAAAGGCGATGTTATCGTTACCCTTGATGCGGATCTGCAGAACCCGCCTGAAGAAATCCCGAACCTGGTTGAGCAGATAAAACTGGGCTATGATGTGGTTGGCAGCGTCAGGGAAAACAGGCAGGACACTCTTTTCAGAAAAATATCATCCTTTATCATCAATAAAACCATTCAGAAAGTTACCGGAGTGATGATGAATGATTATGGTTGCATGTTGAGGGCATACAAAAAACATATCATAGATGCTGTGCTCAATTGTCCGGAAAGAAGCACCTTTATTCCTGTTTTAGCAAACAATTTTGCAAAGTCGACAACAGAAATCATAGTAAAGCATGAGGAACGCCATGGCGGCGATTCAAAATACAGTCTTTTGAAACTGATCTCGCTTCAGTTTGATCTTCTTACCTGCATGACGACTTTTCCTTTAAGACTCTTAAGTCTTATAGGCGGGATAATTTCTTTCTTCGGTGTCGGGTTCGGTATTTTTCTGGTGGCAATGCGGATCGTATTCGGATCTGTGTGGGCTGCTAACGGTGTATTTACCCTGTTTGCCGTTCTCTTTATTCTGATCGGTGCACAATTCATTGCCCTGGGACTTCTGGGAGAATACCTGGGTCGTGTTTACAATGATGTCAGAGCAAGACCGCGCTATTATATTCATCATATTATTGGCAAAGAAGAAAAACAATCAACGGCAAAAGACACGGATCCCAAAATAATAAATAAAACCGGATGCGGATGTTGAGATATCTTATATTATTTAATTTAAAAGAACAGAGAGTTTAAAAAATTATGGAAACAATTGTTTTTGCCTATCATGATATAGGCTGTATCGGAATTAAAATCCTGTTGAAAAATAATTTCAACATTGCTGCGGTTTTTACCCATGTTGACAAT